>JANQEN010000029.1 GCA_028278335.1 Chitinivibrionales bacterium | reverse complement strand
TAATTACCATAAGGGTGAGTTTGGTGATCAAATCAATGTATTACTCGCAGCCATAGGATTTAATCTTCGCAAATGGTTGCGAGATTTTTTACATCTATTAGGATGTTACAAAATAATGACACTATTCAAGAGAGAAAAGCGGCTAAGAGCATTACAACATTATAGTTCTAGCAACTGTGTTGAGTATTCCTTTGGATTTGCTCGGATCTGGAAATTACTTTTATTGCAAAAAATGAGTTTTTAAGGATCGACTAATTATAGTTCCTGAGAGATTAATTATGTCTTTATAGGTCACTGTATTTGATTGCGCACTAGCAGTAACCAGAGGTGCATCAAGGACAACATCTATTTTAACGGTATCCGATACTATATTGCCATCGTCGTCGGTTACACGCAACACACACATAAAAGAGCTGTCTGGTGATGAAGGTCCAATTGCACTTAAATTGCTACTGGGAGACGTTTCTTTAAACAGTCCTGTGTTTCCCTCATCCCACTCCCACTTGACAATCCTCCCATATATATCATTTCCTGAGCCATTCAGGGTGATACTGTCATTTATTGAAACCTGCGGTGTTGTGGTTGTGGCTGTTGCTGAAGGTTTGTCTAATAAAACAGTTATATTTGTCGTATCCGTGGCTGAGTTCCCCTGGCTGTCAGTAACCTTGAGAGAGCAAACATATGACGAGCAAGGTTTTGACGGAGCAATAATTATAGTATCAATTTTGGATGTAGCAATAAATCCACTTCCATTGATATTCCATTCATAGCTGACAATTGTTCCGTCATCAATAGCCTTACCATACAATTTGATAGTGTCATTAATAGAAACTGTCGTATCATTACCAGCTAAAACTATTGGAATACCATTTGCATCAAACAAAGGGTTTTCTCTAGAACAAAAGAGTACAATCAAAAATAAAGCACAGAGATAAAAAGTAATGTTCTTCACATTCTTATTCAAAATTATACGACCCCTAATTAATAATAATTTAATCCCAATTGGTTGCCTTCTGCCTTAATATACAGTACTACCACGAATAGTGTTCTGGCCATGCAAATTTTCCTGGAATTGTTAGCACTCAATTATACTGTTAATATAATAATTTCTTTGTCGTGATATTAATACTTTCATCAATATTGCTTTATGGAAATACCCTTATCAACAGTATTCTGAGGTTAACATTTCATGACTAATAAAGTAACATAGAATATACTCGGAACAAACCAGTTGTTAAGCTCTCGCTTCTTTAGAACGAGTCTGTTATAGGTGTAATATCAACAACCTCTTTGTTTATTCTATTATCGACTTATTTATAGCACAAAACAAGAATTTTATTTTCAGATTATGTATATTATATTCCGTATTAAAAATAAAGAAAACATTTATAATATGACCATACAACAGACAATTATTGAAATTACAAAATATTACTGAAAAGGGAGACCATATTTGAAAATATCAGTGCTGGGAATTAACTTTTATCCAGAGCTTACGGGAATCAGTGTTTACACAACAGAGATGTGTCAATATCTCAGCAAACAGGGACACCAGATATCTGTATATACTGGCTTTCCCTACTATCCAGACTGGAAAAAACGTAAGCAGCACAAAGGGGTACTATTTAAAAATGAAAATATTGGCCGTATAAAAATTCGCCGTTCTTATCTTTATGTACCACAAAAAGTTACTGCAATTTCACGAATTCTACATGAACTCTCTTTTATTTGTTCCTCCTTTATGAGGCTCCTCTTTTCATCTAAACCAGATGTATTGCTAACTATTTCTCCTCCTCTGGGTTTAGGGCTGATTGCTACTTTAATTTGTAAAATTAAAAGAATCCCCTTTGTATTTCATGTACAGGATCTGCAACCAGATGTTGCAATTGAACTGGGGATGCTAAAATCAAAATTTATTCAAAAAATATTGTTTTGGTGTGAAAAATTTACCTATAACCATGCGCAGTTTGTTTCTAGTATCTCAGTGAAGATGTGTGAAAAGATTCGCTCAAAAGGTACTCCCAAAGAAAAGGTCATCCTGTTTCCCAATTGGGCTGACACGTATTTAGAATTGAATAGTATTACAAAAAATGCGTTCAGAAAAAAGCATTCAATCTCTTTAGATAAAAAAATTGTTCTCTATTCGGGGAATATTGGAAAAAAACAGGATTTCTCAGTGATTCTTAATTCGGCAGAGGAATTCTTACATAAAAGAGATGATGTTCTTTTTATTATATCCGGAAATGGGGCTTTGGAAAATGAAATAAAATCAGCATGCTTATCAAGAAATCTTACAAATATATTGCTGCTTGATATTCAACCCAAGGAACAATTTTATCAAATGTTGCAAGATTGTGATACATGTCTGATACCGCAAAAAGCTAGTGCTTCGGATATGGTATTACCGTCAAAATTAATGAATATCATGGCCCTGGGTAAACCAGTTGTTGCCACAACTCCCAAGGGCTCTCAATTAGATAAAATTATTAAAAAGTCAGAGTGTGGTATAACTGTTGAGCCAGGAAGTAGAGAGATATTTACACAGGCAATAGAAAATATTTTAAAAAACCGTGTGCACATTCCCTACGGGGAAAATGGTAAGCAGTATGCAAGAGAGTTCTTGTCAATGGCTAAATTAATCGATACCTTTTTGAAAGATATATCGAAAGAGATATGATCCATGATAGTAACCGCCGAATTAGATTATTTTTTCTCCGAATCTTTCTCTCCATCTGCTAATCACAGAATCAGGATACCCTCTATTAAAGTGTTTTGGCCAGGGATAGGCACTTAATTCTGGATGGTCTTTCAATTTAATTGAGGTTGTATCACAGATCTCTTTTGCGGGATTTCCAGCGACAACTTTTCCACATAGCACATCAGATTTAACAAGGCTATGTGCACCGATCAATGAGTGCTCATTTACTGTAATACCGGGAAGAATTACCGCCATTGTTGCAATAATAGCAAAATCTTTTATTGTAACACCAAGCATTGTTTCACTTGGAGGGTGAGGATCGTTAGTAAGTACAACATAAGGATAAATCCATATAAAATTACCAATTTGTGAATGTTTTCCAATATGAACATTACTATGTGTTCTAACATAGTCACCAATTTGACAATCACCTTGAATATCAGACAAGGTTCCTATTTGTAAGTTTACTCCTGCATGTGTTTTTTCCCGTACAGTCACTCGATGTCCCGTTATTAGTTTTTCTTTAAAAGATGATCCAGCATAAAACAAACTATGAGATCTTATATGGGAATCATTTCCGATAGTAAGTGATTGATTGTCAGCTAAAGGTGTAGGACAACCAAGCTCACAATAGCCCTCAATTATAGTATTATTACCAATATTAACACCATCATGGATCACTGAGAAATGCCCAATTTTCACATTTTTCCCTATTTCTGCTTTAGGACTAACAATTGCACTTTCATGTATCATAAGTTAACCTTTCTATCAAACCAATAGAGCTTGATAAAGCATGTTTTACAAGTCATATTATTGTTTTATATTACTTTATAGGTTTCAGTACTTTATCCTACCTTATAAAATCATAGATAGTTACTGTGATTGCAGATTAAAATAATTCACCCATCTGTTTTAATGGAATTAATATTTGTCATGAATAATACTTATATAAATTTGCCATCTGGAGAAAAAAACACAATAATTTTGCATCACAATTTGGAGGGCATAAAAGGACTTTTGTTTCCAACACACATACACCGTTTTGAAATCGAATCATCAGGAGATATTTGAAGAGCGCCTTCAGAAAATGTTACTATTTTTTATTGCCACGATATTGTATCATTCAAATATTTACTTTGAAATATTATCATATTATTTATCTACTGAAGGGTTATATTCCTCAATAGTAGACATAACCACCATAGTAGCTTCTCCACCAATTGAGTAAATTTTCCCATTTACAGAACTTGAAGTTAAGTTAAATCGTGGCGTTGGCATAAATGTTTTTTGAGCCCACGTGTCTCTCTCACAATTATACTTTTCAACAATTCCAGGTATACCCGAAATCCCTCCGATCACGTATATTTTGTCATTTACCACAGTTGAAGTAAAACCATTACACCTCACTGTGGGCATGTGGGTTTTTAAAACCCATGTATCAGTCGCAGGATTATACTCTTCGATCATATCTGAATATTCACCAGCGTTACCATAATGACCTCCGATAGCATAAATCTTCCCATTTACAACACTGCTGGTAAGCCAACTTCTCGCAGTAGGCATGGGAGTTTTTGTCGTCCATTTGTCAACTAAGGGGTCATATTCTTCAACAACATTAGAATGCGAAGTATCATATCCCCCAATGACATAAATTTTACCATTTACTACACTGCTAGTTAGACTGTATCTCGCAGTGGGTATGGGAGTTTTTGTCGACCATTTGTCAAGTAAGGGGTCATACTCCTCAACAACATTAGAATACGAAGTATCATTTCCTCCGATGACATAAATTTTACCTTCTACAGCACAACTTGTCAGATTGATTCTTCCTGTAGGCATAGCTGATTTTATAGTCCATGTATCAGTTTCTGGATTATATGCTTCCACCCTATCTGAACTGATCCCAAAACCCCAGCCCCCAAAGACATAAATTTTACCATTTACCACACTGCTAGTAAGTCCAGCTCTTGCAGAGGGCATGGATGTTTTGGTTATCCAAACTCTTTCGGTGTTCCTAGAAATTTCATTACTCATGGATATCAAATTGGATTTACTATAAACACCTATTCTAAAAAAATAGGTGGTTGAATGTAATAAATTTCGAATAGTGAACAATGTATCGGTACGGATATAAATAATAGAATCAGGATTTGTTGAGGAATGAATGTTAGGTGTAGTTGAATAATAGACACAATAAGCCTTAAAACCATTTTCCTTACTTTTTGTCCACCTCAGAAATGATGAATGACCAAAAATACTGTCAACATATAACTTTACAGGAGAAGGGTAATCCCACACATGGATTACTGAATTGTGTGACCAGGTTGTGCCAGCACGATCCTCAATTTTTATATAAATAGAATAATCACCTTCCTCAGAACAAACATATACAAGAGTGTCCTTTCCTGTAGTGCTTAAACTATCTAAGATTTTGATTTTATTGACAGAATCTGGATGGTTTACTGACCAAGAAATAGTTTTACATGGTCGGCTTGGATTCTGAAAATTAGTAACGATCAACGCAGTATCACCAACAGATAAAGTGTCCACCTGCAATCCCGTTGATTTGTTGAATACTGAAGACCTTATTGTGGTCATAACATTTCTTGGGTGGACTGCTATTACTTTTTCCAGCTTATAGGACTCCCCTATTTTTTGCGAATTATTGCGTATTTTTACTCGATAGTTAAAAGGCAATGCTGTAGTACTTGAAAATAGGATTGTATCTCGAAACAGTGAATCTGTTGAACGATAGATTGGTTGAGTTGAAAGATTAATAGAATCTGCATGATCTCTATAAATCAAATAATCCTGAAAATTCTTATACCCTGTTTTGTTCCATTTAAGTGTTACCACACCATATAAAGTATCATATTCTGACACAATCCCCTTCACAACCGGTATCCCCGTATAAATCAACCACAATGTGTCCTGAATAGTATCTGCAACGTCGCTTTTTGCTATAACATTACAAAAAGTGTCCGCATACTCGGGTAATGTTGTTGTTAATCGTAAAGAGTACTCTCCTGCTGCCATACCACCAAGAGTAAATCGTCCCACAGCATTTACATTTGCATAGATATGAGTTCCCAAAGCCTGAATAGTTACGGTTCTTGAGTCATCACCGGGTTGTAAACCCACAGTTCCTGATATAGAACCTGGTTTACCGAGGGTGTCAGTCTTTACCTCGTGGGAAGTTGCAGTGATATATACAGAGTCTTGAATTGCCACAAGTGAGTCCCCAAGCTGAGCCCATACATTAAATATACCATTACTAGCAGTCACATCCTTAACCTCATATCTACCACTATCATCGGTCATTGTTTGGTGGACAAATTGGCGAGAAGTGTCTCCCACATGATAAAATTGAACGGTTGCGTTGGTTGCTAAAGACCCATCTGGTTTAAATAGCGAAACACCAGAGCAAGTTTCATCGTTAGTCCCTGAGGAGACATAATTACAGGAGAGAGTGGCTAAAAGTAATAAGCAAATTGTGATTAAGATTTTCTTCATGGTTCGTCCCAAATTTATATGTAAACAAGGTAAAACATCAAAGCTATAAATTATTACTAAGACACTAAATATTAATAGCACAACACATACCGTTTTGTAAATATTAGTATTATATATAGATTAAATTATTCTTTGCTCAAATCATACTCTTCAACAGTTGTAACTGGTCCAGGACGCCATGAATCATATCCTCCAATCACATATATTTTACTATTATATTTTACTGCAATACTATTATCTCTTTTTTTATTCATTTTAGATATTAACGACAGCCTATTTAGATTTATGTTATATCTCCAAACATTTATAAGAGGATCAAATGTCATCCCATTAAATTCACCACCACCAAAGAAGTAAAGATATTTATTTACTTTACATCCTGAACTATAATAAACTTCTTTTGTGTTGCAACTTATATCTATATGAGCAATTGAATCAATTGAATTCGTTTCGAGTGACAGTTTGTATAAGGAATTATTTGCTTGTGAAAACATATAGTAATTATTGTTATGTAAGTATGAAATTGAGACACGATAAATTTTTTTATTAAGTATCTTTACAATTTCCCATTTGTCAGAATTAATATCATACATTTCCAAATTTTCTCCAACAGTGAAAATATTGCCTCCAAGAGTGAAAATGCCTGGATTGTTACAATTTTTAGAGGAGGGCATCGATGTCTTTTTAATCCATCTATCATTCTTTATATCATACATTTCCACGCTGGTACAAGATCTCACAAAATTTGAATCAGTGTATGTTCCACCAATAACAAAAATGTTGTCATTTACCACAATTGAAGACATATCACTTCTATATGTTGGCATTTCAGATTTTTCAAGCCATTGGTCAATCAAAGGATCATATACTTCAACTTTATTTGAATTTTGAGAATTCCCTAAGTATCCTCCGATAATGTAAATTTTATCTTTGACAATATTTGCAACCATATTTGATCGAGGTGTTGGTATTGATGTTTTAATAGACCAAAGGTTTAATGTTGTGTCAATTACAACGTTACTTCCAATCTTTGAGTTCAAACTATCACATACCAATACTTGGAAATAATAGGTGGTATCAGTATGTAAATCAAACACCCGCAAAGAGGTATCATTTGCATTTGATATAATGGAATATGGAGGAGTTGTCGAACTAATCGAACTTTTTGAACACAAAACATGATATGATTTAAAATCAATATCATTACTTTTAGACCATTGTAAATATGCTCTGCATCCAAAGATACTATCTACAGAAAGAACGACTGGTGATGGGTAATCCCTCACACATACTAAACAACTTTTATTCCAAATTGTACCCGCACAATCCTCTAAGAATACATACAAAGTATAATCTTTTTCAACAAACCATACATAGTTAAGTGTATCTACACCACTTATCGAGGTGGTATCTAATGCTTTTTCAAGAACAGCTGAATCAGGATGACCCACTGCCCAAGTAATTGTTTTATATGGTCGACTTGGATTCTGAAAATTAACAATAATCAAAGCAGTATCACCAACAGATAAAGTGTCATCCTGCAATCCCGTTGATTTATTAAATACTGAAGACGTTATTGTGGTTATAACATTTCTTGGGTGAACAGCGATTACTTTTTCGAGTTTGTAGGACTCCCCAAGCTTTTGCGAATTATTACGTATCTTTACTCGATAGTTAAATGGCAATGCTGTAGTACTTGAAAATGAAATTGTATCTAGAAACAATGTGTCTGTTGAACGATCAATTGGATGTGTTGAAAGATTAATCGAATCAGCATGATCTCTATAAATCAAATAATCCTGAAAATCTTTATACCCTGTTTTATTCCATTTTAGTGTCACCACTCCATTCAGAGTATCATATCCTGACACAATCCCCTTCACAACCGGTATCCCTGTATAAATCAACCACAACGTGTCCTGAATCGTATCAGCTACATCACTTTCTGCTATAACATTACAAAAAGTATCTGTATACTCGGGTAAAGTTGTTGTTAATCGTAAAGAGTACTCTCCTCCAGCCATACCACCAAGAGTAAATCGTCCCTCTGCATTTACATTAGTATAGATATGGGTACCCAAAGCCTGAACGGTTACGGTTCTTGGGTCGTCACCGGGTTGTAAGCCCACAGTTCCAGATATAGAACCTGGTTTACCGAGAGTGTCATTCATTACCTCGTGGGAAGTTGCAGTGATATAAACCGAGTCTTGTATAGCAACAAGTGAGTCCCCAAGCTGAGCCCATACATTAAAAATGCCATTGCTGGTTGTTATATCCTTAACCTCATATCTGCCACTATCATCGGTCATTGTTTGGTGGACAAATTGTCGAGAAGTATCACCAACATGATAAAACTGGACGGTTGCATTGGTTGCTAAAGACCCATCTGGCTTAAATAGCGAAACACCGGAACAGGTTTCATCGTTGGTTCCTGAGGAGACATAATTACAGGAGAGTGTGGCAAAAAATACTAAGCAAATTGTGATTAAGGTTTTCTTCATGACCCGACCCTATTTTGAGTTTGGAAAAAGTAAAATGTCTAATTGATATACGGTATTGGCTTCGTGTTCATCTTTATGAACAAGAGAACGTATTTCTGAGCGAAATTTCTGCACCTTTTTTTGAATCAACTCTAACCCTTTTTCGGAGACGCTAATTGTATTGGTTGCAATAATCTGTTTCTGTTTTTTGTTCTTTACAATTGCGGATTTAGCAAGCTCCAAACATTTTAGCTGATACTGCAAAATCACTTCATTTCTAATATAGTCGCTGGTGGCGATTGATTTCTCTGTTGGTTTGTAAAAGCCTTGGCTGTTCTTTTCTATCAACTTTAAGGTGCGTAGTAGTTGGATTGATTCTTTTGCCTGTTTTACGGTTATGGCAGGAAACACCTTTTTTGCCAGCGATTTATAGTCTTTATCAAAGTCGTAGATATTGAGCAAAGCTCTGATTGCGCTGTTATACCAATTTTTATAATAGGTATAGGTCTTTTTATCAACTGTTTTTTTTGGGGTTTTATTTAAGGAGATAAGCTGTTCAAAATAGAGCTCCCGCTCACTAATATTTTCAGCTTGGTTAAATTTTACAAGAGCCCTAAAAAACTGGGCTTCATCTTTTTTAAACCCAATAACATTGATAAACCGCTCTATAAAGGTTGCGGTGACCCGTTTACCCTTTTGCACATCATTAAAGTAGCTTCGCGTATTGGGTAGCATCATACATTGGCTAAAGTAGCTTTTTGTAAAAGATTTATCATTAGCCTGACGAGCTTTCTGGTAATCAGTCAAATATTGCCGAAAATCATTATATTCAAAAAGATTTGGCAGACTGCTTTTTTTTGTTTTCAAAATACCGTTTCCTATATTTCTGTTGTTTAGACAACAAATTAGGTCTCATCAACCCCATTGTTACTGATAGTATATAATAATTATTGGTCGCTTTGTGTACATAATTTGTAGTACAAGAGTAGTGACTAAAGTGTTACGTTAGGAGTGAGCTTAAGTTGGTAAAGAACATATTAATCAAGTAATCACACCAAAAAAGACAACTATTAAATCTTCTGTTACAATTCTCCTTCAATTATAGTAAGCCCCATGAGGATACATGCAAACAAATGAATCTTACTTTTGTCGGCAAACCTATGTTGGTTTTGTAGGTAAAGTCATCCTTAATTTGTCAGCATGACCAAACATATGTCCGACCTATTTAAATATTTGTCCGCCCCACATAAAATTTTTTAGGGCGGACAAATAAATATATGCGACGGAGAAAATATTATGTAGGGCGGACATTTTATTATATTCGGCGAATATGTATATTATTTTGCAGACAAAGCAAAGATGCTTTTGCATACATTTTATAGAACATGGAGCAAACAATTTAAAGAACAAAATGTATACAAAAATTGTTCCAATTTCTAACGATAGGAGATTGCACTGTGCGCTATTCCTTACACAAATTCAAGTTCAATTCAGAGAATGAAAAGTATTATGCAAAGGTTATTTTTCAAAACCGCATTGATGAAGATGCTATGGTTGACCGAATCTTCCATCGGGGCTCCACGTTAACTAAAACTGATATTAAAGCAGTACTCATGAGCCTAACCGAGGAGATTAAACAGTGCCTGATCAATGGTGAATCAATCACCCTTCCCTTTGCCAATTATAAACCTGTTATAAAAGGTGTCTTCCACAATGACCGCGATAAATTTAACCATCACGAGCATATAATCGCTTGCTCAATAACACCGGGTAAGCATCTAAGCAAACTTCCCCAATCAGAGTTCCGCATGCAACGAGTGGATTCAAGCATTCGCAAGCCGCAACTGAAACAAATTTTCGACATTAAAACAGGAAGCTCTAACAAAGCGCTTGCTTTGGGCAGTATGGCTTCAATAACAGGCAATCTATTACACTTTGACCCAGGGGACTCTCAGCAGGGGATCTTTTTTATTCAGAAATATAGAGTGTCCCGTGTCAAGATCATTGGAACAATCAAAGCAAAAGAGCTTATCTTCAGTGTGCCCGAGGACCTTACTCCTGGCGAATATCGTATTGAGGTTCGAGCACTTTTTGGGAAGGAGATCCGCAAGGGAGCCTTTGAATCTTTAATCATCGTGGAGTAATACTATAAGGATCCCTCAAAAATTCATTGCCTGACGCGAGCCGGTAATAAGCACTGCAAGAAAAAAAATTGCATACCGAGTTAAAAGTCTTCATTACAGATCGCTTCCAATACAAAATACAAATATAAGATTCAAACTTATTTTTGTAAGAATATCCGCTCTTTTTAGCAATTCTGATGAGGTAGATTGATACAAATGAATGATATTAAACAATATTGCATCACTTATTTTATAAAAACGAATCTTAGCTGAAAACAGAGAACTTTAAAGGATTTAGAAAATTTTATTTCCAATTAGATGCACATGACCATGAAACAAACGACACACAGTACATCCAAACGCAAACAAGTCAATACACTTACATCTCATAAGAGATACACAGGAGGACCAGCTCAGAAATGGGAACAAGCAGTTAAGCTTCGTGAGCTAGCTTGGGATTTGAAATGGGCATTTGTTAAGCAAAAACACCCCGATTGGGATGATGTTCAAATTAAAAATGCTGTAAGGGAGATCTTTTTGCATGCTTCAACCTGATCTAATAGACATCTTTATACTTCCACTTATTAAGGGGAAGGTTGATTATTTTATTACCGGATCTGTTGCATCAACATTATATGGTGAACCGCGACTTACCCATGACATTGATTTGGTTTTAATTCTCCCTCAATCTCATATTGCCAAATTTATTTCTCTTTTTAATGAATCTGATTACTATTGTCCTCCCAAAGAAATAATCCAAATAGAGCTTTCACGGAGTACATTTGCCCATTTCAATTTGATTCATCACGATACTGGATATAAGGCTGATATTTATCCATTCACTGGAGACGAACTACATAGCTGGGCAATAAAAAACCGTAGAAAAATTTGTTTAAAATCAAACGTAGACATCTGGGTTGCTCCTCCAGAATATGTAATAATTAAAAAGCTTTACTATTATCAAGAAGGTGGGTCACAAAAGCATCTCTCTGATATTAAAAAAATAATTGATTCTCATGATGTAAAAGTTGACATGACAATAATAGAGGAGTGGTCTAAATCACGGAATTTAATTAAAGAATGGATTAAGGCACAATCTTTTTGTTAAATAAACAACAGTGAGACAATTAATTATCGACCTCCACACCCTTTTTTACAATATCACAACACAAAGGGCTTATTAACTGACAGACGCTTTTTCTTAGCCTCATACACCTTTCTATTAAAGAAAAGCTTATAATCATGTTCAATCCATTCATTGATTTCATCAATGGTTCGGATTGAGTTAGGTACCGCTTTTTTAACTTTTGGAAACTGAAGATTCTCTTTATCTTTGTTGGGAATCAACACTTGGCTCTTTTTCTGCATGACTCCCTATGATCATTGGAACACTTATTTCTAAACCCCTTGGAATCGGATATAGTTCTACCTATAGAAGCAAGCCATTTGGTCAAAGACTTCTTTGATACTTCACCCTGGTTTACACAGGTCTTATCTGGATAGATCTCATAGAGTTTACGATACTGGAGGGGGGTGAAATTTGGCATGATGACATTGGCACCTCTTTGCAATCCCTTTAAATAGCCCCCCTCTTCACTTGTTTCTATGGAAGTCGTGCTGGGAATATTTAAATCAGGGCATACTAAACGAATCAAGGCAATCACTCGGTAGGCAGTTTCAACACTATCCTGAACAAAAATGGGTGGCTGCTCTTTGTATGATCTACCCATGGGTGTTTCAGGGTGGGGGATATAGGGACCAACACCGACCATGTCCAAATCAAGCTTTTGAAACAGAAGAATATCATCGGCAATGCTCTCATAGGTCTGTCCTGGTAGTCCTATCATAACACCACTGCCGATTTCAAATCCCATTTTTCGCAATGATTTTAAAAGCGTAATGCGATCCTCTAATTGCGTCTCTGAATGATGGGGGTGTAATCGACGAAACAGAACAGGATCAGAGGTTTCAAACCGGATAAGAAATCGATCAGCACCGGCCTTTTTCCAAGCAACAAGCTCATCCTTTGATCGCTCTCCCAAGCTTAGGGTTACTGCGCAGCCAAACTCTTTTTTGAGCTGCTTGATCATGTCAGCAAGCCACTCTTTTTTTATCCCCGGATCCTCGCCACCCTGTAAAACCACGGTTTTACATCCTGACTCCATTGCTCTTTTAGCACTTGCCATTACCTCTTCTTTTGTCATTCGATAACGAGTAACAGCAGTGTTATCCGAGGCTATACCACAATAGGCACAGCGACAACGGCAATGATTGGTCAGTTCTATAAGTCCACGAAGATGGACTTGATCACCAACAAATTCTTTTCTAAGTCCATCAACTTTTGTATAGAGATAATTAAAGGACTCTTGGTCCTTTGAGGTTAACAGGTTTATCAGCGTATCTTTTTCAAGCCTCAGAGAGCTAAGATCAACGTGCATTTTTCAATGCCTCCTTAGTGTAAAAAGGCCTTTTCATATGACAAAGACAGGAATGTCCCCCGTGACAACGAGGTCGTTAAATAACTGCACCCTGATAATATACTGTGCGGATGTGATTTTTACCAGGGCATCTTTTATACTTTCAAAGAATTTATTTGTATAAAATGAGGGGATACTGCCAATTCATTCTATAGTATATCATTTTCTACAAATATTTGCTATCCCAATAACCGCCTCAAATTAGGAATATAAGGAGGGAGTGATATGCATCCTTGTCAAAGCACTCAAAGCAACAACCACTCCTTCCCGCAATTCCATTAAAGGTGTAAGCAGTAAATTTCAATTAAAAGTAAAGATCTCGGGCACCCTCGCCAATCTCGGAATATTTATCCATAAAAAGTGAGAAGGCCTTGGGCATTTGGTCCTTGATCTCATTAATTTCTTTTTTAATGATATTTTCACCGGCGATCTTTGTCTCTTCTGTAGCAAAATCATCGAGCCATTCTCTAAAAGTTAGAACCGCATTTAATTTGCAAAAATTTGCCTCTTTTCCAGAGCAAAGAAGGTCCATTATCTTTTTGCCTGTTCTACCGCAGCGATACCCGGCTGTGCAAAAAGAGGTGATATATCCCATCTCTGCAAGCTCCCGGATGACCGTGTCCAAGGTACGTGTGTCACCGAGGGTAAATTGCTGCTCTGCACAGTGCTGTTCATTATAGTCGTTTCCGTAGGCACCAAGTTCAATTTTTGATGATGCATCTGTTTGCGTTATTCCCAGCGGCAAAAAGGAGCGCCGCATCTCGGCATTTTCCCGGGCCGTCATGATCATCCCGGTGTGGGGAACAGAAAGGCGCAGCACCACAACAGCCTTGCGTAACTCCTGATCGCTGATATGGCGCATTGAATCGATATGTGGCGTGTTATGGGCAGGCATCAGTCTGGGAAAAGAGATAGTATGGGGGCCAACACCATAGCGGCTTTCTAACTCACGAGCATGGTAGAGTAGTCCCATCACATCAAACTTCCAATCAGCAAGGCCAAAGAGAACACCTAAACCCACATCATCAATGCCTGCTTCAAAGGCCCGGTGCATACTATACAATCGCCAGCGATAGTCATTTTTAAAGGTGCCCTCAGGATGAACCTGGTGATAGATATGCCGGTTATAAGTCTCCATAAACACTTGATAGGTGCCAATCCCCGCTTCAGTAAGCTTCTTTAATTCATCAATTGACATGGGGGCAGCATTGACATTGACCCTTCGTATCTGTCCCCAGCCTTTGCGGGTCTTTTCCTTGACACTATAAATCTCTTTGATTGTCTTTGCAATATAATCGGCATCGGAGTCGCAATGCTCACCATAGACAACAATAAGCCGCTTGTGTCCAATCTTTCCGGCCAAGGTTTTTACCTCATTGCGAACCTCCTCTAAGGAGAGGGTCTTTCGCTCAATATCTTTATTGTCCCTGCGAAAATTGCAGTACTGGCAATTGTTGACACACTTATTACTCATATAGAGCGGTGCAAAGGTAACAATCCTATTGTCGTACACCTGTTTCTTGACTAAAAGAGCGGTCTCCTCCATCTCCTGAATTAACTGTGGATCGGACACATTAAGCAGGGTGGCTGTTTCATCGGGTGTTAATGTCGTAATGGAGAGTGACTTTTGCAAGATATCCCGAACACGACTCGTTGAGGTGTCCATACTATGCTCTAAGGCATGGGCAATTGCTCCATCATCGATAAAGTCTCGCTCTCCCTGTAAAAATTTATCCCGCTCAATTTTTTTAATCGCCACAACAGTATTCTTTTTTATAGTCATTGCTACGCTCTTTCACTGTGCTGTCAGAAAAATAATGCGGCTGACAGCAGGGCCATCAGCCGCTCACTTTTTAACCAATAAAACTCTTTACCTCTTCTAATAACTTTTCTGGTTTGACTGGTTTGTCAAGCCACTTATCCTTGGGAAAGTACTCCTCTCCCACCTGGGTGCGATAATCATAATGCTCATTAACACTGGTAAGCATAATGATGGGGATCTCCTTGGTCGTATCCTGCTCTTTCATCTTCTTTGCAGTATCCAGACCATCACTTAAGGTCTCCATCATCACGTCCAGCACAACAAGATCAGGCTTTTCTGCAGACAGAGTCTCCAGACACTCGCCACCGGACATTGCGGTTTTTACGGCATAGTCCTTTTCCAGGGCAACCTTCATTGAGTTAAGAACATCCTGATCGTCATCAACCAGCAGTACTGTTTTTTTGGGTTCCATGATACTCTCCCTTTGAAAAGTAAATGAATTATGAAATAGTGTTTCTTAAACAGCCATTGTTATAGTTTTCTACACAGAGAATAGTAATCACCTTGACACAGGGAATGCGAGCGAAGCATGATGCCTTATTCTTCATTACCTATCTCCTGTTCCAGTGGTGCATTATAGAGCGTGACCGTAAAAACGCTTCCCTCATCGGGTTGACTTTTTACTGACACCGCTCCCCTATAAAGGGCTACAATCTTTGCAATAATTGATAGACCTAGCCCACTTCCAGTTATACTCCGGGTCTTTCTGTTTTTAACACGGGAGAACTCTTTGAAGAGTCGTTTTTGCTCCTCCTCGGAAAGGCCTATCCCAGTATCAGTAAAGGAAAGTGTATATCCATTTTCAATTGGTTTTATGGCAATGCGCAACAAGCCCTTTTCAACATTATATTTAATACCGTTACTGACAAAGTTGTTAAAGAGCATCTCCATTTCGCCTTTATCCGCTTGTAAACTTGCTGTGTCAGGTAGATCCGTTTCTAGGGTGATTGAGCGGTTGTTCGCTTCTAAGCGATTATTTTCTAGGATGGTTTCAACAACCTCTTTAAGGTTTACATCCTCGATCAGGCGTTCCTTTTTACCCGATTCAATACTGGTAAGATCCAAGAGGTCCGCAATAAGTTTTCGCATACCTCCAAGACGAATACCAACCCGAGACAACACATGGTCATAGTCCTCTAAGGTATCACCGCCGGTGCGGGTACACATCATGTCAATGTATCCCTCAATGGCATTGAGTGGCGATTTTA
Organism: Chitinivibrionales bacterium; assembly: GCA_028278335.1. GTDB lineage: Bacteria > Fibrobacterota > Chitinivibrionia > Chitinivibrionales > JANQEN01 > JANQEN01. The sequence goes on along the minus strand of JANQEN010000029.1, from coordinate 19,047 downwards.
GTTCGTGGGCTAAAACAGAAACAAATTCAAAACGAATCTGCCGCTTCTCTTCGGCTAGCTTCTTTGCTTTCTCTGTAAGAATGACATCGCGGGAGGCTTTAGTTATCGCACTCCGTAGCTCATCAGGAGTAAAGGGTTTGGCTAAAAAATCATAGGCACCGAGTTTTGTTGCCTGTACAGCCATGTCAAGCGTGGCATAGGCAGTTATCATGATGGTGAGGATATTTGTCTTTTCCTCAAGCATTCTGGCAAGCACCTCAATACCATCGATTCCAGGAAGTTTACAATCGAGAAGAAGAATGTGAGGGCGGTCACTCTGCAGGCGCTCAAAAAGAGCTTCACCAGAATCCAACGTTTCAATAGTAAAGGCAACCTGTTCATCAAGGGAATCCAAAAAGATATGAAACTCCTCCAAGGCTCGTTTGGCGCCTAAACACATGCCCGGTTCATCATCAACAACCCAGACTTTTAATGTGGTGGAAACTGTTTTCATAGCTCTTCTCTTTACCGTTAAAGGTTTAATTTATGCTCCCAAAAGCTCCACGTTTTTAATCCCAGCACTGCTGCCATTATTGGTTGCAATAACCGTAGCAGTATTGATCTCTTTACGGGGAAGAGAGATGATGAATTTCGTACCAGTTGGTCCCTTTTTACGGTTATTATTGGATTCAAAGGTAACTGATCCGCGATGCATTTTTATAATACCATATAAGACGGCCAACCCTAATCCGGTTCCTCTACCAATCTGCTTCGTGGTAAAGAAGGGCTCAAATATTTTTGTTCTGTTCTCCTCGGGAATGCCAACACCGGTATCACTCACTTCGATGATGATCTTTTCTGCTGTATCGCCTGCGCGAATAACCAACTCACCGCCCTTGGGCATAGCAGCCTCTGCATTGGTATAGAGATTTACCAGAGCCTGAGCAATTTGATCACGATCGATCTCTGCAATAGGATCCTTAAGAGAGTCTTCAATCTTGACCTCTATTCCTTCGGAGAGTGAAACCGATTTTACGGTCTCCCGAATTATCTCCATAACATTAGAAGCTTGACAGGTGGTCTTATTTTGTCGAGCAAAATTAAGCAATCCAGAAACAATCCTCTTACAACGATCGGCCTGTTTAACGATCATTGAAAGATCATCGGCAAGCTTACTATCTTCTTGATATTTCTCTAAAAGCAAGTGTGCATACATAAGAACAATACCCAAAGGGTTATTAACTTCATGGGCAACCCCAGCAGCCAACTGCCCCATACTGGCAAGCTTTTCTGAGTGTACCAGGGCAGACTGGATAGAGGCGACCTCTTCATTGGAATCGGCGAGTTTTTGCACAGTAACTTTTAACTGGTCAATTGTATAGGGAAGGCACATCTCACTTTCGGCAAGGCCCTTAAGAATAGCTATTGCATGATCACGACAGGTTTCATAGCCGCAGGCACCGCAATTAAGCTCATCCTCAGACTTAAACTTGCCCATTTTATTTAGTATGGCATTGATGTCCCGCTCCTTAGGTGCAGGGATTCTACGGTCCTGCTTTTTATAGGTGCGGGTAAGGTCCAAGGTCTCAAACTGCCAACTATCATAGTGTCCAGAGGTCTCCTTTATTCGCTGTTGTGCATAGGTGCTTATATGGGCACGACGTTTAAAGAGTGGCTTCTCTTTTTTTGTCACTCCAGCACCCATGATACAACCATTACAGGAGAGGACTTCTAAAAGCCGTGCATTGAGCGCACCCTTCTCAAACTCCTTAATTGCCTCAATGAAGTTTGCCTGTCCGTCGGTTGCAACAATATCACCCTCAATTAAATCTTCGCGTAATTCTGCGGCCTCTAACAATCCACGGGCCAAGGGAAGAAGAACGCCCTTTCCAGGATAGGGTGGATCGAAGTTTGAGCTTTTGATATCTTCAGAGGTGATTTCTTCTTGGGAAAAGAATTGCCGCAATTCGTCAAAGGTAATGACCCCATCCATCGAATCAGCCGAGCTCATCTCTTCGGTTTCACCCTTCTTTGCAATACAGGGACCAATAAAGACAACCTTAAGATCATCACCATGGATCTTTTTTAAGGCCCGCGCTGTAGCAACCATTGGTGAGATCAGAGGAGTGAGATACTTGACTAAATTAGGATAGTAGTATTGCACAAAGGTTACGACCGCAGGGCAGGTTGTTGCAATATAGTGTTTATCAGGATTATCATTAAGCAATCGCTTATAGGCGTGGGCAACAAGGTCGGCACCAAAGGCAACCTCGTTGACATAGGTAAAGCCTAGCTTTTTAATCATGCCAACGAGGGTATGATACTCAAACTCGTCGAATTCTGCTGGAAAGCTTGGAGCAATCATCGCAGCAACCTTATGGTTTGAATTCAAGAGTTCCTTGGTTTGCTTGATGCCATCTACTACTTCTTTTGCGTTTTGACTACAGACCTTCACACAATTACCACAGCCAACACACCGTTCAGTGATCACCTCAGCTTGACCGCCGGCAATACGAATCGCCTTTGCTGGGCAACCACGGACACAGGTGTAACAGGTGCGGCACCGCTCTTTGATTGTTTTCACTAGCGCAATTGATGACATCGGTAGCTTCCTTTAGTTAATCCCTTATACTTTCAGCGCCTCGGCAACATTGCTCAATAACTCTTCCGACTTAACCGGCTTCTCCAAAACAGCCTTGACCGGCAACCACTCTTCATCAGGTTCAAATTTAAAGGGAAGGGTCTTTGCTTTACGGATTCCAGTGACCAAAATCACCGGGATGCCTTTTGTTGTTGCATCCTCTTTCATTTTTCTTGCCACATCAAATCCTTCGGTGTCATGGGTCATCATCACATCCAAAAGCATTAAGTCGGGCTTTTCTGCTTTTGCCTTTTCATAACCCTCGGCACCATCATAGGCACTGATCACAGTGTATCCTTCTTTTTCAAGGGTCATGGTTGACCATTGAATAATATCAGGATCATCATCAACTATTAATATTTTACTCATGTAAGCCTCCATAATTCTTTACTATCGTCATTAAATAACTTCTCTTTTGATATATTTGGTATGTAACAGATGGTGAGACTTTTCACCCAGAGGAAAGCCTAAAAACTCGCCATAAATCTGTTTGATCTTTGGATTGTCATGTGACTTTCTGAGTTTCTTGTTCTCATCCTCTTGGTAAATTGCCTGCAGACGTTTCTCGCGAACATCGTTTGTTGTCAAGCGCGGTTGACCACCACCACCAATACAACCTCCGGGGCAAGTCATGACCTCAACAAAGTGCACCACCTCTTCACCGGATTTAATACGTTCCATAAGTTTTCTGGTATTACCAAGACTATGCACGACCGCCACATTCACCGTGACTCCTTCTAAGAATGACCACTCTGGTTCTGTGTCGGTAATTGTAATCGATGCTCGCTTAATACCATCTAAACCGGTGATCGCCTCAACATGCATTCCCTCAAAGGGGAGTTCTCGGCCGGTGATCACTTCGTAAGCTGAACGAAGAGCCGCCTCCATCACGCCACCGGTATTGGCAAAGATATCTGCCGCACCGGAGGAGACACCCATGGGACGATCCATCTCTTCGTCGGGTAGTGCCATAAAATCAATGCTCGCCTGTTTGATCATGCGACCCAACTCGCGGGTTGTCAATACAGCATCCACATCTTGCATACCACTATCATTCATCTCTGGACGACTGCACTCAAACTTTTTAGCTGTACAGGGCATAATCGAGACAACATAAATGTCTTCGGGCTTCTTGTTCAGTCGTTCAGCAAGGTAGCTCTTTGCCACAGCACCAAACATCTGTTGGGGTGATTTACAGCTTGATAAATTGGGAAGCATCTCTGGATAGAAGTGTTCCACAAATTTAATCCATCCCGGAGAACAGCTAGTAAACTGGGGAAGAGCAACCTCTTTCTTCTCTAAAAAGGCTTCCTTTAATCGAGTAAGCAACTCCATACCCTCTTCAATGATAGTAAGATCGGCAGTGAAATTAGTGTCAAAGACATTATTAAAGCCAAGCCTCCGGAGCGCTGCCACCATTTTACCAGTAACAAGAGTTCCGGCTGGTTGATTGAATAACTCACCAAGGGAAGCGCGAACTGCCGGAGCCGTTTGCACAACCACGTGCTTCTTTGGATCTTCCAAAGCTTTCCACACACGATCGATGTGGTTCACCTCAACAATGGCACCCACCGGACAGACAGCAGCACACTGACCACACTGTACACAGGTGACATCCTCAAGATCATGGGCAAAGGCTGGTCCGATCACTGTTTCAAAACCACGATTTTGTGGAAAGAGCGCACCAACACTCTGGATCTGATTACAGGCAGTCACACAGCGGCGACACTTGATACATTTACCATTATCCTTTATCAATGCCGGTGTACTGGTGTCAAGCATCTGCTTTGCCTTTTCACCGGGATAAGCAACCTCGTCAATTCCCAGTTCATAGGCAACGGTTTGCAATTCGCAATCATTATTTCTGACGCAGGTTTGACAGTCACCATCATGCTCGGACAGAAGAAGCTCCACAACGCTTTTCCGTGCTTCTCTGACCCGTTTGGTATTAGTAAAGACCTTCATTCCCTCATACACAGGGGTTACACAGGAGGCAGAAAGTGCTTTGGCCCCTTCAACCTCAACCATGCAGACTCGACAAGCTCCAATACTCTGGACCTCATCCAAGTAGCAGAGTGTGGGTATTTTAATCTGGGCCTGTTTGGCCGCCTCTAAAACAGTCGTACCTTCTGGTACTTCAACTGAAACATTATTTATCGTTAACTTTGGCATGTACCACTCCTTCTCTATTTACATTCAACCGTTTCTCGATAATCACAGCGGAGACACCGCTTTGCCTGCTTCACTGCAACCGATTCTGACCAAGACTGCTCCACCTCGCAAAAACTATCCTTCCGCTTGTCTGCAGCAACCTGGGCAAGCTCTTCTCGCTTAAATTCTACAGGATCAGCATCAGGATCAAAATCTGTGTCATTAGCTTTTTCTTCGCGCCAGAATACATGGCTCTCCTTGGTAAGAAAGGTGTCAATTCCCATTGCTGCTTGTTCACCAGCAGCTATGGCATCGATAACAGAGGACGGGCCGGTTACAACATCACCACCAGCAAAGATCCACTCCACCGAGCTCTGTTGCGTTGTGGGATCTGTCTGAACATACTCTTTCTTTGTTAAGGCAAGCTCCTTTGTATCAGCATAGTCCTTAGCCTCAACCACCTGGCCTATGGCAGCTACTATCTGATCTGCTGCAACCACAAACTCACCGCCATATTCTTCAACCGGTTTCTTACGACCGCTACTATCAAAGGCACCAAGGCTCATGCGGCTACAACGCAGTCCAACTGCGTTGCCATCTTTAACCTCAATCTCCTTTGGCGCAGCAAGGAATTCAAAGAGTACACCCTCATTAATCGCTTCTCTGATTTCTTCTTCGTAGGCGGGCATTTCCTCTTTAGTTCTACGATACACAACCGTTACTGTTTCTGCACCAAGGCGAACTGCTGTTCTGGCCACATCAATAGCCACATTACCTCCACCAATTATGGCGACCTTTTTACCAACCGCAGTTTTTCCTTTCACATTAAACTCGCGAAGGAACTTGATGCCATCAACAACACCCTTGGCATCACTATTCTTAATTGACAAGTTCATGCCTGAGGGAGCACCAACGGCAAGGTAGAGTGCTTCGTACCCCTCTTGCTTTAATTGTTCCACGGTGATATCTTTTCCAAGACGCGTGTTGGTTTTAATCTCCACACCCATTTTTTTGATCATCTCAATCTCTTTATCTAAGCGTTCCCGAGGAAGACGATAGGAGGGAATTGTTTGAACCAACATACCACCAGCTTTGTCCTCAGCTTCGAAAATGACCGGTTTGTATCCCATGCGGGCAAGGAAATAAGCACAGGAGAGCCCAGAGGGGCCAGCACCAATCACGGCAATCTTACGCTTAGCCAATTCAGGATTATCCTTGACTTCAGGAACAAGCATTTCCTTTTCTTGATCTGTCATGAATCGCTTGATTCCACGAACTGAAACAGGAGAATCAAGATCAACCCGGCGACACTTTCCTTCACAGGGATGAAAACAAACCGAGGCGCAAATAGCAGCCAATGGATTGCGTTCGCGATGCAGTAACAGTGCCTCGCTGTAACGTTTTTCACCGACCAGTGACACAAATCCCGGAACATCAACACCGGCTGGGCAGGCGTTCTGGCAAGGAGCCCGGACAAGATCAGCACAAACACCAGCTGGGCAGCGCTTCTCCTTTATATGTGCTTCATACTCATCGCGGAAATAGCGAATCGTTGACAACACTGGGTTAGGCGCAGTTTGACCAAGACCGCAGAGTGCGGTATCTTTAATCTCGTTACCCAACTTAATAAGCATTTCAATGTCGCCTTCACGACCTTCACCCTTACAGATGCGCGTTAAAATCTCAAACATCCGCTTGGTACCAACTCGACAGGGCACGCATTTTCCACAGGATTCTTCCTGAACAAAGTCTAAAAAGAAACGAGCCACATCAACCATACAGGTATCATCATCCATAACAATCAAACCACCGGAGCCCATGATCGCACCCAGAGTGTCAAGGGATTCATAGTCGAGTGGGACGTTTAGATGTTGTTTTGGTATGCATCCACCGGAAGGTCCGCCAATTTGGGCTGCCTTAAACTCTTTACCATTGGGAATACCACCACCAATGTCATAAATAAGCTCACCAAGAACGGTTCCCACCGGAACCTCGACAAGACCAGCGTTTTCAATAGCACCAGCCAGAGCAAAGACCTTGGTGCCTTTGCTCTTTTCGGTCCCAAAATCGGCAAACCACTTTCCACCATTCAAAACAATGGCAGCCACATTGGCATAGGTCTCTACATTGTTAAGCACGGTTGGTTTGTCCCAGACACCCTTCTGAGCAGGAAAGGGCGGACGGGGCCGTGGTTCACCTCGTTTACCTTCTATTGATGCGATCAAGGCGGTCTCTTCTCCACAGACAAAGGCGCCTGAGCCCATGCGAATTTCTAAGTTAAAGGAGAAGTCTGTACCCAAGATGTTATCACCCAACAGACCATATTCAGTAGCTTGCTTAATGGCAATTTCTAATCGCTCGACAGCTAAGGGATACTCGGCACGAACATAGACATATCCCTGAGAAGCGCCAATAGCAAAAGCACCGAGAGCCATACCTTCTATCAAACTGTGGGGATCGCCTTCTAAAACACTACGGTCCATAAACGCGCCTGGATCACCTTCATCGGCATTACATAATATGTATTTAGTATCACCTTCACTTGCACGAGTAAAGGACCATTTTTTCCACGTTGGAAAGCCAGCACCACCGCGACCGCGCAGGCCAGAGGCCTTCATCTCTTCGATAATCCCATCGGGAGACATTTTTGTAAGCGCTTTGGATAGTGCTTGGTAGCCGTCACAGCCAAAGTAATCTTCTATTGAAACCGGATCGATCCGTCCACAGTTTCGAAGAACAACCTTGGTTTGACGTTTAAAAAACTCAAGATCCATCTGAACAGGCACGGGTTTTTCAGTTCCCTCATCCTGCCAAAGTAAGGATTCAACAATTTTGTTGTCTCGAATATGAGATTGTACAATAGTTTTTGCATCCTCGGGGGTAACCTTTTGATAGAATGTCTTATCCTTACCAATAACTACCACCGGACCGCGCGCGCAAGGCCCTAAGCATCCCGCATCGATGAGCGATACTTTTTTAGAAAGTTTTTCTCCATCAAGGGCTTTTTGCAGTGCGTCCTTTACCTCTTGTGCTCCTGAGGCAATACAGCCACCACCCATACAGATCAGCACTTTATCCTCACCAACCTGGACGACACGTTTTTTCGACTTCTCACAAAGGAGGGTTAACGCCTTACTATCCAATTTTTTCTTATTTGTCATTTGCAATCGCCTCCTTTTCTTCAACAGTTCGATACTCTTTGAGAATCTCTGCAATCTTTGCAGGTTTTACACGTTGATGCACATCGTCATTAATCATAATTACCGGTGCCAAGCCACAGGCTCCAAAACAGCGTCCCACATCTAAGGAGAAGAGACGATCTTCGGTAGTCTCGCCAACGTCAATGGAGAGCTCTTTTTTCAAAGCGCCAAGCACATTATTTCCACCCCGCACATAGCAGGCAGTACCAAGACAGACGCGAACCACATATTTGCCACGGGGCACAGTTGAAAAGAAGGAGTAGAAAGAGACCACTCCAGCAACCTCACTGTAGGGCTTATCCAAAGTACGGCTGATCTTTTTTAAAACGTGCTCTGGCAGATAGCCAAAAATGGTTTGAGCGATCTGTAATACTGGAATCAATGCATCGGGTTTATCCTTATACTCCTTGAGCACTGACTCGAGCCGCTCCATGCATTCCTGCTCGGAAACTTCTTCTGTACAAAGACATGGCTGCTCTTTTGCCATAGTGTTACTCCTTACTTAAATCTGACATGGTTATTTATAGTGTTATCTGTTTTCATTGTATTATCTTTAAAAGAGCTTGTTGTGAAAAATTTCACAGCTAATGGTGTTACAATGTTCCTTAAATGCAAATCAAATGCCATAGATTAACCCCTATTCATCTTTCTTGAAAAATAGGCTGCCTTTTCAAAGGTTAGGGTGATGTCACTATACTCGATATAGACCCATTGCGGAACTTTAATACGTGTCGGGGCGAAGTTTACAATGCCCTTTACCCCGGCAATAATAAGCAAATCAGCAGCCTTTTGCGCCTTTGATGCGGGCACAGTAATAGCACCAACCTGCACATTATTCTTCTGAATTACCTTTCCTATTTCACTTATATGATAACAATAACAGCCTGCAACCTCACGATTGATTTTTTCTTCATCAACATCAAAGGCTGCGACAATTGTTAAATGCTTTTTTGTGGCAGAAAAGTATTTGAGGATCGCCTTTCCCAGATTACCCAATCCAACAACAACCATGGTAACACCTGATTCTGGCTCGATATGCGTCTTGATGCTTTGCAAAAGGCTCGAAACACAGTAGCCTTTTTTGGGATTACCGGTGTAGCCGACCGCCATAAGATCACGACGCACTTGGGCAGCAGTAAAGCGGGAGAGATCAGCCAATTGGTGGGAGTAGATATTATCGGAGCCCTTACCTAGTAGCTTCTCTAAGAGGATCTTGTAAACAATCAGTCGTTCTATTGTCTTTTGGGATTCCATTGGTTCGCTTTCTCTGCGCTTTTGCTGTTTTGTGAAACATTTCACATTGTGAATTATTTCACAACTACTCTAATAATACTAAATTTTTTAAGCCTTGTCAACACTTTTTGAATATTTTGTTGAATAGAGCAATAATTTGATGAATAATTTCGAATTGTGAGACTCAACCCCGGTGACATTTGTCCAAACTGACAATATTTCTCTTTGCTAACCCCTTTAAATTCAATATGATCAATCAGGGGCCTTTGGTCACCCTCAGGACAGATGTCACCATGGAAAAATGTCCGATTTATTCGAAGGTCATGCCATAGCGCTTTATTGCCTTACTTAGGCCGGAACGGGTAATCCCCAACAATTGCGAAGCAACAGTCTGATTTCCCTGGGATCGGCTCATAGCCTCGGCAATAAGCAGCTTGGGTGCCTCGTCCAAGGTTGGCAATCGCTGAAACAGGGAAAAGGAAGCTGAGGAATCGAGCTCGACCTCTTCAGATTGAACCTCTTCGTGATGGATATTCATATGCTCCTTAAATCGTTTGGTAGAGAGCATTTTTGTTGTATGGTGGCTCATGGCTTCAAATACCATTGCCTCGAGTTCACGCACGTTTCCTGGAAAGGAGTAGGTGGCCAGAAGCGTAAAGAGTTCTGGGGGTACGGTTGGCTTTTGCTTGTTGAGAGATTGGGCTCCCTTTTCAAGGAAATAATCAACCAAAAGCGAAAGATCATCCAGGCGATCCCGTAGAGGAGGAATGTGCACTTGATGGGTTTGAAGCCGATAGAAAAGATCACTGCGAAAGCTCTTTCCCTGTTTTAAGGCTGCCAGATCCTGATTGGTGGCGACCACGACCCGGGCCTCTAAGGGGCGGGCTGCATCAGCACCTAAGGGAAAGTATTCGTACTCCTCAAGCAAACGCAAAAGCTTCACTTGGCTTTCAATTTTTAAATCACCAATCTCATCTAAAAAGAGGGTTCCCCCAGCAGCCTGCTCAATCATGCCAGCCCGGCTTGTTGCAGCCCCAGTATAAGCGCCCTTTACATGACCAAACAGAGTGTCGGAAAACATGGTGTCATCCAAGCCCGCAATATTTATGGCAACAAAGGGGCCAGCTCTTTCACTTGAATCATGAATAGCCCGGGCAAAGAGTTCCTTTCCTGTACCGGTTTCTCCTGTAATAAGCACGGGCCGTGTGGTTTTTGCGATTGTTTCGCAATATTGAAAGAGCGAGTGCATTGTGCTATTTCTACTGACAATTGAGGAGAAAGCCTCAGGATTTTCTAAGGAATTTGAAAGCACACGCTTTTTAAAGGAGGAGTATTCCCAGCGCAGCTCCCGTAGTTCAATTGCTTTTTTAACTGAAGCAATAAAGCGCGCCTCCTCAACGGGCTTGACAAAGTAATCAAAGGCTCCGTTTTTCATACAGTAGAGAGCAGTCTCAAGCTTATTTTTTCCGGTGATGATAATAACGGACACATCGGGAAAACGCTCTGCAATGCGCGGCAAAAGGTCCTCACCAGACATCAGCGGCATGGAGAGGTCCAACAGTACCACTCCAGCACCATGTTCCTCGATCTTATCGATCACCCGTATGCTTTCCTGACAGGTAATGGTATTGGTCAGTCCAGCAGACTCCAGCATAAAGGAAGCCCCCATAAGGGCCTCTGCCTCATCATCAACAATGAGAATGGGGTCAATAGGCTTGCACTCTTCTTGCATGTTTCTTTCCTTATTATATAAGATGTTATGATTGCACGGGTAACATCAATTTCACGGTGGTCCCCTTACCAACTTTGGAGGAAAACAGCAATTCACCGCGATGTTTTTCTACAATAGAATTTGATATAGAGAGGCCCAGACCAGTTCCGCCTCGCTCCCGCTTTGTGGTATAGAAGGGATCCTTTACATGTTTTAGATCCTGCTCTGAAATCCCCACCCCTTCATCGGTTACCTCTACTACGACATGATGGTCCTCAGAATCGCCGTAAGTTGCAACCGATATGGCTCGCTCCTTGTCGGGAAGCGCCTGACAGGAGTTTTGGATGATATTGATGAGTACCTGCTCCAGACGTTGGTAGTCACCCATGATAGGTGCAATGTTTTTTCCATAGGAGACTGAGAACTGGTTGGTTGACTTTTTGATAAGGTTTCCCAAGAGTGCCAAAGCTGAATGCACCACACTGTTGATCTCAATGGTCTCATTCATGGCAAAGGGCTGCTCCCGGGCATAATCTCGAAGCTCACTGACGATGTTTTTAATGCGCTCACTTCCCTTTTCCATATTGGAAAACATGCTATCAATTTGATCTCGGCGAACAGAATACTTTCTACCTGCCATAAGAAAATCACCCATTTCAGAATGGTACTTGTCAAGAATGGGTAACACGTCTTTCCAACATTTTTTAAGGGGCGCAAGATGAGAGGTTATAAATTGATTAGGGTTATTTATCTCATGGGCAATACCGGAAACTAAAATTCCCAGGGAGATCATTTTATCAGCTTGCATGAGCTGTTTCTGTTGCAGCGCAGCCTCCTCCTCGGCTTTTTTCTTGTCGGTGATGTCTTCCATGACCCCATCAAAACACTCTGGATTTCCCTCAGTATCTCGAACAACCGTTGCTGTTACCGCAACCCAAATAGGCGAACCATCGCGGCGCTTCATTTTAAGCTCCTGCTTTATCACCTGTTGATTGGCAAGCATCTTACTGGAAAACTGGATACACTCAGAGGGGGTCCAATAGAGGTTGGTGATGGGCGCCTCAATAAGCTCGCTGGCTGAATCATAGTCAAACATCTGTACCAGGGCATCATTGACCATGATCAACTTTCCCTCAGGGCCGGGTGTGCGTCTATAGAGGCCAAGGGCAATATTTTGGGTGAGTGTTTTGTACTCCCGACGACAGGTGTCCAGCTGTTGCTTAGTCTTGTTAAGCTTCTCCTGTAAACGTTGAATCTCGTTAGGTTCTCTTTTTTCCATGTGTCTTATACGATCAGTTTTTTATTTAGGGGTTTCTGATACTAAAATAGTTTAACGGGAGACAAATAAAAACATCTCTCTAACTATTGGAACTCTGCGTAACTTAAGTAATCCCAGTGAATTTAAAACGATGAGACTCTTCATTTCTACTGCATATGATCGGATCTATCCGGTGACAAGTTTGTGATAGCCTCAGTAGGGCAGTTAGAGTAGCATAGGCCACAGTCAGTGCATTTACCACGAACATGTAAGGTGGTTTGCTCAAGATAAATTGCCTCTGTAGGGCACTCATCTACACAGCGCATGCAGCCAATACATTTTTCCATATCAATTGAAACCGTCACCAGAAACCTCCCTTTTAAAGAATTTTGCTTTCGATAATTTTGCTGATTTAAAAAATCATATTTAAGAAATTGATAGATTGTCAATAGTATAAAGAGACTTGCAAGGCTATTATTTACCAAAAAACATGAATTTTTGCAGTTTTTATACAATTCATCCAGTTCAAGATTTGGCCTTTTTTCATTATTAATTATATTTTCTGATAAATTTTGTGTATAATAACATTATACTATTATAAATATTGTTTGTGGGGAGCCGAACCATACATGAACGCACCTTTGATAAGATGGTATTGATTGACTATGAAACTGTATGACGCTAAAAACTGCCCCTGCCCCTCTGATTGTATTCGTCATGGAAAGTGCAAGGAGTGCCGAGAATTTCATCAAATACGAAATGAGCAGACCTATTGCGAATACCTTTATGCACGACAGGAGAATCTTCCCCAAACACCTGAAGCAGCACAACCGGATGGTAAAACAGTGCGCCTTCTTGATTACGCTCCCTGTGCTGGTTGAGCTGGTAAGCTTAATCCGTCCAGGTTGGGCAACATAATCGCAAAACTTCCCAAGGTAGAGTCTAAAAACCTCATTGAGGATATGAAGACCATGGATGATGCCGGGGTCTACAAAATCTCCGATGACCTGGCCATGGTTCAGACCGTGGACTTCTTTTTCCCTGCAGTCAATGATCCCCGTGACTTTGGACGCATTGTTGCCGCCAATAGTCTCTCCGATATTTGGGCCATGGGCGCAAAACCGGTAACCGCCATGAACGTTCTTGCCTATCCTGCAGGAAAGGTCCCTATTGAGGCAATTGAAGAGCTGCTTATTGGCGGGAGCGAAAAGCTCAAAGAGGCAGAAGTCTGCTTGGTGGGCGGCCATACCCTTGAGCAGGAGGTCTTTGTTTATGGGATGAGTGTGACCGGCACCATCCATCCAAAGGATTTAAAAACCAATCACACAGCCCGTGTTGGTGATGTGCTCATACTCACAAAACCGATTGGCACCGGTGTTATGTCCAGTGCTGTTGAGCAAGATGGGCTCACTGATCAACAGTATAAGGAGTTTGTAGAATCGATGTATCGGCTTAACAAATATGCCTTTGAATCTATAGCCCCATTTGATCTCAGCGCACTCACCGATGTGACTGGCTTTGGCCTTTTAGGGCATGCCTATACTATGGCTAAAACATCCAATGTAAACATACAATTTGAAGTAGAAAAGATACCCTTTTTTACAGACCTCTTTGCTATAACTGAACAATTTAGTCCCAAAGGAATAGGCAAAACCATTGAGTATATAGAGACGAATACCTATGTGCACGAAAATACCAATGAAGAAAAGGTTAAACTGCTCTCCGAAGCCCAAACATCGGGTGGGCTTTTAGCTGCTGTGCATCCTAAGGATGCAGAAAGAGCATTGCAGGTATTGCATAACAATGGCGACACTACATCAGCTATTATAGGAGAGGTGCTTGCGCGAAAAAGAGGTGAAGAGGACTATTATCTCACAGTAACCTAGAATCATTAAAACTTCCCTTTATTTATGCATTTTGTTAAGGATTGGTCCAACCATTATAATAAAATTAAAGCTTCTTTCTTTTACTCTTAGAATTTATTTTAATTAACAGGGATAGTGCCCTTGGACATAGATTGTGGTTTTGACTTACACCCAGATTGGACAGCATGAATACATATTCAGTAATTGTTGGAACAGGCTCATATATTCCCACACACCGTGTTCCAAACACAGACTTTTTAAACACTGAGTTCTTTGATTCCCAAGGCGAGCCCTTTGACAAAACCAACAATGAAATCATTGATAAATTTAAAGAAATAACGGAAATCGAAGAGCGTCGATACATCACCGACGACCTCTTACTCTCTGACATTGCTCAACTTGCAGCATTGGATGCTTTAGAATCCTCCGGCGTTGATAAGGAGAGTCTCGACTATATAATCTTAGCACACAATTTTGGTGAAATCTCTGCAGATAATTGCAGGAGCGAACTCGTTCCCTCAATAGCATCGCGAGTAAAGCATAAGCTTCAAATAAAAAACCCTGACTGCGTAGCCTATGATATTGCCTTTGGCTGCCCCGGTTGGGTCCAAGGGGTCATACAGGCTGACTACTTTATTAAATCCGGTGATGCAAAGCGCATATTAATTATTGGAAGCGAAACCCTTTCGCGAATCTCCGATCCCCATGACCGAGACTCCATGATCTACGCTGACGGTGCTGGTGCAACGATCCTTGAGGGAGTTGAAAGTGCAGATCCCATAGGTATTATTGCCCACAAAACAAGAACTGACACGCTGAACGAGGCCTACCTGCTAAAAATGGGCACATCCTACAATCCAAAATTCTCCGGCAATGATCTCTTTTTAAAGATGAACGGACACAACCTCTATAAATATGCTCTTAAGCACGTTCCGCAAGTTATAAAAAATTCCCTTGATAAGGCTGGTTTACTACTCAATGATATTAAAAAGGTTCTGATTCATCAGGCTAACGAGAAAATGGATGAGGCCATTGTAAAACGACTTTTCAGCATGTATAGAATCAAAGAAGTGACCAACGGGATTATGCCCATGATCATCTCATGGCTGGGTAACAGCTCTGTAGCGACTATTCCCACTCTGTTAGACCTTATCTTAAAAAACAAGCTCAATAATCACGAAATCAATCAGAATGACAATATCGTCTTTGCTTCGGTTGGCGCTGGCATGAATATAAACTCGATTGTCTATAAAATGCCTTAACCTCATCTACTGATCAAATCATGGCACTAAACCTGATTTGCTACAACAATCCGCTCTTAGCGCTTAGCCTTCTTCTTATCACCGGCTTTATTCTTGGTGCTTTGGCACAGAAGATAAAGCTACCCTCCCTTATTGGCTATATTGCAGCGGGCATACTCATTGGCCCCTTTTGCTGTAATCTTATTGATGCAAAGATGTCCCACGACTTTTCCCCCATCACCGAGTTTGCGCTCAGCCTCTTTGGATTTACCCTGGGAACTCACCTTATCATGCGCAAGCTCCACAATGCAGGCAAGAGAATCTCTTACATTTTATTATGTGAGATCCTTTTAGTTCCTCTCATTATTTTTCTTGCCCTTTTATTATTTACCGATACACCCCTTCCCATGACCCTCCTACTTTCTGCTATTGGTCTTACCACCTCGCCAAGCTCGATTATCCATATTATCACTCAAAAGCGGGCAAAGGGAGTTTTTACCAAAACACTGGTAAGCGCTGTTGCCCTCAACAACATCGCTGCGGTGATCCTCTTTTCTCTGGTTCTTAATATTGCTGCAGCCCTTATGAAGCAAAACAGCTCACTTACGGTGACTGAACTCATTGCAGCTCCAGCCATTCAAATACTTGGTTCAATTGCCCTGGGCACTGGTGTGGCCCTGATCCTGCTCTTGTTCACCAGAAAAAGTTCTTCTCTAACCTTTCATTTTTCTATCCTTATTGTCGCGATTCTGTTTCTTACCGGGATTGCCTCAACATTGCAGATGCCGGGATTTCTCTCCTGTATGGTGCTTGGCTTTGTGGTAAGTAACTACTCAACCCGAAAACATCTACTTCTTAAATCTTTCAACAACATTGAGCCGGGGATCTATGTGCTCTTCTTTGTCCTTGCCGGAGCACACATGGACTTTAGCATGGCCCACAAGGCCGGCATTGCAGGCATTGTGTTTATTTTAGCCCGAGGATTAGGCAAATTCTTGGCACCCACCTTGGGTGCAAAGCTTTCCCACTCATCAAAGAATATTCAACGGTGGATCGGTTTTGCACTTATGCCGCAAGCTGGTGTCTCTATTGGTTTTGTTATGATTGTGGGGAACAATCCTCTCTTTGCTGAGTTTGCCAATGAGCTTACCACAATTGTCTTAGGTGCTGTGGTACTTTACGAAATACTTGGTCCTATTCTAGCTGACACCGCCTTGAAAAAAAGTGGGGAAGAGAACAAAGATCGCGCCCGACTTTTGGATTTTTTACATGAAGAGTATATCCTGGTGGGATTAAACTCCGCAGATAAATGGAAAGCCTTAGAGGAGCTGGCCCGCTTTATGCATCGCGTCCATGGTATTCGTGAAGTCACTGTTTCCGAGTTGATCGAATCGGTTACAGCCCGGGAAAAGCAGATGTCTACCGCTCTTGGTGAAGGTGTGGCTGTACCCCATGCTATAATTGAGGGGGGACCAAAAATCCGTGGTGTTATTGGTATTTCACAACAGGGAATCGACTTTCACGCTTTGGACGAAAAACCGATCAATCTTATTGTGCTCATTGCCACACCCCAGGCCCATTATGATCAGCACATCCAGGTTCTTGCAAGTATTGCAAAGATCTTTGGCAAAGATCCCGAGCTTCGCGAGCAGATGAATAAAGCCTCTTCACCAGCAGAGGCCCACGACCTTCTTCAAACCGGTAGCGCCGATCTTCACAATGTCTATCTTGATGATTAGGTCATTTTTCTAGTCAACCATTCCAACCAACTCTCTCCAATACAATGTCCAAAAGACGGCCTTTGATATATTTTTATTGGAGGCAAAGAAACCAAGGGCAGTAAAAAAAACAAATGGAAAAGAATTAGATTTGGACTTCCGCCGATACAACCAATAACAATTGATTTTGCTCAAAAAAGTGATGAATGGCATTCTCGTATAGAATTGCCGTATATAATTATTGATTTTTTATTTACTTTTATAGTTTCAGTGTTATTAATCGGTGCCTTCTTGGCTATCAAATTAACTGCAATACGTTTCAATAAAAATGCTTGAATTAGTAATTGAATGGGCTCGGAACATAAGTGTTGGAGGTCTTATAATTGGACTTCTCATAACATATTTTTTAGCCCTTGCAGAATTATCGGCTACTGTGCCGATGAATAAAGGTGGAGTAAAGCCAGGACGTGATTTCGATCTAATCATGAAGTTTTTTAAATACAAATCCTCATGTCCTAAAGCCTGGAAACATTTTACTTTATCAATAAAATTAGGTACCTCTGCATTAGCTTCATTTTTATTATTTGAAATGATACTGCTTTTTCTTTCCTGACAATTTTAGATTTACAATATCGTATGAAAAGGAAATTAAAAATATAGGAATGGTAAAATGCTAAATTTCTTTAATGGGAAAATTGTCCAAAGAATTCTAATCCCTATTGCATTTATCTATATCGCATGTTTTACATTAGCCATTGTTTTTGCCTATGAAGGGCATTCTGGAACAATTTCATATGTCGTAACTTTTACCTGTGCAATTCTGTAATACTTGTCTTTCCACTTTCAAAACTAATATTTGAGGGATTTACAATAGCCTCAACTAAAAAAAAGAAAATTTTGCTCATCAGCCTTTGGGCATTACCAATTCAACATCTGCTATTAAACTTATCATTTATTATTTCATTTGCAGAAACAAATCATCATAGCTTTTATAAAGAATTCTTTGAGACGATGCCAGTGAGTTTAAACAATTTATCTGAGGTCTTAGAAATAGTTCTATTTACTGGAACAATCCTGATGTTTCCTTATCTTACAATATTAGCAATTATTGTCAGCAAAAGGATTAAAGTTGATAATGTGTAAATAAACAGGAGATACATTTGAGAGATAAAACTCTTTGCTGAGGTTGCCTATTATGACAATCCCGATAACTATGATGAATTTTATGCCAGTGATCGTAAAAGAGAGATCAATAAAAAAGATCAAGAAGCAGAGAAGGTTGATGATAGTTCAATAGCCAATGAATAACTGATCAAAAAGGTCTATTTGTAGGGACGTTGCATGCAACGCCCTTTTTTGTATGATCAGTGATTGCACTTGAATAAACAATGGAGTCTGGTTGATAAACAGTACCTATAGCACATGATCCAGTTGGATTTTTTTAAGAAACAGTCATGTCATTTTAATATACAGAGAGAATTTATCTAGATCCAGAGCACACAAGAACTAGAAACAAAGACTAATCGATCTAGAAACAGTGGGCAACTAGCCTAGAAATAGATGCCACCAGATATAGAAACAGAGAATGACCTCTCTAGAAACAGGGGCATCTGCTCTAGAAACATCGCCCCCTTGACCTAGAAACAAAGGGGTTTTTAGTACAAACAGAGCCATCAAGGCTAGAAACAACCCCACCTAGTGTTTTATATACCTTTTGTTATATCATTGAGTTAGGGTGAATTTGGTCTGTTAAGCTCTGGATTGTTTACCATGATGGGTGTTGATCGATTCAGCAAGGCTGGCTCGCTTGGTTTAGTGATTGGATTTGGGATCGATAGCAGGGGCTCAAAATTTTTAGCCCTACATCTCAAACATAATGTGGGTGCAGCGCTAGCTATGACAGCAAAAGCAATATAATCATTAAAGATCGTCGGGACGCTGCCCGACAGCAGCCTTACTTGGTCACTTCGTTCTGCTGGGTAAGGAGGTGAAAATCCTTCGGATTTTATTCTACTGTATTTTTGCCCGGTCTTCTATAGCGAAGAAAAGT
>JANQEN010000130.1 GCA_028278335.1 Chitinivibrionales bacterium | reverse complement strand
TGCAGAAGTGCAAGATTATGATTTAGTAAGACTTGAAGGTTTTGAAGGGCATATCTACAAGGTGATATGGCCGAAAAGCCTGAAAGTCTTAATAGGCATAGGATTGTGCTTCTGCGATACTTCCTATTGCGTAATCTGGGTTAAATACTAGCGCTCCTCTGCTAATGGGGAGCGCTTTTTATATATTCCGTGATAATATTTTCAACTCAATTTAAGAGTCAATTCCATATCTAATTAAAAATCATACCTTTAACTTTTTGTTACATAGCTATTATTTCTTTACGAAAGGCTATCCGCGACAATTGTATTTAACATTAATAATGACAATAAGTTAATGTGGTTAACGTACACAAAACGTACACGCTTTTTTGAATTTAACCGGTTTTCCGCCCTATGCTGTAATATATTAGATAACAGTAATGGGCTTACATATCACACATTGATTAGCATTTAAAAATCACTCTTATCTATGATGCTAGCTATTGCATTCAATCGAATGATAACCTGATTGTAGGAGGTTTTGGATTATTATGCCAAGAATGAACCTGATGAAATTTTCTAAAATATTCACTCATATATACTTATGGGTAATAGTATTATGCTCATCAATCTTATGCAAAGAGGTGGCTAAATTTGCTTATCGGGGTCAACCAGAAAGACTAATGGATAGCACAATAAAGGTGCCTTCAAAAATGGTTGCTCTATCTGAGTATCAATATGTGGGTAAACTATCGGACAGCACGTTTGATACCACCAATTTGCCGGCAATCATGTTTTTAATTGATAATTCTGGGAGTATGTCAGTGGGGGCCACAGGAGCGGATAAGAGGGCTCATCGATTTAAGATTACCAGCAGTCTTATTGATACCATTTATAATAAAATCCCCAATGCGGAAATTGGCTTAACGGTGTTTGGGACCTATTTAATTTTTGAACCAGATAGCAACCCTTTGTTTAAACCTGATCCAATTCTTGATACGGGTGGATATATTCCATTCTTGCGATTGAATCAATTTTATAATGGTCAATCAGGGTATGAAATTCTTAAAAATCATTTAAAGTTAACCTATACCTATACAACGACTAATCCACCCGACACAAGCTGGATATTAGCTTATAAATCTCCTTGGATTTGGAAAACGAGCACAAATATCAATTCTGGTTTTGCCGGCGTAAAAGATGGGTGCAATAATACAGCAATAAAAAAGGAAAATCAATTTGTTATATTTTTCTCTGATGGTGCAGCATCATACCCTTACGATCCACCAGGAGAAAAGGACCGCTATATCGAAGGTAAGGATGTGCCTACTACCTTCACCATATACTTCCTTCCAAAGGATACAACCGGTAACAACATCGTTGACACAGTACCAACAAGCCTTAAAAAAATGACAGAGAATATTAGAGCAAATCGCTACTCTTCTATGAATCCTAAGAGTAACTATTGGGGTTTCCATAACAGCGGTTATGATACATTGATGAACTTTGTTATGAAGAATGTTGTCAATGTTATTCTCACAAAAATTAACATGACTCCCTCAGGACTGACGGTTAATAATGGCCAACAGGTCAACAATTGGAACCAATCAGCATTCACGCTCCCATCACTTTTACCGTTGACTGATGTGACGACTGATTTCTCTTTTGATATTAAGTATAATGTAACAAAGGACTCTGTTGACGAATACGGCAACATCCACCAGGTCCAGTTCGACTCAACCACCCACGTTGACTACAGGGTAGAGGTCGACCCGAACCAACCAGCCCTAAACCCCGCCCACTACGAAGTAAAGAGCTGGGACCGTGACCTTGGCTTCTATTCAAACAATGCCCAGGTGTCAATCATCACCGATACCATGAACCAACTGGAGATTCGCTTCACCTTTGAGCCTGGTTCTGCCCAGTACAACTATACAAAAGCATCGGTCACCTTAGGAAACACCTCCTCCCGCGGACGAGAACGTGAGCAACTTACCTTGACTAAAAACGGTAGAACCTTTAGCGCTACCATTAACCGGACCCTCATCCCTGATAATGCCTCACCTAATCAGGACAATGGCACCCTCCAACACTATATGGATGACACCCTCACAGCCCTCTTTAAGAACGATGAAACCCCTCGGCTTCCTCTGGATAGCCTTGAGATCTCTGTACCCTTTACCTTTGGTGGGACTGTTTCCCTTGCTAAAGCAGCCTACTTTGACAATGATGCAGAAGGCTACATCGACAGCATAGCTGTTGAAGCGAGCACCTCTATTCAGGGAGGACTTACCACTACACATATTACAGAGATTGTTGACAAGGCAATAACCCTTCCTGGCTTTCGCAACTTTACGGTCACTGGCTCTGGTCTTACTTCAGAGGGCTTCTACATTGCTGTTACCGAGGACAAGAGCCACGACCCAATGACCTCTGTCACTGCCGATGATAAACTTACCATCAAACAGCATATCCTCTCAACCGGTGGCTCTGTTGAGGCAGCCTCTATTGCAATAGTAGATAAAGTAGCTCCTATTATTCATTGGAAAGAGAGAAGTGCTCTGCTCTATGATTATAAGTCAACCGGCAAAAAAGATACTTTGGGGGTACGCTTCTCCGAAGAGATACAGAGTGTCTCTTCCAATGAGCCCTTCTATTTTCTCAAAACAAATAATGGGCAACAATACTCAGCACAGCTTAATCCTATAAACCAACCCAAACCAGACAGCCTAATCTTTGAAGTCACCTCGGTTAATGGTGTTTCTGAGATTGTCGATGGTGATTCGCTCTGGATACATGAGACAGACAAAGTAAAGGACAATGCGGGTAATGCTCAAAATAATAATAAGAATAGTAAGCGGAAGGTTTATGTACAACAGGTCTATGGCTCAGTATTTGTGGATCATGGTTATTACTTCGACCTCAATGCTGATGGATTTATTGATAGTATTGCAGTAAAAGCATCAACTGATATTGATGGTGGCTTTACCCAAGCCATTATAGATGAAATGGTACAGAATGCCATTACCCTGCCATCATATCGAAACTTTACTGTATTAGCACAAGGAATGACCTCTGACGGTTTTTACATAAAGGTGGTTGAGACACGAGAGTACCCTGTGACCTCGGTAACTGGTGATGATAAGCTTAACGTTTCCAGTTACGTCTTAACAAGTGGCGGTAATGTAGTAGAAAAGAGCGCGGTCCTTTTGGATAGGATCGCGCCTCTTATTCACTGGGATGAAAAGAGTGCCTATGCTATTGTGCATCAAGACACCACAATCAGCGACTCTATCTATGTGACCTTTTCAGAGCCAATCAAGCAAGTGAGCCATGAAGTTCCCTTTTACTTTCTGTCAAAAATGGAGAGTAAAACCTATACAGCCAAGCTCAAAAGAGTAAATCAGCCTAAGCCAGAACAACTACTCTTTGAGGTGCTCTCTCTTGCTGACAACATTGATAAATTACGGGGTGGCGATTCTATTTGGATTCATGAAAGTGATCGAGTAGGGGATTTGTGCAAAGATCTTTCTGGAAACAGTATGACCAACTTCCAGAATAATCCTCATAACACCAAAAGAGAGCTTTTTGTGGAGAGGCGACTTATTCCCTTTACCATGCTTCCCAAAGCAGCTTCACCGGTAAATCGTAATAACCTTGTGACAGACAAATTTATTAATATCTTCAAGAATGATGATAACAGCCCCAATAACATCTTTGAGGGGCTTAAGCTTGAAAAGAGTGGTGATGGCTACATCGGCATGGTCATTAATGTTGTTCCTGACCGGCTAGAAAATGTCTTTGCGGCTTTTCGTTGTAAGGGAGAGCTCTCTATACTTGATGCGGTTGGCAATCGTGTGATCGAGAGCAGAAAGATGGGTTGGGATGAGAAGAACAAACGGCTCATCTTTGTGTGGAACCTTAAAAACAGTAACAATCGCTATGTGGGCTCTGGTATGTATGTGTGTCTCATCGAGATCGAGGAGACCACCAAGAGCTCAGAGAACAGTGGCTTAAAAGAGGTTAAGAAAATACTGGTAGGTGTCAAGTAACAGATGATGCCTTTTTTATATATATAATCCTTATCCCTTACCTTCCTTCTTCCTACTTACCCCCGCATAGAGGTTTCGGTAAGGGTGGGGATTTAAAAATTGACTCAAATGAGTTTTATTATAGTTTTAATGTATTAGGGTTCTTCTTTGGAAGCATATTTACTACTTGGAATGATCCATATCCCGCCGAATAATAACTTGGGTTGGTATGTTTGTCCCATTTATATGGCCTATTCCTAATTGTCCACTATTATTTGCACCTGTTGCAAAAAGTTTCCTATCTGTTGTGAGAAATAAGGAATGCCTGCCTCCTCCAGAGATGTCAATGATATTATCCATAAGATGGTATGGTTTATCTTTCCCGCTATAAGTAGAATCGCCTAATTGTCCCTCCTGGTTTTTACCAATAACCCATAAAGCATTTTCCTGGGTGAGCAAAAGAGAATGATCTTGGCCTGCACTTATTTTAGAAATGTTAGTCATAATTTTTACTGGTTTGTATCGAGTTGACAACGTTCCATCACCAAGTTGGCCAAAATCATTTTTTCCAGATCCCCAAACAGATCTATCTGTTTTAAGGAATAGCGAAAAATTTTGACCAGCAGCGATATCACGAATATTATTCATAATGTAAATTGGAATTTCCGAACTTTGGGGTAAGCTGTCACCAAACTGACCATCTCTATTTCTACCCATTGCCCACAGAGTGTTATCCATTTTTCGAATTAGTGTAAAGCCATAACCACAGGCAATGTTTAAAACACTATCAGTGATAAATATTGGTTTATTTTTATCAGTTGTTGTACTATCTCCAAGTTGGCCCCATCCATTGCCACCAGTGCCCCAAAGAGTATTGTCAGTTTTTAAAATCATAGTAAAAAATGAACCACACGCTGCAGTAAGCACATTATCCATAATCTTAACTGGAACACTTTTATTAACATTGGTTTCATCGCCAAGCTGTCCGTGATCATTTTTTCCAGAAGCCCAGAGGCTTTGATCTTTCATAATAAATAATGTATGTGTGCCACCTGCGATTATTTCAATAACATCTTTTTGTACAAAAGTAGGAAATTTTCTGCTACTTGTATTTCCAATTCCCAATTGACCATAACCATTATATCCTACAGTCCACAGAGTGCTATCCATAGCAAGAATCATTGAATGACTGCCACTACTGACAATCTTTGCGATATCAACATTAAAATGTGCCCAAATTGTTAGATGGGAATTTACATTTGTAATATTTAGGGGATTTTCTGTCCCGTTATAATCACCGGTCCATTCAAAAAAATGATGGTTAACATCAGGCACAGCTGTGACGGGGGAGCAATTCTCACCATGTTTAATTGTTTGTGGTGATACACCTTCAATAGATCCATTTGTGTCTGCTGTAAAATAAACTTCATAAGTCTTATTTTTCCATTCGGCATAAAGATTAAGATCTGCTGAATCCATTAAATATTCCTCAAACACACCATAATGATTTCCACTTCCATCTTGCTTTGAGTTCCACCCTTTAAAATCAAAACCCTCTTTCCTTAAGGAACCACTATTATGTAAAATTGAAATAGTATCTCTATACTTATATCGATTATCATCAATGGGTGGTGTGCCACTAGTCGCTGCATTTTTATGATAGGTTACAGTATATGTCTTTTGATTAGTCCACTTAGCAAAAAGCAAAACATCGGCACTACCCATCTCAAATTTTGTGCCCACTTGATGGGTCGTTCCACTGCCATCGGCCTTAGTGTTCCATCCAGTAAAGGTGAAGCCTGTTTTTGTAAGGTTTCCCGTATTGCCAAGAACAATGACTGAGTCTCCTGTTTTGTACTTGTTCACATCAGTTGGAGCACTGCCGCTGGTGCTTGCGTTGCCATTGTAAGTGACACTGAAGGTTGGAGTCTTTGTCCAAAGTGCATAGAGTGTAACGTTTGCTGCAGGCATAGGAAAAGTTTTTGTTGGTTGGTAGGTAGTTCCGGTGCCATCAGCTTTTGTGTTCCACCCAGAGAAGGTATAATCGGTTTTGGTTAGATTCCCGTTGTTGCCAAGAACAGTAACCAAAGCACCGACCAGATATACCTTTCCATCTTCCGGTGCATTGCCACCGGTATTGGTATTACCATTGTAAGTTACCGAGTAGGTTGGACTGCTTGTCCACTGCGCATAGAGAGTTACTGCAGCAGTATCCATAGTAAAGGTTTCACCAGGATTACGAATTGTTCCGGTGCCATCGACCTTTGTGTTCCACCCTGTAAAGTTGAATCCAGTTTTTATCAAATTTCCTGTGTTTCCCATGACTGTCACGGTGGCACCCTTTACATAGTTGTTGTCATCAACAGGAACATCTCCACCGGTATTGGTGTTTCCATTATAGATAACCTTGTATGTTTGTATGTTTGTCCACTGCGCATAGAGAGTAATATCCGAGGTACCCATAGGAAATGTTTTTCCCGGAACATACCCAACTCCAGTACCATCAATTTTTGTGTTCCATCCAACAAAAGTGAAACCTGTTTTTGCCAGCCCACCGGTGTTACCTAAAACAGTTACTGTTGCACCGGTTATGTAGGCATTAGAATCGATGGGAGCCCTTCCACTGGTGTTGGTATTACCATTATACGTGACAGAGAAGGTGGCCGAAGCTTTCCATTTGGCATAGAGGGTAATATCGGTTTGACCCATTACAAAGGTTGCCCCTGGGGGATATTGCACTCCAGTGCCATCAGCTTTTGTGTTCCAGCCATCAAAGCTAAAACCACTTTTAGCAAGACTTCCAGTGTTACCAATAACAATCACCGTTGAGCCAATTTTATATTTGTTTGCGTCAGTGGGCACTTCCCCACTGGTATTGCCATTTCCATCGTAGGTGACGGTATAGGTGGGGAGTACGTGGATAATGGCTGATTGGCTTGTTACTGTATTTGCACCATTGGATACTACGCATGTGTATGCTGTCCCGCTATCAGCTTTTACAACCGGTGGTACATTGAAAAAGGTATCTATGGCTGTATCGATTTTGACCGAATTTTTCATCCATTGATAGATAAGTTCATTACCGGTTGCTAAAATAGAAAGTGTTGCAGAGTCTCCTGCAAAGAGGTTTATACTTTGCGGTTGCGTTACAATTACAGGTTGGGAATATACGGTCAAAGAGCAGTTTGTTGAGGTGTCAGAACCCAAACTATTTGTCGCAATGCAGGAATAAACTCCCTTGTCAAGTAATGACAATCGTTCAAACCGTAACGTATCACCAACTAGATCATCACTTCTTCTACTAATGGGTGTACCATCCTTATACCATTGAAAAGTGAATTGAGGAGTACCCTTTACAGAGATAAACATACTAAACGTTGAGTCAACAACTCGTTTTCCAATAGTGCTTATTGTCTTATTGTTTTGTATTGAGGGTGCATAAAAGGTTGGCTCAACAACTTCTGTGCAAAAGAGTAACAGAGAGGACAGGGCAAATACACAACATATTGATATCAGCGCATAATTTTTCATTGTTTTCAAGAGTCTCCTCAAAAGATAATTGCCTATGTTCTAAGATAAAATTCTTAATACAAAAATATATTAACGGTGTTACTATTGACTGTGATCATAATCACACTGGTTAGGAAAGTGTTTAACAACATTAAACACTACTAAGTAGGTCTTTCAATCCAATTCATAATTACTAAAACCCTTTTCTCAGGAACTATTTTACATTGAAAGTAATAGGGGACGATAAAAAGTGTGAGCACATTTTTGTAATACACACGTCATAGTATGTGGAACAGAAAATGAAAATAACCGGTGAATTAGAACATAAACTAAAAGATATTTACGATGCCTACGCACCAATTGTGCATGGTAAGTGTTTGCAAGTGCTTAAGTCACCGGATGATGCCTGGGATATCACTCAGGAGGTATTTATTAAACTCATCAAAAAGTATGATACCATAGAAAACAAACAGGCCCTTTTAGCATGGCTTATTCGAACAAGTACCAATACTTCGATCTCTCATTTGAGAAAAAAACGGGGCTTTAGCTTTGATGAAGAGATATATGTACAGGAAAACAGCAGTTTAACTCAGGAAAAAAGAACAGTAAATAAAATGATTTTGGAGATGCTTATAAAACCACTTGACCCTAAAACCAAAGAACTTTTAGTATACACCTATATTGATGGCTATACTCAAGAGGAGATTTCAGAAATTACTGGTATGGGTCAATCAACTATCAGAAAGTATCTCCATAGGTTCAAGAAGAAAGCACAGAAATGGAAGATGAACCATGAAGAATTCGAATACTGATCTTAGGCATCCAGGAAAATTTCTACTGCAGAAATATTGGGTTGGTGAACTCGATAAGGAGACTTCAAGCCTTTATGATGAGCACATTGAACAGTGTCCTCAATGTAAGGAAACGGTTGACCATTTAAAGAGGCAACAACAGAACTTTCATAGGCGTTATCCCTATGGCGTGTTTCATAGCGCTACAGTGGAGAAAAAAGAATCATGGACTAAAAAAGCAATTGGAGCAGTTCTGGCTCCAGCAATGAGACCTGTTTTTTCTATGATGTTGCTTCTTTTCTTAGCAACACCGGTGATTATCTATTATCAGTATAGTCGTGGTCCAGATATTCGCATGAAGGGTGAAGAATCTCTCTCCTTTTTATTACGACGAAATGAAACCATCCGCAAGGGAGATGTTTCTGAAACCTTTTTAGCTGGGGATGAAATTCAAATTGTGTACACTGCCACCGCAGCACCCTACATTGCACTCTTTAGTGTGGATGAGGCAGGTACTGTCTCATTGTATCATCCTGATCTTACCTGCAAATGGTGCTCCATACCCGCAGAAAAGGGCGCACAGAAATATTATCCTACGAGTATTGTATTAGATGAAAGCAGTGGCCAAGAACTTATTGTGGCACTCTTTACAAAAAAGCCATTAGAAGTGAATAACCTCAATAAATCACTAAGCAAATACGTACATAAAAAGCCAGTAGATTTGGGATTATTGAAAAAGAACCTTGAATTGCAGAAAGTGATTTCCCAGGCTACAGTTAAAACTATAACCTTAACCAAACAGTAATCCTATGAAACCGCTATACTACCTAGTTGGTCTTCTTTTGATACTTAGCTCCACCTCCTATGCTTACCGGTATGCCTTAGTAATTGGGCACAATGATGGAGGAAAAGGCGTTGAAAAGCTAAAATATGCAGAGAAGGATGCCACTCAATTTGCACGGCTTCTTACATCCTTAGGCGGGTTTGCTGCTGATAAAACAGAGATTCTATTACATCCGAAGGCTGCAGACATTGATGCGGCTTTTAAAAGGATAGCGCAAACTATTGCAGTCACCCCTAAAAATGGAGAGGCTCTTTTTCTTATTTACTATTCTGGTCATGCCAATGAAAAAAGCTTGCTACTAAAAGGTAAGGAGTATTCTCTCCAACGTCTTAAATCGAATTTGGCATCCACTTCTGCAGGAATTACCGTTGGTGTATTCGATGCCTGCCATAGTGGTGTAGTCACTCGATTCAAAGGTGGACGGCGTGCTGAGCCCTTCTACCTTAAAGACCAACGGGGTATTAAGGGGCAGGTAATTATTGCATCCTCTGCAGCCACAGAGCTTGCCCAAGAGTCGGATATGCTCAAGGGCTCAATCTTTTCACACCACTGGATAAATGGCCTTCGGGGAAGTGCTGATCTTTCCGGTGATAAAAAAGTGACCTTAAATGAAGCTTACAACTATGCCTATAATAAGACGGTTGAAACCTCTGCTCTTTCCGGTGGCCAGATTCAACATCCTTCATACAAGTTCAATATTCATGGCCAGGGCACCATTGCACTGACCAATTTGTCAAAGCAGAGCACCGGAGTTCTCTTTAACAGAGGGCTCTACGGAAAATTCTTGGTTCTCAGTAGTGATTATACTGATGTGTACGCAGACTTTTTTAAGAAAAACAAAGAGCAGGAGACCTTTATCTCACTGAATCCTGGTAACTATACAGCTATAAATGTACTTGATCAGGAGACCCGTGTTCACAGTTTTGCTGTACCGGAAAACAATGTATACCTAGCACAGAAAGAGCTCTTTAGGCCCAATGTGTCGACAATCAACCGAATAAAGGGTGAGAACCCAATGCTTGACAAACAGATCGAGCCAAAAAAGGTGCCGCTCTCTCGTTACTCTCTGGGAATGGGGCTCGGTGTTATGGGCGCCCTTAATAACTCCTGGCAAGAGGATCGTCCCTCTTTCTCCTTTTCTCTCTTTCAATCCATCTATTTGGATAAAAATCTTGATCTCTTCTTTCACACCCATTGGATTGGCCCAGGTAAAAATGTGGGCGCTCTCTGTGGACTTGATTTTATGGGAAATAGAACAAATTGGTCACCCTTTGCAGGAGCAGGATTTGGAATGCATTGGCTTTCTAAAGAGGGGTACACCGTTAGTGAAGAGCTAAAACCGTCACTTGCACTGCATGCTGGATTTGAAAAAACGATTTCCCCACGAGTAAACCTTCGACTTCAGATTCCCTGGACTATAACTTTCAATGATACCCGTGACAACATCATTGGATTAGAAGCCCTCTTTGTAATCGGCGGTCGCTTTAAGCATGTTAAAGCTCTGCGCTACGATTAAACCTAGAGTTTGTAAGAATTGATATAATTAAAGGGTTTCATAAAAATACATATCAACCAATTGATGTTAACGTTAAAATTTAGCATTTCTAAATCCATTTAAGTATATTATTAAAGAGAAGATGGTTATAATCTTCCTGTATAACAGCAGTAAAAGGGGGAGTGCATTCTCTGAACATTGCACTTATGGCTAATGGTGTTATGCATAATGTTAAACAAATATATAGTCTTTTGAATCATCTTTAATGCTCGGTTTTAGAGCGTTAAAAGTATCAGTATTAACATTATTCATAGGATCAGGTACACATGCGAACCCTCAAAAATTTAAGATTCCCTATTGTTCTCTTTACTTTTGCATCACTTTTATTCTCCTCAGAGAATAACTTAAAATTGAGTAGTACTCTCAGGCAAAAACTTAAACAATCTCATATTGAAAGTCCTATTTCTTGCCTTGTGTTCATGACTGAAAAGTATGGCTACTCTGCAATTGAGGGCTACACAATTAAAGAGAAGATCGACTATTTCAAAAGGACATCCCAAAGAAGTCAACAATCACTACGACGATGGATTGCAAAGAGGAGCGAACTTATTACTATACATAAGAGCTTTTGGGTCTTCAATGGTTTACATATTACTGCATTGCCCAGTGTCATTACTCAGCTTTCCCAACGGCCGGATGTTTCCTATTGTACCGATGATGTTCAATGTGTACGAGAGAAGGTTGAGGTTAATCGGTTAGCAACGACTCCTGCTGCAGGAGTTGCTTGGGGGGTGAGAAAAGTTGGTGCTGATAAATGTTGGGAGCTAGGCTATACTGGAAAGGGAGTTGTTGTTGGGGTGATTGATGGTGGCGTGCAGTATGAACATCCTGCCTTTGAGGGTAAGTGGACCGGGTATTGGATTCCCACAACCGGTTGCGATCCATCGCCGACACCCTATGATATGAATGGCCATGGGTCTCATTGTTTGGGGAGTATCATTGGTGGTGATGGGCCAGGTCCGATGATCGAGGATATTGGAGTAGCTCCTGGTGCCAAATACGCCGCAGCAGCAACGAAGCTTAAAACATCCCAATGTATGGAAGCTCTTGAATACATGGCCGGCTTGAGTGATTCCTGTAATATTCGTGTGGTGTCAAGCTCCTGGACAAGCGGCGCCAATCCCACTGATGCACCAAAGTATATCGACATTTGCAATACAATGATGGCATTGAATATTATGAATGTCTTTTGTAATGGTAATGTGCCAACTCAGCGTCCAGGATCGGTATGGCTCTGTGGCTCACTGCCCAATGTGATTGGGGTAGGCAATGTTGACTCAACTGATAAGCTTAATCCATCCTCAGCGTTGGGTCCAGCATCGAGTCATGCAAATTGGTCGAATAAAAAGGACTGGCTGCGGAGTGATTGGAACTTTATAAAACCCAATATCACCGCCCCAGGCACGGATATTTGGTCCTGCTCGCGAACCAGTGGCTATATTTACAAAACAGGAACCTCCATGGCAACGCCTCATGTGGCTGGTGCAATTGCACTCCTTTGCGAAAAGAATCCCAATCTAAAACCAAAGGAAATATACGACATCCTTATAAACAGCGCGGACCAGCCTATAGCAACTGGGCCCTATCCAAACAATAACTTCGGCTGGGGACGATTGAATGTGTATAAGGCTATTCAAAACACTCCAATTGCACAAAAAAAAGTCTCTATGACAAAGGGGAAGATCCAACACTCTTTTAACTCTCTTAGTAAGCATGTGTCAATAGTTTTAAATCTCAAGAAGTCTTCACCTATCTATTTTTCATTGCATGATGCGCAGGGAAGATTGCTAGTACAAACCATAAAGAGTTGGGTTGATCCTGGTCATCACCAAATAACTCAAAGTGTAAAAAGCCTTCCTGCAGGGCTCTATCTCATTACTGTTCAAACAAATGATAATCAGTACAAAGGAAAGTTTATCCTAGTCTCTCCTTAGATTGAATACCGCTATAGCTGCTTATTTAATTGGTTTGAGCTGCCCATTTCTTTGAATTAAGGTGCTCAATCCTCTGCTTTGAGGCGCTCATTCCTTTGCTTTAAAGTGCTCAATACATTGCTTTGAGGTGCTCAATCCTTTGCTTTGAGGCGCTCAATCCTTTGCTTTGAGGGGCTCAATCCTTTGCTTTGAGGGGCTCAATCATTTGCTTTGAGGGGCTCAATCATTTGCTTTGAGGTGCTCAATCATTTGCTTTGAGGTGCTCAATCATTTAAAACAGCGCCGGTGTTTGTTGGAATCTGCGCCGGTGTTTTAGTTAAACAGCGTCGCTGTTTAACATGGGTAGGTTTATGGACTTCAAGAGATCTGTTTTTTTGAAGGGAAAATGGGAGCGAATTGTGGCAATTTTGGCAAAATAAAGGAAAAAACACCCTAAAAAATGAAATACCACTATTTTTCAATTGAATCATGGTTGTGTCTCCCATTAAATGAAGTTTCATACATTCATAGTACGGAAAAGACATTGGATTAATTTATTCAAAAAAAGTAAATAAACCAGAGCATTTTATTCACAGGTAATCGTCATTATAAATGAAGAAAAGAAAATGGTAACCATAAAAAGGATAACAATAACACAAAGGAGACACTATGACTAAAAAAAGAATTCTGTCAGTGCTGTTTTTACTCCTTATTACAATGACAGCAGCAGTAGCCCAGGAGAATGTACATCGTTCTCCACTTCAGATATATAGTGGAGGCGTTAGTGTGGGAGCGCTCAAGTCGCTCAATGATGAGCTGGATTTAGAGTCTTCCCAGTTTGTAAAAGTTTCTCTTAATAACCTGTTTTATTTCCGAAAACAGATGTCTCTTTCCTTTGACCTAGATTGGTTTGGTCCAGGCCCTAACTTTGGTGCTGATTTTGGATTTAACTACTTCTTTTCTGAGACCGATCTGCGGCCCTTTATTGGTGCAGGAGTGGGTGCCCACTACTTTGATCGAGAAAAGGTTGATTTTGGTGAATCCTTTGGACCATCCCTCAAGGCACAGGCAGGCATGCTCTTCGAGCTATCAGAAACAGTCCAATTGAAATTTCAAATTCCCTTTCATGTAGTGCTCAATGAGTTTAATGATCAAGGAATTGGTGTTGAAATCGGCATTCTCTTCTCAGGACGTCATAAGAGCGTGCAGAAATTGAATTACAATAGAAAAGCTAATTACCAGCCAAAACATAGTGACTAGTAACAAAGGAGAAACCATGTTTAAGAATAGAACAATGTATAATGGGCTCTTGATACTTTTAATCCTAATAGGTATTACCAGTGCCTCCGATGATAAAAATATTACGGTTATCTCAGGAACAAGTACTGCCGATGGCAAGTCATTAGTCCGTAAAGAGGTATTGGAGGAATGTATTGTTTCTTTACCAAAGGTTGCTGACTTGGAAGCACAAATAAACTCGGAATCTCGCTACCTGCGACAAATCAATGGCGATCCTAATAAGAATGACTATGTAAAGACCTATAGTGCTACTATAGAGATCAACTATGTGCTTTATCAGAAGGTTCTTATTATAATTACAACGAGCTCTATTCAAGGTCAGGAACCGGTAACAAAAATTGTTGAAAAAAGACTGAAGCGAACAAAAGTGTTTACCTCCAATTCGTCAGAGGGTGACCTTTTTGCTAATCGTTCACAACGGGCCTATTTCTTTTCAAGCAGTGAAAAAGCAGTTGAGGATGTAAAGAAACGAGCACGCATATGGCTCAATCAACAAGCTGCTGTTGTATGTCAAGGAAAATAACCATTTAGAAATATTGACAAAGGAGAATGCTATGAAAACAATGATCAGATTAGGTATCCTGTTGCTCCCCTTACTTGTCGTTGCCAGCTGTACAAAAAAGGTTGCCCGGGTTGAGGTCGAGTCGACCATTGACCTTTCAGGCCGATGGAACGATGCTGACTCACGACTGGTTGCAGAGGAGATGATCGGTGATTGTCTGTCACAACGGTGGCTCTACAAGTATGAGGAGAACAAAACGAGGCCGACCGTGATTGTTGGCAGGGTTGTTAATAAGTCGCATGAGCATATCAATGTGAAAACCTTTGTAAAAGATATGGAACGGGTACTGCTTAATTCCGGTAGAGTTGATTTTGTTGCTGATAAATCAGAGCGTGAGCAGATCCGGGAGGAGAAGGCTGACCAGGCTGGAAACGCATCAGTATATACCCGAAAAGAGATGGGGGAAGAGACCGGAGCAGATTGTATGCTTTTAGGTTCGATCAACACAATCTTTGACCAAGAGGGGAGCAAGGCGGTACTCTTCTATCAAGTCGATTTAGAGCTTGTTGAAATTGAATCAAACCGAAAGGTTTGGATTGGAAACAAAAAGATAAAAAAGTTTGTTTCCCGGTCAAACACTCGATTCTAAGGATTTTATCATATAACTATGAGACTAAAAAAGTATATGATAGGGCACACTATAATTGTTAGTGTGTTCTTTCTCTTTCTATCCTGCTCTACAAAAAGTACCCTTCGTGTTGATACACTCTCAAAGATTGCTAAGAAGGATAATTATCAGCACATTATCAATACAATCCAAAAAGATAAAAAAAGGCTCTATGGAACTCACAGCCAACTCCTTTACTTAATGGACGTTGGTCTGCTCTTTCATTATGCGCAAATATATGATTCTAGTAATCTGTACTTGGAAAAAGCTGTTGCGGAATATGATCGGCTCTTTGCTCGATCTGTCACCAATGAAGCAGCTGCTATATTGACTAATGATAATATTCGTCCCTATCGAAGCAAGCCTTACGAATTGCTTCTTGTTCACCAAACCATGATGCTTAATTATCTTGCTACAAAGAGAGTTGATGAGGCTCTGGTTGAGACACGGCGAGCGCAGTTACTCTCCAACGAGTGGGAGCGAAAGGATCGGATGGGTACCAAGTATACTGCCGATGGATTATTTCATTACCTATCAGCCTTAACCTATCATCAAGTCGATGAGATTGACAACAGCGCCATTTCCCTTTACAAATCAATACAGGCCTATAGAGATGGGGGCGGCACAGCACCGTCTCATGTTGAATTGGTTGCATATAACACCTTTACAAAAACTGATCGTATTGATGATATTAAAACACTCCAATTAGACCCCGGAAAAGATCCTGCCATGATCGGTGAAAACAAAAGAGGGCAATCTGAAATTGTATTGATTGGGTATGCAGGTCGAGGTCCGGTACTTGAGGAAGAGGCATGGTGGGGTACCTGGGTTAAGGACGGAACAATGATCCTTCACCATAAAAATGTGCATGGTGAACGGGAAACCATGACCATGCCTGCACCGGCAATTGCCGAGGAAGAGTCAGATGACGGTGAAAAGACTGAATCAGGTATGACGCTTCATATCAAATTTGCTCTACCCAAGATGCGAGTTTCTTCTTCCAGAGTAAGTTCTTTCAATATCAAACATCAGGGAAGTGGACAAGAGGTTACCACTATACAAATGAATGATATGGATGCTCTCTGTGCTCAAGCATTGGAGGATAGTAAGGCAAAAACTATGATGAGGACCGCAACGCGGGTTGTCATTAGAACATTGGCTGCACAGAAAGCTAAGAAAGAGATGCAAACAGAAAATGGTTTGGTTAATTTATTATTAAATGTAGGAACCGATATTATGGCAAGCCAGTTAGAAAAGGCTGACACTCGTGCGATTTTTCTGATTCCTCAATCGATCCACTTGGCTAGAATTCCTATTAAACCTGGGAGCCATACTGTATTGGTTAATGCTCTTGATAGAGGTGGAAACATAGTTGAAACTAAGGAGTTTTACGTTGAAAATGTTTCGACTGGGGAGAAACGATTTCTTTTCTATCCAGCGTTATATTGATGTGTTCGCTGATTAATATGATCATTAAAGTGTCGGGACACTGCCCGACAGCAGCCATACTTTGCTTTGCTTGTGCAAAGAAAGTATGCAAAGAAACACACCCCGCAATCGCCCTTATCGCGTAGATATTTGGCCGCTTCGATAACTCGCCCAAAGGGGCTCGAACAGATCGCCGCTTTACCCAAATATCTACCCGGTGCGATTGAAGGGGATTAAAAAGCCTAGTGAAATGAGCTATAGTATCCTTAAACAGTATATGCCTAAAGAGCCATTTTACTCTGTAACAAAACTTTTAGACTATGATGGTTTGGAATCTTTGAGCTCTGTTTGTTGAAGACGTATACAAATAAACAAAGGCTCTCTTAATTTAATTTAGGGGGTTCGTATCGCTCATAGTATCCAATACAATTGCCCTCATTATCTCGAACAGCACGCATATAAACACGATATTTTTTGTTATCTGTAATGAGTTCCTCTTCCAAACCCTCTTTAAATTTTTCACAGATCTCAACAATGATTTTGTTTGATAGTTCATTGTGACAATCAAAAATAGACCGTCCCACCTCTGCTGGTTTACCCTTAAAACGCTCTTTTGCTTCCCTGTTCATGTACTGAATAATATGATTCATATCGACAAACACAAAGGGATCCTTTAAACTGTCCATGAAGTAGGTAAATAGTGTCTCATCAACATTCATATCTTACTTCCTTGCTCTTGCCCATTGTAAAAGTATTAGAACAATAACTGAGTGATCAAAATATATGCCGTTATACAATGAGAAAACTACTATTTTTAGAATTATTTTTTACAAAGGGACACCATGATAGACATAACAGAGTATGAACCGGGACGTTTTGCCTATTTAATGAAAGAGCCATTTGCAAAAGAGCTATGGGATTTCTTGTCTAACCAAGAGAGACTTGACAAGATGATGGCTGCAATTGCTGAGGGAAAACCTGCGATTTATCCTATTTTGCATGACTTAGAAAAACAATTTGGAAGCTTCCTTGAATCCGATAAGTACCCCGAAGATGATGTGGGCGTACTTGCTAATAATATGATGAAGCAGCTGTTAGATATGCACGGATATGAACATATCGCCTGTGGGCTCTGCCCTCAGGCAAAGTATATCAAGCATTCAGGGGTGTATGCGAAAAAAGAATGAAGAAACACTGTTCTGGGGAACAGTGTTCCAGGATATTTCATTTTATCAGATTCTTAAAGATCACCCGTCGACTAAAAATAAACCTTTTTCTTACTTTACCTGACAAACTGGTATCTATTAATAAATGTTTGTTCTGAAGAGGTAAACTTGAGAAAGTAGATACCAGGTGAAAAGGACTTTGCTATAGTATGCCACCTATTACCTTTTGCTGTAAAAGAGGTGTATGCTTTCCCTTTAATGTCATATACAGTCACTTGACAATTTCTAATAAAGGGTATATAGAGCGCGATGAATTCTTTTGTGTCCTTAATTTTAACATTATCGCTGAAATTGACCCCTCTATTCTTGTTAGGATACATTCTTGTTGTACCGTCAAAGTCCACCTTATAAATCCTATTGTTGGTTTGGTTGCTTACCCAAAGAAACCGTGAGGTTCCTTTCTCATAGGCAAGACCCCATAGGTCCCTACCAATACCAATTGATGCTGGAACTTGGTCAACTAACTGCCCAGAAGAGTTTAATGCCTTCAAGGGATTTTCCCTATCATCACAGGCTATCCACATATCACCATCAGTCCGAGTATTACTTATCCCTTCATAGGCAATATCCCGTATAGTTCCGTAAGCTGCCAACGATAGGTATTCATCAATCTGAACAGTCTGATTAACTAATGGTAATGGAGTACATCGATATATCCTGTGTGTGGCGTTGGCAGCAAAATCATCCTTACCGCTTACAAAAAGTGTCGATCCATTTCCAGCAATTCCGGTCAACGACCATAAGGGACTGCCTCAACAGAATATATCAACACTACCTTGCTCCTGATCGGATTGGTTATACTTATAGAAATATCCATACTCTCCCGAGCTTTCGCAGGCTCCAACATAAAGCAGATCACCAGCAAATCCCAATCCGGAAAAATGCATACGCTTGCTCAGGGATTTTTGCCATGAGCTGATAACATTACCATTCTTAGGGTCAAGTTTAAAAATCTCATCTGTCGTTCCCGTGCTTACATAAAGAAAGGAACCACTATAGGCTAGTCCATTGATTCCCTCTGCAGGTGCATCAAAGGTCTTTACAATTTTTGCTCCCTGAATGGTCAAAATGAAAAATAGTAGGGCCTGTAAAAATAAAAATCGTTTCATTGATTTCTTCTTATTATGGTTGTTTAAGAAATGTCGTCATGATGGTTTAGGCCACTCATTTATATCAAAACCTGTTTATTTAGTAAGATTCGGTTACTCATTTGCATCTGGTTTGGGACGAAAATTATTCATAAAACAGTGCAAGAATACGCTTTTCATTAGTGCTACAGTATTCAATGACAGAATATTTAATGCAATTTCTAATAAAACTGTTATTCTATTTTATAATATAGTTTGAATTTGTTTGAATGGTAATTAATTCTTTAACCCAGATTATACAATAGGAAGTAGCGCAGAAGCACAATTCTATGCACATTAAGACTTTC
The DNA here is from genome assembly GCA_028278335.1 of Chitinivibrionales bacterium. Lineage (GTDB taxonomy): Bacteria > Fibrobacterota > Chitinivibrionia > Chitinivibrionales > JANQEN01 > JANQEN01. The sequence goes on along the minus strand of JANQEN010000130.1, from coordinate 12,220 downwards.
AGGTTTTTCGGCCGTATCACCTTATAGATATGCCCTTCAAAACCTTCAAGTCTTACTAAATCATATTCTTGCACTTCTGCACCTACTCCTACTGCATAATCTGGGTTTAAGTATCGCTTGCTAAAAAATGATTATCCGACAATTATTATGTTCTAAATTACCAATTTATTCAATTCTACAGGCATTTTAATGGTGTCCTTCAAAAAAAGCTGTAAAAATAATCGGAATATTATTACTTATTACATCAAAAAGTGTGCACTGTTAGTGTACAAAGTTTTGCATTTATTGGCAGATTAAATGGTATAAAAGACAAATATTTGTTAATTTTATTACTATACATAAAAAATGTTTTAACAATATTAAAAATGGTGAATGTAATTAGACTACACATATAAAGCCTTTGAGAGTATAGATGGTGCAAAGTCTTAGGATTATTACCAATAGCTACGTTTTCTAAATTAATTAATATATTACAAATTAAATTTGTTGCAATTGGATTTTTAAAGTGCTCTTTTTATGAATATCCCTAGGTTGGAAATCATTAATTTGGAATTAATTGAAAAGATGACTCTGAATACAATTGTAGTGACAATACTTTAATCCAGAAAGATATTGTCTCATAAAATATGGAAATCGCTGCCATTATCTAATTGGTGCAAACATGTTTAAGAGAGGGGAGGGGGTATTTACTACAGGAATAATTCTAAAATATTAACAGATTTTACTTATTAAAACCTTTTTACTCATGGTGAGAAGGGTCAGGTTATTCAAGTTTCGTGTAGGTAATCTGATACTATTAATTTTGGAGGTTAAAATGAAAGAATTATTACACCAAAATGGATGTAATATGCCTTTTGGGGGAAAGGTGAAAAACTTATTTAACAGGATTGGCGTTTTAGCGTCATTACTTGTGTTAGTTGTTGTGATGGCTACAGCCACTGGAAAAGAGAACTACCTTATCATCACAGAATCAAAATATAAGGATAATGCTGATTTAAAAGAATTTATTACTTTTAGAGAAGCCCTATTTAATGTATCAGTCACAACCGTCAGTGAAGCCGGTGGAAGCGCCGATGGTATTAAAAGCTATATTAAAAACATGTATGACGGTACAGGAAGTCTTTCCTATGTGCTTATGGTCGGTCGAGGTAAAAGTGGAATACCCTGTTTCAACAAAAATAGTTCTAACACCTATCATCCCTATGGCGATATGAAGGGTGATACAAAATTGGAAGTTGCTGTTGGCTGCTTTTTTGTACGTAGTGCCACCGATTTAAAGAATATTATTACTAAAACAATGTACACCGAAAAGAATATCGATACATATCCAAAAACTCAGATCCAGTTTTCTGTGTATGCTTCTAATGACCAAAATCTGGTAAGATTATGTGGAATTATGCGAGACAGATATTGGGAAAAACCTGTCAATGAGTTGACTACCTATGAAACATCATGGATGGTACCGACTCGGAGTGAGGGAAGTGGCAAATATAAATCAGATTTTATGGCTGCTGTTAATGGAAATAAAGCAACTTTTATTGCTTATCAAGGTCATGGATCCCAGACCGCATGGACAGATCGAACAAGTGTTACTTCAAGTGATGTAAATGGTTTGTCTAATGATAAGGTATATCCTTTTATTTTCAGTCATGCCTGTGTAACCGGATCATTTCATAGTAGCTCAAAGTGTTTTGGTGAGACATGGACAACCGGTGAAAATGGTGGTGTGGCATTTTACGGTGCGTCGGTTAATTCCAGTTATTATCAGAAAATTTTCAATGCCGGCACTGCCTGTGGTATCGCTCAACATCCGGAAATCCATAGGCTTGGTGATCTTTTTATTTTCGCGAAAAATTTCGTGCGGGATACAACTATCCCCGGTTTTAATGGAACTGGCTTTGGTAATCCGAACAAAGCTGATGAAAATATGTATAACCTTTTTGGTGATCCCGCCCTTGAATTCCGGAAAAGCCCAAGTACCCCAATTTATGGCAATATGGCACTTAACAAGCCAAGCAAAGGAATTGCAATTTATTCGGTTAATCGAAATAACCTGAACTTTTCTACAACCAAAGCCGGTACCTACCGCATTGTTATTACAACAGTAAATGGTAGACAGGTGGCACAAGTTAATGAGTATGTCAGTACCGTAGGAAAACATATGGTTAATTTAGGTTCCAGCCTTTCCACTGGAGTCTATCTCATCAAGATTAACGGTAACAGGATGCAAACAATTAAAAAGTTATCTGTCATGAATTAAACTTTTCTGAAATTCAATATTTTACAAAAGGGGTTGGTTTGAGAATCAACCCCCTTTTATTTTGATCCCAGATGAAAGCTAAACAAATACAATCAGATCAAAGCGGGACCCTGGCGGTACTATCATCTTTCCAAACTTATTGGCTGGCACTGGGGTGTATGTTTCTTTCCGGGTTGACCGGGCTGGTATATGAGATCTGCTGGATAAGAAAGGCCTCTCTGGTATTCGGTACTTCTATTTTTGCACTGTCAAGTGTGACAGCGGTTTTCTTTGGAGGCCTGGCATGCGGTAGTTATATGTTTGGCAGATATACACCTCAGTTTAAAAATTCCTTAATTGTATATGCCATCCTCGAATTGATTATCGGAATATTAGCCCTATTCAGTCCTCTTACCTTTAGTCTGTTGGATTCCCTCTATGAATCAGTCTATCCGCTGGTGGTTGATAAAAGGGTTATTCTATTTACTATTCGTTTTCTACTGATTGTCACGGCAATATTTCCCATTACATTTTGCATGGGAGGTTCATTACCGCTCTTTTGCGATTGTTTTATTAAACAAAAAGAAAAAATATCATCGATGAGCGGTATTCTCTATGGGATTAATACATTGGGTGCCGTTACCGGATGTATGTTGACGGGATTTATCCTGCTTCCACAAATTGGCATCAATCAATCAATGTACCTGGGCGCTATCATTAATATTCTCATTGGATTAATAATTTACAAACAGTATGGAACAAGTGGTCTTGAGAAACATCCCGGTAAACAAAATGATATACAAAAGTTTTCAAAATCATTTACCAGTACAAAGGAAAAGATGATTGCCTCTCTCTTTTTTCTTACTGGTTTTATAGCTCTGGGAAATGAAATTTTGTGGGCGCGGTTTTTAACATTGGTTATTCAAAATACTGTTTATGTGTATACTATTACCCTTTCCGTTGTTTTAATCGGTATTGTCCTTGGGGCTATAATAATTTCATTTTTTTCGGACACCATCAAAAAAGACGCCTATTTCCTGGGATGTATTCATCTTATCTTTGCAATAAATATTGTAGTTGTTTTATCTCTGCCTATGGATTTCTGGTCTAAGATAATTGATCAGCAGAACATTTCCCTGCAGTTATGGATTGTGAGTCTGATTTTATTAATACCCTCGGTGATTTCTGGTATGTCATACCCAATGGCTATAAAGCTTGTAGTAAGAGATCCCGACTATGCTGGTAGTGGGATCGGGTATATGGGCTTTATTAATACTGCCGGAGCAATTCTCGGTTCGCTTTTGGCGGGGCTTTTATTTATCCCAACACTGGGTGTCTATCAGAGCTTCTTAATTATAATAGCATTGAGTTTTATTACCGGCAGCTTTGCCATACTTGTCGTTGAGAGAAAAAACAGGAGAATTACTTCATTGGTCTCTGTATTCATAGCGGCGTCGATTGCTCTTATCCTGTTCTTACAGGGGACCGTAAAAATCCCCCAAAGTTTTGTGGAGAAGGATAAAAAATTAATTGCCTTTAAGGAAGGTTTAAATTCAAATATTGCAGTAGTGAAAAATAGCGTTGGTGCAACAATACTAGAAATTGACAGGTTGTGGCAGGGTGAAGACCGGGCAAGTCACCAGATAATGGCGGCCCATATACCGATGATACTACATAGCCGGGCCAAAGATGCCCTGGTTGTTGGTATTGGTGTCGGGCAGACTGCTGCTCATTTTCTTAATTATGATTTGAAATCACTTGATTGTATTGATATAGAACCTGAATTGTTCGTTGTGATCCAGTCTCATTTTGAAAGCGCGTGGATGGAGGACGAGCGGGTCACTCTTCTGGTTGAGGATGGACGGAATTATATAACACACACCAATAATAAATATGATGTAATCTCAATTGAGATAGGGCAGACTTTTCGGCCAGGATGTGCCTCCTTTTACACCCATGATTTTTACAAGAAGGTAAAAAAGAGATTAAACACAAATGGACTAGTTAGTCAATTTGTTCCTCTGGTTTTTCTAAAAGAACATGAATTCCTCTCGGTTATTAAAACATTTATCACTGTTTTTCCCAATGCTGTTTTATGGTATAACAATTATGAATTCTTACTGCTCGGCTCAAAGGAGCTTGATTTAAAAATTACAAAAGAGAATCTTGCCCTCCTACAATCAAATAAGCAAGTTAATCAAAACCTGGAATTCTATTATTGGGGCGGAACACAAAACAGCCTCAACAAGATAAATCCCTTTATGGCAGGATTTTTATGTGATGGTATTGATTTACAGCGTATGACAAATAATACCCTTTTGTATACTGACAATAAACCGTTGCTTGAATATAGCGTTGCGCGAAATCAACAATACTTTGGATACAATGTGTTACAAAACATAGAAGCATTAAAGCCATATTTGTCGAAATTCAGCTCAATTACCGCCTTCCCTTTAGACAATGATACAAGAGACTCTCTGGATTTGATCCGACATTATAACTTATATAATATTCCTGCCAATGATCTTTATAAACAATATCTCAGGACTAATAATGTTTCATATTTAAAAAGTGCCTTTGAGTATAATCCAAACAATCTGGAAATACTGTTATCAATGGCAATGCATTTTGCTCAGTCCGGTGATTTATTACAGGCAGAAAAGCTGTTTCTCCGTCTCCTAAAAGGAAATCCCGATAATGTTGTTGCCCATACAAATTTCGGTCTGGTTTTGGACAGACTGGGAAAAGTCGAATCAGCAATAGAGCATTATTCTAGGGCTATAAAGCTGGCTCCGGACCATACATCAGAAGCCCATAATAACCTGGGCGTTTTATTGGCAAAAAGGGGAGAATATAAAAAAGCGTTTAACCATTTTTCCCGCGCAGTACAAGTCAATCCAGAGCACAGAAGAGCAATTAACAATCTGAATCTTGTAACACGACAAATGAAAAAATGAATACATGGGTAAACAATTAACTAAACTTATGTATCTTGTATCTTGCTATACAACTCGTTTGCTAGAGTTTTCATCAAAAGAGGTTGGTGCAGTATTAGGTCTATAGCAGGCTGCAGCAGGCAATGCAGCACGAAAGAGTGAAAGTATTACAAAGAAAGATGGTTTAATAATAGTATACTATTTAACACCGTCCTTAAACCCAGATTATGCAATAGGAAGTAGTCCAGAAGCACAATCCTATGCCTATTAAGCCTTTCAGGCTTTTCTGCCATATCACCTTGTAGATATGCCCTTTAAAACCTTCAAGTCTTACTAAATCATAATCTTGCACTTCTGCATCTACTCCTACTGCATAATCTGGGTTAAATAGTAATAGTTTAAGACGATTTAAATTCTCCCCAGTCAACTGGCGAATTTTTCTTATATGAGTGTATGATTTCAGCTTGACCAGATTTGATGCTGGAGAGCAATTCTTTATAGGATTTTTGATTGCTATTAATTGACTGGATTCCTAACCAGTTATTTCGTTCAGTTTTTTTTACAGCTAATAGAGCCATATCTGCAACATCTACGGCTTTTTCCCAGGAATGGATTGCAGGTAGTTCCTTGTTTAATGGAAAGCTAGCGAATCCAATGGAACAGGTCACTTGTACTTCCTTTTCATCACTTATAGTAAAGGGTTTTTCTTTAACTACTTTAATGATTCTTTCTGCAATTTGATGAGAATCCTCTCTGTTAATAAAGCGACACACAAGAATAAACTCTTCACCACCCCAACGTACAATATAATCTGAATCCCTGGATATCCCCTTTAATCTATTGGAAAATTCTACCAGCACTTCATCACCAGCAGAGTGTCCATAGGTATCATTGATCCATTTAAAAAAATCTAAATCAATCATAAAGAATGTAATATCCTGCTCTTTGGGTTGAACTTTATTTTCTGAGGTAATAAAGCGTTGATAGCGACGTACTGATATTTGTGTGTCGGCGTCAACAGCACCTTCTAAATATCTTCTGTTACCTAAAGTAGTTAAAGGATCTGTTGTGCTTAACACTTCCAGTTTTTCATTTACTTTTTCTAACTCTAATGTTCGTTCTTTAACACGATGTTCAAGAATTTTGTTAGCCCGAATAAGCATAAATAGATATCCGAAAATGATAGCTGCAATGGTAACTACATAGAGTGTATAGGCCCACCATGTTTTCCATAGGGGAGGAAGTACTTTTATTTTTAAGGCTACGCCCTCGTCATTCCATTTGCCATCATTATTGGAAGCTAAAACACGAAAGGTATAATTTCCAGCATCCAGGTTTGTATAGGTCGCCTTATTTTCATTGTTAACATATTGCCAATCTTTATTAAACCCTTCCATTTTATAGGCAAAATGATTTAATGACGGATTCCGGAAACTTAAAGCGGCAAAATTTAAGGAAAAGATATTTTGTGTATGATTTAAAACTAGCTTATCAGTAAAAAGGATACTTTTTGTTAATATATTATCTTTGTTACCAATAGCAACCGGTTTATTGAGTACAGAGATATTTGTTATATATACTGGAGGGATAAATTCATTAGAGGTAATACGATTTGGATTAAATCGTGTGTATCCCTCAGGGCCACCAAAGAGCAAATCTCCATTAGAGAGTTTATAGGCTGTTCCAATATTAAGCTCATTTTTTTGAAGACCATCCTCACTGGTAAAGTTCCGTATTTTTTTTGTTGATGGATTATAGCTCGATAAACCTTTGTCTAATCCAAGCCATATATTGCCATTATTATCCTCAACCAAACTGTGCACAACATCACTTAACAATCCCTCTCCTGTCATGATAGAGTTAAAAGTTTTACTTTTATTATCAAATATATTTACACCTCCACCATGAGTACCTACCCATAATTGATCTTTGCTGTCAGTCAATAATGATAACACCCTATTAGCAGAGAGTGATTGTTTGTTTTTTGGATCATGAGTAAAATTTGTGAATGAATCTTTATCCCGATTATAGAAACTTAAACCGCCCTCAGTAGCAATCCAAAGATTGCCTTCCTTATCCTCTACCAAATCCCAAATTAAATCATCGGCAATACTGTTAGGATTATTTTTATTATGAATGTAGCTTTTAAAACCATCAATTTCTGGTAAATACCTATTGAGCCCACTTCCGATTGTGGCAACCCAGATTTCATTGTTACGGGTTTGGAGAATATCCCATGTGTGAGTATTTGAAATAGAATTTGAATCATTAGGATCATTATCATAGTGACGGAATACATTATTTTCAGGTTCATATACGCTTATAGCAGTATTCCATGTACCAATCCAATAGTGCCCTTTATTATCTTCCATCATAAATAGTATGTTATCTGAGGCAAGACTATTTTTATTATTAGGCTTATTTTTAATTACTTTATAGGTGCCTGTTTTTGGATTAAAAATATTAATACCGCCACCATCAGAACCTATCCAGATATTTTGCTCTTTATCTTCATGAAATGATCTAACTTTAGATTCATTAAGGCTACGATTATCATTGGAAGAGTTTCGATAGGTTTGGAAGACTGCAGTATACCGTTCAAAACGATTAATTGACATGGGAAAGTTACCAATCCAGATATCCCCTGTGTTATCTTCGAAAATTCGTCTGACAACAGTACTGCTTAATGATTGTCTATCTTTGGGATCATGGGTTGAAGCGATAAATTTTCCCGTATTAAAATCTTGGTATGCAAGACCCTGACCATCAGTTGCTATCCATATTCTTCCTTCCTTGTCTTCAACGACATCCCAAATTGCAGCACCACTTTTTGCCGCAGGATGATCTAATGATGTTGGTTGGAATATGAACTCTTGACTGTTAGGTTGATATTGAAATAGACCTTTTTCACTCCCAACCCATACTCGTTGCTTTGTGTCAACAAGAATACTTCTAATAAGGCCCACCGGTAGTTTTCTCGGTTTGGTTTTATCTGGTTTGTGGAAAATTATTTCTCCGGTGTTACTGTTCCATACTTTTAACCCATAACCAGTGGCTATATAGTGCATTCCCTTATTATCATAGGCTATATCCATGGTATAGGCAGTATAGAGATCTTTTTCGCTATCATTGCGGGGATAACGGATAATTTTGTTTGTTTTAGTAGCAATGGCATTCAAACCCTCTCGAGTAGCAAGCCAAAATGTATCATTTAATCCATTTCGAATGTGATAAATTGTATTTGAACTAAGCGAGTTGCTATCTTTTGGATTATGAAAATAATGAGTAAACTGCTCCTTTTTAAAGTCAAAACAATTTAATCCATTAATTGTAGCAATCCAGAGGTTCCCCTGCTTATCATCAATAATATCATTTACAGTATTTGATGAGATACTATTTGGATTTGATGGATCATTCTGATATAGTAGAAATTCCTTGCCATCATATCGGGCAAGTCCATTTTTTCCACCAACCCACATAAAACCTAATTTATCTTGGTAAATTGCCAAAACTTCACCAACAGACCCTTTACTTTCAGTCATTAAATGTTTAAAGCGAAGATTTTGAGGAAGTGGCTCATTTGCACTTAAAACTGGAATAATCAGAATTAATACAACAACTAAAGAGCGGAATAAAATAGAATTCCAAATAGAGACAGACTGAATATTTCGCATAAGGCTCTCCCACATTTGCAAAAATTTATATATATAGAATAGATTATATTACAATTTGTATGTAGACTTCAACTGTTTTCTGTTTTTTATTCTGAACACAGGATTCATTTTAATCTTCAAAGTATATTTTTGATTTATGGTAGGAATGACACTTCTCTCAGAAGTAGTTTGCTCTTTTTTGTTTAGTGTCTTAATCAAATATTCTATCTCATTTTTTTATAGATCAAAATTGATTTAAATACCATCTTGATTTGATCAGTTTGTATTTTTCTTAAAAGTCATTTTACCTTTTATCATTTTGGTTTTAGAAATGAAAAATTCTATTAGATAGAAAAAGGTACTTTTTTTAAAAAATAAACGCTTTAAAGTTCACAGTTATTATGATTTCAATATAGGAATCTCATTAGCCATTATTAATTGTCAATATGAAGCTGCTAGTTACAAATCGCCAAGGCATTTCTACACTATTACTTATTTTTAGTTTGATTTATCTCTTTCAAGGATGTGCTTTATTAAAATTAAAAAGAGATAGTGTTATAGGAGATAATACAACTATATTCGTAGGAAAAGTAACATCAAATACTTATAATGAGAAACCAATTTTTATTGCAGCGTATTGTATAACTGATACTGGAAGAGTGTTGACTAATTATCGAGTTCTTCATAAACAAGGTACATTTGATTTATTAGTATATCAAGAGGAAAAATACATTTTATGGGCTTTTGTAGATATTAATAATAATAATTGTTTTGATACAAATGAACCTTCTGGATATTATAAAAATGGAAAAATAATAAATTCTGGATCTTCTGGGATTTTTATGCATCTTGATATCACTTTGTCAATGCCTAAAAGTGATTATAAAAATATTGATAGTAGTTTTGCTATTCAGAATGTTTGTTTTAAAAATAAACCCAGTAATCTTTCTGGTGCTGTAATATCACTTGATAATGAAATGTTTTCAAAGGAAAATGGAAAAAATGGGTATTGGGCTCCGGCAGAATTTTATAAGAATGTAGGGGGAAACATATATTTCAATAGAGAATTTGATCCCCAAAAAATACCAATCCTTTTTATCCATGGAGCGCTGCGAACACCGAGAGATTTTCAGATTTTTATTAAAAATATTGACACTACCCGTTATCAGCCATGTTTTTTTTATTATCCTTCTGGATTACCTTTAACAGCTATGTCCAACTTGCTTTTGTGGAAATTATTCAATCTCTTTAAAACATACAAAATTGATGAGATGTGTATTACTGCCCATAGTATGGGAGGTTTAATTGCGCGTTATTTTCTAATACATTATGGCAAATATTTTCCATCAATTAATTTGTTTATTGCTATTTCATCACCTTGGAGTGGAGTTATTTCTGCTGAAAAAGGGGTAAAACACTCACCGGTGATTGTACCTTCATGGAGAGAATTGCAGCCTAATGGTCCATTCATTAAAGCTTTATTTCAAAAGCAACTACCAAAAAATATTGAATATTATATGCTTTTTGGACATAAACTTGGTAAAAGAAAAATGAGATATAATAATGACGGAACTATTGCTTTGGCAAGTATTCTTGATAATCGCTCACAATCAGAAGCCAAAATGATTTATGGCTTTGAGGAAGATCATACGAGTATTCTAAAAAGTAATGATATGTTTACACGCTATAATATGATTTTAGATAATTATTATAATGATACTCCAGCCTCAAATGTAGGAATGTTACAAATTGGCTTTACCTTTAAATGTGATGATTCAATTTTCAATATAAATCCAATTTTGAAATTAATCCCTCATGACTCATTATTAAATGAAGAGGTTATTTTTTTAAATATCAACGATTCCGGCAAGATATTCGGACCTTTTGCTAATGGAAAGTATACTGCAAGTATTATAGCTCCTGCTTTTAAACCAATACCTTTAAAAACTGATATTGTCATTACAAGTAATGATATGCCAAAGTTACATTTTGACCTTTCAACAGATGGTGTTCTATTTGGATCTATTGTTAATAACTCAGAATATTATGATAATATTACAGGCTCCTATAAACCTCTTAATAAGGATTTTAAATTTAGTTCCATTGTTTTAAGAGGAAATAACATTTATCGAGAAATTATATATACTGATAGAGATGAACCTGATTATTTGAATAATCAAATATTCAGAAACGATTTTGCATTTGGAAAGCAATTTTACTTCTTTGATCTTGAAACAGGAACTTATACTCTTGAAATAAATGCAGACGGTTTCAAACAATCAATAACAAAACATAATGTTATTAGAGGCGTATTAAATGGTTTTAAAAAAGTACAAATAAGCGCTGAGTAATAAGTCTTGTGATGGGGTCATATAAAAGAAATGACTTTGTCAACCAATCTGCAAACCCTGAGAAAAGTCAAAAGAAGATATTATATTTTATTAGGGTAAATTCCATCGAAAATATGTAGGTGCCATTCATAGTTACTTTAAGTTTGATACATTAGTTGCTTTAGTCAACTCCAAATACTCATTTGTAAAATATCCTAACTTCTGCCAGTTAATTACCCCGAAATACTCACAGTTCTAAAACTTTTTGTTCCATTTTCTTCTTTTAATTCAAATACAGAATCGACAATTCGTTTTACCTGATCAAGGTAATGAGATATCATGATTATGGTTGCTTTTTCCTTTAAAAACCTCCGGTTATAGTGGTCCATCAAAGGAGTTAGCGAATTTTTATTCGCTAACTCCTTTGATGGACCAGTTAATGCTTAGCAATCATTTTTGCTAAATGAATGGTAGGTAGTTTTACTACCATTAACCGCACTACTCCTGCTGGGATCAATCTCATGTAAAGAAGAAGATAATCCAGTGGGGACCTCCTATTCTCATGATGTGGCAACAGCGCTGATAAAGGCCTGGGATCTGCATAATGGCGGTACAACTATTGACAGCGCGGTAGTTTTTACTGCTGACAATATGTACACAACTGGACAACCACTTATTACCAACTCCACGACCTATATAACCGCAAAGGCTGGGCAGGTCTATTTTGAGGTGACCGGTAATACAGATAAGGTATATGCCTATGACTATGCCTTTGCCGGTGACACATTGTATCTCGTTGGTGAACAAACCGCTACTGCGACCACACCAACGGCAGGCACAGCAGGTGTTATGCCTCTTCTTCCCAATTAGCAAAGCAAAATGGATGTTTGATACAAGACAATGGTTTTCTATGCCCTTGTCCTGATTCAAGCATCTTATTATTGTTTTTTTGTTAGAGAAACGTTTTATTAAATGACAAAACCACTACCTCTGGTAGTGGTCCCATAAAAGGCTCTGCCGTTATAGCAATGATAATAATTTAGTACCTCCTGGAAGAATGCT
>JANQEN010000058.1 GCA_028278335.1 Chitinivibrionales bacterium | reverse complement strand
CCAATTCTGGTAGACGCAATCGATGCTTATTTCAAAGAACAAAAACCAGATTTACAATGGATTGAGGCTAATTACTAACAATACCCCCTGAACGTTTACATTGCATTTATTCACCTAACATAAAAGCAAGGATGGATTCTCTAATATTTCCTTCATTGTCATTACACATTCTGATGCAACATCTCCATCTATCACGCTGTGATCCACCGCTAAGTTTATATTCATCATATTTGATTTTTTGACTTCATCATTAATGAAAGTAGGCTTTTCAATTATTGCGCCGACAGCAAGAATAGCAACCTCAGGTGGGTTTATGATAGCATTAAATGTTTTTATGCCAAACATGCCTAAATTTGATACAGTAAAAGTTCCACCTGTTATATGATCAATTTCCAGCTTTTCTTTTAAAGCCAATTCGGATAGTTTCTTTATTTCTTGGTTAAGTCCTGTTAAAGATAGCTTATCTGCATTTTTGATAACCGGAACAATAAGGCCTTTCTCACGCCGGCCAACCGCCATCCCTAAATTAATATTTTTGAATAAATGTATCTCATCCCCAATTAAATTTGCATTAACATTCGGATGTTTCAACAGGGCTTTAACGACCGTGTACATTATAAAGGAGTTCAAAGTTATTGTTTCTTTAATTCTCTTGTTCATTTCTGCTCTGAACTGTATGACGGCATCCATACTTACTTCAGCAAGCATGTTAATGTGCGGTTTAGTGTTTGAACTTTCTCTTAATCTTTCTGCGATAATTTTCCTGGTTCCTTCTAGTTTTATTATTGTTTTATTATCCGTTGATTCTTTTTTCACCTCTTCTTCTTTTTCAAGGTAATTCAATACGTCATCCTTGGTGATACGGCCATTCGGACCAGTGCCTGTTATCTCCTCAATTGGTATGCCCTTTTCTTTGGCCAATACTTTTGCAACAGGGCTTGCCTTTATTTTTTTCTTTTCTACAGCCTTTCTATTGTGAGTTTCGCTTGCTGTCTTTTCAACTTCCCTTTCGTAATACACAGATATATAACGATTTTTTATTCCGGAAATGAAATCGTCAGATAGCTCTTCCCCTTCTAATTGGACAATTCCAATAACTTTTCCAACTTCAACTTCAGCTTCTACAGGTGCAAATATTTTATATAGTTCTCCTGATGCGGGTGATTCTAATTCGACAACCAGCTTTGAAGTGTTGATTTCACATATCAATTCATCCTTTTTTACTTTATCGCCTTCATTTTTATACCACTTTTTTATCTTTGCGCTTGTGACCACATCACCAACTGCAGGCAAATGAATAAATTCTGGCATATTTGAATAGCCCCCGTACCTAATTCACACTTATTGTGTAGTCTTTATAATCAGGTTTTCCTGATTGGATCTGAATCTTTATATCTATTAAACTTTCAGCCTAAAACAACTAAGAAGCATCTATTACTTATTCTCTTACGATCTCTTGTTTATTTTGATACCAACTCTTTAACTTTCTCTTTTATGGTATCTTTTCCAGGTAACCAAAGATTTTCCAAGGATTTTGCGTATGGTGGCTGAACATCCGGAGCTGTTACACGCAGAATCGGAGCGTCAAGATAATCAAAACACTCTTCTTGAATCTGGATACCTATATCACTTGCTACACTTCCTGTTCTGAAAGCCTCATTAACAATAAGAACCTTTCCAGTTTTCCTTACCGAATTGCCGATTGTTTCCATATCTAACGGTTTTAGTGTTCGCGGATCAACAACCTCTGAGCTAATGCCTTCTTTTTCTAGCTCATTAGAAGCTTCTAAGGCTTCCTGAACCATCTTTGAGATGGCGACAATTGTAACATCGGAACCCTCTTTTTTTACATCGGCTGTTCCTATATCAATTAGATATTCATCCGCTGGAACTTCTCCAGTTGTAGCATAAAGCAGCTTCTGCTCAATAAATACGACAGGATTATTATCTCTTATCGAAGCTTTCAATAGCCCTTTGGCATCATATGGTGTTGACGGCATGACTATTTTCATGTGCGGAATGTGATACAACCAGGCTTCCATACTCTTTGTGTGATGACAGCAACCACTACTACCTGCACCCCCTTGGGTGCGAAGCACCATCGGCACAGTCACAGCTCCGTCCCATAAATAATGCATCATTGATGCTTGATTAACTAAACAATCTACGGTCAATCCGATCCAATCCATAAACATAATCTCGATAACCGGCCTCAATCCTGTGACTGCGGCTCCTACTGCGGTACCTACTATTGCTGATTCAGCTATAGGGGTGTCAAAACATCGATCATTTCCAAACTTTGACAGCAAACCCTCGGTAACTTTAAAAACGCCTTGATATGAAGCAACATCCTCACCAAAGCAGATAACTTTTTCATCTCTTTCCATTTCTTCATGTAGCGCTTGATTAACTGCTTCTCTATATGTTATTTTTCGTTTTTCCATTTTATCTGAACTCCTTTATCTTTTGAAAAGTACGATACTTTATACTGCCCAGACGTTAGACCAGAATTCATCCGCTCCGGATTCCGGGTCTTTTCCTGCTTGACTATAAGCATCATCAATAGTCTCTTTTGTTTGTTTCTCTATGGCTTTTGCCTGGCTTTCCGTAAGGATTAACTTTTCAATAAGAACTTTCTCAAACTTTATGATTGGGTCGTTATTTTTCGCGTCCTTCCAATATTGTTCAGGATAATATTCATTTTTATCTCCAACATCACTTCCACCCCACCGCCATGTTTTTGCTTCTATCAAAGATGGTCCATCACCACGTCTTGCTCTTTCTACTGCAGCCTTTGTCGCCTCGTATACGGCCATTACGTCCGTGCCATCAACAATAACACCCGGCATACCGTAGCCTTGTGCTCGGTCTGCAATGTCCTTAACACTCGTTACCTCCATTTGAGCGACAGTTAGGCAATACCCGTTGTTTTCACATAAAAATATGACGGGATATTTTTTTGCTGAAGCAAAATTCATTGCTTCATGCGTTGATCCTTCGCTTGAGGCCCCCTCTCCAAAATATGTTAGAGCAACACGATCTGTTTTTTGAATCTTAAAACCCATCGCGTAACCAGCGGCTACGGTCGTTCCTCCACCGACTATTCCACAACCTCCAAGAGCGCCCACTTCTCCATCTACAAGAAGCATCTGGCCCGCCTTTCCTTTTGCACATCCTGTTTTCTTTCCTAATATTTCTGCAGCCATTTTATAAATATCCGCACCTTTTCCAATCATGTGAGATCTGTTTCTATGTGTAGACATTATGAAGTCATCTTTTCTTAGCGCTGCTCCAGCACCGATTCCTATTGCTTCTTGACCAACAGTTGTTTGCATTGAACCCAGTATTTTGCCTTTTAGTTTCCAATCCTCAACAAGCAAGTCATGGTGTCTCGCAAGCCAAAGTCTACGATACACCTCTACCATTTCTTCATTTGTTTCCATGCTTCCTCCTTAATTATCAATCAACCCTTCGTTAATGATGTCATTTATTTGACATATCTCATTTGTCTCGATTAATTGATAAACTAATTCTGTTTTCAGGTGCAATCCAATCTTTTTTTTCTATCATTATGTCATTAAAATAGCGCCATGGGATGAGTGAGTCTGCCCATAAAGCTACTCTTCCTGCAAAAAGAACCATGTCATCAATTATGACTTTGATATCCTCCGGCTTTTTGTCTATCATCCTTAAATATTCTTGAAACGCGTCTTCGATGTTTTTAAGCCCATACCATCCGCCAATGATCCTGCTTCCGGATGAAATAATCCGATTGAAAATTTGAAAATCAAAATCACCTGTTTCCGATAGATGTTCTCTGAAGGTCCAAACCACACTACTTATCTTTCTTAAATCTCCTGCTGCAAATATGACAGGCCCGACTGGTTCAGAAAATCCCCTTTTTTTTAACAGTTCTATAAGGTCCTGAGGAGCCCTTTCCCATAGGTCTTTCCATTTTTCTCCAATTAGATGTTTGTATTTTTCCTCCTTTTTGTCAGAGCCAGGTTGCAGGATTATCATTTGCGTTCCTTGACATTCCCAAACCTTATCTAGTTCAGCTTTAAATTCCTCAGATGCTTTCAGTTCACTAAAAACAGTGACCCCGCACTCCTCTGGCTGCGCCTTACCATAGAAAACGCAAAACATTTGATTTCCAGGATAATAAGCTATCGAGCCAGGCTTCAAATCGGTAACATTTGAAAATTTTTCGACAGGCATTATTAAGGGGATCATACTAAAAACCTCTTGCCCAGCAATTTTCGCGTAATGCAGATCCATTTTAAGGGGAAGCAGCTCCAGTACGGCTTTACACGTTAACGGCACTTCATCATCGTAGAGCTCACCAATAGCTGTTTTTCCATTAACAATAAATTGAATCTCAAGCATTTTTATTTTATCCTCCAAGTTATGATAATCTGAGCGTGGCCTTGATATTTTAATACTGAGCTAAATTATTAAGAATCCTTATATACACCCATGAAAGGCTTGGGCATGTAATCATTTTTATCATTCCAAAAAACCTTAATATACGCATATTTATATCTTAATTATCACACTATTGGCAATTATAAATATTCTTTGTCAAGCACTTTATTTGAATTCAACGCCATTTTCCTCATTTCAGAGAAGGAATGTTTAAACTAATTATTTCAATTAATTATCATATTTTTTTATCTACGCTGATTAAGTTCAAGGAATTATCACCAGCAATTTTTCCTTGACACAGCCTGTGCATATCGATATCTTAATCGTGTTAATTGTATTATATATATATTTTAAAGATACGATTTTTATACTAAATATAAAGAGGTGCCAAAATGCCGAGACAGAATAAACAGGAATATATTATAAAACATTTGGAGGAGGAGATTCTTTCAAGATTTTTGAAACCAGGAGATAAACTTCCATCTGAATCTGAGCTATTAGAAAAGTTTTCAGTTGGCCGCGGTACCATTCGTGAAGCGTTTAGGACCCTACAGCAAAAAGGCCTCATTGAAATTAAAAAAGGTGCGAAAGGCGGAGCGTTTGTTAAAGAAGTCGATGCTGAACAAGTACGTGAAACACTTGCGATTCTTTTGCATCATCAAAGGATCTCTCCGAAGCATTTATATGAATTTCGATTAGCACTTGAACCAGCTGTAGCCGCACATGCAGCCGAGAGAGCTATACCGGATGATATCAAAAGGCTTAAGCGATTATTGAAGGTAGGAATGCAATTTCTTGAATCGAAACAGGTTGATTTCCATGAGTTTTATAATTGGGAAAATAAAATGCACATAGCGTTGTCAACTATATGTGGTAACCCGATTTTTGAATGGATATTTTTCACTGTTGATTATGATTTGGAACCTTACAGTAAGATACTTAATTTACAGAGTACTTATATTGATATCATCGATGATTGGAAAGCACTGATCGATGCCATGGAAAAAGGTGAAGTAATGAAGGTAGTATCTATTATCACAATGCATATTGGCAAATTCAGCCTGATCCGTTCAAAGATCGAAAATAACTACCAAGCAAATTCCGAATCTAAAAATTAAATGCATCTCTATAGTAGACAATATAAGATTGGACCGAGTATCCATTCATTTCTTAATGTTAACATGTCTTATGGTACGTTGAGTAGTCCGCCTATTCGCAAACATCACAATCAACTCCGTATTACCAATCAGATAATCCCGAGGAATAAATGATTTATAATGATGCTGATGTAATCGTAATCGGTGGAGGAATTGCAGGCAGTTCAACCGCATTAAGTCTCGCTGAGAAAGGGCGAACTGTTATTTTGCTGGAAAAAGGTCGTGTTGGAGAGGAAGCTTCCGGAAGATGCGCTGGCGGGGTTCGTCAACAGAACCGCAATGTAGCTGAACTACCGTTGGCCATGGAGTCGATTAAGATCTGGGCTGACATGATAAACGAGTTAGAGTATGATGTCGGATATCGAAGAAGCGGCAACCTCCAGATTGCCATGACCCCAGATGAGTATACCTCCTTACATCGAATATGTGAACGAGAAAAAAGCATGGGGCTCAAAGTCGAAATGCTTTCCCAAAGGGATGTCCGTGGGCTTATTTCGACAATAGCAAAGGACTGGGATTTCGCCGGAGGAAAGTACTGTCCAACAGATGGAAGTGCAAATCCGCTTCTGGTTGTAAAGGCTATTTGTCGAATGGCACGTAAGAAAGGTGCAGCAATCAGGGAACACGAACCTGTTACCGGGATGACGCTTAAATCTGGACAACTTACATCTATTTCTACTTTTGACAACGAATACCACGCTGGAGCATTCGTTATTGCAGCAGGCCCTTGGACACACAAATTGTGCAATCAGGTTGGGTTGGATAGTCCTCTAATGGTGCATCGAGACCAAATCCTGGTTACCGAACCCATGCAGCATCATTTTGATCCATTCATAATTTATGGTGATATGTATATGAGACGGGCGATTGAAGGTAACGTACACCTTTGGGGTGGTCATCATCCTATTGCAGCATTTGATAAACAGCTTTCCTACGGCGCTTTTGCATATGCTGCAGACCGAATAGCTACAAAGTTTCCATATTTGAAAAAGGTTAATATAATTCGAGGATTTGCCGGATTGACTTGTTATTCGCCAGATGAAATTCCGATTTTAGATCAAATACCTAATATCTCAAATCTTTTTATCGCTGCCGGATTTTCCGGGCATGGTTTCTGCTTGGGGCCCATTGTGGGAAAACTGATGGCTGAATGGATTGCAGATGGTAGACCTTCTCTTGATCTCAGTGCGTTTCGTTGGGGGCGCAATTATAATAAAAATGATAGTGATAATTATAATTGCTTGTAGAATACAATCACTAATATTTCCTAAAATGAATTTGAAGCAGTGGTGGGTAAGATGTATGACAAATCGCTAGCAATGCGCCAGAAGAAGGGTTTTAAAAGAGGTGAATTAGTAAAGATTGTTTATAATGGCCAAATCATAAGTGCCTATAAAGGTGAAACCATCGCCACCGCATTAATAGCTGCGGGACATTTAGTCTCTGGATATTCCCATTCACAACCACGAGGTGTTTATTGCAACATTGGAATTTGCCACAGCTGCGCTATGAAGGTCAATGGAATTGGCAATACTCGAATATGCAAAACGTTGGTGACGGATGGCTGTCAAATAGAGAGTCAGAATGATAGATTGAGGGAAATAGAATGACACATCATTATAAAGCTGTTATTCTTGGAGCCGGACCTGCCGGGCTATCAGCTGCTGTTGAACTGGCCAGGTCTGGAACAGAGGTAGCTATTGTGGAAGATAATCCGGATGTTGGTGGACAAGTTTACCGACAACCTCCGGAAGGTTTTATCATTAAAGAAGAGAAACATTTGGTTGCAAGGCATAAAATCGGCCACCAACTCATTCAAAACCTGAAGAAACTATCAGGTAAAATATCCATAGTACACAATGCTTACACCTGGGGATTATGCAACAACAAGTGCCTGGCGGTACTCCATAACGGCAAGATAAATCTCATTGAATTTGACAAGTTGTTTCTTTGTGAAGGGGCAATAGAGAGATCCATCCCTTTTCGCGGTTGGACCCTTCCGGGCATAATGACTGCCGGTGGGCTACAGAAAATGGTCATCAATCAGGGTTTGTTGCCAGGCAAGCGTTTTCTCCTCGCTGGCTCCAGCCCCTTACTGTTATCTGTCGCAGCAAGTTTAGTTGCTGCGGGAGCAGAATTTGTTGGTGTGTGCGAAGCGACATCTTATTTGGCGAACCTTAGGCTATTGCCCAATATTTTAACTCATGGAAGTCTATTATCGGAATTCATCTCTATGCAGCAAAAATTGCTGCGCCGGTCGGTTAAATTTTATCGCCCTTACACAATTGCATCAGCGGAAGGCGAAGCAAAGGTCAGAAAGGCGATCCTTGCCAAACTCGACAACAGTTGGGTTCCCATACCTGGCTCTGAAACTCAAATTGATATAGACATTGTCGGATTAGGTTTTGGCTTTCTGCCACATGCAAGACTTGCGAGATTGTGCGGTTGTGATCATGTCTACGATCCTCTTCAAAAATACTGGAAGCCCATGACGGATCAGTATATGCAATCAAGCCAGCCAAACATATACATTGCCGGTGATTCCAAGGGCATTGGCGGTGCAGACGTTGCCGAGCTCGATGGCAGAATCGCTGGGATGCATGCTGCATTTGAATTAGGAAATATCACACAAAGAGAGTTTTCCGACCAGATGAATGTATTGCTAAATAAAAAACTACGAATTAAAAAATACGTATTGCTGTTAAACCAAATATTTGCACCAAGGGATGGCCTCTATGATTTGGATGGAGATACGATAGTGTGTCGGTGCGAGGGCATTACGGCCAAAGAAATTCTTGCAGGAATTGATCTCGGGGCTCGGGACATAAACGAACTTAAAAGAATCACCAGATTCGGCATGGGACTCTGTCAGGGAAGAACATGTGAATCCATAGTAACCCAGTTGATGATTCAGAGAGACGTTTCCATCAATAAAATTGGCTACCTGAATTTACGACCGCCTCTCAGCCCAGTACAATTAGGAACTTTCGAAACCGCTGCGAGCAAAGATATTGATCGGTAACCATTTTTAACTAAAAAATAATCCAAAATTGAAAATCATGGAAGGGAGGTCTGAGTTGGCAGCAAATAATCTCAAAAGCGACAGGGTAGCCGTGTTGGGCGGTGGCTATGGCGGTCTTGCACTCGCCGGCGAGCTCACCCTGTTGGGAGTGAATGTGCGCTTGTTTGAATTTTCCCAATTTGCTGACAGTATCGCACCAATCAAAAAGCTCGGTGGCGTCGAAGTAACAGGGCAAGGCATAAAAAAATCCGGTTTTGCTAAAATTGAGCTTATCACACACAACATAAGAGATGCAATCAAGGATGTGGATCTCATTTTTATCGTGGCTCCCGCCTTTGCTCACGAAGCCTTTATGAAAAACCTGATCCCTAACCTTCGAGCTGGCCAGATCGTGACTGTCTGTACGAGTTATTGGGCTAGCTTTATATATGGGAAGGCTATAAAGAAAATGGGAGCCACCCTTGCAGAACAAGCGGTTTTTGTGTACGCAAGCAGGCGAGTTGGACCTACGGAAGTGTTTATAGACGGGGAGAAAAAGATGTTGACCGTAGCGACATATCCAATGAAACGTCTGGATAGTGTGCATACCCTTTTAAAGCAAATCTTCCCTCAAATCAAGAAAGCGAGCAACCCGTTTGAAACGGCATTGAATAATGGTAATCCCATATTACATTCACCGACCATCATTCTTAATATCGGCCACATCGAGCAAAAGGAAAAGGATTTCTCATTTTACAAGGCTGGGATTAGCACAGGTGTAGGAAGAGTCATTGATAGCGTGGACGCCGAACGAATGCAGATAGTGAAAATCCTTGGTGTTAAGAATGTCTATTCTCAAGTAGAGATGCAAAAGCTCATGTACGGTGACTACGGTACGTGCGGGGAGACTGTCTATGATGTAATCAAAACTAACGGCGCCTACGATAGAATCGTCTGGGATTATTCCTTCGTGATGCGATATATCGAGGAAGACGTGCCGTTCGGATTGGTTCCGCTATCGTCCTTGGGAAAATCGCTTGGCGTTCGCACTCCGGCAATCGATTCAATTATTGAACTGTCATGCCAAATTACGGGCAAAAACTATTGGTCAATAGGTACAACCATTGAAAGACTCGGAATGGCAGGCATGTCAGCGGATGAACTCTGCAAAATGTTGATAGATCTTTCATCAGCATAATAAACTCGATGCAACAGATCCTCTATGGTCCAACTTCTGCGGGGTAATTTGGACGTTTTAAATCACTGTTTCTGAATGTGATTGTGAAAAATCCGATTTATCCTGTAAATCCTGCCTGCCCAATGGAATCTTTCGTTCCGTTCCATCGGGCCCAATAAAACATATAAAAAAAGTCATTCCATTTCGACTTTCGTTTCTATAAATATTTTTTCAACCCCAAGTGTGTATGCATTTGATCAAACGCATCCTTATCCATTTTCAAGAGTAGCTGAAGG
>JANQEN010000055.1 GCA_028278335.1 Chitinivibrionales bacterium | reverse complement strand
AAGGCCTGTTTTGAATGGAGTGCACAGTGCCAAAGGCGCTGCCCGAAGGGTGTTTGCCACGATGGCAAACATGAACGAAACACACCCCGCAATCGCCCTAATCGCATAGCTGTTTGGCGCTTCGATAACTCGCCCTTTGGGCTCGAACAGATCTTCGCTTTACCCAAACATCTATGCGGTGCGATTGAAGGGGAATAAAACCATTTGAATAGTGTACTTAGTTTTACGGAATCACACATTTATGACGTGTGTGCATACTATTTTGATTTTTTATGGAGATAAAGTAAACGCCCGAAGAAAGAGCACGCAAATCAAGCATATTGTTTTGGATTCCAAAGGATACCTTTTTGCCCTGTAGGTTAGTCACTGAGATCCTTTGATCAGATAGCGTTAATCCTTTGATTTGAAACATGCCTTGTTTAGCGCCGGACAGTAATACGAGTGAATGTTTGGATTGCACCTGTGGTTTCCCATGGATCGATGAGCTAAATCCCAATTGATAAAAGAGGTCACCGCGACTCTTTAAGAAAATATCCTTGTTAATTTCTGATTTCCATTTTTGTAACACCTCTTGGTCGGTTTGCACACGAGTGTCACCCCAACCTTGACCTGCCCACATGGGTTGGGCATCCCAGTTTGCGTTGATATAGGCTATCGCCCGAATATATTCCTGGTTTTTATAGAGGTGATTAAAGTATGTGCTGAACCAATCAGACCAGACACGGTAACCAACACCGGGAATTTGATACCCCTTCGGGGTTACCTCTGCAGCCATGATCGGCTTGTTTTTATCCTTGGCAATAGAGAGAACCGCTGCTGCGTCAGTGGATATTTCAAAATGAGAGTAGCCAATCCAGTCCACATAGTTGTCACCAGGATACCAGGGCATGAGCGAATTGGGATTAGAGTTTTCATAACCCGATGATTGCCATACGGCAGCAAAGTTTCGCACATTCTCTCGACGCCAAATATCCACAATCCGTTTATAAGCAGCCACATAATCCGATGCTGGGGTGTAATTATTCCAGGAGCCATTGAACTCGTAACCAATTCTTACAAATACAGGTCGCTTAGTATCTTTAATCCAGTTACCCATATCCATGATCACCCCATCGAGATTACCATTTTTTATAGCCTGTAGCTGGTTTGTCATACTTAAACCGATAACAATGGCACAGTTTTTATAGCGTTGACAATCAGCAATAGTCTGGGCGCATTGATCACCGGATCCATAATTGGTTGGTGTGCGTAAGCCCACTAAATAGGGAAAACCAGTATAGGTAGTGATGCCACCAGAAACAATACCGACTCCTTCGTAGTAGCCATTGTTATGGGGTGCATTAAATCCACCAACAGAACCAAGGTCCTGTCCAATTATCATTAGAATGCGATTCTCTTTGGGAAGAAACTTTGCTGCAACACCAAATGTTGAGTTTACCAAGCAAGCGAGTAAGATGATAATAATTGTAGCACTACGCATAACGTTAAAAATACCTTTCAATTTTGGGTATAGTAATCCTGTGGGAGGATTGTTGTTTAATTATACCAGATTTTTGAGAGAAGATTCAAGGTTTATGGGGCATATCAAGAGGAAGATATGTTCTATAGGCCCAGAATCAGCATCTGGCGTGTCATAGGTTCAAAGAAAATATATCGGGGCTTAATTTTGTGTACACCCCCACACTAATATATAAAAGAAATGATTGAGTGCTGATTTTTTATGATTTTAAAGTACACATTTTGAGTACGTTTGCATTTATCGCATATAAAAAAATTGGGCGTGTCCCTGCTTTGCAGGGTCGCCGTGGCTCTGGGCTACCCTCTGGTCGGTCCTCGCTCTGCTCGGACTGGCCTTCGGCCACCCGCCGCCTGGCTCACGCAAAAGATTAAAAGATTGATGGTTGTCAAATAAATTGTAATGGTCATTGCGAGCGCAGTGTAGTAATCCTTCACAAACGACACTGCTATAGAAAAGTCTTTTTTCCCCCTTCAATCGCACCGCATAGATATTTGGGAAACGCGAAGATCTGTTCGAGCCCGAAGGGCGAGTTATCGAGCGACCAAATATCTATGCGATTAGGGTGATATAATATTAAGTTCCATATTTTTTTTGCTACCCTCTCCCCGTGGGAGAGGGGCTGGGGGAGAGGTCGGGCAGCGTCCCGACGATCTTCAATATTTTTTTGCTTTTGCTGTCATTGCGAACATCCCGACGATCTTGGTGAGCCCCTGCGAATAATCTTACTGTTTCAATCTTAGGAGTTCATAGTTATTTTCCCCGAAGGGGTATAACCTTGAATAGCCTCAGGTGACGAAGGAGCCTGGGGTATGAGATAATAGCTAATCCATCGTCCTCGAAGAGGGCGAACTTTATGTTTTTAACGTTACAGCTTTATGGGTCGGGCGGTAATTCTTTGCTGCGAGGGGATTCTTCCCCAACCTATAAAAGCTCTATATTTGCTCATAATAGTAAAAAGTACCACTAAAATAACCAAGAATACTTCCAATTACCCAAAGAATACTAAACTTCAACCCAAAAAGAACACGCAAAGAGGCAAGAGTTCTAGGTTTTAAGCAAAGAGCACTAGGCTTTCAACCAAGAACACAAGCCGGTGAGGCAAGAATACTAGGTTTTTTACCAAGAATACTAGCCCAAAGGTCGATTCTAACCCCCTGAAACCCAATATGAACCCTATTTTTATCGATATTTGACCTCTTTTAGTGAATTCTGTCCCTCTGAAACCCGATTCTTGACCTCCCAGACCCAATTGGAACAGTTGGTATTCGGTGCGAAAAATAATTTCCAATGGTAATTTTGTTGAAACCCGATTAGAACATAGGAACTTCAGATATGAACACTTTTCCGGAGGTAGTTTTGCCTGAGAGCAAGTAGGACGTGGAAAAGTCGTGAATAATGGTATTTCTTACGTAAAAATAAAAAAACACCCTGCATATCCGAATAGAATACAGGGTGTTTGTTGTGGTTGGAGGTTGAAGGATTATTCAGTGGCCTCTATTTGAGACTCCTCTTCCTTCTTCTCTGACCGTTTTCTCTTCTTTCTCAAGGTATCACTGGCATAGTGCTTATAATAGTAGTCAAGGTCATTAAAAAAGGCTGCCTTAGCAAAAAACTTCATTTCCCGCTCTGCAAGAACCATGAGCGTTAAAAGACGATTTTTACGATCTACTCGAGAGTCGATATTATCTAAGGTTTTCTCTGAAATGCCCTTAAGACGCATAAGGTCCTTAACATCCTTTGTAGCCTTAGTAAAATACTCCTCATCGATCTTCTGACCACCAGGGCTAATCTGCGATACCAACGCCATGTTGGTACGGCCGAAATTAACCAAGGTAACAATGTCACTGAGTGTATCAGTGTCACCACTATCCCTGCGGACCTCATTATAAATCCGTTTGTCTTCGGGGTCATTTTTTCTGTACAGAATGTACGCTGCCATTACAAGGAGAACCTTCTTTACAAGCTCAGCCTCTGCCATGCGAAGAGTAAACTCCTCCACAGCATCTGCCTGCTCTCCTTGCGCAACAATGCGCTCAGCCTGTACCTGGGGCATCTTCTCAAGGTAGAACTCATACTTGGGAAGTAAGGTCCAGTCAAAGTTCGCTGCAATTAAGGCGACCTTATCCTCCTCTACCTGAGCTATACACCCAGTAAACTCCAATAGAAAGTCAGAGTACTTTCTATTAATTTTTTGCAGCCTATCCGCAGTAAGCTGCGCCATCTCCTGTTCTGTCAAAGCATCATAGTCAATCGTATCTTGCGTGGCCATGATATGCTCCTTCCGATAAAAGTTAATAACTTCTGTTTGGGGGTGCCCAAAGTCCTTTACTGGATATTGCCTATGTAAAGGACTAAGCACGAAAAAGTTTAAGGAATTCTGTTAGTTAGACTCCGCATATGTCAACGGACGATGTATACAGCACAAAAACCCTCATCCTCAGCGGAGCATCCGCTTTGAGCTGATCAGACTCACTCTACTTCTGTTTTATAAAACCTTTTGTATCGACTTGTCTATAAGGATTACGGGAAGGGGTTTTGTTTATTGTATTTATTTTTATTTTTTTTTTAATTTTTTTTATTTCTAAAAAAATAGAGTCGGGGGAGGACCCCCACTGCAAGCTACGCTCGCGCCCATTAACTACTTGCATCCATAACATCTGTTCCACCTAACCGGTGGACCAACTGTTATGGGCAAGTAGGTAACATAGGCCCTCCCGGGATCTTGCAGATTCCCCCAAAAGATTATAAAGCGCTCATTGTTGTAGAAACAAGATCAAACCCATGTCGTGACCCGACCGTGAGGGAGCGGATTATATGTAAATGAAGTTGGGAGTTAAAAGTGCCTAAAGTGAGCTAAAGTTAAAAAAGACAATGAGCCCGTTCTGTTCCCCTAAGGAATGACATTTATACCCTGGGTCAATTTTCTGTTGTTTGTGATATAGGAATGATTTATTAAATATTTGGGCGTCTTCTCGCATATAATATTAAAAAGATAAAAGAATTTGGGGGTTCCCCTCGCTACTCTCAGGTCGCCGTGGCTCCAGGCTCGGCTATTCGCCTCGGTCCCTAGCGGGACTAAACCCGCCGCCTGGCTAACCCAAAAGATTAAAAGCTAATCAGAATTATTTAAAAAGTGAGAGCAATTGTAGGGGCGCTGCTTGTCTGCGCCCTAATATCAATTGATGCCGTATCGCTTGAATCCTAAAGTAGATTTGAATTCAAAGGATTTTAGGTGCTCTTGAAAATTCCTAAAAAAGCTTGTACCGCATTCATTGTAATATAAACAAGACCAAACCAATGCCGTGACCCGACCGTGAGGGAGCGGATTATATGTAAATGAAGTTGGGAGTTACAAGTGCCTAAAGGGAGCTAAAGTTACAAAGGACAATGAACCCATTCTGTTCCCCTAGGAAATTGTAATTTTACCCTGGGTCAATTTTCTGTTGTCTGTGATATAGGAATGATTTATTTAATTGTTGTTAGGAAATTGTAGCCTTGAGTTTTAATCATCTACAGATATTACAATTCCATCAAGTTTTTATTGGTTATTTTTTTGGAAAGGGGATTATCAGTGGCTGAAAAAAATAAATCTACCTTTATGAAGGATTACGGGATTCCATTAATTGCAATTATTGCCTCAATTCTTGCTGCTTTTATGTCTTTCATAACATCCATATCGCAAAATACTCTACAAAATGATATCGCTAAATTTCAAGAAGAGCAGGCTAAAAAAGAATTTAGATTAAATGTTTACATAAAATCATATGATCTCGTTGAAAAGGCATTAGAAGATAAGAATGCTCCAGCAGGAGAGTTTGCTAGGAGAGTTATATCTTTAGTGGAAGATGATGACGTGAAGCAAGGGCTTCTTGATTATCTTAAACTCATGCTGCAAAAAGTTAAAGAAGAACAATCTAAATCTGGAATAGCACAAGAAGATTTAGAGCTTGTAATTGCTCGAGCTGAAGCAGACCAGGAAGTTCTTACAGCCCAAACCCAACCTTCGAGCTCCAATGTGAATAATGAAAATGCTCCTCCAGATTTGCATGGCTGGCGGATCCAGGTTATGTATTGTGAAAGGCAGAGGGAGGCGTTAGAAAATGCAACAACGGTTGCCAAAACTATTGCATCATACACCGGAGCAAAATGTCGCTTAACTTCAGTGAGTCCCAACAGTGAAAACAAAGTATCAAATTCACCCATAAATATTAATTATTCAAAAAAAGATAATGGAGAGCGAAAAAAAGCTGAGGCATTAGCTGAATTTTTGAACAGTCAAGGGTTGTCTAAGGAGGAATTCAAACTTAGAAAAGTTAATACTGATTTTGGTGATCACATGAGTGTTTATGTTTGTCCTTAATCTCAGTTGTAAAAATTGGATTAATGCATAAAAAAAATCGTTTCTGTCATAACCTAATAAAATAGGGATTGGGTAAATTATAAAAGAACATGATAAAAGCAATCATTAAACTTTCAATTTCAATACTTCTATTTTCTGTAAGCTTCAGTCTTTTGGGGATATTAATTGGCAGTTTTATAGCAATCATCTCTCCTGATTCTAATAATGTTTTTGCCTTAATAATATCTTCAACTATTCTTCTTATTCTATTAGGACTCTGCCTTTTCTTTGCAGTAAAATTATTAAAAGGATTTACATCCTTTGTTAATTCTGAGTTTCCAACAGCAATTCATGAAAATGGGCATAGATGTGCAGGATTTAAAAAGAGAATTATTGCCTCTTTGATTGATCTTTTTATTTTGTTACCCTTCGTGTTTCTACCTTTTTTATTTACCTATTCATCTAAGTCAATGTATATAGTAGTAAGAATAATAGTTCCACTTATTTCCTATTCTTACATAATAGGACTTGAAGGGTATAGAGGGCAAACCATAGGAAAGATTCTTACAAAAATAAGAATAATGGCAAATAATGGAACAAAAGCAGGGTATATCCGCGCAATAAAACGTTCTTCTGTAAATATTGCTTTGTACATTGTGAGTTTTATATTTGCATGTTTTGCCTTAGTTAAAATACCATCTTCAGATTTTTCAGGACTTACATTTTCTGAAGCTGGGTTGCTTATACAACAACATGTTGAGCTCAAGAGTGATATATGGCTTCAAATGCTAAATTTACTTTGGATGTTAAGTGAATTCTTCGTGTTGAATTTTAATAAAAGGAAAAGAGCATTACACGATTTTATTGCAGGAACTGTGGTGTTAGAAGTTGACAGATATAATAAAAAATAATAATCAATGTGAATTAGAGGACAATTATACATGGTTAATTTTCGTACCTATTTAATCATTGTGATGATAGCAATATGGTCATCACTTTTATCGCAAGATCAATTTATGACTCCGCATTTTCCTATGCAGTACCAAGATTTAATGGCTTGGGATAATCTGATGAAACAAAAAGAGATAAAATATTACTTCAGTGCCTTTTTGAAAAATGGGGATGTATTTCATGGTTTTGCAAAAATTGATTCCACAAAATTTTATGCTACAAAGAAAACGGTTGAAATGGGTCATTATGTTTTGTTGCAGGAGCAAAAA
Source organism: Chitinivibrionales bacterium (assembly GCA_028278335.1). GTDB lineage: Bacteria > Fibrobacterota > Chitinivibrionia > Chitinivibrionales > JANQEN01 > JANQEN01. The sequence continues at coordinate 132,302 of JANQEN010000055.1, read as the reverse complement.
GTACGTCCTAGGGATACTGATTCTCTAATAGTTAAGCAAGTACCTCCTTTTTCATATAATTTTGATAATTTGGTAGAGTTTAAAGGCTATCCAAAGGATAATTATTGGCTATTTACCATAATGGAAGGTAAAATAGGTTTATATAGTAAGTTTCCAGGATTTATTTCTAATCGTCTTTTACATATGCAAATAGAAAATAACGACATAGAACCATATTCAAAAACAAAACTTATTGCATACATTAGTTCAGATACCTTAGTTAGTAATTACTATGATAAAATTAAAAAAATGAAATTAGCTAAAAATGTCAGCAATGAACAAAACGATCAACCTATTTCCATTTTTGAAGCAGTAGATGAATTTAATGAACATTCAAGCTATCACCAAGCAGTGCGTCAAAAGAGTATTGACAGTTTAGAGAATGCGCTAAATAATCTTAAAAATACCCTTATCAAAGAGTCAAGTGAATCTAAGCAGATTGCAATTTTAAAGGAGTTGATTAGAACTGAATTTAATGAGTGGAAGTGGTATGAAAAACTTGGAGATATTTATATCAAGCATAATAACATAGATAAGGGAATTGAGAACTATAATATTGCTCTAAGCTATTGTTTTAAAGATTTTGTGATTTTAAGATTACGAAGGAAAATATTAAAAAGCGGAGCTGTTCCCAAGTATTGATTATGCACATCTGTTGGATAAACATTATTAAATAAATCATCTATATTTGAATTAGTCCTCCCTCCCCATTTTTATTTCCATTTTCTTTGATACGATTTATATTTAAACTGTTACGTCATTCTATACTAAATCGAAAAATAAAGCTCAAAAACAGGAGTTCTGTTGGAGTCGATTTAAATTATTGTTATATTTATTCGAAAGGAGTCTTAATATGTCTGGTGTGCGTTTAATTGAATGACCCTTGTCTCAATTGTTTTTTGATTCTATTTGTACAAGATGTATTGCTCATTAGAAAATTTAAATCATAAAAAGGATGTTTATCATGAATGTAAAGAAAATTGTATTAAGTATTTTGGTTGTTGGGTTTGTTTTTAGTTCCACCTATGCAGTAGGGGTGAATCTTGATTTTAAAGCAGGGCTTAATTTGGCGAAGCAGAGAGGTAAAGATATTGATGAAGCTGAGGATGAGGGATTAAAGTGTGGAATGCTCCCCGGCGTCAATGGTGGGGTTGGTATTGGTATTAAAGTAGTTGACTACTTTTGTATTCAGCCTGAATTCCTCTTTTCTATGAAAGGAGCTAAATTAACTGGAGACATAGAAGACCAAGGGACAAAGATTGCAACCGTAGATGCAAAACAGAAAATCAATTATTTAGAGGTCCCACTTTTATTTAAAGTGACTATTCCTGCGGGAAAGGTAGTTCCTAACGTTTATGTGGGACCGGCATTAGGGCTTAGGTTATCTGCAAAGCAACATGCTAAAGTTGATTTTACTCCTGAATGGCAATCACAAGGATTAGACGACGTTGATACTACTGTGGATATAAAAGATGAGACAAAGGCAGTTGATTTTGGACTTGCCATGGGTGGTGGAATAGATTTTAAAGCAGGGCCAGGAAGATTAATCTTTGATATAAGATATACTTTGGGATTCTTAACTGCTTGGAAACCAAGTGAAGGGATAAATGGAAATGAAGAAGAGGTTGATGCAAAAAATGGCGTCTTAGCATTTAGTCTCGGTTATGGTATTGACTTTGGGGGAAATTAAAAGATAAAAAATGAAATAGCTTGACACTGAGATATTTTCCTGTGTTAGGCTATTTATTATATTTGGCTATTACTTTATTTGTAAATTATTCTAATGAAATTGGGAGTACTCCATTGAAGATATATACGTATGTAGTATTGATTACAGTGTGCTTCTTGTCATGTACAGGATATCATGAAATGAGAAGATCTGGTTCGGGAGGATATGGAACGTTAAGGCTGCCGAATGGAAATTTGGAAGTATCCTTTGGTGGTAATCCTTTTACTCCTTGGTATCGGGCTCAACGGTTTGCCTTAATACGATGTGCTGAAGTAACTATGGAATCTCGTCAAAACTATTTCAAAATTGTGAATGATTTTAGTCATCGTACTTATCAAGGTTCTGCTGGTGGTGTTGGAGGTGGATCTGAAGTCGATGTTATTTATGAAATAGAGGTTTCTACTGACTCATCTGGATCAGGACATTATTATAATGCAAAGAGAGTAATAAAGCTAAAGGGTAGAGTGCCAGTTACGATATCGAGAAATTAAATTTTTGGCACCAAACAAATAACTTAGCCAATTGAACGATTTATTAATTGTCTATCTAATTCAAGTTGTAAGACTCATTAACTGATTATTCTTGAATGTACTCTTGTGCCTCATCCATAGAATAAAAAACCTTCACATTATATCCACGATTAACTGCATAGGTTTCAAAAAAATCGGCTGTGCTTCGGTTTTCAATGGCTGTAACAATGGCAATTTTAAGCTGTCGTAGCTCAATGGGGAAATCCTTAGAGTAGTATTTTACTAGATCTGCTTGCCAAACAAGCGTATCAGGTGGTACATATTCTCTCTGGTCAACAAGAACCTTTTGCTTAGTGCTTGAAACTATTTCCTGATATATTTGCATGGTTAGTTCTGTCATATCATCGAGGTTTGATACATTTCCTGAGGCTGTAACGAGAAGATAGTCTGCCTCCACTGAAGACGATATCTTGATTGTCATAGTTGGATATACCTATTTATCAGTTAAAGGTTGTGCTTGAAATTAAAAGTGTCATGAAAATAATGTGTCGATAATTATTGATGCATGGTAGTTCCAAGTGTAAAGTGACGTCCCACCTGTTCATGAAAATCGTCGGGACTCTGCCCGACAGCAGACTTACTTTTCTTCTTCAGCGAAGAAAAGTAAGCAAAAGACGCCGCCCCGCAATCGCCCTTATCGCATAGATATTTGGCGCTTCGATAACTCGCCCTGTGGGCTCGAACAGATCTTCGCTTTACCCAAATATCTATACGGTGCGATTGAAGGGGATAATGATCGTTCTCTCATCATTATGAGAGAATAGAAAGCCTAACAATTATTAATCAATAAATATAAGTATGGAGAAATCATTTAATACAGAATTTCACATTGTTACTGTAATTGATAATTACTATCCTTATAGGTTTATTAATACTAAATATCCTAATATAAGATGATGGTAATATTTAAGAAATATTCAATAAAGCATTCAAATCCCATAGAAAATGGTGAATAAATGCTAATACTCAGTAAATATTTTGGTATTTTTCATCATTTTTGCTTATAATGATATGGTAACTACTTAGGTAGTGACCCCAGATACACCCTATCTGATGTATTGCATTAAAAATCTATACTCTCAACCTTTGAATAGACAGAAACGGCTGCAAAGAAGGATATTTATTCTTTGCTAATGTTGCCCATGTTCTAAAACAGATTGGATTTTCTATGCATAGAACGTTTGTTGTTATTCTATTTCTTTTAATGAGTGGTCTTGTTGCCCAACAATTCAATAACACCTTAGATAAGAATGCGCAAAAGGATTATACTGTAGAGACAGTATATAATAGTATAGCAAAGAGTCCCTACATTGAAGAGTTAATAAAAGAGGTGAGTAAGGATAGTATCCTGGCAACACTCAAATATTTAGATGATATGGGCGTGAAAAATGCTGGGAGCGCAACCTTGGATGCAGTTGGTGATTGGCTGAGAGAGAAGCTTATTGGGTATGGCTATGAAGTAGAAATGCAGGATGTTACCAATAGAGGCAGTAATGTCATAATTGAGAAAAAGGGTGCTAAATATCCCGATAAAAAGGTCATTGTTGGTGGACATTATGATTCAGTTACCTCAGGACCTGGTGTCAATGATAATGGGAGTGGTACAGCCACCCTGTTAGAGATTGCTCGAATTCTTAAGGATCGTACCACAGACTATTCATTGATTCTGGTGTGGTTTACAGCTGAAGAGGTGGGACTTCTTGGATCAAAGGAGTATGTAAAGAAGATTGGTCCTGATATGGATCTGTTGGTCATGTTTAATATTGATATGATCGGTGGTGTGGCAAGTAAAAAGGGAATGCCCTCTGCTATGACCCATGTCACCTGTGAAGAGGATCGTGGTGGGGTGTCAAGCAATAATGCAAAATCTAAAAAGTACACTGATACACTGGTAATGGTGACCAACACCTATACGTCAATAAAAACAAAGTTGGATAGAGCCTATGGCTCTGATTATCTCTCCTTTGAGTCTAAAGGGTATACCATTACTGGCTACTATGAATATGTGCCGGGTGGAAATCCCTACTATCATAAGCCAACAGACCTGTTAAAGAACATGGATGTTGATTATGCAACAGAATTGACAAAGGGAGCACTCGCTTTTGCTGCAACTGTTTCTCGTGTGGAAGCCACACCCATTGCATGTCACCGACAAACAAAGAGCCAATCTGTCTTTTCGCTATCAAAGATTGGATCATCAAGTAGTATTACTTTGCAATATCACCTAAGTACCCCGGGAATTTGGGGAGTGCAGGTATTTGATATTACTGGAAGGGAAGTTGCTCATGTTTTACCTTCCTTTAAGCAAGCAGGATCCTATTTGCTTCCCTTGATGAGTACTAATGGGTCGCGTTGTTATATTGTTAGGCCAACACTTAATGATGTGTCGCTTGGGGTTGAGAAGATTTTTAAAGTTAAATAACTTTAATTGAGGGTTCTAAGAATAATGTCGTTTTAATATTCTACAACAGAGAAATGTTATCCAGGGAGAGGGCTCTTTTTTCTGACCAAAGTCCCATTGTTTATAGGGTAAAAAGATAGAGGTCGCTTTAAAGCGTCCTTGGGAATCTTGATTGCTCTCGATCCAATTGATGCATTCGGAAAGTAAGGGAGAGTCTTTTGTAAAGGAGAAGCGGGAGAGCACATCCACCAGATAGAGTCCGTTATACCAGACAAAGGGGTATTTAAAGGTCCAAAACTTTTTTGATCGACCAAAGTAGTAAATGGACTTGCCTAAATTTTTATGGTAGACCAGTGGTACAAAGGCATTTTGCGCATAGATTGACTCTTTTAACTCAGGTACTAAAGAAAAAAGTTCCAATGCCATAAGTCCTGCCATAGGGCAGCCTGCCTGTTCACGCTTAAACTGACTATCCACAAAGAAGTAGTGGCAAAACCAGCCAATTTCAGAGTTCCAGGCATCACGAAGTGCCTTTATTGCTTTCTTAACTGGTGCATCATCAAAGCCTAGGGCTTTTAAAGCGTAGGTTATCATAGGGGAGTTACAGGGAGAGATATGCCAAACATCATCTAAGAGGTTAGGTTTTGTATATTTTTCACCTTTTTTAGGACGAGAAGGCTCAACTCCTCTACAGGCAAAATGATTATCAATAACATGTGTGATTGCTTTCTGCTTAATAGCAGAAATGCCCTTGTCCCTTTTGCTTAATCCAAAGTCTGCAAGCATGCGTAGCTTAAAGTAGTGAATTTGCGGATCATTGTTTCGAGTTGCCGCCTTTGGCATCCAGTCAGATAACTCGGTAAGGATGGTGTTGACAAAAGGATGGTTGATCAATTCCTTGCGAGCGGTAATTACTTCTTTGTGATCCTTTGAATAATCTAAGAGATCAAGGAGGATGCGGTATCGAGTCCAGGGATTGCTTTCTAAGAGCCAGGGTATAGGGTTGCTGTTTAGTTTGTTAAGCCAAGAGATGTTTTGTGTCATGATATAAAGTATATGTTATGTAAATTTATGAGAAATAAAAAAAATGAAACGAAGTTTAAGCGGTTTAACCAACAGAAAAGCTAACATATTTCATTTTAACTATACGAAAAAGGATAAAAATGTTGAAAAAAATGTGTGATTCTTTAATTATTTACTTTTTTATTGAATAGACACAGATAGGGTAGGAGTGTGTGTTGTATGGAGAACCAGTATTGGAATGTACTTGACATATAAAACAATCGTATTAGCTCAAGACTCTGCTTCGCTAATAAAATAAAGGGTAATCAACAATGTTAATAAAATATGTAAACAATAAAATGAATAATCACCTTTGTAAATAGGTGTTTGTAAAGACTCTTATACTGTAAAGTAGTAAAAAAGATTGATAAAATATTTAAAAAGACATTGATTCTAATTTTGGAAAAAAGTATGTTAACTAACGTGAAATAAAGATGTTGGGATATAAAAAAAAGACTTGGCTGTCTCCGCAAAAAGATCAACCAAGCCGACCAGAACAGTCCCAACAATAAGGGATGTCCCATGCTTTTAATATACCTTTTTGGTATGCTATTTGCAAGGAATCCGTCCCTCAAATACATATATAATGAATTATATCTGGGATAATCCCAGAACACGAAACATCATACATCTAATAGCCATATACATTATTTAACACAAACGAGAGAAAGCACACACGGTCTACCGGATACACCTATGCTGAGAACCGCTCTTGAATTTGTCCAGGATGAGATCAATGCCTTTGTGAAAATCAAAGATCCTGTCAATTTTGGCAATAAGGAAATTGCGATTATTTCCCGTATTGTTGATCAGGAGGGAAAGTTTGATTTTCAGACAACCGGTAATGATAATCACAAGATAATTATATCGCTTGCTAATTTAGAGGAGTGTCGAGCTGCAGAGTGTCAGAATTTTATCCACAAGGCAGCCGATGGAACCATACAAAAGGTTAACCCTGCAGTGAATCTGGTATTTTTCATTCTTTTTACTGCTTATTCCGATGATTATAAATCATCCTTACGCAACTTGACCTATGTGGTCTCCTATTTTCAAAACAATCTGGTGTTTACAGAGAAGAGTCACCCCCATCTGAATGCTGCAGCTGATGAAAACAAACCCTGGCAGAAGGTGAAACGGTTGACCTTTTCACACTATAATATGACCTTTGAGCAACAGAATAACATGTGGGCTGCAGTAGGAGCAAAATATCTCCCCTCAGTCATGTACAAAATGAGAATACTCCGATTTCAGGAGCTTGAAACGCAGGAGGACACTCCTCCTATTATCGAAGCAAACCTTGATGATTAAATGGGCAAAGGTACTGCAATGAGGCTTTTTAAATATAAGGAACTCTTTCGGATTACTGTTAAGAATGAGTACTATACAAACGGTTTTTGCCCGGACTTTACCTTTGAGCCAACAAAGGAGTGCGTTTTACAGCTCAAGAACCATGGCATAAAAATTAAATCGATGCCCCATGGTATTGCCCTTTTTGGTGAAGTGGTTGAGGATGGCGAGGATGAGAAATTAGCACGGGGCTTTGTTGAGGATACAAAGCTTACCTTTGCTATGAAGTTGAACAATCCCTTTTTTATTAACTTTTCCGATGTACCGGTCACCATGGAGCGCCACCACTCTTTTTATTTTAATAATCTTGTTGATAATAGTGAGGCCAGTGAGCTATTTCTGGTTAGTAAGACAGAAATTCCAAAAACGTCTAATAATACCGCATTAATACGACTCTCCTCAGAGTATTATTCCTACACACATGCCAGTGCTGGCGATGCAAAAACTGGAACACTTTCCTTTGTGGATGATGGGTACTCGATTGATCAAGAGGTGGAGAACGATAATGATGAATATCGTTTTCACTATGATTTAACACCCTATGCACCAGGACGATGTCAATTTGCTGTTGACGGTGTGACAGACTCCTTTTATGCTGCAAATGAGCTCTATCGATCAAGTCTTTTTGGTATTGTTGAGGTTTTTGCCAAAAGCAGCGTTCCTGCGGGATATCAGTTTGTCGATAGTGATCAGGTAGTCACCACTCGAGAGTATGTGATACCCTTTACCAATCGAAGCACTATCTGGCGGTACAAGGTCTATGATAAGGTGACCAATCAGCTCAGCAGTCCTGCTATTGCAATGGATGGCACTGACTTCAATGTAGAAAATACGGCAGCCACCAATTATCCAGAGGATTATGCCTGCTTTTCCTTTACATCAGGAGAAGAGGGAAACCCTACTACTGAAAAGGTTCTTCCCTTGACAGAGGCGCCTTTGTCAAACATTACCCTCTCTGGCTCTTTTAATGGTAGTAGCAAGGATATAATTGAACATTTACCCAATCCCGATATCAGACTCATCAAACCTGATACCGATGATACAAGTAAAATTTATTCGGAAATAATTGTTTATGTCTAACAGTCAAATAAAGGTTGGTACGTATGGCTAGTAGTTACAAAACCCCCGGTGTTTATGTTGAGGAGATTTCCAAACTTCCTCCCTCAGTAGCGCAGGTTGAAACCGCTATACCCGCGTTTATAGGCTTTACGGAAAAGGCGGAGAAGAATGGCGCCTCCTTAGTGGGTAAGCCGACCAGAATCAAGTCTCTGGCCGAGTATGTGGAACTCTTTGGTATGGTTGACACTGCGGATATTACCTTAGAGGTTGCGGTGTCCTTAGATGATGATGGTACAACAAAGACAATCAGCAAGATTGTACCGGTACTTGCCGATAGCAGCACCATTTATCGCATGTATTACAGTCTGGAACTCTACTTTGCCAATGGTGGAGGACCCTGCTATATCATCTCTGCTGAGACAACCGATAATATAACCGCACTTCAGACCCATTTGGAAGATGCGATTGCCGCATTGAAATACGAAGATGAGCCAACCTTGATTCTCTTTCCTGATGCACCGCTGACATCCAATGATACCAACTACTATACCTTATACGATAAAGCTTTGGTGCAATGTAAAGAGTTGGGTGATCGGTTTACCATCATCGATATTGCCGCCTCTGGTGTAACCGCTATGCGGGATGCCAGTTTGACAAACCTTAAATATGGCGCCACCTATTATCCTGATTTAAAAACGCTCTTCAATTATATCTACGATGATGATAACGTTGACGTGACCGAATCGGTCAACGGTGTTGCCGAAGGAGCTGCCACAGCGTTAAGCGATACCGCAAGTCTTCAATTGGGTGATTTTGAATATAATGCTATCAAGGATGCTATTCAAAAGGAGCTTAAAGTTGTATTGCCACCCAGTAGTGCCATGGCTGGTATTTATGCTCGAGTGGACAGTGATCGTGGCGTATGGAAAGCTCCTGCCAATATTCCGGTGAGCGCTGTTTTAGAGCCTATGGAAAAAATCTCCGATGAGGATCAAAAAAGCCTCAATGTTGATGTGAATGCCGGTAAGTCAGTTAATGCTATTCGCTTTTTTACTGGTAAGGGAGTATTGGTTTGGGGAGCCCGGACCTTGGCTGGTAATGATAATGAGTGGCGTTATATCTCGGTGCGTCGCTTTTATAATATGGTAGAAGAATCGGTTAAAAAATCCTCTTCCTGGGTTGTGTTTGAACCCAATGATGCCAATACCTGGGTTAAGGTAAAGACCATGATTGAAAACTACCTGACAACACTCTGGCGTCAAGGTGCGCTCGCTGGTCCAGCACCGGATAAGGCTTTCTTTGTCAAGGTCGGACTTGGTGAAACCATGACCTCCTTGGACATCTTAGAGGGACGTATGAATGTGGAGATCGGTATGGCTGCGGTTCGCCCTGCTGAGTTTATCATACTCAAGTTCTCCCACAAGATGCAAGAAGCATAAGGTAAACAGTGATAATTAACAGAATAATAAATACAAACCATTTTCACCTTTAACGAAAGAAGGTATTATGGCAGGATCCTATAAAACACCCGGTGTCTACGTGGAGGAGATTTCCAAGCTTCCGCCTTCAGTAGCCCAGGTTGAAACAGCTATACCTGCTTTTATCGGCTATACCGAAAAGGCGACTAAGCTGACGGATGGTGACCTTGTATTTGTTCCCACAAGGATCAAGTCCCTTGCTGAGTATGAAACCCTTTTTGGGACGGTAAACAGCAGCGATATAAAAATTAATGCCCTGGTGACATTGGACACCACCGGTGCGGTTACGAAGGTGACCCCATCGTTGGATGACGCATCAGTGGTCTCGAAAATGTACTATGCCCTGCAAATGTATTTTGCCAATGGGGGCGGCCCATGCTACATCGTCTCGGTGGGTACAACGGATAATATGCCCACACCCGATTCGATCAATCCGCTTGCTGTGGGTAAAACCGCCTCGGAAACGCTCGATTTTGAATATGGCCTTAACAAGTGTGAGTACGAAGACGAGATTACCCTCTTTGTATTCCCTGACGCCTTTATGCTTGACGATGATGATTACTATCCCATATTTGACAAAGCATTGAAGCAGTGTAAAAAGTTGGGTGACCGCTTTACCATCATTGATGTGCGCATGTATCCCGATCCTTCCAATACACTGACGACCGATGATCCGCTAACACTCCTGCGGGATACTAGTATGACCGATTTGAAATATGGTGCATCCTACTATCCCGATTTAAAGACCATTCTCAATTATAGTTACGATGATGCTAATGTGTCGGTTTTTGATAGCAGTGGTGTTAATACGCTTGATACATTGGAAGACTCCAATACGCTGATCTATCAGACGGTGAAAAAGGAGATACAGAACCAACTAAAGGTGGTTGTGGCTCCCAGTTGTGCTGTTGCTGGTGTGTATGCTCGCGTTGATAGTGATCGCGGTGTGTGGAAAGCCCCGGCCAATGAGCCTGTTAGTGGCATTGTTGAGCCTGAGCTGAATATTACTGATGAAGATCAAAAGTTGTTGAATGTTGATCCCACTTCTGGAAAGTCGATCAATGCAATTCGCTTCTTTACTGGAAAGGGCGTCTTGATCTGGGGTGCACGCACCTTAGCTGGTAATGATAACGAATGGCGTTATGTTCCAGTAAGACGCTTTTACAATATGGCAGAAGAATCGATTAAAAAGGCCTCCTCCTGGGTTGTTTTTGAGCCCAATGATGCTAATACCTGGGTAAAGGTCAAGGCTATGATCGAAAACTTTTTAACCACCCTATGGCGTCAAGGTGCTTTGGCTGGCTCAGCACCGGACAAAGCCTTTTTTGTCAAGGTTGGCTTAGGAGAGACAATGACCGCCCTCGACATTTTAGAGGGACGCATGAATATTGAAATCGGTATGGCTGTGGTTAGACCCGCAGAATTCATCATATTGAAATTTTCACACAAAATGCAGGAGGCTTAACGTATGGCATCGACATATAAAACGCCAGGCGTTTACATAGAAGAGATTTCAAAGCTTCCGCCATCTGTTGCTCAGGTGGAAACAGCCATTCCTGCCTTTATTGGCTATACAGAAAAGGCTGAAAAGGAGAATGACCCGGAAGCATTGCTCGGGATACCCACTCGAATTAAGTCCTTAGAGGAGTATCGCGAAAAATTTGGTAGTGCACCAAAACCGGTTTCTTTAGAAGTATCCGGCTCTATAGAGGATGACGTGTTTGTTCCAAAGGCTGTGGACATTCAGGTCGATTATAAACTGTATAACAGTTTAGAACTCTTTTTTGCCAATGGCGGTGGTCCCTGTTACATCGTTTCGGTGGGGCTGTATGCAACACCGGTTTCGATTAGTAAAGCCACTCTTGAAACTGGGGTAAATGCACTCAAAAAATATGATGAGCCAACATTAATCGTTGTGCCCGATGCAGTATCACTTGATTTAGGATCGGATCATGGTGCGCTTATGGCAGATGCCTTAGCACAATGTAATGATCTTAAAGATCGCTTTACCATCATGGATGTATATCAGGGAGATGAAACTTCGGTTAAGTCCAGTGGCTCATTAACCATTGCTGATAATTTCCGTGGCGCGGTCAGTAGTCCCTATCTTAAATATGGCGCTTCATATTTTCCCTTTTTAAAGGCATTTTTAACGGTCAATTTCGACCATGAGGACATTACCTTCAAGAATGGTGATGCGGTTATAGCTGATCTTGCCGATCTTGATGATAGCACTGCCTCAGGAAGTGATTTTGATGCGGTAATCACAGCTCTGACAACTGCCAAAGCGCAACGTACGGCTGTTAACGGAGCAGGAAAGGTTGCTACCTTTAAAAATGCCTATGCTGTAGCAGTGGCAACTGAGAATGCCAAGACTCGTTTGAAGAATATGGGTAAGGCAATTAAGGATACGTCGGCTGCGCTCGTTGGATTGTTAGATCCTGATGCTGCAACTGAGATTCCCAACACCATCTCACTCTTCGATACTATCGCTGGATACACCAACGCCGGTAACGAGCTTGAATTAATCATCGAGAAGTTACTTGAATATGATGTGACCTATCCCACTGCCGGTGGTCTTACTCTTTTTAATGTGATTGATGATGATGAAGGTGTTGCCGTTGATCCTCCAGCAGAGGATACGAAGCCCGGTGGCTTTTCAGCTCCAGCTAATAGCTATGTTTGGGAAACCGATTTTAATGGTACCGATTATACCGGTGCTCCCAATTATAAGTTGTATCAAATTAACGTTGATACACTTACCGGGGATATTTATACTGGTGCGACAAATGATAGTGGTCGCTATACAAAGGCGAAACCCTATTTTGATGCCCTCTATGAACGTATGGTTGCTCTATTGGAAGTAGTTGAAGCGGCTGCGCAGGAATCGGTTTCTGATGAAGAGGGTGTTCTTAAGGGAACAACGGTTTATCAGAGCGTATTGCAGAAGATCAACAATACTCCCTTGGAGATGCCTCCCTGTGGTGCAGTAACAGGAATCTATGCACGGGTTGATAATAACCGTGGTGTATGGAAGGCACCGGCCAATGTGGTGGTAAGCAGTATTCTTGGTCCCAGTGTCAAGGTTGATGATTGTGACCAAGAGAGCTTGAATGTTGATCCTACCAGTGGTAAATCAGTCAATGCAATCCGTGCTTTTACTGGAAAGGGTACCCTGGTTTGGGGAGCCCGCACTTTAGCAGGGAATGACAATGAGTGGCGTTATGTATCGGTTCGACGGTTTTTTAACATGGTCGAAGAGTCGATAAAAAAGGCCACTGGCTGGGCTGTGTTTGAACCTAATGATGCCAATCTTTGGGTAAAGCTCAAGGCTATGATCGAGAATTATCTGACAACCCTGTGGCGTCAGGGAGCCCTGGCTGGCTCAGCACCGGATCAAGCCTTTTTTGTCAAGGTAGGACTCGATGAAACCATGACCAGCGTAGATATTTTAGAGGGTAGATTGAATATTGAGATCGGCATGGCTGCAGTTCGGCCTGCTGAATTTATAATCTTAAAATTCTCACATAAAATGCAGGAAGCATAACCTTAATATATACCAATAACATTTAACCTTAATGGAGTGAAGTTATGGCAGAATATCCAGTACCAAAATTTCATTTTCAATGCGAATGGGGCGGAGCACGGCTCGGATTTTCAGAAATTTCAGGTTTGGACGTTGAAACAGAACCGATCGAGTACCGTGATGGTATCATGCCTGAGTATAGCAAAATAAAGATGCCCGGTATGCAGAAGTATAGCAATATTACCATGAAACGGGGTACCTTCAATGGTGATAATGAGTTCTATGACTGGTGGAATACCGTTGCTCTTAACACAATAGAACGTCGTGACCTTGTTATCAGTCTTCTTAATGAGAATCACGAACCGGTTTTCACGTGGAAAGTAAAGAATGCCTGGCCAATTAAGGTTCAGAGTACCGATCTTAAGGCCGATGGAAATGAAGTCGCTATTGAGACTTTAGAAATTGCCCACGAAGGATTGACTATAGAAGCTGCATAAAAAAAGCTCATAGTGATCAGAATAGCTGCTGATAAAAGGGAGTAGATTTCCGACACAAAACAGTGTGTGGACCTCTCCCTCATGTCAAACTACTACAATTATAAGGTTTGAATAACATGGCAGTGCGGAGCATATACTTTTCTGATGAGATATAAGGAGTAAGCCAGTTTGGATTTAGTGTATCCACCGGTTGGTTTTCACTTTGCTGTTGTGTTTGAACTCTTTCCTCAGCTTCCCAATGATTTTCGATTTCAGGAAGTTTCGGGATTAACGGCGAATGTGCAGACTGAGGAGTTAAAAGAGGGTGGTGAAAACCGTTTTACCCACCAGCTACCTGGTAGAACAAACTACGAAAAATTAGTATTGAAACGTGGTATGTTTATGGGCTCTTTTATCATTCAATGGTGTCGAGAGGCTATTGAAGATCTAAACTTTGCTCCCACAAATGTTCTGATTACTCTGCTTAATGAGATGCATTTACCTATTGCCGGTTGGTATGTGGTCAATGCATTTCCAGTGAAATGGTCAATATCGAATTTCAATGCCCAGGAAAATTCTGCGGTGATTGAGACCTTGGAATTTGAGTATAACTATTTCAAAACGCTGCGTATTTAGGAACAATCATGCCTGTTGAAATTAAAGAATTGGTTATCCGAGCGACGGTCCTCTCTGATGGAGCCCGGAGTAATACTTCTCAAAGTAGTAGTGACAGTGGAAGTAGTCCGGTGAATCGTGATGAGATTATTGAGGAGTGTGTGGAGCAGGTGCTCGCTATATTAGAGCAGAAAGGTGAGCGTTAGGTGAGTGGTGAGTTGACTAAGCTCAAAATCGTCTCCTTTTCCGATGAAGAGACTGCGGAAAATAAAAAGGAGAAGGAGTTTGAGCTTCAGATAAACCCGGAGCAATATAAGAAAACCTTCAAGATAGCCTATGCCAGTAATCCTACACCCGGTGATGTGGGAAGCTCTGCTGAATTTGAGCTTGTCGAACCGGAACAGTTGGTACTTGACTTTACTATTGATGGGACCGGGGTAGTCAATAACGACCTGGGAGTGCTTGGTGGTCTGGCTGGTGCAGCAGCTGCCATGGCAAGTCCGCTTATTGGAGATGATACAACCTCCTTTGTGACTGATAAGATCACCGAGCTTAAGGATGTTGTGTATGGGTTTCAAGGCACTATCCATCGCCCACCCTTTGTTAAGGTTGTTTGGGGTGAAGATCTTTTTACTGGTGTATTAGTTAATCTTGATATTACCTACACCCTTTTTCAACCGGATGGAACCCCGCTGAGAGCAAAAATAAACGCTACCTTTAAAGAACAGGTTCCACAGCCACAACAGGAGTTGCGAAAGGACACCAGCTCACCCGATTTGACCCACGTAAGAACCGTGAATGAGGGCGATACAATTCATTTGATGACTGAGCGCATCTATGAAGATCCTATTCATTACCTCGAGGTGGCACGGGTTAATAACATTACTAATTTCCGTAAGCTTAAAACAGGTACCACACTACAATTTCCTCCAATTGAGAAAACAAGCTGATGGCAGATGCGAGTGTCTTAACCGGTAGATCAACCGATTTGGTTACCTATACCATTCTGGTAAATGGGAGCGAAATTGCCGATACCTATCGGGTTCGATCGTTGTTGGTCAGTAAGGAGATAAATCGGATTCCTCGAGCAAAAATATTACTCTTTGATGGTAGCTTGGCAAAACAGGATTTTGAGACCAGTAATACCGATGATTTTTTACCGGGCAATGAGATTGAAATTACTGCTGGATATCACTCAGAGGAGGAGACGATCTTTAAAGGGGTCATTATAAAACATGGCATAAAAATAAAGCGGGGAACGCAATCGGTTTTAGAGGTTGAATGCCGTGATATGGCCATAAAAATGACCGGAGCCCGTCATAGTGCAGGATATGAAAATAGTAAAGATAGTGATATCATTTCCGAGCTTATTGGTAAATACTCCTTAGATGCAGATGTGGAAGATACCGAAGTAGAGCATCCGGAGTTGGTTCAATTTAATAGTACTGACTGGGATTTTATGGTGATGCGCGCCGAGGTCAATGGACAGTTAGTAAGTTGTGATGATGGTGCTGTGGCAGTAAAGGCACCTGACCTTGGCCAGGAGTCGACAGTTACGCTCACCTATGGCTCTACCATGCTTGAATTTGAAGCCGAGATGGATGCTCGATCACAATTGTCAAGTGTTACCAGTCACTCCTGGGATTTTGCAGAGCAAGCACTTACTGAAGAGGAAGCGAGCCCACCCGATTTTGAAGGACCGGGTAATGTTTCTGTGGATGATCTGTCTGCGGTTATCCATGGAGATCCCTATAAGCTGTATCATGGCGGGACCTTAGCATCGGATGAATTAAAGACCTGGGCCGATGCGCAATTAGTAAAAAGTCATTTGGCAAAAATACGAGGACGTGTAAGGTTGGTTGGACATGCTGCCCCGAGACCTGGTACGGTTGTGACCTTAGAAGGAGTTGGGGAGCGATTTAATGGGAATGCCTTTGTCTCTGCCGTTGCTCATCAAATATATGGTGGTAAATGGACTACTGATATTGAAATCGGTATGTCACCCAAATGGTTTTCTAAACAGGATGATATCTCAGAGACTGCAGCCTCTGGCTTAGTACCATCTATTCATGGTTTACATGTTGGAAAGGTCGTGCAGATTGGTGAAGATGAGGTTGAGGGATTTCATAGAATATTGGTGAAAATCCCCTTTATTGAAGAAGATGGTGGTACCGATGCCAAAGGAGTATGGGCACGGCTAAGCACTGTCTTTGCTGGAGACAGTCGAGGAATGATCTTTCGACCGGAAGTTGATGATGAAGTGATTGTTGGATTTGTTAATGGTGATCCCCGCGATCCTATTGTACTTGGCTCTTTGCACAGCAATGGAGCCCCATCACCGGTTGAAGCAAATGATGATAACTTTGAAAAGGGAATCTATACCAAAGGAGAGATGAAGCTCACCTTTGATGATGATAAAAAGATCATTGTCATTGAAACTGCCAGTGGTAACTCAATTACTCTCAGTGAAGAGGATGGTGAGATTGCGGTTGTTGATGAGAATGATAACTCTATAAAACTCAATGCCGATGGCATTACTATTGAAAGTGCCGCTGATCTTATTATGAAAGCCAGCGGTGATGTTAAAATTGAAGGAACGAACATTGAAGCTAAGGCTAGCGCTGATTTTAAATCAGAAGGTGGTGCTGGAGCAGAGCTTAAGTCCGGTGGACAGACTGTTGTTAAAGGCTCAATGGTACAAATAAATTAGTATTAAGGAATGCACTAGTATGGGGATGGCAGCTCGAGTAGGTGATATGCATACCTGTCCAATGGTGACAGCTTTGGTACCCCATGTGGGTGGACCAGTATTACCACCAGGGTGCCCGACAGTTATGATTGCTGGTATGCCTGCAGCCCGTGTCGGTGACATGGTTACTTGTGCTGGCCCACCTGACACCATTGTTATGGGATCGGCCACAGTAATGATTGGTGGTATGCCGGCCGCACGCATGGGTGACTCAACAGCTCATGGTGGTAGTATTGTGCTGGGAAGCCCAACTGTTGATATTGGTGGATGAAAGAACGAAAAGAATGAATGAACAGCAGAGCGAATCTTTTTTAGGTACGGGATGGAGTTTTCCTCCGACCTTTACAAAAGCTGATCAGGGTGTTGCCATGACCTCCGATGTTGATGATATAAATGGAAGTTTGACCATACTTCTCTCAACACGATTGGGTGAGCGGGTCATGCAGTCCAAGTATGGGTGTAATCTGGATGTGCTTCTCTTTGAATCAATAAACACTTCTTTGAAAACCTATGTGAAAGATCTAGTAAAAACAGCTATTCTCTATTATGAACCAAGAATCCTTGTGGAGAAAATAGCAATAAATAATGACACTGAAGTTGAGGGGCAGTTGTTGTTAAGTATCGACTATGTAATTCGTAAAACCAATTCACGACATAACTTTGTATATCCCTTCTATAAAAACGAAGGGACCAGTTTGTAAAAAATGAATAAAAGTTGCTGTGACATAAAAAATCCTCTTATCCGCAATGGCACTAGTCAACCAGAGCGATTCAACTCCGCTTTGGAACCCTCCTCTGTAAAGATCGATGAACATACTATTGCAGACACGATTGCCTTTGCTTACAACTATGCTGATTTGGTCAAATTCTATGATCGTGATAATAAAAGCCGAAGCACCTGGCATGATTTTTTTGCATTGAGCGATACGGTTATGTTGGCCATGATATCGGTCACCGCCTATAAGTCAATCGACACTGATATGCGAGTCCTCCTAAAAAATTATAATGATAAGAAAACTATTACCAATGCTCGTGCAATAATTAAGGCTATACACGCCATTGCAGGGGAGATTCAGCAATGGAATAGCAAAATTCCAAAATCCAGTGCCTTATATCCCATTATGGCTTTGGAGATTGAGAAGCAACTTGCAGGGGCACTTAAAAAGCTTGCCTCCTTTGAAAAATCCTTAACGATTAAAAACTCCTATACACTGTTCTTTTCTCACCCATGGGGAGATTTTGACCAAGCAACTTTTGATGTGTTGGCTGCAACAGCGATTAGTGGTGTTGATGATCTACGTCAGCTTTTCCTCTCCTTTTTCACCTCCTATGTGAAACTGATTCATCAATCAAAAATTCTTTTAGAGAAAAGCCTTTTGGTTAAAAACTCCCATCCACCGCACATCACGCTCTTTTTGACTTTCTTGCACCTATTACAGCATGCAAAGGACCATTTAAATTCATTTACCCAACGGCATCTTGACTTTTATTATAAAGAGGTCCTTCGTTTGCAGAAACGTGAACAGGTACCTGATCTTGTACATGTGGTATTCGAGCTTGCCAAGAATCACAAAGCCTATGCATTACCTAAAGGCACAGCTTTAAATGCAGGAAAGGATGATGCGGGAAATCCCTTAACCTATAAATTGACAGATGAACTTGTGGTTAACAAAACAACCGTGGGAAGTCTTCAATCGGTTTTTGTTGATACCGCAGATGATTATCGTGTTTATGTAGCAACACAGTCAAACTCTGCAGATGGGTTGGGCAGTGCCTTTGATGAATCCAGTGATGGCAACTGGAAGGCCTTTGGTGATGCCAATCTGTCACAGGCAACCCTTGGATTGGCCATTGCCTCCCCAGAATTATATGTAAAGGAAGGGGAGCGCACAATCCAGGTAGAGCTTAATCTCTTTAAGTCAATAGACTTAAAGGCCCTTGGCTTTACCAAGAACGCCAGTGGTAGCTATTTTAAAGCGGGCTCTGCACTAAAAGATTACTTTAACGTTGCTCTCAGTTCAGAGGAAGCGTGGCTGAAAGTATTGCCAGAAAATTTATCGGTGTCAGTCTCGGGAGTAGGGGAGAAAACTATTTCCTTTACTGTTTCCTTAAATTCTGAGGATCCTTCGGTAGTACCCTTTAACAGTTCTCACTTGGATGGTGGTTTTGAGACCTCCTGGCCGGTCATGAAGATTGAACTAACCAGCGATCAGGACAACTATGCCTATGGTATGCTGCAGGGAAACACCATAAAGACTATTGACATAGAGGTACGTGCCAAAGGTGTTCGAGATTTGATCATTCAAAATGATTTTACCCTCTTTGCTAAAGATAAAGCCTTCCAACCCTTTGGGCCTAACCCAACACTGGGATCAAATTTTTATATAGGAAGTAGTGAGGTCTTTTCTAAAAAGCTTTCTTCCTGTTCAATTGTTTTTGATTGGCTTGATTTGCCGGAGTCAGGAAGTTTTGAAAAGTATTATGATGTGTATAATGATGTGCTGGACACAAAAATAACAAATGAGAGTTTTACTGTTAAGGTGTCTTATTTGGATAACAAACAGTGGGTGGATATTTTCTCCAAAGATCCATCACTCTTTTCTGTGCCTTCACAAGAATATGATCTTCTTTACTATCTGAGAAAGGTTTTAAAAAGTAATAAATATGACAAGCATCAACTAATCAAGATTATTGAAGGTTTATTTAAGAAGGGCCTTATCTCTGATAAAGAGACTGAAGAACTGATAAAGCTTATTCGCAAAAATTATAAATCTGGTAGTCTTAATGAAATAAAAGATTATTTATTTAAAATTCTTGAAGAAAAAGATCTGGGCGATAGTAAAGGAGTAGAAGAAGAGAAAAAAGAAAAAGATAAGGAGGGGCACAGTTCAGGGAAAAAGAAGGGGAGCGACCTCCCCGAAGGGCGAGATAGGTATTTAGATGAATTTGACATCCCCGAGCTTCATGAATATGTTGATGAAGCTGAACTTTCTAACATTACTACCATCTCTTTTGATAGTAGTACGCTGTCATCCTATAAACGATATGAGGGTATTCTCGATATTGATAACTATAACTCTGCAACCCAGCGGGGATTTTTACAATTAAAGCTTTCCGGTAGTGACTTTATGCACAAGAAGTATGCCGAAGTCTATACCAAACAAGCAGTTACTTTAGCTGATGATCCTGATGCAAATCCAGCACCGGAATTTCCCAATGCACCGTATACACCAACCATAAATGGTATTTATCTTGATTATACCTCCTCAGAGACAATTGACTTACAGGCAAACAGCTCAAAAGCGGATTATGAAGAACGGGTTGAGCAGGTTTTTCACCTTTATCCCTTTGGTCACAAAGAGATCCACCACTATCTAGAGGGTGATTCTGTTCCTCTATTGCCGCAATTTACTGTAGATAAAACATTAGCCTTTGGCAATTTTTATATTGGATTACAAGAGGCCAATCCTTTGGAGAGCGTATCACTCCTTTTCCAGGTTTATGAGGGTTCTGGAGATCCAGAAAAAGAGGTGCCAGAAATAACCTGGCTCTATTTGGTAGACAACTCGTGGCAACCCTTTTCAAGATCTGATATCATTGTTGATACAACAAAGGGACTTTTAAAATCTGGGGTCATCAAGTTTGCTCTGCCTGCTGATATAAGTGACAGCAATTCACTCCATGATACGGCAAGTTTATGGATACGCGGCGTTGTTTCAAAAAATGTGGAAGCTTTGCCTGATCTTATTGATGTACAAGCGCAAGTTGGAATTGCTCAATTTAAGGAAAATAATAATTCGGTAACCCATTTAGCATCAGCTTTACCTGCCGAGACAATTGGAAAATTGGTTAATAGTGCAGCGGGTATCAAAGGAGTCGCTCAGCCCTATGCCTCCTTTGAGGGTAAAACTGTTGAAAAGGATAACAATTTTTATCGCCGTATAAGTGAACGATTGCGTCACAAAAATAGGGCCATCACACTGTGGGATTATGAGCGATTGATTTTAGAGGAGTTCCCCTCTATCCACCGTGTCAAGTGTATCAGCCATTCCAATATGAGTACTGAAATTGCTCCAGGATATGTTATGGTTGTGGTGATACCGGATTTACGCAATAAAAATGCGGTAAATGTTTTGGAACCTAAGGTTGATGTGGGTACTTTGCAAGATATAAAAGACTTTCTGAGTGAGCGCAGCTCTCTTTTTGTGCAAGGGGACGACAATCGACTGCTTGTTGTCAATCCGCTTTTTGAACAGCTTAAGGTTACTGCTTCAGTAAAAGTATCAGCCGATGATACACAATACTACCTTAAGGTACTTAATGATGACCTAAAAAAGTTTTTAGCACCCTGGGCCTTTGATGAAGGAAGGGATATTAATTTCGGCAGTAGTTTGCATAAGTCAGTAATACTTAATTTTGTTGAAAAGCGACCATACATTGATTTTATCTCTAGGATTTCTTTAACTCATTATAAACAGGGATCCTGTCTTGGTATGAAAAATGAAATTGCTACAACATCAGCTCGATCTATTCTCACCTCCTATGGATTAACTGATAAGGATGGGTTCGAGCATACAATAACTGCCTATTCAGAAGAAAGCTAACAGGAAATATTAATTCTTTTATGAGTGATAAGCTGACCATATCAAAAAAACGCCCCTCCTTAGAGAGCATGGATTACACTCTGTTGCGAGAGAAGGGGCTCGAGCATATTGAATCTTTAGGTAGTTCTTTATGGACCGATTATAATGTGCATGACCCGGGTGTCACAATTTTAGAAGTGCTCTGCTATGCTATTACCGATTTGGGATACCGCACCTCCTTTGACATAAAAGAGTTGTTAGCAGAGAAAAATGATGCAGCAACTAAGCATTTTTTTACAGCCCGTGAAGTTTTAACCTGTAATGCTGTTACTGAAAACGATATTAGGAAGTGTATTATTGATGTAGTTGACGTTAAAAATGCCTGGGTTACGAAAGTAACGCAATCTACACCAGTACAATCAGCCGTACGCTTTTACTCTAATTGTAAACAGAGTTCCCTAGATTATACTGCCGGTCCTTTGGAGGAAGATAAATTACCGCTCCATATTCAAGGACTCTATACGATACGTCTTGAACTGGATGATGACGTCGACCTAACTGATAAAGAAATAGTCGGAAATATTAAAAAAGCTGTTCGGAATAAGTTACAAACAATCCGTCCACTCTGTGAGGATTTTGACTCCATAGAGGTGATACCCACTGAAGATGTGGTACTCTGTGCGGATATTGAAGTGGCCGGTGATGCTGTGGTTGAGGATGTCTTAGCCCAGGTTTATTTCCAAGTCCACACTTTTATTAGTCCACCTATTAATTTCTATAGTTTAGAGGAAATGTTGGAAAAAGGGAAAAGAGTTGAAGAGATTTTTGATGGCCCCTTTTTAGACCATGGCTTTATTGACACTGACGAGTTAGTTGCAACGAAGTTAAAAAATACCATTCGAGTATCCGATCTGTATCAATTGGTCATGGCTGTACCCGGTGTGATTTCGATTAAAAAATTGCTTCTCTTCAATATAAATAGCAAGGGAGTGATTTCCACAACTGGTGAGGAATGGGAGTTAACATTAGAGGATTTAGATGCAAAACCTCGTTTTAATGCTACCCAGTCTACCGTAACTTTTCATAGAGGCCCCTTGCCCTTTAATGCTGATAGGGAAAAGGCATTGGAGAAATATGATCTCCTTAAAGAGTTAGCAAAAAAGCCCTCCGTGCCAATAATAGAGAACGATCTATCAATCCCCAAAGATTCATACCGTGCATTAGAGGAGTATACCACAATTCAGAGTGAATTTCCTCAAACCTATGGGATAGGTTCCTTTGGTTTACCCGAGTCATCTACGGAATTGCGAAAGGCACAAGCTAAACAGCTCAAAGGCTATTTGCTTTTTTATGACCAGTTATTAGCCAATTACCTTTCACAATTGAGTCATGCAAAGGATCTACTCTCTGTAAGTAACAAGGAAGATAACACCTACTTTATTCAATCGCTCTACTCTTTTCCAGAGATGGAAAATCTCATTTCTGTAGATACAAAGAAAGGATTTGGTACGTTAGAAGAGCGACATACTAGGGATATTCAAACACTCTTTGAAGATGATACAACAAAATGGGATAGGCGCAATCGATTTCTCAACCACCTTATTGCTCGATTTGGAGAGCAATTCACTGAGTATGCCCTACTTATGTATTCACTCTATGGCACTAAAGCTGATGATGAATTGGTGGCAGATAAGGAACGTTTTCTTGCGGATTATCCTGTGGTAAGCAGAGATCGTGGCAAAGCCTATCAAATTAACGCCCAAACTATTGCTGATGAGCCTAATGTATGGGATACTGATAATATTTCTGGTTTGGAAGCTCGAGTTGCGCGGCTATTAGGTATTAATGACTACACCCGTCGATTTCTCTATTGTGAATCACGATTTATTGTTGAATCCTACGAGGTTGCTGATGGAGAGGATGCCGGTAAGTTTAAGATTCAGGTCAAAAATGAAGATGATGAGGCTTTGCTCGAAAGCACCCATGCCTATGTGCAACAAAGTGCAGCGGATAATGCCATACCACAGTTAAAACTGCTCTTACGCAATGAGTATCGCTATGAAGAGATTGAACTCGAAGAGCCTGGACGCTTTCGCTTGTATCTAAAAAATAAGAATGGACAGAAGAGAGCGGTCAGTACTGAGATCTTTGAATCCTCTGTGGAAGCAGCTCAATTTAAAGCAGAACTTTTAGAGTTAGCCTGCCCTGAGGACTGTTGCGAAAGCGAGAGCTGTTTACATGAGGGTTTTCATCTTGTTGAACATCTTCTACTTCGCCCTCGTAATACGGACTATACACTATTTCCAGTTCAAATCCAGTGCAATGATTGTGTAGAAGCGGTTGATCCCTATTCATTTCGTGTTAGTATTATAATTCCCTGTTGGCCCAAACGATTCGAAAAGTGGGAGTTTAGACAATACGTAGAAGAGACAATTCATAGAGAAGCACCAGCCCATATAGCCATTAAAATCTGTTGGGTAAGCTGTTTACAGATGAGGCAATTTGAAGAAGCCTATAAACCCTGGCTTGAGGAGATGGCAAAGGATGAGCCCGATCAGGTGCTTTTAAAAGATTTAGCCAATAATGTAACTGATTTACTGTTTTCACTGAAGAACGTACATCACAAAGCTCGTTTGCATGACTGCAAGACCAGTGATGACGGTTTGATTTTAGGACATACAAATTTAGGACAGATATAAAAAGAGGATATTATGGTTGGAGTAGACACCTATCCAGTATTTGAGAAGAATCAGGTATTAAATCATGATCATTTAAATTCATTGATTACCTACCTGGATGATCAGGAGCGGCATACCCGTTGTAAACTCATTGGCGTTGGAATTGCCTGCGGATTAAATCTATCGATTGATGAGCAGTTTAGTGTAACTGTTTCAAAGGGATGTGGGATAACCTCTGAAGGATTTCTCCTCTGTTTAGAAAATGCCAAAACCTTTACTCACATAAAAAGTTATTCGGTCCCAGAGGATTATACGCCCTTTGAGAATATATCCAATGATGTTTATGAATTGGTTATGTCCACCAGCGAAGGGGCTGATCCCTTATCAACTAACGGCTCACTGTTAGCCAATAAGGTGATCTTAGCGTATGCTGAATCTTCGGACGAAACCATTGAAACCTGTTTAACTGATAATTGTGATGATCATGGGAAATGGCGTGTTTTTCAATTACGCCTCTTGGTGATTGACCGAAGTGATGCGGTCAGTATCATTAAGGCTAGCGATTCTACGTTATCAGACCTTTCTATTTCCAATGCTAATGATTTGATTACGGCACTCAATGCGAAGTACCGTCTTGATACAGGCTCGATCCAACGTCTCTGTTCAATTGTTGATGAGGAAGATGCCGGGGAAGCGCTCAATCTATCTACTTTGAAGACCTATCCAAAGGTTGCTTTGTTATACGCAGAGGCAATTGTTAGGGTACTAGAACATCTACCCGATAAAATTGATGCAGCCTATGAACTCTTTAAACCAGCCTTTTCAGGGATTGTTGGCGAAGAAGAGTATACTGAGGCAATGGCCATCCTTGCAGAGGTTCAAGAGTATTTGGAAAATGTAAAAGAAGAGACGGAAATCATCCCACTGACAATTCAATACCTCTATGATCTTGTGAAAGACCTTATTAGTGGCTACGATGAATTTATAGATGAGGCAATGGATTTGATGGCAGCCTGTTGTACGGATAGAAATATCCTGCCTCGTCATCTCTATCTTGGCGAGACCAATCCCTTAGAAAGTTGTGAACCCTCTGTGTTTCGGAGTCACTTTTTACAGCCCCCCATCTATAATGGAAATGCACTGCGCCTTAAGCGGGTAGCCAGCAACTTTAAACGACTGCTTTCGATGATTGATCGTTATGCCTTTACCGGTGAAATTGAGGAAGAGGAAGTTGTCGAAGATTGGCCAATTAAAATCACGCCCTCCTTGGATGCGACCTCTCCCATAGGGAAACGGTCGATTCCCTTCTATTTTATGGCAGATCGAACAAGCGAATCAATACAGCATACCTGGGATTTTGATGCAACTAGAAAGTGCCGGGCTGGATACCATCTATCCTATCATTCTGAGGATTTTGTAGATGAATCATTGACAAACTCAGAATTTATTACAGAGCCACTAAACTATTCAATCGACAAATATCCCTTTTTCCGGATTGAAGGTCATCTTGGTAAGGATGCAAAAACTGTCTATGAAACACTTGACACTATTCAAAAGACAAAAAACCTTCCAATTGAATTACTCATGCTCTATACCGGTGACAAAGGAACCTTCGCTGAAAATTCAGTTGATCATGGTTATGAAGATTTACAAGTGACCTATGGGATTTGGCGTAGTAAGATCCTCATGTTTCTCAACAACCTTATTTGGTTGACTCACTCCATTGAGACGCAGTGGGAGACCACGAAACGAAAAACTAAGGAATTTGGAAAAGCAAGTAAAACATTAGCTTCAACCACTGGTGATAAGATTGTTAAAAAAGGAGTAGAAAAACATGAGGAATCTCAAAAATTAAAGGATTTAGAGTACTCTGCTCATAAAAATTCTGGACATAAAAGTGGTGATTACAATAAGACAATCTACGCTTATAATAAGGTGATGGATGGAAGCTACTCAAAGAAAAAGGATCAACAACTTCTTACCAAAGTTGAATCTGGCCCAACTGAGCAACCTGAAAAGGAAGCAGGCTATTTAACGCCGGAAGAAAAGTTTCTTAAAGATACGCTTGCTTCGTTAAACAAATATATTCGAACAATTGTAAAAAGCCTTACCCTAGATTTAAAAGCTTTTAAAATGGCAACCTTTACAGGGGCCTATGCCAAATGTATTGAACTTGACATAGAGATTATGAAGTATTTGGTAAGTAAGGTGAAGAAGGAAGACTATAAGGATAGTGTGTTTTTTACTTTACAGATATTTTCATGGATTCACCGACTGTTATCATCATTGGCAATCCGGCCATATATTGATATTCGCATTATCATGGATAATCTTCAAAATCGAGAAGTAGGTACGGAGCAGTCACAAAATCTCTTTGATTTTGTTAAGGAGAATCGAGGGCTGGAGCATCTGGCTGGAACCCCCAAAGGTGGCACCTTTGTTTTGGTATATCAGACAGAGACTGACTCTGATGATTTAAGTGAGCAAGAGTCAGAGTATATAGAGCAATTTACCGGTAAAATTATTGCGGACTTTAGTTTACCCTACTTTTACAGACCCAAGGAGACAAAACGCCCGGTTGTAACTGACCCACTTGCACCACTGGTATTTCCCAAGTGTATGGTTGTCCGCCCCTTTGATGACGAGGATATGAAAATCCTTGTGTATAATGAGAATGAGTTTCAGATTATCAATAATTTATATGATCCTTCGGTTTTTGTTCCTATTGTTCCTAAAGAGACTAAATATGGATCGATTGAGTTAGTTAAGCGCGTGTATGAGCCTGAGACAAGCAAAAGAAAAACTATAATGGTATACCAAGCTGATGTTAAGAAGGTCGAAGAAGCATTAAAAGAGGATCCCAGTGCAACCATTCTTATAGATGAGTTTGATTATTCAATACAGAACACCAAAGATGATAGTGAAGTTGGTGCATCGACATTTACCATTTTTCTCTGCACCGAACCGGAAACACAGGAAAAGACTGTCCTTACGGGAACGGTTTATTCTCTTCCCCCAGGTGGTAAGAAAAAGAAATTGGCAGGAGCAGAAATAGCTGATGGCAATAAGGAATATGTGACAACCTCAGCAGCGGATGGATCATACTCCTTAGAAATTCCTGAAGGAGAGTATAAGTTTGCTGCAACGGCAGACAAGCATAATGCACAAATACAGGGCATGAAAATAGTAGAGGGAACAAATTTCTTTGATTTCGAATTGAGTGAAGAGTCGCAGGAAGAGAATCAAAAATATGGTGAACTCTATGAAGAGATGAAGATAAAACCAGGCTCAAAGGAGGCTTTAGAAGTTTCCGAGGCATCAAAGAAACGACTTGGAAGGCATCATCAAAAGATTGAAGAGATTAAGGAGAGTGAAGATCTCAAACCAGGAACACCAATTTATGGCGTTTCTGAAGCTGTTGATAAATTTGCCAATGAAAAAGAGATGAATATTATAAAGATTAACAATGAGTATCGTAAAAATAGGGATGATCTTTACAAAGAGATACAGCGATCAACCGGTAAAGAGAAAGTGTTACTTGTTGATGCCTATAAAACACTTACTCTCTCTTATGCAGAGCGACTGGCTTTAGAGCAACCCCAGGAGTTTAGCAAGACAACCAAAACTGCACTCAAAGAGACAAGAGAGCAGATTAAGGCAAGTCCAGAATTGGATATGAGTAAAGAGGTTGATGCTTGGTCTGATAGCACTAATGAGTATTTGCCTGATAAATTTATTGATAGTGTTGGTAAAGGTATTGCCGGAAAGATGTAGGGCATGATGACTCTATGTTAACGAAAGATCAACACACGATCGGATCTCAACAGATAGAACTAACTCTTGGCAATGAACAAACCGCTTTTAAAACTCAACAACGTTTTGGGAATGCAGTAAAGGATGTTATTGCACAGAAAATTACCACTATTTTAACAGAGGCGGTTGGTGAAAAAGAGTACCTTAGAATTTCTCGAATGACTCTTGATTTGGGAGACATTTTTGAAGAGGACATTGAGAAGCGTGTAGCCGATTCATTACCAACCCTTTTCTCTCAAGAATTACAACAGTCTCTTACTAAAACAGTTCCTTCTAAAAGTTTTTCACCTTACAATTCAAATTATAGAGAAGAGAGTCATCAATCTCAATCTATTGAGACAATGAGTATAGGAGACCTATCCTATTCGATATTTTTATACTATCTAGTCAATGGTACCTTCCCTCAATGGGCTCCAAAAGTTTCCTTTCAACAATTGGAACAGCATTTAGACAAGGAGCTGCCCCACATCAACAAATCACAGCTTGCTGAACTTACTAAACTTCTTAGGAGCTCTAACCAAGTTGTGAAACGTTTGGTGCATCAATGCTCTTTCTCTCTTTGTGATCAGGTGATGTCTTTGGTTCTTCCCAGTAAACTGTGTTTGCAAATAAAGAAGATTGTTAATCTCATTTCCAAAAATCTATACATTAAAAGTGCGGCAGATTTAGATAGCCAATTGCTGATTCAACATTGTTATACTGTTGCCTATGTATTCTCTTTACACTCAGAACAATCGGTTAAAAAAGATGAGATGTTACGACACATCATTTCTACTTTAGGGTTAAACGACCAAAAGATTGTTTCTGTTTTATCAAAACGAGTATCAGCCCACCATAGAACGATATTAGAGGAGTCTATTCAACTCATTCAGCAAATTACAGAGCAAAAAGATGTTAAATCTATCCTCGGAAACTTTATTCAATCCCTTATTGTATACTCAATTCAATCTGACAACCAGCCACTCTCATCTCAAACTATTATTACTGGTCTGCTTGAATCGACAACTCCAAAAATAGTAGATGGCCCCAAAGAAGTTGCTGTACAGAATCTTTACAAAAAGGCTCTAGGAAATGCACAGTATAGCCTATGTAACGAGTTATGCGCCACATATCCATATCTGTCTCCTTTACATATAGATAACCTGTCCGATATACAAAGAGATGGAAAAAGTAAAGAGATAAAAAAGAGCTTAACATCCTCTGATGAAGAACTTGAACGTGTAAGAACTATAGAGAATATACCTGTGCGAGATTCCATAAACAATATCAAAGATTTGGATAAGAAGAGTAGAGAGTGTGATCAGGAGCTGCAAAACACTGACAACACGGAAGTGATAACGAGGAATACAAGCATTAGTGGAGGAGTAGCCGATGAAACATATACAAAAGATATTACTCAAGATAGCGATCAATTTTGTCAAAAAAGTGGTTCTGAAAAAGATAAAAGGTCTGATAATCAAGAGGAGATGAAAACTTCCTTTAAACACAATGAGATAGAAAAAGTTTCTAAGCAAAGTACATTGAATAAAGAGGGTTTGGTGAACACACAACAATCTGAAAATGATTATAAACACATCATTGAACAGGAAAAAGAAACGCCAGAAAGGGTAAGATATAAGCAAGAATCTGAACATCCTTTGCAAAATACTAAAATGCAAACGCCACATAAGGTATCAAAAGAATCGTCAGATAAAGAGTTGGCTCATACTGCTCAAAAGAATAAATTAGACAACACTTTAGAAAAAGTATCTCTTGAATCAATTACTAATGATAAAATTGGCGAGTTGAAAGATCGGAACGATTCACAAAAAGGTAATAGTAAATATATCAATGTAGAGAAAAAACATATACAGAATAAAGAAGTGAAAAAGACACATTCTCCAACAGATGAAAATGAGTCAGGAGAAGAGGTTAACCCAAAAGAGATAGAACCAGTAAAATTAATACATAGTACAGGGATTGACGAACCTCAAACAATTCACACTAGAAAAACTGATAATCAGCTAATCATAAAATTTAGGAATGAACTAAATTCATCATCACACTTTGTTGAAAACGCAGGAATTGTTATTGTTACACCATTTTTATCGACAATTTTTAAAGAACTATCGCTTATAGAAAATAGCAAGTTTGTAAACATTCATGCTCAATGCAAAGCAGTACATCTATTACATTATGTAGCAACACAAGCTTTGAATGAGCATGAACATGTTATGACACTCTATAAAATCCTCTGTGCCATACCCTTTGAAGAGACAGTGAGCAAAGATATTTGTTTATCTCAAACAGAGAAAGATGAAGCTGAGAAACTCCTAGCTACAATTGTCAAACATTGGAGTGCCTTAAAGGGCAGCTCTCCTGAGGCTTTGCGTACAGGATTCTTTCAAAGAGATGGAAAATTAAGTAGAGTTGACAACGGGTGGAAATTGGTTGTCGAACGTAAAACAGTAGATATATTATTGTCAAAAATACCATGGGGGTTTTCCGTGATAAAGCTGCCCTGGATGAAGGAGTTTGTATACGTCGAATGGTAACCAAGACTGAGAATCATAAAAAGACAAATACGACTTATCTCAATGCTCAGGCTCTGCATAGAGATTTTGAGTGGTTTTCTCAAGTAGTCAATACGCGCCTAAAATTAGCCTTTCAGAAGGATTGTGAGTATTCTTCGATTTATGATATAGCACCTCCGGAGATTGATCAGAAGAGTAGCGCTTATGCAGATTTTATAACCTACTATCAATTGACAGTAGAAGAAAGAATCATTCTACTGTTAAGTCTTGCACCACATGTGGCGCCACAGCTTTTAGATGTGTTTTTTACAAAGAATACATTTACCGATCGAGGATTCACCGAGTTTGGTGGCGTTAATGGATCTTCACATGGTGGATTCCTCCCAACAGTAGAGACGGCACTCTTTATTCTTGCGGGCAACGATTTAGCTAAACGATTCTCCCTAATGCCACTCTTTCGACCGGAGCACTTCTTCCATTTGCATACTATTATTTCAATGGAAAGTTTAAATAGTAATGAGCCTGAGAGCAGTGCTCTTCTAAAAGTAAATGAAGAGGTCATTGACCTTTTTACTACCTGCGATTTAAGAAAGCCGCGGTTTAGTACCGAATTTCCAGCAAAATTAATAACCACACCTCTTGGTTGGGAAGATCTCATTGTTGATGATTATACAAAAAAGCAGTTAGAGGAGATAAAAGCCTGGCTGGTTCATCAAAAAACATTGATGATAGATTGGGGTATGCAAAAAAAACTAAAACCCGGTTATAAAATTCTTTTCCATGGCCCTCCTGGTACAGGAAAGACTTTGACTGCCTGTCTGTTCGGTAAATGGTCTGGAACGGATGTGTATCGAATAGACCTATCTACGGTGGTTTCTAAATATATCGGTGAGACAGCAAAAAATTTGGAAAAAGTTTTTCAAAAAGCAGAGAATAAAAATTGGGTACTCTTTTTTGATGAAGCCGATGCTTTGCTGGGCAAAAGAACAACAATCAGTGATGCCCATGACAAGTATGCGAATCAGGAAATATCATATTTATTACAACGATTAGAGGACTATAGAGGCCTGGTGATTTTGGCAACAAACCAGAAAAGCAACATTGATGATGCCTTTAGTCGCAGGTTACAGGCAGTTATTTCTTTTACAATTCCAAAGGCAAAGGAGCGGTTGCTTTTATGGGAAAATTCCTTTAGCGATAAATCGGTCTTTGAACCTGAACTTGACTTGAAAATGATAGCTGAGAAATTTAAGATTGCCGGGGGATCAATCATTAATGTTGTCCGTCATAGTTCATTAATGGCTATTAACCGAAAAGAGAATGTTATCCGCTATGATGATATACTTGAGGGGATAAAACGGGAACTTGAAAAAGATGGTAAAACTATATAATTGAGGAGGCAGGTATGCCTAAAAAGTTGACATCCCAAAAAAAAGAGACCAATTTTAGTCCTGCAGCACAGCGACCTAAACCGAAATCAACATCACCAATTATTCAAAAAGCATTAACTATTGGTAAGGCAAATGATCACTACGAGCAAGAAGCTGATCACGTTGCAAACCAGGTCATGAATATGCCTTCCTCGGAAACTGTTCAACGGAGTTGTTCCTCCTGTCTTGATGAACCGACAATGCAACAGAAGCCATTGGCAAATACCATAACTCCATTGCTGCAAACACAACCCATGGAGGAAGAGGAGGAGATGCTCCAAGCAAAGTCTCTTTTGCAAAAGCAAGAGGAAGAAGAGGAAATGGCGCAGCCAAAGATGCTCAAAAAGCAGCCCATGGAGGAAGAGGAGGAAATGCTCCAAGCAAAGTCACTCCTGCAAAAGCAGGAAGAAGAGGAAGAAATGGCACAACCAAAGATGCTTCAAAAGCAGCCAATGGAAGAAGAGGAGGAGATGTTGCAGCCGAAACTTCAACTACAAAAATTAGATGTAGGAGAAGAAGAATTACAAGCAAAACCGCTTGTTCAAATGGCTGAAGAAGATGAAATAGCACAGCCCAAGGGGCTTCAAAGGAGAGAAGATCAATCTGCTACATCGAGCATAGAAAATTCAATAACTAGCTCAAAGGGAAGCGGTAACAACCTTCCCTCAACAACTCAGAGTTTCATGGAGAATAGATTTGGCTCAGATTTTAGCAATGTAAAGGTGCATACCAATGATACTGCTGTGCAAATGAATCAGCAGTTGAATTCTCAGGCCTTTACTGTGGGAAATAACATCTACTTTAATTCTGGAAAATATCAGCCAGAGTCAAATTCGGGAAAACAGCTTCTTGCCCATGAGTTAAC
The DNA here is from genome assembly GCA_028278335.1 of Chitinivibrionales bacterium. Taxonomy (GTDB): domain Bacteria; phylum Fibrobacterota; class Chitinivibrionia; order Chitinivibrionales; family JANQEN01; genus JANQEN01. The sequence goes on along the minus strand of JANQEN010000055.1, from coordinate 99,409 downwards.
CCATACCATTCAGCAAAATGGGAGTATAGGGAGAAAGATTCAAAGGGCGAACTTAACATCACCTCGTTTGGCTGGGAATGATTTGTTTGAAAAGGTGTTAGATAATAAAGCTGTTATTGAATATGGTGATACAGGAACTGAAGTGAGAAGAATCCAACAGTTGCTGGTTGATTTAGGATTTTATCTTAAAAAATGGGGAACCGATGGCGTTTTTAAAAGTGAGACTAAGGAGGCTGTGAAAAAATTCCAAAAAGCAAATGGACTGTCTGATGACGGAAGGGTAGGATATAAAACAATTGATGCCTTGGATAAAAAATTTCCAGCCTTTACATTACCAGCTAAAAAAAGTGATCCCTGGACTTGGAGCTGTATATTAAAAATATTATGTCCTTGGAATAGAAATCTCGTTGAGAACATAATGCCCTCAAAAATTGTAAAAACTTTTACAAGCAGAACTTTTAAGGTTGAAAAATATGATGGCACTACTTGGTCTTCACATACATTCAATTCTGGTGGATTTCAAGGGGGGAACAGAATAGGACTTAAGGATACGGTTTCCTGTGAGACTTTTGCCTTTGTTGTCTACCATGAGGGATGGCATGCAATTCAAGGATCAGAAATGGACACGGTTATGGAAGCTGAAAATGATGCATATACCAGTGGTGAACAATGGTCAATAGATATTGGTCTACCAGGTCATGGAGCTGGACTGAGAAAAACAGGAGCAAAGGGAAAGCAAGAAGTTGATACTGCTAAAGTTGATAGTTTTGTTAAATCAAGCTATGGTGGCGTCTCATCAGTCCCAGGTGAAAGAGTGTTGAGTCGAGTCGGAGCTAGTGATGTGAGAGTTTTAAAACCTGACGGTACTATTTATATACGACCTGCTCAAAATGGGGATAGTGTCAAACATAAACCGAAAATGACCGGATTAAAGACGTTAGACCCAGCAAAATGGACATGTCCCTAAGGAAAGGCAAATTGCAATGATAGCGAAAATTCAACCAATTGAATATGAAATAAATGTTTTTCCTGGAGAGAAACCCGTAATTGACCATGGAGAATTTGTCCTAGAAAATCCTACAGATAGGGTTGTTGATCTATATTACCAATCCTGTACTCTTTTAATTGGGAATCAATCTATTCCAATGAAAGAAATTAAATGCTACCATCTACCTAACTATGATCTGCTTACAAATCCGATCTCATTAAAGCCTAAGGAGACTGCTAAAATATGGGTTGTCTTTCCCTCCTACGGAATTAATCTAAAAACTAAATTCAATGAAACGTATTCTGTAGAGCTCACCTTTGTTTGCGATAATAATTCAAGTGTCGTTCGTTCAAAAATTAACCTCTATTTTGAAAATGAAAATCACTGAGTCGTGTTAGAATCATGTCTGCTCAATTTTCACAAAGTGATTCTCAAGGATCTTTTAAACCTGCTGCGTCAATTAAAAAGGGGGCTAATTCTGAAAGTTATACGTCCTCTGAGAAAGGGGATAATAATTTTGACATTAATAACGTATTATCCTGTTCACCAATAATCCAACGATACGAAGACAATTCTCAAGCTGCTTTACAAAGCGATATTTCACTACTTGACCTTTTTCGAATCTATGTTATGGAACAGGATGATGTTTCGGTTCAAGTAGCTGGACAAAATGCTCGCTATACACGGACATGGGCAAATAGCGATGAAGGATTAGCCCTATTGCGAGGTGAAATACGATACCGAATCGCAGGAGAATTGTCCAGCAATGGTGATGTGAATTTAATTCGATGGCTTTCAGATATTGAGGGAAATGCAACACGAATAGAAGAGTTGATACAAGACCTAAGCAGAGCACATGATCGAAGGCAAGATCCTGATATCGATGAAGATGCCTCTGCTCCAGCCCTTGTTGAACATGGACGGCAGGGAAGAACCATGGCAGTGCGAGGGCCTGCTCGCCGTGACCCTGAGGAGACTGAGGCACAGTATCAAGCAAGAAACCGCCGTATTGAGGGTAGAGTCCATGCTGCGATGGATGTACCTGGAACGCGTGGAACCGGTGTGTATGCACCAATTGCTGGTAGAGTAGTTTTTGCTGGTCCAGGAGATGTGCAACCGGGAGAGAGACGTGCCTGGGGATCAGGATATGGTAATATTGTTCGTATTTATCATCCCAATCCACCTGAAACTGAGATTGCCGGTACAACGCCGCTCTATACTCACTACGCACATTTAGATGCAGTATTAGTGCAAGCTGGGGATACAGTACATCCTGGTCAAGCGATTGGTTTGATGGGAAATACCCGGGAAAATGCCGCTGGAGTTGCCGGTAGTGTCCCACCGGGTATGGGGGTGCATGTACATTTTGCCGTGCAAGTAGCACCAGCAGAAGGGGCTGCTGCTGGTAGTCAAGTCACCTTTACCTCACACTCTGAAGAACAGTCCGGGATTAATCCATCGCATTGGTTAAGTGAGTTGGGTATGAGAATTTCCGATGATGCATACCAAGAACCGGTAAGACGCGGGGGAAGAGGCGCTGTGGTACAAAGAAAAATCGAACAATCTACAAATGATACTCCCCAAAACTTTCTAAACATTTCACCTATTGCTCAAAGTAAAGACATAGCTGTACAATGTAAACCTTCCTATCTTGTGAATAATAATTTCCTTGGTCGTAATGTCGAAGTCAATCCTGCGATGAGTAGTAGACTCAATACAGTTGAAACACATCTGCAATCAGAATATGATGCGCTTCCTGCAGATGGTCGACCACCCTCGGTTCGGGAATATGCTCAATTAGATACTATTCGTGGATGGCGATCCGGTCCCAATTCCAGCAAACATGCCTCCGGATCTGCAGTTGATGTTAATTATCGCAATCAACCGTACATACCTACTCGCACTATTGAAGGTGAAAACACTCACTATGGTGGTGAAGAGGGAAATGCCACCGCAGCAACGAGAACCTTACGACAACCAGCTGTGGCTGTCTATGATCGCGCTGTTGCCTTCATGCGAACCAATCCCTATGACGATGAAACAGCAAATGTTGGTGTTCAAGGCCCTGATGAATCCTCCGCCGATGTGTATGAACGGTTTAGGTTTACTTCTGATAGCTTAGCAAGCTACCTCAGTCTTGCCTTTCATACAAATTATCATACAGTAACAAGAACACCAATTACCAATCCTGAAACAGTCTCTGAATCGGATCTTTTAAGCACTATTCCCACATCGGAAAGGAAAGAGCAAACTGCGGCTGTCGCAGAAATTCAGGCGCTTATGGATGATTTCTTTTGGCAAACACTCCATCATGGCTACCCTCATTCAGCTGATCAACAATATATTAGGATATTGCGGGATTACGAGATCGTACGCACACCAATGCAACGAGGTAACCCCTCTACAACTCCTGGCGACACAAGAAATCCTGCCTTGGGGTTTCTTCATATGCCGGAGCACTTTGTTACAGCCATGATCGATGAGGGGAATATGCGTTGGGGATTGTCAACGTTTCCTCATCAAGCTTTAGGTGATGTACATCACTTTGATTTAAATGGACATGCAGGGTATGCGCCTGATGGAAGTCCTCCGTAAAAATCTTAATAGTAAATTGAATAAAATTATAACGAATTAATTGGTATTACATGACAAAACAGCTAACCACAAATGATACAAAGCAATCAATGACCCCTGCTGCACAAAAAAATGGGCACAACAAAGCAGAGGCTAAGCAGGGTATTGATGAACCTCTGTTTAAAACAGATCTTTTGTTTGATCATTTAGCTGTTCAGCCAAAATTGACCGTAGGAAAACCGGATGATGAATATGAGAAAGAGGCAGATTCTGTAGCAGATTGTGTTATGTGTATGCCCGATCATGCTGTCTCCTCTTCTTCAAATGTTTCACAAACTGGAACAAATCAAGATGATGCTCTGTCTACAATTACATCAACCAATGATCATACTATCCAATGCAGAAGAATACCCGATGCTTCGGATATAAGTAACTTGCTTCCAGGCATATCTTCGCCAGATGTTGCTGCTAATTATGAAGGATTGCGTCTTGCCATCCAGCGACAATTGGATGACATGTCTCCAGCAGATATAGCGATGGTTGAGAGTTCCTTGCTGTTTAATCCTACCATTGTCGATGCTATGGCAACCGATGATTACACAAATTTCCTTGACCTCATGTTAGCTATTCAATTTGTAAATCCGGATTCCCAATTGGGTAATCCTGCGGATATTGAGGTGGGGCCAAGAAATGCAACGGAAACGGCAAATCTTAGTACCCTTGTTAGTAATACAGAGGCCTTGATTGACGAGGTTCTTCTACCAGCAAACCGAGTGCATCTTGAACAAGTATTCGGTTATACCGATCCCACAACTTTAGATGCAGCTCACGTCACGACTGCTGTCAATCGCTATACTGCTGGAAAATCAGCAATGAGATCCATTCATACGGCTGATCAAATAATTACAGATAGATCGGGATACTCAAGTGAAACCTACGTCGCAGGAATGGCGAACAGTACGTCGATATTTCTTGATCCTCATGTGATGGATAATCCTGGTGATAATAGCTCACAAGTAACCATGCTGCATGAGGCAATGCATGCGGGCACATCAAGTGTGGGTGATGAAGGTTATATTGGAACACCCAATTTTGATGCCATGCCAACTACCGAGAAACTAAATAATGCGGCTCATTATGAGGTTGCTGCCCGTCGATTGCGAGGGATGGGACATAGCTACACCGGTACAATATTTACCCCAGCATCGAGTTTGCCGCCATCTGCACAACCCACTGCAGCAGAAAATGGTGCGCAGATAGTGAATACGTGGTTCGAGGACTCTTGGAGTAATGCCGGAGATATCTATCTTTTTGGCTTTGACCACATCTATAAAAATCCTTCCGATTGGAATACTGATGTAGAGCCCGGGGTGCACTACTCGCAAACCTTACCCTATTGGTCAAAGGTCGAGAATTTGACAACCCACAACCGAAGTGTTGACCCTGCAGATCCAAATAATCCACCGGTGACTCTTATTGACCTGGCTCTATCAGAAGGATTTGTCCGCAGATTAGGTGATGCTGCTGAACTTGTCCCTGGCCAAGATGTCGATATCCTGAGCGATGAAACTACCTATCTTCAATCTTCCGATCCAGAACAGACAGCCTTAACTGCTGCACCAACCGATCCAAATGCCCACGCAAATGCGTTGTTGCTCATTGTACTAAGAGATAAATTACGTAGTTTAACCCGGAGCAGCTTTCATCTGGATGATCCACAGACAGTTCGGGTATTACATGCAGGACCAATGTTTCCCAATAGAGCACCGGTAGATTTTCCTTAGATAGGTTTATTTTTTTGCATTTATAAGATTATTATTAAGTTTTAATAGATTAAAGAATGGTATACCAATGAATAAAAAAACGACCGCATCAAAAAACAATTCCAACTTCACACCAGCAGCTTCAAACAAGAAGAAATCTGGAAATTCTGGTCAGTCATCTTTGCTACTTCAAAGGCAACCCAATTCACAAATCAGTGGAATTCCTTTTCTGCCAAGTCCCTTTGGTAAAGAGATTGTTTTTCCAGAAAAGACCTATTCAATTACTCCCTCTGAATCTACTGGATCGGATAATCAAAAGTTAATTGAGCTTGCTCAAGCATATACCAGCCTGGTGGCTGCAAATCCTGATGCCTATGTAGAGGTGTCGGCATACCTTGATAGTGCCTTACAGTACGACACGAAAAAATTAGAACAACAGAGAGAGACTTTAACGACGAATATGAGTACTGTCAAGGAGTCCTTAAAAACATTGGGTATACCAAAAGGACGAGTTGAAGTTGATCGACCCACTGTCTATTCAACCAATGGTGGAAACATATCAATTAAGTTGTACAAAAAGCATGCATCCTATAACTTTCCCCCTGAACTACTTACAACGCCTCCAGAAACAGCCAAAAAGACACTCACACCAGAAAAAAAAGAGGAAGAGGCATCAAGTTTACCCGATATTGGTCTTTCAAAACTCACCGATCATGAATTGGATATTTACATAGGAAAGTTCAAAATCTCTATTCCAAAAAGCATGGAGCTACAATTTAAATCAATCCCCATATCCAATCCAATGAATTTACAAATCTCTATTAAAGGTGAAATAAGTGATCTTGCGGGTCTTGTTAGCCCTCCTGAACCGAAGCCAGAGGACCCGGCAAAACTGGGACCCCCGATTACAGTATCCATGTCAGTCACCCTTAATGGTATTCCTGATATCACCATTAAAGCATCTGCTGCAATGAACTTACAAAACAATACGGTTACAACGGGAATCACTTTCACACTGATTGGGGATAAGTGCGTATTTACAGCACCGCGATCAGCTATCGAAAAAATAAACACAGTTCAAAAGGAGTTTAGTAAATACAACTCTGGTGCTCAGGAAACAGCTCCTGAAGATGATGTGGGTAGGGCTGCCCATATCATTGAAAATATTGACAAATTGTACCAAGCTATTAAAGAGATAGAGGATGCTAAAGGAAAGTGTCAAAAGGGACCAACTCTTGAGGTTGGACCGACCGTAACATTCCCCTTTGGTGATTACCCTGAGGGTATGCCTCCTGATCCTGCCCGTAGACCAGTATGGGGTGGGGGATTAACCGTCAAGTGGTAGATGGTGTTATACTGTTTCTCAAAAGTTTTGTCCCATGATTTTTACAAAACTCTTATAGAAACAGTTATGCCGCAACACAGCATAGGACATTATTTTTGAGAAGCGGTATATATTCAAAAGTGTATATCAAAATTTCAATCATGAAACCAATTCTTTAGGATTTAAAAAGCAATGGTGTAAATAGTTAAAGAATCTAATTATATATTTTTGGCGATTTTAATCCCCTTCAATCGCACCGCCGAATGGTTCAGAAGAGCACGAGTTGCTGTCTGAGGTGAAACCGAGTTTAACGAGTGCCTGAACCTGAGGCGAAAAAGTGCGATTGCGGGGTGGCGTCTTTTGCTTACTTTTCTTCGCTATAGAAGAAAAGTAAGGCTGCTGTCGGGCAGCATCCCGACGACTTTGATGTATAAAAAAATATGAAAAATCACCTAAAGACAATCCGCAGTTTTACATACTTCTAAATCAATATAAGCAGTACTACGATTCTCTTTTTTAGGATCAAAAAATTTCGCCACTCCTGCACTAGAATTAAGATGCTCCAACACCCAAATCACATCTACCTGAGCATTTTCAGGTTGAAACAGTATCCGTTGTTCTGAATAGGTAAAGGTCCCCTTGACATGATACACCTTCGTACTTCCCATGGGAGAAACTTTTTGTGAATAGTGTCCTCCGGAGGATGAAACATTGGAAAAAAAGATAGAACCATAGTATTGAATATCTCTAAAGGAGTAAGAGGATGCAAAAAAAGGCTGGGTAAGGTTCTCTTTTACCGGCTTTGGAGCTGGAGGCTCAGGTTTAGGGGGTGATACAATAGGGGGTTCCTCAACCTTCTCCACTTCAACTTTCTCCACCACTGGCTCAGGAGCTGGAGGCTCTGGTTCTTCTTCAAAGGCTATGGTACCATCAAACTCCTCTTCCTCCTCTGTGGTGGCCAGGACCTTTTGTACCAATTCTAATTTTTTACCTTGGTTGGTAAATAATTCTGGATATTTTACTAGGTAAAAAACAGCTCCAATAACAGCAATTGATAATATGCTTAGCAGAATAATAAGAAATATGGGTTTTCTCTTACCCTTATACTTTCTCTTCTTCCTCTGTTCCGGTGGTGGTGCGGGAAGGTCTAAGGTGTCATTGAATTCCCTTGATTTTATTATTGTAGCAGGAATTGCTGTGTCTGTGGTGGTGAAACTGGCGTGCTCCATATGGTCACCTGCCATTTTTGCAGCCATCTCGCCAAGTGGTGTCCCCTTGAATTGAGAGAGCACATCATCATCGGAGACCTCTTCCTCTGCAGGAAGACCAGAGAAGGGATTGGCTACTTTTTGCGGGTGTGGGGCTTGTGCGATCTGCCCAAAATGTTTTTTGTCTGGCTCTTTAATATTGGTAAAAGTATCATCTGGAGCAAGAGGCGTCCCATTTGGCATGTTGGCTGCTTCTGAGCTTAAGACCGGCGTTTCTCTAAGAGGAGCTTTATGCTCTTTCCACCAAAGAACCGCATCATCTGCGGCGATAGTTAAATCAAGGTGTCTTCTTTTTGCCCCCTCTTCACAAATAAGAATCGGCTCATAGCGCGTTACGGAAACATCCTCACCTCGCTCGATCATGGGTTTTAATTTTGCTTGCAAATCAACCTGACTCAATGCATCTTTTCGAAAGGTAACGACCTCGGGAGAGATAAATAGGAAACCCGTTCCCTGTGGAATTTCAGTCAATGTGCATGGACAATCATTGTCGGTGCAGTATCCAACACCTTGGGTTATTTGACATTCGATATATTCCAAATAAAACTCCTTATCACAAGTTTTTATAGAATAGTGTACAAACCATTCAATCTATTTGAACGTATTACTGGAAAAATTGTTGTTATTTAAAATAATAATTACAAATATGGAAATGGTTGAGTAATGTTGGGTAATGGTTTATTGTGATCTCTGGGTATAATTACTTAGGATTAGGGTACTAAAATAGTTTTGATAGTTTTCGGTCTACTGGAAAACTCAAATGCCTCAATTCCTTGAGCTAAAGAGAACTCTCCATCGATCATGTCCTCTAAGGGGATGTTGTTGTGCAATAAAAAATCTATAGCCTTAGAGAATTGGCCGCATCGTGAACCTATCAAGGAAACCTCATTGACTACCAATTGGGAGGGATTAAATTGCATGTCCTGAGCGTAGGTACTTTTTAAAACAATAGTACCTCGAGGCTTAATACAATTCATGGCCATTGTGAGGGCACTACTATTTCCGGTTGCCTCAACCACTACATCATAGATGTCCTCTGCAAAGGAATCACGTTGTACAATTCTGGCAGAGGTGGCTACCAAATAGTTGAGTTTATGACGATGCTTACCAACAACCGTGAGATTACACCCTGTTGAGGCAAGCATATAACCAATGAGCAATCCAAGCTTACCATCACCCAAAAGCAGAACTTTTGTTCTCTTTGTTATAGTGACTTGGTCAAGAATTTCTAGGGCTGCAGCAAGCGGTTCGATAAATATGGCTCGGCGATTTGATATCTCGTCAGGAATATGGACAAGCGATTTTTCAGGAACTGAAACGTAATCAGCAAAGCATCCCTGCTGATTGATAATGCCAAGCACCGAGCGATGTGGGCAGTGGCGTTCCAATCCATTGGTGCAATAGTTGCAGACTCCGCACCCAAAATTTATTTCAGCAGTACATCGTTTTCCAATCAGCGTGATATCCTTTGCCTCTTGAACAATACCTATGAATTCATGACCCAAAACTCCCGAAAAACCAGGAACATATCCTTTGGTGATTTCCAAGTCCGTATTGCAGATTCCTGTCATGGTTACCCGGACAATCGCATCTTTGGGTTTTCTATCAGGGTAGGGGAGTTGTTGAATCTCTAATGATTTATCAAAGGTAATTGCTGTCATTATGTTATTATTGTGCATCAGTCTTTTCCTGTAGATTGTAAAGTAGGTTAAAATATAGTTCTTCCGTTCATCTTGATAAAGCAGTTCAGTTCGATCCAGTATATATTTTTCAGCAGTTACTTAATTCTTTGATGATAAAATAAAGGACATGCTGTGTACTGGACTGATTTCTACCTTAAAACATTACGGGAGTTCCCCTCCAACGAAGTTTCGGAAACTAAAAGCTTGCTTGCAAAAGCAGGTATGATTCAAAAGTCTGTGAGTGATTCTTACGTATGGCTTCCTTTGGGTTTACATTTTCTTCGTAGATTTGAGCAGATCTTGCGATGTGAGATGGAAAAGTTTGGTGCTCTTGAAGTAATGGTACCACCTCAGAATTTGGCTAGAAATCCTATCGATGCAATTATTAGAGGAGCCATAAGCCATGGAATTCGGTCATATAAAGATCTGCCTCTATTGGTGTTCGCTCTTACAGGTGGAGAACCTCGGCAGCAGCACATCCAAGAAAATGAAGTTCCTCAATTACATATTCTTTCATTTTTTCAAACTAAAGAAATCCTAGTGGAACATCATACAAAAGTAAAAGAGAGTGTTGAACAAATAATCGAATCATTACCTATTAGTAAGGAGATTCCTATACAGGTAGCCAGCATTGATTCTGATAGTCGTTATGATATCCATGCAGTCGTTGAATTTGGAGACAGTGCAATCTCTCTTTGTGACTCCTGTGGCAATGTGTCAACCATCAATGATGCGCCAACTATACCATCTATGCTCCAACAAGCAGATGAAAAGGACCTTGCTAGTCGGACACCAAAAGAGGTGTTGACCCCTGGGAAAAAATCAATTGAGGAGGTGTCCGAATTTTTATCGGTCAAGCCCTCTTCAGTAATAAAAATGCTATTATACGAAATTGATAAAGGTGATGAAATTATTGGTGTCTGCCTTCGGGGAGATCGTGAACTTAACGAGCTGAAACTGATAAAAACGCTCAATGCAAAGAGCCTTTCTATTCTTGACGAAGAGAAATATACAGGACAAATCCCTTTTGGATACTGTGGGCCTTTTAAAAACAGCAACCAATTGATAACAAGACTCATTGCAGACACCTCAATTCAGGGGTTGACAAATGCGGTTTGTGGAGGAAATAAAGAGGATTACCATTTGGTATGTATTGATGTTTTGCGAGATTTGGACTTTGAATTTTATGAAGACCTAAGTTTTATAAAAGAGGGGGATCTATGTGTCAAATGTCAAACAGGTGCAGTTGAACTTAAGCCGAGTATGCTTCTTTCTCATTTGAAAGGAGATGAAAACACATACATGTATTACCTTAATGAGAATGGAAAAAGGAATCCTGTGCATAGTGGGTATGGAGTCGTCAATGTAGTGCACCTCATAGATCTCTTTGTCCAATCAAACCGGGATGATAATGGATTAATCTTTCCCCTCCCAATTGCTCCTTTTCAGGTCTTGATTAACTGCCTGGACCCTAGGGATCCAAAAACCTTTAGTACAGCAAGGGCATTGCATGATACATTGGTAGAAAAGGGAATTTCGGTCATGTGTGATGATCGAAATGAGAGGCCTGGGGTAAAATTTAAAGATTGTGACCTTTGCGGATTCCCTATTCGAGTGGATTTTGGTAAAAAAGGATTGGATCAGGGAGTAGTAACCTGCAAATTGCGTGATCAGGATAAGAAGGAGAGTATTCCCATAAAAAATATTGAAGAATATATACTTAAAATAGTGCAATCTTAAATATAAACACTATTCAAAGGCATGTAATTATAATGTATTTAATTCAATATAATGTTAACGTACAATATATTATTAAATAAAATCAATGATATGCCGATAAAAATTAAGTGATGCTAAAGTATGGCTAATTAAATGCGGTATGCAAATGTATTTGTGCATAAATCAATGTTTAAGCGATTTATTACAAAAATGCATAAATTGAACCATTTATACCAATATGTTGTTGTCCATATTATTTTATAACATTGACATTTTCAATCATTGGGGGGTATACTTAGAACTAGAAACGTACATATTTTATTCAATATTTGATTGAGGATATGATAAAATATTTGGGAAGATTCTAAAGGTAATCAATGGAAAATAAGGATAAATGGTCTTTTTATGTAATATCATCAAGTGGCACATCCAAAGAAAAACGACTTAACCTCTCACCCATTATTGTAGCTCTGTTTTTTTTGGTTGTTCTGGGAAGTGCAGCAGGATTTGCTCGTTCTGTATTTTTTATTGCCAAGTATAGCTATGGCCATTTTGGAATAATTGACAAACGTACAGAAAATAGAGACCTTATTAATAAAATCACCTTCTTTAAAAAATTGTCCAATCAGTACAAAGATAGAATCAAAGGATTGGTTGCCTTTGAAGATGAGACCCGTCTGAAATTTGGAATGAACACCATTAATGAAGATATTCGTAATGTTGGTGTGGGAGGTCCCCCAAGCTTAGAGCAGATCATCAATGAATCTTTTGAGGATCCTATTGTGCGCAGCACCAGTATGCTAAAACGAGATATTGAAGCACTACTTCGTCAAGCAAGCTTGCAGGATACTACTTTTTCTCGTATGGCAGACCATATTTACATGCAAAAGGACCGCTGGGCACAGTATCCTTCTGTGTGGCCAGCCAGAGGTCGCGTCACCTCAACCTTTGGTCTGCGGTATCATCCCTTTATTGGCGGGATGGCATTTCATGAGGGCCTTGATATTGCCAATAAAACGTGGACTCCGGTGATGTCAACTGCCGACGGTATCGTCACTTTTGTTGGCTATCGTGGGAATTATGGACTCTCGATAAAAATTAGCCACAGCGGTGGCAGTTATATGACTGTATACGCTCACTTAGAACAGGCCTCTGTAGAAGAGGGGCAAGTGGTTAAGCGCCGGGAGAGAATAGGCTACATTGGCAACACAGGAAGAAGCACCGGGCCTCATTTGCACTATGAAGTAAGAAAATTCGATAAACATACCAACCCTATGAAGTATATCCTTCCTTCAGATATTATTGTAAATTAATTAAGGAACTACCATGGTATTTTATGAACACGTGCCGGTGAAAACCAGCCGGCGGACCTGTTGGGTTGATATTACCGCATCCCTGCGGAAAATTGTTTCCCAATCATCGATCAGTAATGGTATAATTACAGTGTCAAGCCAGCATACAACTGCGGGATTGACCATTAATGAAAATGCTGATCCCGATGTGGGTAGAGATTTTTTTTGGAAACTTAACCAGTTAGTGCCTCAGGATCCTTCCTATCATCATTGTGAAGGTAACTCTGACAGCCATCTCAAGGCTTCCCTCGTGGGATTTAGCGTAACAATTCCGATACAGAAGGGAAATTGTGTCCTTGGTACGTGGCAATCTGTTTACTTTTGCGAGTTTGATGGACCGCGGAACAGGACTGTATCGGTTACCATAATCGGCGAATAGGAGAAACAGTTGATGCGTCCCGGTTCCTTGCGCATCACAATGGTACTGTGGATTGCGGCACTGGCAAGTGACATACTCGTTGCGCAAGTGCCTGATACCACACAACCGGCTGGAGAGATGGAAATTCGCTATGCTGCGGAATTCAATCATGTCCCCATTGGCTGCAGAACTGTGGCAATGGGAAACGCCGGGGTTGTCCTTCCCTATAGTGAATTGAGTGCCTTTTGGAATCCATCATTGGTTGCGCTTTCTGAGTCCTATCATGTCACTATGGAGGGTGCTAAGTTATATCGCGGATTGTCAAGCCTTGGATCAATTGCCTTTACCGCACCAATTCAAAATGGTCTCTTTGCTGGATTGGTCTATTCAGCCTTTTTTCCCGATCATATCAATGAGTGGGATTCATTGCCCCTTTCTTATGAGGAGATGAAATATGTGCACTCCTCCTTTGACTTTTCACCGGTAGGTGTATTTCATAATAATAAGCACAGAGTACATGCTACCATTGCAAAAAACTTTTCGATCCCCGTACCCCGACCTAGTGGGTTTTCAATTCCTCTACCTGTTGATGTTGCTATTGGCGTCAATATAAAAGCGCTGTGGGAGACTATGACTCCTGGCGATAAGGTGCGTCTTGGTTATAACGTTAATTTGGATGGTGGCCTTACCGTTCGGATGGGGGTTGATTATGATCTGGATAGGGATGCCATACGGCGGGAAATAATTTTAGCCTGCTCCTTTATTGATTTTCTCCCCACTGAAATGATTTGGCTTCACTCCTATGAGGATTACACTGAGCCGGTGCATATGGCGCAATACTATGGATTATCCTATATAGATAGAAGTGGCTTTTTATCAGGCAATTGGACCTGTGCCATTGCTCTGCATAAACTCTATGATGTCACCTTGCATGCAGGACTGGAGGGTGAATTCTTTGAGATGGTTGCCTTTAGAGTGGGTGTGTCTAATAGAATTGTTACCTTAGGAGCTGGAGTGCATTATAAAAGGTATTTTTTAGATTACTCCTTTAGTTTTGATGAAATTGACTACTCCTTTTTAAGACTTGCAGTGGGACTCAGTTTTTAACTAAGAATCCTCCCCCTCAGTTGAAGAATCGAAAATTCATTGTTTCCTATGTTGATCATTATTGTCAGTCTAAAATAGAGAGCGATAAACTTCCAACAACCAGTGAACCAAGAAAAGATTGTAAAAAGTATACAAAAAGATTCCTAATTAAGTTTTGTGAAAAATTACGAATAGCGCCTGTATAACCTTGTCTTGTAACGAAAGATTTCTAAACTGTTGTGCTATTTTGAGGTAAAACGTAAATTTGTTCGATTGTGAATAAGTAGGGAAATTGTGCATAATAAAAATAATTTAAATTTTGAAAAACTACTTCGATACTTGTGGTGATCTTATTTTATTTTATTAGGCTATGAAATGATCATAGTATGTGTGTAAGCCAGAGAAAGGGTTAAATGTAGCCCTTTTTTATTAGGGGTAGATGATATCCAGGTAGTGTAGTATGAACATTTCCATTAATGGAAAAACAGAAGAAATCCCACATAAGTCTACTGTAGCTGAGATTATCTCTTTAAAAAAGCTCGATGCACTTCATGTTGTTGTTGAAGTTAATCAAGAGATTGTAAAAAGAAATTACTGGGATACTTATGCCCTCAATGAGAATGATCAAATTGAGCTGCTATCGCTGGTCGGTGGTGGATAAAATAATAATGTAATACTGGGTGTTAACAAATTTTCAGAAAAGTTGACAATGAAAACGTATAAGAAAGTATCATTGGTTTTAGAAAATGGTGCGACCTTTACCGGCAAATCCTTTGGGTATGAAAAGTCTGTTGCTGGAGAGGTTGTATTCAACACAGCCATGACCGGATATCCGGAAAGTTTAACTGACCCTTCATACAAGGGACAGCTCTTAATTGCAACCTATCCTCTTATTGGTAACTATGGTGTGCCGATTAAGGAGATGGAACATGATCTTTTAAAATTCTTCGAATCCGATAGAATTCATATCTCTGCATTGATCATTTCCGACTACTCCTTTAATTACAGCCATTGGAATGCCGAGACAAGTCTTGCACAGTGGCTTATCGATCAAGAAATACCAGGAATATTTGATGTTGACACCAGGGCATTAACGAAGATTATTCGTGAAAAGGGTGCCATGCTTGGAAAGATACTTTTCGAGGGAGAGGATGTTGAGTACTATGATCCTAACCTGGAAAACTTGGTTGATCAAGTGAGCACCAAGAAGAAGATTGTCTATGGGGATGGCAAATACAAGGTCGTTCTTATAGATTGCGGTGTTAAAAATAATATTATTCGCTGTTTTTTAGATCGAGATGTTACGGTCATACGGGTACCCTGGGATTATGATATCTTTACAGAAGAGTATGACGGTCTGTTTATCTCCAATGGTCCGGGGAATCCAAAAATGTGTGATGTAACGATCAATAATCTAAAGAAAGCCTTGGAAGGTGATAAACCAGTGTTCGGCATCTGTTTGGGAACACAGTTGATGGGACTTGCCTCCGGCGCTGATACCTATAAGCTTAAATACGGTCACCGAAGTCATAACCAACCAGTCCTGATGGAGGGAACTGATCGTTGCTATATCACATCGCAAAATCATGGCTATGCCTTGGATACAAAAACATTGCAGCCAGGATGGGAGCCCTATTTTACCAATGTGAATGATGACACCTGCGAAGGAATTCGCCATTCATCAAAACCCTTTTTCTCGTCACAGTTTCATCCCGAGGCTTCAGGTGGACCGGTGGATACCGAGGCTCTCTTTGACGATTTTATCAACTTAATGAAGAAACAAAAATAACACTTTAAATAAAGAATACCGATCATGGAAAAAGATATTAAAAAAGTAGTTGTGCTAGGCTCTGGCGCCTTGAAAATTGGTGAAGCCGGTGAATTTGACTATTCCGGTTCACAGGCTCTTAAGGCATTACGGGAAGAGGGAATTGAAACAGTTCTTATTAACCCCAATATCGCCACAATTCAGACTTCTGATAATATTGCCGACAAGATCTATTTCTTGCCGGTCACACCCTTTTTTGTAGAGAAAGTAATTAAAAAGGAGAAACCCGATGGGGTTTTACTCTCCTTTGGTGGTCAAACTGCATTGAATTGTGGTATTGCCCTCCATAAGCAAAATATTTTTTCAGATAATAATGTCCGTGTCCTCGGTACACCGATTCAAGCGATTATCGATACAGAAGATCGCGATAATTTTGTTAGAAAGCTTGATGAAATCAATGTCAAGGTTCCCCGTAGTATTGCCGTGACCAGTATTGAAGCTGCGGTTGAAGCTGCAGAAACCTTGGGATTTCCTATTATTATCCGCTCAGCTTACTCTCTTGGAGGATTAGGAAGTGGATTTTGCTCAAATAATGAGGAGCTCTATAGTCTAGGATCTAAGGCATTCTCCTACTCCGACCAAATACTCGTTGAGGAGTCACTGAAGGGTTGGAAAGAGGTAGAGTATGAAGTCGTCCGTGATAAATATGATAACTGTATCACCGTGTGTAACATGGAGAACTTTGACCCTCTTGGGATACATACTGGTGAAAGTATCGTTGTTGCTCCTTCCCAAACCTTGAATAATAGTGAATATCATAAATTGCGTAAGTTGTCAATTGACATTATCCGTCATATTGGCATTATTGGCGAATGTAATATCCAATTTGCCTTAGATCCCTATTCTGAGGATTACCGAGTAATTGAGGTAAATGCTCGACTTTCTCGATCAAGTGCCTTGGCCTCAAAGGCAACAGGGTATCCCCTGGCCTTTGTCGCGGCAAAGCTTGGGCTTGGTTTTGGACTACATCAGCTTAAAAATTCCGTTACCAAAACTACCACCGCCTGTTTTGAACCTGCTTTGGATTATATCGTGTGTAAAATTCCACGATGGGACCTCAATAAATTTTGGGGTGTGTCAAAGGAAATCGGTAGTAGCATGAAGAGTGTCGGTGAGGTGATGGCAATTGGTCGCACCTTTGAAGAGGCGATCCAAAAGGGCCTTCGCATGATCGGCCAGGGTATGCATGGCTTTGTTGGAAACCGTGATATTGAGAATATTATTATTGAAAAAGAACTTGAAGCTCCTACTGATATGCGCATCTTTGCGATTGCCATGGCCTTTTACAAAGGGTATACCATTGATCAAATATGGGAATTGACAAAGATTGATAAGTGGTTCCTCGATAAACTGAAGCGTATTTTTGATCTCCAGGAAGCGCTATCAAAGTACTCAACTTTGGAAGATGTCTCTGACGACATGCTTCTGAGTGCTAAAAAAATGGGTTTCTCAGATTTTCAGATTGGCCGGTGTGTATTTAAAAGTGACTCCGACTTTATTACAGAAGATGTAATACGGGTTCGCAAATATCGTAAAAGCAGGGGAATCGTTCCTTCTGTGAAGCAGATCGATACACTTGCTGCAGAATATCCCGCACAAACCAACTATCTCTATTTAACCTATAATGGAACAGAACATGATCTCTCTTACGAAGAGGATGGCAATTCTGTTGTGGTCCTCGGTTCTGGAGCGTATCGAATCGGAAGTTCCGTAGAGTTTGACTGGTGTGGAGTCAATGCCCTTAATGCTATTAATAAGGCAAAATATCGCTCGGTTATGATAAACTATAACCCAGAGACGGTGAGTACCGACTATGACATATGTGACCGACTCTATTTTGATGAGTTGACTTTTGAGCGGGTGATGGATATTATTGATCTGGAGACTCCCAAGGGAGTAATTGTCTCAACCGGTGGACAAATACCTAATAACCTTGCTATGCGTCTCCATGAACAGGACGTGACCATTTTAGGCACCTCTCCACAGTCAATTGACAATGCCGAAAACAGACATAAGTTTTCATCGATGCTTGATGCTCTAAAAATTGACCAACCCCGTTGGCGTGAGCTCACTACTATTGATGATATCTATTCCTTTGTAGAAGATGTGGGATTTCCTGTTCTTATTCGTCCCTCCTATGTTCTCTCGGGATCAGCAATGAACGTTGTTTCCAATAGAGAAGAGCTTGAACACTTTCTGGATTTAGCAGTAAAAGTATCAAAACAATATCCGGTGGTGGTGTCAGAATTCATTGAACATGCTAAAGAGATTGAGATGGATGCTGTTGCAAAGGACGGAGAAATTTTTGCCTATGCAATTTCTGAACACGTAGAATATGCCGGTGTACATTCCGGTGATGCAACCATGCTCTTTCCACCGCAGAAAGTGTATGTCGAAACAACCCGCCGCATAAAAATTATCTCACGGGAGATCGCAAAAAGTTTATCTATTTCTGGTCCTTTCAACATTCAATTTTTAGCCAAGGATAATGATATCAAGGTAATTGAATGTAATCTCAGGGCCTCCAGAAGCTTTCCCTTTGTGTCGAAAGTTTTAAAGACAAACTTCATTGAAATTGCGACGAATATTATGTTAGGCGAACCAGTAGAAAAACCAAGCAAGTCGCTCTTTGAGCTCGACTATGTTGGTGTGAAAGCACCACAATTCTCCTTTGCCCGTTTACAAAAGGCTGATCCTATCTTAGGTGTTGATATGTCCTCTACTGGTGAGGTCGGCTGTATTGGTGATAATTACTATGAGGGTGTATTAAAGTCGATGCTTTCTGTAGGCTACACTATCCCAGAAAAAAGCGTACTCATTTCTGCTGGGCCGACACGTACTAAAACAGAATTGGTAAATAGCGCCCGACTTCTTATTGAAAAGGGGTATGATGTCTACACCACAGCAGGAACTCATGACTTCTTTAAACTTAATGGTATAGAGACTATCAAACTTCATTGGCCCGATGAAAATAAGAAACCCAATACACTTGATTTTATCAAGAGTAAGCAAGTAAATTTGGTTGTCAATATCCCTAAAAACCTTACTAAGAACGAATTGGATCAGGATTATCAGATTAGACGAAGTGCCATTGATTTTAACATTCCCCTGATTACCAATGCTCGTTTGGCCAGTGCCTTTCTCTATGCGGTGAGCAAATTGTCAAATGAAGATATCAGTATTAAAAGCTGGGATGAATATTAATTCCCAGCTTTTATTACTCTATTTTTAGATATAAATAACTTATAGGGTGCCTTTATTGTTTGAGAGTCCTGTTTGTTTTAGTAGTGCCTCTCCTTTACTAACTTTCTCTTTATCGGATGAAGTGATGTATTTTTATATCATTCACTTTGTTAATTGATAATTACTTTGCAAATAATTCATATTGATAATCATATACATTATAAGGTAGGTTCATATGCCACAAAAAGAGAAGGTTATCATTTTAGGTTCTGGACCAGCTGGACTTACAGCAGCGATTTATACTGCTCGTGCTAATTTGACACCCCTTGTTTTTGAAGGTTTCCAAAGTGGAGGAATGCCCGGTGGACAATTAATGACCACCGGTGTAGTTGAAAATTTCCCTGGATTTTCAAAGGGAATTGATGGACAGGCACTTATGGCTGAAATGCGCCAACAGGCAATTAACCTTGGTGCACGATTAATTATGGAGGATATTACTTCGGTGTTAATTGACAAGAGGCCCTTCACCTTAGTTTCGATGAGTAATCAAGAATTTGAAACAGACTCTCTTATTGTGGCAACTGGTGCCACAGCACGCAGACTTCCATTAGATTCGGAGAAAAAACTATGGACTAAAGGGATATCTGCCTGTGCGGTCTGTGATGGTGCTTTGCCAATTTTTCGTGATAAAGAACTCGCTGTTATTGGTGGCGGCGATGCTGCAGTAGAGGAGGCTACCCATTTAACCCAGTTTGGGAGTAAGGTATATCTTATTCATCGGCGGGACCAATTGAGAGCAAGCCACATTATGCAGCAGCGTGCCTTGGAACATCCAAAGATCGAAATTCTTTGGAACAAAGTTGTCGAAGAATTTCTTGGCAACGAAATGCTTACTGGATTGCGATTGAAGGATACCAAGAGTGGGGAAGAGTCGGAACTCAAAGTGGCCGGTGCCTTTGAAGCAATTGGCCATACCCCCAATACCTCATTTTTGTCAGGGCAGCTTGATACTACAGACACAGGATATATCATTACTCACGCTGATTCAACCGAGACTTCTGTTGAAGGAGTTTTTGCAGCAGGTGATGTGCAGGATTCAAAATATCGGCAGGCAATTTCTGCCGCTGGGAGCGGCTGTATGGCAGCAATTGAATGCGAACGATGGCTCATTACAGCAGGGAAGTAAAGAACACCACGCCTCGCTAATGCAAAGTAAAGACACATAATGTCCGATACATCAACTGATAGAACAATGAAAAGGGTAACCATATTTGATATTGTCCTCATAGTGCTTATTATTGCGGTATCTCTTACTATATTACCCTTTATGCAAAGAAATAAACCCTCCGGAGTACAGGTGTATAAAAACAATACACTCTATGCTGAGTATCCACTCTATGTAGACAGAACCTTTACGGTGGCGGGGCATGATGGTCCAATGGTTGTAAAAATCAAAGATGGAAAGGTCTCTATCGAGTCTTCCTGTTGTAGAGAACAGATTTGTGTTAAAATGGGAACAATCAATAAATCCTATCAGCAACTTGTTTGTGCTCCCAATCATGTGATAATTGAAGTTACTGGTAAGGGCGAGGACGATCATATTGATGCAATTGCCCAATAATCAAAACAAAGATAAGGAAATTGTTCTTAAGGCATGCCTCTTACTTATGGCTGTCGCTATTAGTACTATAGAGTTTTTTATTCCTCGAATACCCTTTTTTCCTTGGTTAAAACCTGGACTAGCAAATTGTATAACTATTCTTTGGATTATTAAATTTGGTTTTATAGAGTCTCTCCTGTTCATCTTCCTTCGAACCTGGATTGTAAGTTTTTATTTTGGATTTTCCTTCATAACCGTACTCCTTAGCTTAAGTGGAGCTCTCTGTGCCTGTTTCGTTATGGCAATGGCATGGTATACCGTTGGAAGAAAAGGATTTCTTGGCACAGTCGGTTTGGCGATACTTGGTGCATTAAGCCATAATGCCGGGCAGCTTTTTGCCGTATATCTAATTATGGCAAGAAATCTTCATCTCTTTTATCAACTTCCCCTTATGTTAATTGCATCATTGACGTTTGGTAGTATCGTTGGATTGATCACTCCTTTAATTGTATCTATGACAGAGGCCTTTCAATTATCATACGATCAAAAGGTGCCTTGTCAACCAGATACGGTGAAACCAACTTTTGTCGGGGGGATCTTTGGGTCTATTTTATTGTTGCTCTGCATATCCCTTATGTTTATTAAGTATAATCTAATACTATTGTGTATTGCGGGGATGGTCACTGTGCTAGTCCAACTTGTTAAAAGGGGCTCAATCATCGCGTTTTTCTACCCTATCACACGATTCTGGATGCTCTTTTTATTTGTGGCAATCTTTAATAGTTTTTTTACCTATGGCACAAAAGTACCCTATGCAACTTTTATATCCTATGAAGGAATTGCTGCGACTGGAACTCAGTGGATTCGATTGTGGGTGTGGTTACAAACCTCAACTCTTTTTATATTTCTTTCCTTTCATTCCCTGTTGATGAGTGGCCTTAAGGGAATGTTTCCACACAATAAGATAACCCTGTATGCAGGACTTATAGCCGCAGAGAAGTTTCCGGCGATTGTTGATATGGTAAGAAAACAGGCCTTATATTTTATAAAAAAAGGCCTGCGAAATCCTAGACAGGCAGTTACAGAGCTATTTAATCAGGTTGCCGACACTGTTATAACAACTAACTCTGAGTAGTAAAACTCATTATTTCTGGGATAATTTATCAATAAGATAGTGACGATTGTCAAAAAAACACTGTGCCTGTTCCTTAATAAGCACCTCCGCCTCTTCGCTTGACATATCCCATGTTTTGTTCATAAAGGAAAAGGTCCTTCCAAAATAGAGTCCCTTTAAACCATTAACCATAGCCAAACGATCTTCAGCCTCTTGAAAGTTACTGATAATATCAAATACCATAAGCGCCCACTGTTTTGCGGAGATATTAATATCACCGCTGGCATACATGGCATCAACCTGAGAGAAGGTCTCTGGATTAATGACTTTTTGTAAGAGTTCTCTCTGTGCGGTGAACTCTGCAATGGCTTGTGCCTTAATTGATTCTCTATCCACATCGAGATCTTGCGGTGGGTCAAGGTGCTGTAACCCAAATTGTTGTGCTTCCTCAATACTATTTTTAGTTCGCCACTCCTCGACGGTTCGTGTGATAATAAGAAATGCTGTGCTTACCACTTGGGTAAACATCGGTCCCAGTTTGGGTGCGCTGGGTTTATGCTTTTTTGAGCCCAATCCGGTTTTACATACTTTAAATCCTCCGGCAATCGCATTCATAGACATAAAAATATCAACACCATATTCCTCTGTGGTGGTATGCCATGGTTGACAAATGATATGGTCCATTAGGGGGGCAGAAAGTGCAAAATCACCGCCAATTGGTTGGCGAATATCTTTGCAGAAGAGAGAATATATAAGCGGATAGCAAATGGCATTAGTGATGGTGCCGTCATATTTATGTCTTGAATATACTGGTGTAACATAGTCATATCCATCAAGGATCGGCTCAGCAAAATATTTAATCCACTCCGGTGTGATACTTAATAGGTCTGCATCAACACAAATAAAAACTTTTGCTTTTAGTTCGTGAGCTTTACGGAACAGATTTTCAATATTAAAACCCTTTCCTGGAGTGTCAGGAGGTGTTGTAATGTAAATTTTAGGGATTTCTGTGTTTGTGTTGAGAAAAACCTCTTCTGTTTTGTCAGGTGAGTGGTTGTCAGCATTAATAATAACCGATGAATAATTGGGGAAATATTTTTTTAATCCTAAACTAACCTGCTCTGTGGGGTAGGCAATTGAATCAGCCTCCTTAAAAGAGGGAATACCAACCACAATGTCTGCATGGGTAACTTTTGAGGGATTTTCTTCTCTAAGATACATTAACACATCCTTTTCATTGAGTATTTATTTATTAAAACAACGTATGCTATAAAATAAATTTAGGAGTGTTCAATAATTGTTACAAAAGTGTTAAACCCAGATTATGCAATAGGTAGTAGCGCAGAAGCACAATCCTATGCCTATTAAGACTTTCAGGTTTTTCGGCCATATCACCTTGTAGATATGCCCTTCAAAACCTTCAAGTCTTACTAAATCATAATCTTGTACTTCTGCATCCACTCCTACTGCATAGTCAGGGTTAAACTTGCTTGGTGACGGACTACAATAAACTGTAAAATTTCTGCTGGGGTCCCTAATACATGAGACTATTCATCTTCCTCTTCAGAACTCTCCTCTACGTCTTTTTTTAATCGAAAGTACTCTGTTTTTGTAATTCCACCCACTTTATAGGTTTTTTTCAACAATCGTAGGGCAATACCTTCTCCCCGGATATTCTTGTACAATTTACTATGGATAAAGATGAAATAGAAAATTGCAACTAAAAACACAATTGCGATAAACCAAACAAGCATAGAGAATCCTTACTCAATTTCAATCAATTGGTATCACTATTATTATAGTGAAAATTCAAACCTTTTGCCATCATAATGGTAGATGCAGCTCATTTTGATCCTGTTGACCAATTATTCTTCCTTTTTTTAATCCTACCAGTTAGATTCTATGATACTAATATTGCATGTGATCAGCATATGAGCGGGGGTAAAAAATATTTTTGAGTTGGTAGTACCAATGTGAATGGTACGGTAATTAAAAGGGATGTGTGTTGTAGTAAAATACGCTCAATCACTTTAGTTCACAAAGCAATTTATACATTTGCCATGAATTTATCTGAATCTACTATCTATAATTGTGCATTACCGACTGTTATTTCTGTTGGGAAGAATCTGAGTGATGAAAATGCTGTAAAGGAAATTACATCACGGAACGATCTCTTTAGTGCACTTGTTCATGATAACAATGAAGAGTATAGAGTACTACTGTTCCCATCGGAAAAGGGTACGAAGTGGAGATATGAATGTACTTGCTCATTTATGCTTGGTGGAGCCTGTGAGCATGTGGTTGCAACAATGTTTGCTCTTTTAGATCGTCAATCCTCTCCACACACACCTAATATGATAGATTCAGAAACAAAAGCCCATTGCAATGAAGATGGGAAGAGTCCCTCAACTCAAATGGGCTCCAATTCTGAGGCCGCTTTAAATGTGTATACGGATCAAGGTGTGTTGGACAAGCCCGTTAAAAATGTGTTTCCCAAGCCGATACCACGTCTATACCTGTCACAGCAAGACTATGACTTAGTCATATCTCTTAGATATGCCTACTATCCTTTCGAGAATAAGCAACGCTACGCTGAATTCTTCTCTCAAGATACTGAACAATGTCGTTATATCCCTATTGAGTCAAAGGAAATCCTCTGTGTTAAGCGTTCATTGGCTCGAGAAAAAATTCTCTACCAGCAACTTATGAAGCACTCTGTAAAACAGTATTATCGGGGTAGCTTTTTGCCGGACATGAACAAAGAGGATTGGATTGATGAATACCTTCCTCTTTTGAGTAAGGCAGGATTTGAAATTTATGGTCATAAAAATATTATTGCCTACAGGCAGACTGCACAAAAACCGACTCTAATGCTATCAATTGGCGCAGAACATCTGGGATCCTTTTCCTGCACCATGCATGCCGAATTTCAAGGAATTCCAACATCATTGGCTGTATTAGTACAGGCTGCTCTAAAGGAGAGAAACTATGTTCAACTAAGTGATGGAACTGTTGGTGAGATTCCTGATTCCTGGCTTGAGACGCTCAGAAGAGTGTTTACTTTTGTGCCTATACCTGATGATGAAAACCTGGTCGTTGTTTCTTCACAATATCTTCCTGTACTAGAGGAGTTGTACGAACTTGCCGATGAGAAATGTGCTGATGAATCCTTTTTTGTCCAGTTGGAGCGACTAAAAGATTTTTCCGGTATCAAGCAACAGGAAGTGTCAAAAAATCTTATTTGTACTATGCGGCCCTATCAAAAGGCCGGGTATGATTGGATCTACTTTTTAAAGTCCTTTGGGTTTGGCGGGTGTCTTGCCGATGATATGGGCTTGGGAAAGACTATTCAGGCTTTGGCACTTTTAGAGAGAGAGCGTTCTCTTAATAGTCAACCAAAAACAAGCTGTGTAGTCGTGCCAACAACCCTTTTGTTTAATTGGTGTCATGAAGCACAAAAATTTGCACCACAGTTGGTTGTAGCCTGTTATCATGGCTCAAAAAGGGATAGTATTCAAAAGCATTATACCCTAGCCGATGTTATCCTCACAACCTATGGTATGATCCTTCGAGATCAAGATTTTTTTACGGATTGTACCTTTAACTATGTGATCCTTGATGAATCACAAACCATAAAGAATCCAGACTCTCGTATTAGTAAAGTGGTACGAAAACTAACTAGTAAGAACCGGTTAGCTCTTAGTGGTACCCCAATTGAAAATAGTTTGGTTGAATTGTGGTCACTTTTTGCGTTTCTTAATCCGGGGATGCTTGGGACATTGCATCAGTTTCATGAGAGGATTGTAAAACCGATTGAGTCTGATCAAGAGCAGTCTGCACTTACCTTTTTAAAGAAGATCATTTTCCCCTTTGTTTTACGAAGAACCAAACAGCAAGTTGCTAAAGAGTTGCCAGCTAAGACTGAGAGCGTTGTCTATACTGAAATGGTCACCAAACAGAGAATCCTCTATGATATTGTGCGTGAGGCCTATTTAGGAAAAATTGTATCAACAATGAATACCGAAGGTGTTGAACGATCGGGAATTGCTGTTATTGAGGGAATGCTTCGATTACGTCAAATCTGTTGTCACCCGGTTTTAGTTGATGATAACTATGAGGATGAGTCGGGGAAGTTTTTACTCTTTGATGAGTACATCGATACAATTTTAACTGAAGGCCATCGGGTCCTGGTTTTCTCTCAATTTGAATCAGTGCTTCAATTACTAAAAAAAAGACTCTTTACAAAGCAGATTCCTCATGAGTTGCTTACTGGCAAAACCCAGAATCGGCAGAAATGCGTTTCAAATTTTCGAGAAAATAATGTCCCTGTTTTTCTTATCTCCCTCAAGGCCGGTGGTGTTGGACTCAACCTGATTGAAGCTGATTATGTTATTCATATGGACCCTTGGTGGAACCCTGCTGTAGAAAATCAAGCTACAGACCGAGCGCACCGTATTGGGCAAACCAAAGAGGTCTTTATGTATAAATTTATAACAGCAAACTCAATAGAGGAACGGGTAATGGCGATGCAAGCGAAAAAAAGCAAACTCTCCTCTGCGCTTATCAAGCAAGAAAAGTCATTTATAAAAGAGCTTTCAAAAGAGGATATTCTGGCACTTTTTTCATAAAACTTGATACTAATTATTATCCAAAAGACCTGCTATAGTATGGGATAACTCCAATGTTGTAAAGGGCTTCTTAAGAAAATGGGTGGGTTTTTCTTCCAAGAGGGTATGCGCTGAATCGTCTGGATTGTACCCGGACATAAAGATTATCTTTATATCCTCCCGCTCTCGTTTTAATTCTTTAAGCACTTCATTACCATGAATATCGGGAAGGATAAGGTCCAGAAGAACGCAATCGATTTGATCCTTTGATTCCCGGTAATAATCAATGGCAGAGAAAGCATCGTCAAAGGCAGTAACTGAGTAGCCAAGGTTGTTAAGAGCAACAGTGATCATTTTACGAACAGATTCTTCATCGTCAATGACAAGAATGTTACCGGTACCTAAATGCAGTTGTTCCTGTTTGATTGCCTGGCGTGCAGTTGAAATATTTTTACACAATGGAAGCCTAATTGTGAAACTGGTGCCAGTATTTTTTTGTGAGGTAAAATCAATGCTACCATTATGACTTTTTATTGTTCCATACACTGCTGGAAGCCCCATGCCGTATCCATGTCCCTTTTCCTTTGTTGAAAAGAAGGGCTCAAAAATGTGATTCCGTATTTTTTCGTCAATGCCAACACCAGTATCGGCAATGGTGATTTCTAGATAATCATGACTACGATTATGGGATCCTTGCTCGCCACTTTTTTTACGTTCGCTGTAAACAGCATGCGTTAAAAAGGTAATTTGACCACCCAGAGGCATTGCATCTCTTGCATTGAGGGCCAAATTAAGAAAGGCGTTCTGAAGTTGTGATGCATCACCGAGAACGCGAGCCTCTTTAATATCATAATTGCAGACTATCCTGATTGTTTTATCGATACTTCTCTTAAGCATGGTGATCACTTCATCAAGAATAGTATGTATATCAACGGGCTCAAGCTTAAAGGCACCATCACGGGCAAAGGCAAGAAGCTTGTCAGTAAGATCGTTTGCCCGTCTACAGGGGGTGAGAATATTATCTGCATACTCTACAATTTTTGTGTCCTGGGAATAGGAGTGCTTTAACAGATTGGCAAAGCCAACAATCCCTGTGAGCTGATTATTAAAGTCATGGGCAACACCGCCGGCCAATTGTCCAATGGCTTGTAGTTTCTCAGATTGATGGAGCTTGCGCTCTAATTCAGATTTTTCCTTGGTAATATGTTTACGATCAGAGATGTCACGGATCATACCCTGGGCACCTCTGAGTTCTCCCTTATCATCATAGACAAAGTTGCCCTTTACCTCACCCCAAAAGGTACTACCATCTTTGCGAACATATTCATATTCCATCAGCGGGATGTCAATCTTCTTATGAAGGGCTTCGCCGGCATAACGAAAGAAGCTATCCTTTGCTCGAGTCAAAGATTCCTCGGTAAAAAGATCTTTCATGTTTTTCTTTTGTAACTCTTGTCGTGTATAGCCACAAATTTTTTCTATTGAGGGGCTCACATATACAATATTGAACTCCATGTCTACTTTAAAGAGAATATCCGCCATATTATCAGCTAGATATCGGTACTCTTCTTCACTCTTTTTCAAATCCTCTGTTTGACTGAGTATTTTCCCAAAGGCACTTTTCAATCGATTCATAATAACAGCAATAATTGCAAGGGAAATAGCCGATAATGCAGTGAATGCTGCAATTTGAGTTATCCAGTTTTGTGGTGCAGAGAGGAAGTCTGATGGTAGCTCTGCAGCAGGGGAATTACCTGATATGACTAAAATCCCAATGAATGTTATGCATACTACGCATGCAATTAACACAGAAACTCCTGCTCGGGCACCAAAGAATATGCCTGTTGTAAGACAGGTTACTGCGAGCATGGTAAAGCCGACATTAATAAGACCCTGACTATAAAAACTAATGAGTGCGTCAATACCGGTTGTGGCAATGAGTGTCGCTATTGCAATGGTGAGTGGAATGCGTTTGCGTAAAGCAACTACCAGCAGCAAACAAACATAGAAAATGAGATCAGCAATGATATTCATTTTCCAACCAAGTATGGTCAGCCGTGTAAAGGAGAGCACCATAGCAATGATGCCAAGAGTTAAAATGATATGGGATATTCGCTCAAGTATGCGTTGAAGCGCTTTCCGTATTTCAGTCTGTGTATCAAAGAGCGGCGGGAAAGTTTCCTGTAGTTTTTCTGTCATATCTTTTTTCTATTCTTTTAGTGAGTCATATAAAAAGCAGAGCAATCATGAATATTCCCCCGATAATATGGGGGATTAAAGATATGCTATCTGAGATAGTTTATGTTCATTATTCGCATCCATAAAAAAGTGATGGATTGCTGGCAATTTAAAACCAGAGGCCGCAAAAGGGAATAGGGTCTGTTTGTGATTTGGATGCATGTTGAGAGTATTTTAGCGTTTAAAATTATTGTGGAGATATTAATTTTTTACTTTAATTATACTTAAAATTTAATATACATAGAAACTCCTCAAATAGCAACTTTAGAACCGATTAGCAATTATACAGTTCTCGCAAACAATAATTATATTTCACTATATGGAAGAACTACTCATCAAATTACGCACAACACTTGGACTTTCTCAAAATGCAATTGCTAAAAAATTGGGTGTTTCCCAACGAAGTTATTCTTACTGGGAAAAGGGTGAGAAACGACCAAGTCCCTTGTCGATTCAAAAAATTATTACCCTGGCAAAAAAGCATCTCAGTTCGAAAGAGTTGAATCTTTTCGAGTTTTACCAACTTCATCTTAGTAAGGCTAAGTCAGAGCGATATTCGGGATACTCCTTTTTAGATGTAAAATCTTTGGTTAAAAATTACAAGAAATTGCAGACCAGAGTAAACAAGTTGGAGATTGAACTAAAGATTTATAGACAGCTCTGCGAAGACTTTAAGCTTGGGATCTATCATAGGCCCGAGGTTACTTCTCAAAAAGATTAACTGTTACTTGCTTAAGCGGCTCGAATTTCCTTTTTTACAATATTCATAAATCGGGTAGTAGAGATATACCGATCTGCCAAGAGTTTTCCCTTATAGATGAGATTGAAGGTACTGTAAAGTGAGGGTGCTTTCTGCGCTTGCTTTGCGGTCTTTAGCTCAATAATTGTTGGCCTTAGCTTTTCCTTTTTAAGAATGGGTTTAACCTCTTCTATAAAACGGGCAACCCAGGGGCATTGACAGGAGTAAAGTATTGTTAGCTCTTGGTATTTAGAAAGCTCTTTCTCCCAATTATTAAACTTTGGTATAGACTTCTTTTTAAATTGTTTGACCAATAGTTGCTCCTTGCCAGATTCTTCCACTACAGTATAGCCGTTCTTTAAAAAGAGCTCTTTTTGAGCCATAAATGCTTTGTTACTGGTCAAGACTGCAACACCATCCCTCTTTTTTGCATCCCCTTCAACCTCTTTAATAAGAAGCGTGCCTAAGCCTTGGTGCTGATACTTTTTACCATTTGTCCAAAGACAATGAACAAATAAATATCCCTTTGCATCCACACCACGCCAGCACTCCTCACCGGGAGTATATTCAATGTACCCAACAGGCTTCTTCTCTTGCTCTATGTAGAGTAGTTTAATAACCAATCCCTTGGCAAATTGCTTTTCTAGCCATTCAACTTTATGTTTGTAGTATTCATGTTTTGGGTTAATAAAACAGATTGTCTGAGGATGCTCAGCCAAATTGTCCATAGTCACCGTGACAATGTTAGATTTTAATCCCATGGTTTTATCCTTTTGGTTATTATAGGAGAGTTATAACAAATTTGCTGATGAGTATTTGTCTCATATGTGATACGACCATTAATGCTCTCTATCGGTTGTTCTACAATTTCCCTATGGAACAAGCAATCCTTGCAACATTGTTGGAAAGCTTCTTGGCAATAGGGGACTGTTGCCATTACATTTTTTTGTTTTACTAAGCCAATGATCGGGTGGAACTTTCCCGGGGAAAACTATGTAAGTGCTTTGGCCAATTGTATGACTGATTCCACTTATTTGAGCAACCTCATCACTATAGGTTATCTCCAGGTACACTTGTAACTGTCCATTTTGTACAGTCATTGTGTATTGGTTTATAGTTCCCACACCTGTTAAAGAATTATATAATTCGCCTTTGATATTATTTCCCTCCAAAGAATAACTACTTTGAATAGTATCGTAATACTGGTCATAAAATGTATGATAAATAAAGGTATTTGCAGCTATTTCAATGATAAGACTGTCATTGTGGTTCATACCGTTAAAAGCAGCATACTCTGCCCACGTTTGGCTGGTGTCTAAAATAACTGTCCCTGAAGTATCTGTTATTTTTGAATACATAGTTCTGGGAAACCAATTATTTATGTGGGCATTACTCTGAGGGTTTACGGGGTTATCCTCTTTGCATGAGAAAAGGAATAGAATTAAATAGAGTGCTAATAAAAAGTGAAGAATGTGTCTCATTGGACCTCTCCTTTTTGATGGTATATAGGACAGTTCGTTCTATTTAGGAACTTTAAATAATATACACCATTGATATCACTAATATGAATATATAAAAACAACGCAACTCCTTTTTCTTTTGCGATAGGGATTTGAAAGGTGCTTTGCAGTGTTTTTGCGAAGCAAAAATACCGAAGCGAACGCGGAGCCTGGAAAAGCCCGGTCGAGCGAAGCGAGAATCGCCCAAAAAATTTTTCAAAACATCCTCATAAATAGTCACATCATAGATAAATAGATTGAACAACAAACCACAAAAGTCATATAATCTTAATAACACTTTATAACACTCTTTTCATAATTACATTGCTTGGGATGATCTATGAACTTATACGCTATAATTCCCTTTGGTTCCTTTCTTATAAATTTGTTATTAGCACAGTTCATCGTTTATATAAATCCTAAGGAAAAGGCTAATCGGCTGTTTGCACTGCAATGTATTGGTATGGCAATCTGGTCATTTTGTGAATTTATGATGCAGGTCTTACCTGAAAAAGAGATGGTTGTTTTTTGGGCCCAAGCCTCCTCCTTTAGTCTCTTAGTACCACCGGTCATGCTGCACTTTATTATTACCTTTACTGAAAAGAGTCGCTTTTTTGCCCGTCGCCTTCTCCCCTTGGTTTACTCCAGTGGACTGATACTACTTTTTCTTGCACCCACTTCCATGCCCTATGATCAACTTGTCACGAAAACAGCATGGGGTTGGACAATAGATTATCGACTTGCAGAAACGGCTTCCAAGAACTCATTAGTGCTGCTCTTGGGGATCTACTTTTTGG
Organism: Chitinivibrionales bacterium; assembly: GCA_028278335.1. Classification (GTDB taxonomy): domain Bacteria; phylum Fibrobacterota; class Chitinivibrionia; order Chitinivibrionales; family JANQEN01; genus JANQEN01. The sequence continues at coordinate 67,690 of JANQEN010000055.1, read as the reverse complement.
GAACGAATCTCTTTGCTGTTGTTCTTGCCATGAGTAATTACTTCATGACAATGAAAAAAGAGATAAAGCAGAAAGCTCGATATATAATTCTTGGATTATTCCTCCATTTGCTTATCAGCTTTAGTTTGCAGCCTATTGCTAAAATGGTTACTGGTGCAGATGTGTTCAATCCTGCCAGTGCCTCAATGATTATTTTTTCACTCTTTGTTGCCTATGCAATTTGGAAGCATAATGTGTTTCGCTTTGATCCCAATATCATGTCGGATCGCATCATCGAAACCATGAACGACGCACTCTGTATTGTTGACTCCACCGGGCATATCTTACGTATAAATAAGGGGCTCACCAAATTATTGGGATTTGACATAGAGGCACTTATGGGCAAAAGTCTCAATCTGATTATGAGTGAAAAGGAGTCCTCTAGCCTTTTATATATGACGTTAAAAAACAAGCGGCTTACTCAGTTCGAGGCGACCATGCGATCGGAAGAGCATATTGAGATTCCTGTATCTATCTCGTCAGCAGTGATTAGCAGTCGCAAACGGTCGAATTTGGGTATTATTATTATGGCCCGTGATATGACCTCTCTTAAGATGAGTCAAAAGGAGTTGGAGAAGTACCGCAACCATTTAGAAAATTTGGTCAAGGTGCGCACCGAAGCGCTTGATGATGCCAATGAGAAGCTTCGGCAGTCAGAAAAGATGCAGGCCATTGGTGAGCTTGCCGGTGGTGTTGCCCATGATTTTAACAACATGCTTACGGTTATTACCGGTACTACCGACCTACTCCAGATGACTCATGGTGATCAGGACCCAAAGCTTAACAGATCTTTAAATAGAATCATGGATGCATCCCAGAATGCGGCAAACCTGACCCGAGAGCTCCTAGCCTTTGCCCGCAAGGGTAACTACGAAATGGCCGTTGTTGACATGATAGACGTTATTAATGCGGTCATAGGATTGCTGTCCCATACTGTTGACAAGAGAATAAAAGTCAAAAAGGACTTTCATACCAAGTCCGCACCGGTTATTGGAGACACCTCGCAATTACAGAATGCCTTGCTTAATATTGGGGTAAATGCCCGCGATGCTATGCCCCAGGGTGGTGATTTAACCTTTACAGCCAAGACTTTTATTATTGATGAGGCCTTTATCCAGAAGCACCTCTATTTTATGAATCCCGGTATTTATGTACAGGTCTCTGTTACTGATACTGGAAGGGGCATGGATGAAACAACACGGAAGCGGGTATTTGAGCCCTTCTTTACAACCAAGGAAAAAGGTAAGGGCACTGGCTTAGGTATGGCCGGTGTCTATGGCACTATCAAGAAACACAATGGCTCGGTTGAAGTATATAGTGAAATAGATCGAGGAAGCACCATCACCATCTATTTGCCCTTGGTAAATGAAAAACCAGATTCCGATCAGGGTGGCAGTATTCGGAACTTTAAGGGAAAGGGCACCATCCTTTTGGTTGACGATGAGGATGAGGTTCGGGACACCTCAAAGGACATTCTCATAGCCCTGGGTTTTACGGTGTTTACCAGCGCTAATGGAATCGAGGCCTTGGAGTTTTACAAAAACAATAAAGAGCAGATTGATCTGGTCCTATTGGATCTGGTTATGCCGAAAATGGGCGGCTATGATTGCTTCCTGGAACTAAAAAAGATCACCCCCGATATTAGAGTGCTTGTCATTTCGGGATTCTCCGCTGATGGCGAGGCGCAAAAGATCTTGGCGCAGGGCGCCCTTGGGTTTATGCAAAAACCCTTTAATGTGGCCGAGCTTTCTAAGTCTATTAAGAAAGCAATGAAAAACACAAATTAAAATTTATAAAAAATAATTTGGGTGGGGGAGGCCCCCCTCGCCAGAGCTAAGCTGTCTATCCTGCAATAAAAAGTAGTATTCTGTCGGTTTTCGCTATCCGCTCAACCCGCCATAATCCAACTTTTTATAGCAGCCTATCCACCTGGATCTCTGGCTACCCCCCGATTCATTGCGCCATGTGTCTACTATAATGATTAGATAATAAATATGTTGTTACTAGAACATATTGTAGGGGCGCTGCTTGTCTGCGCCCAGATATTCTAGATCGCAGACATCAACCGTATTTCAATTCCCTTATATGTGCCATGGCCTTTAGGCCATGATAAAATTGGTATGTTTCTGAAGCTGACTATTTTCATTATAATTACCCTAAAATATTAAGGCTATAATAACGGGGCGTTGCGGGGTGTCCCCGCAGAAGGGGGTGCGTCTGAGACAAAGTTTTCTTTGGCTCAGACCAGGGGGAAAGCTTTCCCCCTCCAAACTTATTAAAAAACACTAATAATGATAGCAAAATCTGTTGAACCAAAAGAACCATGAGTTTATAATAAGATAAAAATAGAATGCACTTATTATAAGAGATCTCTATGGAGGATGCATGAATTTTCTCAAGCTTGGTAATATGAGTATTAAACTAAAAATTGCCTTGGGCTTTGCCTTACCGGTCTTTTTAATAATCCTTTTTGCTGTTGTCACCATCATGAGTGTTATTAAAAGTGAGCGACAGAAACGTATCGCTCGATACACCGACCAGATTCGTATTCATGAGCTACTCGCCCGACAACATGAAGAGGCCTTTTTACTTAAACGGGACCTTAGCTTTGTTGAGAAGCATGGTAAGAGTATTGATGAGATTCAGTCACGGCTAAAAACCCTGTATAAATTTCAGAATACTGGTGAAGAAAGACAACTCCTCGATTCGCTCAAAGCCTCTATTGAATCCTATGAAAAAATCTTTTTAAAGGTCGTAGCCTATATAGAGGAGAAAGGGCTCGATGAAGAGAGTGGTTTACAAGCGGCGACCGTTAACGCTGTAGCTAGCTTAGAAAAATATGTCCAATCTAACACACTCTCTCCAGAGGTGGTTGCACTTATCTATCGGTGTCGATTGCAGGAAAAGGCTCCACAGAGTTTCACCCAAGTAGTTAATAAGCTCAAATCAATTTTAAAAGCCAGAAATGCAACAAAGCTACTCGCCTTGGTAAATACCTACCAAGCCACGGTATCGGCAATACAGAGCATTGACAAAAAGATACAGGATGACATGATCCTCTTTGACAAGGAGATTGACAAGTTGGCGCCACTATTGGAGACCGTGTACACAGCAGCTAATACTAAGGCAGGTAAAAGTTCACAGGCGCTCTTTAGAAACCTAGCTATTATTGCCCTGGTGGAGATCCTTCTCTGTGTCGGTATTGCCTTTTTCCTCATTCAAGTAATTACAAAACCCTTTGACGAACTTATGGCCTTGATTAATGCCTTAGGTAAAGGTGATTTAACCAAGCAAAGTACCATTACAACCAAGGATGAAATTGGTAAAATGGCTGCAGCCACTGATGGCTCAATGAAGGCACTAAAATCAGTCATCGAGCAGATTGCAACTCACTCTTTGGTGTTAACCTCCTCCTCAGAGGAACTCTCTGCTGTGGCATCGCAGGTAGCCTCTTCTACCGAAGAGATGAGCTCCCAATCAACCACCATTGCAACGTCAACCGAGGAAGCATCAACCAATATGAACTCCATAGCCTCTTCTACCGAGGACATGACCACAGCCATATCCATGGTAGCAACAGCAATAGAGGAGATGAGCGCAACCGTCAATGAGATATCCAAGAATTGTCAAAAGGAATTACAAATTGCCGGTCAGGCAAACACCCAGGCCAATGCAACAAACGAAATGATGAAAAAGCTTGAACGCTCTGCCAATGAGATCGGCAAGGTCTTAGGAGTGATTAAAGATATTGCCGATAAAACCAACCTCCTTGCCCTTAATGCTACCATTGAGGCAGCCTCTGCTGGTGAAGCTGGTAAGGGTTTTGCCGTGGTGGCAAACGAAGTTAAGGAGCTGGCCAACCAAACCTCCCAAGCCACTGATGAGATTGGCAAACAGATCAATGATATGTATAGAAATACTACCAGTTCAGTAAAGGCTATTGGTGACATTTCAGATATTGTCGCAGAGGTTAATGCCATATCCGAAACGATTGTGAGCGCTATTGAAGAGCAGTCCGCCACAATAAACGAAATCTCCAATAATGTGTCCGGTGTCAATAACTCCAGTATGGACGTGTCGCGTAATGTACAGGAGTCAGCCAAGGGGCTCAACGAGATATCATCGAATATTGCAGGGTTTAATAATGCTATTCGAGAGATCACCACCGGTATGACTCAGGTTGACAAAAGCACTAACGAGCTTACTAAGATTGCCGCAAAGCTTAATCAGTCAGTTGAGGCGTTTAGAGTGTAATAAAAAAATAGAAAAAGATTTTTATTATCTTTAAGTGGGGGAGTCCCCCCTCGCTACAAACCTGTACCTCCCTATTCGTATCGCTGTAGCAAGAACTGGGTATTCGCTAGACGCTCATCCCCATTTCTTTAACAGCGCTAACTCACACTGCGGTACATCTTTTCCGCTACCCCCCGAATTCAATGCTCAATGTGTCTACTATAATGAAAAGAGAAAATCTCTTTTCGGTTACGAGAATATATTATAGGGGCGCTGCTTGTCTGCGCCCAGATGTTCAATTATGCAAATGTCAATGAGTTTCAACTGATACCCTGAAAGGTTAACACATACCAGCCTGGGTCGAAGGCCCAGGTAAATGGATTAAATAAAAATTGTCAGCCTGTAAGGCTAAGACAATTTAACTCATTTACCTTAAGTCACTTTCTATATGTCGTCCCTTTGGGGTTTGTAAGTTGTTGGACTTTTCCTTTATCTAGAGCGTTGCCCTTAGCTAGTATCTATCACACTTGCAGCGCTTTAGAGGACTTCCTTTAAATAAATTTATTAATATTCCATTGTCAGAATCAGGGCTTACCGGATTGAAGGATTGGCAGGATATACATACATTGTTTGTACTATGCATTATATATATCCTGTGAATTCTTTTATCTTGAACATCCTGGTTCAGACATTTTTGTGAAGATTTTAATAAAGTATTCCCGTAGACAAATCATATTCTTTTCTGAATCAATATATCCTCTTTTGCACAGGAATAATTTTGTTTGTCAAATAGTTACATTATTTGTATAATTTAACTTAAACCTCTTTCAGAAGGATACACATGAAACAGATTATTAAGAACATTCCTATCATCGGATCTGTTGCGCGTCAAATTAATAAGAAGTGGTTTAACCCGCCAAAGCCTTTTGAAGATTCAGGGAGTTATTGGAAAAACAGGTATAAAGCTGGTGGTGACTCAGGAAAAGGATCATACAATGAATTTGCTGAGTTTAAAGCCGAAATACTAAACGAATTTGTTTCTGAGAATGGGATCAACTCTGTCATTGAATATGGTTGTGGTGATGGTAATCAGCTTTCTCTTGCAAAGTATCCAAAATATATAGGATTTGATGTAAGCTCGGAAATAATATCACTTTGTACAAATACATTCTCAAAAGATGAAACTAAAGGTTTCAAGGTTATGGATGACTATGATGGGGAAACTGCTGATTTGACCCTTTCATTAGATGTGGTATATCATCTTGTTGAAGATAGCGTCTTTGAAAGCTATATGAATAGACTCTTCGACTCCTCAGAAAAATTTGTCATTGTATACTCTACAGACACTGATAACAATCCTTCGGACGTAGCAGAGCATGTAAGGCATCGTAATTTCTCAAAGTGGATATCAGATAATAAGCCTCAATGGAAGCTTATAAAGCACATTCCCAACCGACACCCTATTGATGATCAACCTGAAAGCGAACGGTCTCTTGATTTTTATATTTACTCGAAGGTTTGATATGAGATTATAGCGCTATATATTGCAGGTGTCAATTAAAAGCATCACATTCCATTATAAATTGAGATATTAAAATTATCCTTCCTATATCTATGATGCTCAAATTATTCAATAAAAATCCAAGTAAGCATTCAGAGCATTAAGAGGGGTTCATAGAATCTTGAGAGTGCCTTTAAGATCCTATATGCACATAATAGAATTTATTGGAGTCATGTGAGAACTCTTAAAGCATGATTCGAAAATCTATAGAGGTCATTTAACTTTATAAATGGGAACAGCAGATTTTCGAATACCCATCTAACTTTCTAAATGGTCAATATAGTTTTTTGAATGTACATTTTATGTTCTTAATGACCATCCTGTTTTTCTAAGAGTAGCAAAAAGATTCATGAATGGACATTTAAGATATTTGTAAATCGCATTTTTTATCTTAAATGCTTGTTGAGAAAAATATTATGGCCATTTAAGTCCAAAAACGCAGTTTTTACAACTTTCTAATAGGATAAATTTGCTCTAAATGCGCAATCGAATTTTTTATATATGGGGGTTACCTTCGCTTTGCTCAGGTCGGGCTTCTCCAGGCTCCGCGTTCGCTTCGGTATTTTTGCTTTGCAAAAATACTGCTCCGCACCTTTCAAATCCCTAACCCAAAAGATTTATAAAATTATTAAAAAAAAATAAATAGAGTAACAATAAATAAATGTTCCTATCCGTAGTGCTATATGAGAGGACATGAGAGAGAAAAAATAAAAATTCTTAGGAGTTCCTCTCACGATGAAGTTCAGCTGAAAGTCGTCAATAAAACAAAGTAGAGCGTCATTTTTTGACGTTGTAACTAAACTATAATTTTAAGTTAATAGGAGGTACGTTATGGCCCAGATGGTCAATTCATCTATGTCAGCGGAAAAGTGCCTGGATGCTTCAGAGCGACATGAGCATCTAGCAACCCAAACCTACGGTGTAGACAATGGCTACACCACAACTATAAAACCTAAAACCGAGCAGTTGAAAGGAAAGATGCTTAACTATAGGCAGGCTCGAAAAGATCAGGTATTTAAATATGATGAAGTTGTTCTTTGTAACCGAAAAATTGACAACATTGTCAGGCAATGTTTTGAGCAGACTCGTCAGTATGTGCGAAGTAATGGCGATGATATATTGCTTGCTACATTTTTCCCATCTCTAAGATTTGGTGATGTTATTTATAAGAAGAGAGAACCCAAGCTTCATGCTGTTAATGATTTAGCTTATCAATACGATCGCCTTGATCCTGAACATCCTCTCTATCATTTTGGTACAGAACTTCAGAGTGCTGTTAATAATTTTTCGGTGGCTCGCACAGCACATAACGATCTAAAGCAAATAGCATCAGAAGCAATGATTGAGGTTGATAAAGCTAAAGAGGATCTTGTCAAACAATATGAGACTAATTATTTAACCGCAAAACAGAAGCTGGGTCGTGATAGAGCTGATGCAATTTTTCCTATTATTTATAAAAAGAAGAGTGACAATGATATTGTTGAGGGTGAAGAGAATAATGAGTAAATGAGACAAACACACATATAATGTAAAGGAGAACTGAGAAAAGCAGCATCAATTTTGGTGCTGCTTTTGATATTTTATTAGTCTGTCAACCGATTTAATGAATAGATGTATGTCTTTTTAAAAAACTGTCAATATTTACAGAAAAATTCAATTTCAATTGTGAATTTAATTTTATGTAATAGAATAAGTTACATAAATATGTAATATTCGAAACAAATTTCTAATAAAATCAGTGCACACTTTAAGGTGACAAATTACTATATTGTTTAAGCGGTTTAAAGGATTCTCATATTTATATTTATTAATAAAGGAGCTCGCATGTCTTCGATTGCAGTGAAACGGCTTTTTGTCTTGTCTCTTTTTATTCCATTGTTATTATTTAACGTTAACACAGCCAATGATCGAACTAGTGATTCATTAGCATTGGTTGCATTGTATGATAACACAAATGGACCAAGTTGGACTTTTCAATGGGATTTCTCTCAGTCCATCAATACTTGGCAAGGCGTTGTTGTATCTAGCAATCGAGTTACCTCTTTGAATCTGCAACAGAAAAATTTAGATGGTGTTATTCCCCCGGAAATTGGTGATCTTGATCAATTAACGTATTTAGACCTTCGAAAAAATCTGCTAGCCAGTGTTCCACCTGAGATTGGTAATTTAGTGAATCTCACAAAGTTAGTGTTTTTTGCAAGTGGGTTATCTGGTGGTATTCCTCCGGAAATTGGAAATCTAATAAATCTTCAAGAACTTCACATAAATGCAAACCAGCTTTCTGGGAGCATTCCAATAGAAATTGGAAATTGTTCCAGCTTAAGACAATTGCATCTTGATAGGAATAGTCTGTCAGGTGCTATACCAAGCAATATTGGTAATTTATCGCTTCTTACAAATCTTCATTTGTTTGGAAATAATTTGACTGGCTCAATTCCTGCATCAATTGGTAATTTGTCAAATTTAGATTACCTTCTTTTATATAATAATCAACTCTCCGGAACTATACCAACTACCATTGGGGGCTTGACTTCGATAAGTAGGTTATATCTTTATAATAACCAATTAACTGGAGCCATTCCTAGTGAGATTGGAAATATTGCCAGTTTGGAAAATCTCTTGTTGTATGGTAATCAACTCACTGGAAGTATCCCCATTCAAATAGCAGATTGCTCAAATCTTAAGGAATTGGCTTTATCAGAAAATGCATTAACCGGATCAATTCCTTCAGAAATTGCAAATCTTACTCAACTTTCTGTATTATGGCTCAATGATAATCAGTTGACAGGAAGTATTCCCTCGGAAATTGGAAATCTACTAAATTTAACTGAACTATATCTTCATAATAATCAACTCTCTGGTAGTATACCTTTAGAGCTTGGTAACTGTGTAGCTTTAATTGAACTGTTGCTCTATCAAAACCAACTTTCAGGAAGCATTCCAGTTGAGCTTGGTAATTTAGCTAATCTTCAGAGATTTCATTTAACAGAGAACCAATTGTCTGGAACCATTCCATCTGAACTTGGTAACCTAATTAACTTAACTGAGTTTGTGGCTCACACCAATTTACTTTCCGGCAATATTTCAACTACATTAGGGAATTTAAGTAATTGTAATTTCCTTGATCTCTCCAATAACCAATTAAGCGGCCCATTCCCAAGTGAGTTGGGTAATCTTAGTAGTTTAGCTAGATTGAAACTAAATAATAATCAGCTTAACGGCAATGTCCCTTCTCAGATTGGTAATTTAAATAATCTTACAGAGTTATACCTCCATAATAATCAGATAACCGGATTAGGAGAGGGGCTTGTTAATCTTACTAATCTCTCAGCATTGGATATATCAAATAATGAGATTTGTACTATTTCTGACCCCTTACGAACATGGGCTGACACTCATGATCCAGGATGGGATGTATCACAAACATGTGATCCACGCAGTCGTGATTCACTTGCTTTGGTTGCCTTATACAACAATACAGATGGCCCAAACTGGACACTCCAATGGGACTTTTCTCAACCAATGACCACTTGGTGGGGGATTCATGTTGTTAATGGTCGGGTTGTTCAAATTAACATTCCTGATCAAAATCTTAATGGTATTATACCACCGGAGATTGAATGGTTGGATCAACTGGTAACCTTGGATTTAGATAAAGGCAATTTTGCTACGTTGCCAGATTATGTGGGAAACTTGCCAAACTTATCTAAACTTTCATTGACTCAATGTAATATTTCTGGAACTATTCCAGCATCTTTGGGTAATTTATCAAACCTCACTGAATTGCTATTATTTACAAATAATTTTACCGGAGCCCTTCCACTGGAGCTGGCCAACTTAAATAATTTATTATATCTAAACTTAAGTGCAACCTCAATCAGTGGTACAATTCCACCTGAATTTGGGAACTTCCAAAGTTTACAAACATTATCTATTGCTGGGACGCAACTTTCTGGCAGTATTCCAGCAGAGCTTGGTAATATTTCAACTTTAAAGGAACTTCGACTCCATCTCAATCAATTGTCTGGAGAGATTCCTGTTACGCTTGGGAATCTTTCGAATTTGAAATCCCTTTCACTAGATAGAAACCAACTGACAGGAACAATACCAATTGAGATTGGAAATATAGATAGTCTTACTTATTTGTACCTTTTCAATAATCAACTAACAGGCCAATTGCCTTCAGAACTTGGTAATCTTAGTAATTTACAAGTGCTCGACTTAAATGATAATCAATTTTCGGGAACTATTCCCTCTGAATTGGGCAATTTAATTAAACTTACTAATTTAAGAATAGATAGGAATCAGTTGGGCGGATCTATTCCATCTGAAATTGGTAACCTTACCAACTTGACCTATCTTAATTTATATGCTAACCAATTATCTGGAACTGTTCCTTCAGAATTAGGAAATATAAGCTCTCTTGCTACCTTACATCTGTACTATAATGAATTAACTGATATTGGTGAAGGTTTAACAAATCTTCAATCACTGACATCGTTAAAATTAGAAGCTAACAAATTCTGCAATCTCCTTCCCACAGTAAAGACTTGGGCAGATGCAAACAATCCGGGATGGGAAGCGAGCCAAGATTGTGACTATCTGCGAAACCGTGATTCACTTGCTTTAGTCGCAATTTATAACACGTGTAATGGTCCAAATTGGACAATACAATGGGATTTTACTCAACCCTTTGGTACGTGGGCTGGTGTGCATGAATCAAATGATCGTGCTATTCGTCTAATTCTGCAAGATGTCAATCTCACTGGAACATTTCCCCCTGAACTTGCATGGCTAGACGCTCTTATCACATTAAAATTGGATCGAAACAATATTGATGTTTTTCCACCAGAAATTGAATCTTTGGTTAATGTATCAGAACTATCCATGACCCATTGTAATATTCCAGGTTCAATTCCTTCTTTTCTGGGAAATTTAACTAATTTGACTGAACTTTATTTGCATACAAATAATTTTACCGGTACTCTTCCACCTGAGTTGGCATTGCTAAGTAACTTAACAACTTTAAACTTAAGCGTCAACCAGCTAAGCGGGAGTATTCCAACTGAATATGGTAATTTTCAGAATCTCCAAGTTATGTCAATCGCAGGAAACCAGCTTTCTGGAAGCTTACCACCGGGGTTAGGAAATGTAAGTAGCTTACAGGAGTTAAACTTACATCAAAACCAATTATCTGGAGCAATCCCGACTCAATTGGGAACACTTTCAAATTTAAGAAAACTATTGCTTGACAGAAACCTGTTGTCAGGGACGATTCCTTCAGACATCGGTAATTTAGCTAGTCTTACCCACCTCTTTTTAGATAACAATCAACTTACAGGTCAAATTCCAGTTGAGCTTGGAAATTTAAGCAATTTACTGGAAATGGAGCTTGAAATAAATCAACTTTCTGGTACCATACCTCAAGAATTTGGAAATTTAAGCAATCTCACCAAACTAAGATTAGATAGAAACCAGCTATCTGGATCAATCCCTATGGAATTAGGTAGCCTTCCTAATCTCACCTATTTAAATTTGTATAATAACCAGTTGTCAGGCACAGTGCCTTCTGAATTAGGAAATTTAACCTCGTTAGCTACCTTACATCTATACTATAATGAATTAACAGATATTGGTGAAGGATTAATAAACCTTCAATCACTGACATCATTAAAATTAGAGTTTAACAAATTCTGTAACCTCCTCCCCACAGTAAAGACCTGGGCAGACACATTCAACCCTGGGTGGTTTGATACACAGCAGGACTGTGAAGCGCCACCTACACCCTTGGTTGACATACTTGATACTATTAGAGGGCAGTGCTCTGCAGAGGTGACAGATGTACCTCGTGCGCTTTCATCAATTGGAGATACCTTGATTGGTATTACCACTGACCCACTTTTATACAATACTCAGGGAACTTTTACAATCACCTGGACCTATGACGATGGCAATGGAAATACTGCTACTCAGGATCAGATTGTTATTGTTAATGATACTATTGCTCCAATAGCGGATGTTGATCCCCTTGCTGAGGTGAGCAACGAGTTTACTGTTACAGTGTCAACAGTACCTACAGCAACAGACAACTGTGTTGGTACAATAAATGGCACAACCAACGATCCTTTAACATACTCCTCCTTAGGTACCCATGAGATCACCTGGACCTATAACGACGGTAATGGTAATGTGTCAACCCAGATACAGGAAGCAACAGTACTTCCCGGGTATCGCTTTGCCTCAAGCTTAGAAGAGGACACCTTAGTAGGAAGCATTGGTGCGATAATTCCCTTAGAGATTAATGTACATAACACCGGCCATTTTCATGATAAGTTTATCTTCTCGATTATTGGCCTTGATCCTGCCTGGTATACTGTGCAAACAGATACACTCAAACTTCTTGCTGGTGCACGTGATCAGGGATTGGCATCAATCCAGGTGAATGACTGTCAAGCAATTGGCAACCATCCCTTTCAAGTTGTGATTACCTCTATAGACGATGGTGAAGTTGATACCTTAGATGCCTTACTTATTCTGTATACTAATCCTATTATAACAGATCTCACTCCCGAGGATAACGTGACCATGGGTGGCACCAGTGTACTCTTTGCCTGGACCACCGATCGTGTAAGCTCAACCTCTATCTTTATTCGTGAGTCAGGTACCTCCAACTACACCGAACACACAAACAGCGATGGCTTGCAGCACAGTGTTCTTGTAGAAAACCTCATCCGTAATACCAGCTACGAATGGTACGCCCAAAGTACATCGGAGTGCGGCGTTGCTACCAGTGGTGTGAGAGAGTTCTCTATTGGTAATGGGGTTGTGTTTACCCAGAGAGAGTATCAGTTTACTATTGATAGAGACTATAATCAGCTCAGAACGGTGACAGTAAGAAATGATGATAATATTGCTCACGATGTAATTCTTTCGATGACCAAGCCCGTGGGAGAACTTATTGTTGATTTTACTGGTGTAGGAAGTCAAGATTCGATTCTTACACTTCATCCCGGTGAATCAAGAGATATCACTTTAGCATTGCATGCACAGGATGCGACACCGAATAAAACTTATGAGCTTTATGCCTATTTAATCGCGGATACTGGTGCAGCTAATCCGATTCAGGATTATGCAAAGGTATTAGTTACTGTATCAATGCCAGTTATTGATTTTACTTTTGAAGAAGTAGGATTTAATCCAATAACATTTGAAAAAGCATTTAAAATTACAGCTCTTAGTATATTGACAGATCTTACTGTAACGTATGAAATTGTAAGTGGAAATGGCGATATCATGTTAGATCCACAAATTGAACATTATAGATTGGTCAGTGGGGAGTCTATACGATTTAAGGCATCTCCAGATCTTCCTAGCGATTTTACTGGAATGCGAGTTAAAATAACAGCTTCTGCCGCAGGAATTGAAAAATCAATCAGCTATGATATTGATTGTGATGATGGTGATGGATTAATTCCCGGCGATGTTGATGATCCTATAATTATAATAGATAAGGCTAGCTATAGTTGTCCTAATAATCCCTTTATTAGAAAGTCGTTTCGGTTACCTAGAAACTTTCAAGCTGATAAAGTTACTAAAAGTGAACTAATTTTTAGTCGTAAAAATTGGCAAAATTTTACAAATGGAATTTATAGACCATATAACACTGAATTTTTTATAAATGGTGTTTTGGTAGAAGCGCATTATAATACTACATTGGAAAATGTGCATATAGTAACAATTGACCCAGAAATTCTTCATCCTGGGTATAATCTGTTAGTAATAAAAACTACAAATACAAATAATGGATATATTTCCTTAGCAACAGATATTTCTATAACTATATGCCTTTCAGAATATTCAGAATGGGTGTGTGCAGAAAATAAAGAAGAGGCGGATGAAATTGTACGGTCACGAAGTTTTGTGAGCACCGCCGGTAGCAACCTAAGTGTAAATATTCTTTCACCTCAGGATGGCGAAACCTTGAACTATGAATCGCCAGTCTATATAACTGCACAAGTTTCTGATGATTTACCAGAAGTTGGGTTATATAAGGTGTTTGGGTTTGTTAATAATGGTACTCATGGAGTGACACTCTACGATGATGGTGGGCATTTTGATAGTTTAGCTGGAGATGGAATATATGGAAATGCCTTATCTCCAGTCATTTCTGGGCCAATCAATCTTCGTGTTGTTGCTAAACACTGTGCATTGGAAGATTCAGATGAAATAAATCTAAATTTAGTTGCATCACCCATTGCTAATGATGACTTTGAATGGACAAATGAAGATTCCCCGGTTAATATAGATGTCCTAGCAAATGATTCTGATGCAGACGGTGATCCAATTTCCCTTGTATCTATAACTCAACCAAACCATGGATCAACAGTTTTAAATACTTCGGATATTTCTTATACCCCTGATGTAAACTTTAATGGTATAGATGTGTTCGAATATGTGATTACTGATGGAAATGGAAATTATGATACTGCAGAAGTGCATGTTACTGTAACTCCTATAAACGATCTCCCAATTGCAAACAACGATGTAGCTACAACCTATGAGGATAAAGCAGTTACCATTGATGTTCTGGGTAATGACGTTGATGTTGACAATGATAATTTGATTATCCAGTCAGTTACACAACCGATTAATGGAACCGTAAACATTGTAGATAATGGTTATAAGATCAATTTTGTTCCAGGCGAACTCTTTGATGGAACTGACAGTTTTACCTATACCATAAGTGATGTTCACGGAGGTGCTGCTCAAGCAACGGTTGATGTAACTGTGCTTGATGACATTGTTGCGCCTGTAGCCAATGTTTCACCTTTAGATCCGGTTACTGGAAGTTGCTCTGCAGAGGTAACAGAATATCCTTCAGCAACTGATTTCTGTGTTGGGACGGTTGTTGGTACAACAACAGATCCGCTGGTTTACAATGACTTTGGCACCTACGAGATCACCTGGACCTATGATGATGGTAATGGTAATGTGTCAACTCAAACACAATCGGTTATTGTGCAGGATAATCAGCCGCCAGTACCGAATGTGGATCCTTTACCTGTTGAAAGTGGCGAGTTATTTGTTGAGGTTACAACCGTTCCCACAGCAACAGACAACTGTTTCGGATCAATAACTGGAACAACCACAGATCCATTATCATACTCTTCTTTGGGGACTCACGAAATAACCTGGACTTTTGATGATGGAAATGGAAATGTGTCATCACAAGTACAAGAAGTGATTGTACTTCCGGGTAATCGCTTTACCTCAAGTTTAGAGGAGGACACCCTTACTGGTAGCATTGGTGCGACAATTCCCTTAGAGATGAATGTTCATAATACGGGCCACTTTCGTGGTGAATTTACATTTACAATTATTGGTCTTGATCCAGCCTGGTATACTATGCAAACCGATACGCTCAAACTTCTTGCTGGTGGGCGCGGTCAGGGATTGGCATTAATCCAGGTGAACGATTGTCAAGCTGTTGGTAGCTATCCCTTTCAGGTTGTGGTAACTTCAATAGACGATGGTGAAGTTGACACCTTAGATGCCTTGCTTGTGCTCTATTCTAATCCAATCATATCTGATCTCACACCCGAGGATAATGTGACCATGGGCGGTACCAGTGTTCTCTTTGCCTGGAGCACTGACCGTGTAAGCTCAACCTCACTCTTTATTCGTGAAACGGGTACCTCCAACTATACCGAGCACACAAACAGTGATGGCTTGCAACACAGTGTTCTTGTAGAGAACCTTACCCGCAACACCAGCTACGAATGGTATGCACAAAGCTCCTCAGAGTGTGGTGTTGCGACCAGTAGCGTAAGGGAGTTTTCTGTTGGTCGTGGGGTTGTGTTTACTCTGAGAGAGTATAAGTTTTCTATTGATAGAGACTATGCTCAGCATCGTGATGTTAGTATACGGAATACCGATAATATTGCTCATAGGGTACAGTTATTTGTGACTAATCCCTTAGGTGAGCTAGTTTCTGGATTCATTGGACCAGGAGGTGCTGATAGCATAATTACATTGGATGCTGGTGCTGCCTTTGATGTTACTCTTGCTGTACATGCTCAAGATGCTAAAGCAAATACACAGTATACCTTAGGTGCCTATTTAAGGACCTTTGATGAAGGACAACCACCTATTCAAGACTATTCTACTATTAAGGTCTCAGTTGTAGTTCCAAATATTAACTTTACTTTAGAACAAATAGATTATGATCCTTCTACTTTAGAGTACACGTATCGGATTAAAAATCATCAGAATAGTCATCCTTTAACAGATCTGACTATTGATCATGAGGTATTAAGTGGAAGCGGAGCAATTCTAATGGATCCTCAAATAATTCATAATCGATTAGGAAAAAATGATTCGATTGATTTTAAGGTAATTCCAATTCTAACTGAAGATTTTAATGGAATGACAGCTCAATTAATTGCTTCCGCTGCTGGTGTTGAAAAAAGAGATACCTTAGCTTTTATATGTCAGAAAGATATGTTTTTAGGTAAAATCGAAGATTGCTCTATTGAAGCAAGAACCTGGAACTTTTATTGCTCAAATAGACCAATAAACCAAACCGAAGTTAGTTTACCACTAGGCCTAAAACGAAAAGATATAATTGGTGTCCAACTTAAGGTTAGCACAAGCGAAGGTGGTTGGCACGCTGGATTATCAAACGCTGATTTTTATATAAATGGTCATCATGTTGGAAGATATGAAGGAGTAAGAACAAATTACGTTTTTGTATTTGATGTCGATCCCATTTTTTTACATGAAGTAACTCAAGGAGTTAGTAAAAATGAAATTAAAGTTGTATCAGAACATGTGCGTACTGGCCATCAACTTGTGCTCCTTAATTATGTTCTTTCCATATGTGTATCAGAGTATTCTGAATGGCTGTGTGCTGAAAATCAACAGGAAGCGGATGACTTAATTGCCAATAGGTCTTACATACTTCCTAAAACTAATTCAATAACTGTGGAAATTCTTTCTCCATTGGATAATAGTCAAATGCCATTATCCGACCCTATTTTCAAAGCGCAAATAAGTGATGAATTTGGTGTTCAAAATATTTATAGTGCTGTTGGGATACTTGATAGCAATAATGGTAGTTTTATGCTCTACGATGATGGTGAGCACGGAGATGATGATCCCCAAGATGGAATTTATGGTAATTTTTGGACTCCAACTTATTCTGGCCCATCATCTTTCAAAGTAATTGTAAATAATTGTGATTTGATAGGAATTGATTCTACAAATTTTACATTTTTTGATATTCCAGAAGCTATTGATGATACTGTATCAACATTAGAAGAAACATCGGTGTATATCGACGTAGTTTCAAATGATGTTGACCGCGATAACGATCTATTGAGCGTTCATTCAATAACTCAACCCATTAATGGTGGAATAGCAGAGCTTAGTCAAACAGAAATACTATACACTCCTCAACTGAATTTTTTTGGTGTAGATCTTTTTACATACGTGGTAACTGATGGAAATGGAAATTTTGATACTGCAGAAGTACGTGTTACTGTAACTAATGTAAACGATCTTCCAGTAGCAAACAACGATGTTGTCACAACCTACGAAGACAAATCCGTTACTATTGATGTTCTTGAGAATGATACTGATATAGATGGTAATAATCTTAAGATTCAATCTGTTACACAACCATCAAACGGATCTGTTAGTATTTTCAATGATAGTTTGCTGGTGCATTACACTCCCAGCGAACTCTTTGACGGATCGGACAATTTTACCTATACCATAAGTGATGGTCACGGAGATACTGCAGTTGGAACGGTAACAGTGACTGTACTTGATGACATACTTGCACCAGTTCCAGATAATGCTACCTTAAGTGATGTAACAGGAACCTGTTCTGTTGAGATTACTCAGATTCCAACCGCAACAGATAATTGTGTGGGAGAAGTTTCAGGAACAACAACAGATCCATTAACCTATAATGTTGCAGGAACCTATACTGTTACCTGGACCTATGACGATGGTAATGGCAATGCAGCAACACAAGAGCAGACAGTGACCATTCAGGACAATACTGCACCAGTTCCTGATGTGGCGACCCTTGCTACAGTGAGCGGTGATTGTTCTGTTGAAGTGACTACTGTGCCTACGGCTACGGATAACTGTGTTGGAGCAGTAGCCGGATCGACAAGCGATCCATTAATCTACTCTAATGCTGGTAGCTATTCTATTACTTGGACCTATGATGATGGTAATGGCAATAGTAGTACACAAACTCAGCAGGTAGTGGTAAATGATGCAGCTGCACCAGTACCGGATGTGGCAACATTACCAACCATAACTGAGCAGTGCTCAGCAGAGGTGACTGCTACACCAACCGCAACAGATAATTGCGTTGGAGCTGTAACTGGAACCACCGCTGATCCGCTTACCTATACTGAACCGGGTACGCACCTGATTACCTGGACCTATACCGATGGAAATGGGAATCAATCAGACCAGACTCAGACTGTAGTGGTTGAGGATGTGCTCCCCGTACTCGATCCCATTGGTGATCAGAGTGGTGAAGAGGAAGTGGCACTTGACTTCGTGGTTAGCGCCTCTGATGCGTGTGGTGATGCCATAACACTTACTTTGACCGGTGAAGTACAAACCGGTATGGTCTTTGTGGACAGTGGCAATGGTAAGGCACGCTTTAGTTGGGAGCCAACTAATACACAGGCTGGAACTTACAATGTAACCATTACAGCCAGTGATGGTACTTGGGATGTCCTTGAAGATATCACCATTACCATAGACGAGGCAAATCAAGCACCAGTGGCAATTGCCAGTGAGAACCAGACTGCCCATCCCGGTGATGTACTTTCCTTGAGTGGGCATCGCAGTACTGATCCAGATGGAGACTACCCCTTAACCTTTGTCTGGACCTTGATTGATAAACCTACAGGAAGTACCGCAGAACTTGAAACGCCCGATGAGGTGAGTACGGTTATTGAATTGGACTACCTTGGCGAATATATTGTTGAATTGGTTGTCATTGATGCCCAGGGTGAACAGAGTGCACCTGATCTTGTATACATTAGCACCGTGAACTCTACGCCTCAAGCAGATGCTGGCGAAGATCAGTTGGTTCTCATCATCGGTGATCAGGTTACACTTGACGGATCACAGAGTGAGGATTCGGATGATGATCCTATGACCTTTGCCTGGTCCTTTGTGTCTAAACCTGAGGGTAGCAGCGCAGCGCTTAATGATCCGACTGTAGAGGCGCCAACCTTTACTCCCGATGTCTATGGTGAGTATGTACTACAATTAATCGTGTCTGATCCATGGGTATCAAGCACTGCTGACGAAGTAACAATCACCTTTGAAAATGTTGCCCCTGTAGCTAATGCTGGTGGAAATGTCTCGGTGGCGGTCAATGAAGCCACTACCTTGGATGGAAGTGCCAGTAATGATGCCAATGAAGATGCGCTCACCTACTCATGGACAATTGTTACTAAACCAACGGGAAGCAACGCAACTATTGTAGATCCAGATATGGTTCAGGCATCCCTTGTTCCTGATGTTGAAGGACATTACATTATTGCTCTGGTAGTCAATGACGGACTTGTAGATAGTGATCCTAGCCAGGTCTCTGTTGTGGCGGTCTCTGTAGAGGATAATATTACCGAGAACGTGGAAGCAAGTATCACAGCGATTAATGATCTTCCAAGAAGTGCATTTACCAGAAGGCGACAAAAACGTAACTTGACCTTTGGATTGAATATCGCGCAATACTTAATTGATAGAGGACGGTATCGCATTGCCTACTTATTGATCAATTTTGGTATACTTGAAAGAATGAATGGCTGTAATGATTCTGGTTCACCTGATTCAAATGATGTGATCACTGATTGTGATGCTCAGAGTGAGGTGTTCCCCTTACTGCAACAGGTCGTTAATGATTTACAAACCCTATTTTAATACTTAAAGAAAATTAACAAGAGAGGTGATTATGTTTTTACATTCAGGTATATGGAAGCCTATGATAACGATGGTTCGGTTTTGCTTAATGCTTATGCTTATAGTCTCTTTCTCTTCTGTTGCTAAGGAGAGCAAAAAACCACCAAAAAAAGCTGATAAAGAGACACTTGTTGAGTGTCATAAAAAGTATCAAGCCGAAATTAGAGAACAAACCATGGCACTCTCCCTTGCTTTGCGGCAAAAGGTTGTTGAACGCACTAACTTGATCGAAGCTGAGCTTGCTGATGATCAGGCCTATAAGGATGAGGTTAAGCTTCTTAAAAAAGACAAGAAAGAGAATAAAACCGATAATAAGGAGGAGTATCGTATTGCCCGTGATAATGCTAAGGGCCGTGCTTCTCAAAAACAGGAGATCAAGGATTTAGATAAGGAGATCAAGGACCTAAAAAAAGATATCAATGCAATAATTAAAGATATCACAAAAGGTGATAAGGATTGTAAGGATTGTCTTTTAGCAAAGTAGTAGAGAAGCGGAAATCCTTTATAATTTGTATAAAATCGTCGGGACACTGCCCGACAGTATTCATACTTTCTTTGCTTGTGCAAAGAAAGTATGCAAAGAAACACACCCCGCAATCGCACTAATCGCATATATATTTGGTCGCTCGATAACTCGCCCTTTGGGCTCGGACAGATCTTCGCTCTTCCCAAATATCTATGCGGTGCGATTGAAGGGGATAAAAATCTCCTGAAAAGCGAAAAATATTGTAGGTTCTATCAATATGCTTAGATATGCTATTTACATTTATTATCAGTTCCATTAGATCAGGGAGAAATCAGTAGATACATTAGAATGTCAAGATTTGATTAGACTGAACTCCCTTGGCAATGGGAAAATTCCGGTAGGCTCTCCGGGGGCCAACCTTCGATACCCTCCTGATCGCGAAGATAACGAAAATCACAAAGTGACCCGCAGGCAAGTGTTTGTGTGCGGGTCATTCTTATATTAAGGGGCTTAATACTGGCAAAATCTTGCTGACAAATATACGGCATATAATCAGAAAGTCCCTGGTCTCTAAAGAGTCTCACTGCACCACATTGGGTTACATCAATACCAAAATCAAAGTTTTTACCCTCACCGGGGACAAAGGTAACCTGCCAATCATAGGGAAAGGGAACCGGTGGCTCCCAGGTAGCAAGCTTACGAAAGTGTCGTTCGGTCACTAAAAAGTTTCGTGCCATCCATTTACGAAAGGGAGAGAGATTGTTCCAGTATTGATAGACGATATCATAGCCGATCTTTGCACCCTGACGCAGCGTAACTCTTTCATGGAGAAGCAAGGGGATAACCTTTAAATAATAGGCACAGTTGACAAGTGCCCAGGTGTGTGGGTTGGCATCGCCGCCAATGTAGGGGAGCTCGGGAAGATAGGCAATGTAATCGGCCCGTGCTCGTTTGATCAAAGCCTTGGCTCGTTTTTTAGGCATGTAATCAGAAAGTACATGCACAGCCAGCGGGATAAAGCTATCCAACTGTTCCATGATCTTCTCTTTATTTCGAAGGTAGTAGTCATCGTCAACCGCAAGGACAGGATGTCGCCTTGACCCCTGGGAACAACTGAACATGTTTGCAGAAAGACAAAAGAGTGAGCAGAGTCCTGTGCGCAGAAATTGACGGCGTGATTGACAATCGTGGGATCCCATAATCGTATCCTAAAAAATTCCCCCATATCGAACACCAATTGATTATATCCTTTTGGACGTTATTTGTTAATGAAAAAGATTTATAAAAAAAATAAAATGGAGAGGTGTTTGAAAAAGATTAATTTGGGCATTCCCCCGCGTAGCGGGGTCGGCGTGGCTCCCAGGCTCGGCTATTCGCCTCGGTCCCGCAAGCGGGACTAAACCTTTCGCCTGCCTAACGCAAAGGTCAAAAGCTAATTAAATTTGGAAAGAGAGAGAGGTATCCATCATCGTTAGAGATGATAAATCATCGGGTAGAAACGATATCCGACCAGGTAGAAATGTATAATCAATCACTATTTCCTAATCATTTTGGCAAAAGTCCTAGATTATTATTACATTATTAGTATAATCCTAATAATTGCAGCTTATCGTGGGGTGCTGGCTGTGATTAATCGTAATTACATGGTTTTTGCTGAATTATTACAGAATTCGAAATAACTAAATGAATTGGTTAGTTTCCTGTGGGAATCATGGGTGGAATTGTATCCATTCCCTCAGTTTTGAAATATAACTACCCATTCTGTTAATCACACATTTATAGGGGTATCGATATAGTGAAAAAAAATCTCATTTTACTCGCCATTCTTGGAGTATTAGTACAATTAGGTCTATCACAGAGTTTGGTTCGTTTACCCCTATCCTTGGATAATCAAAACAATTATCACATTGTATTTATGGCCAAGGATCACTGCTTAGCACTGGTGAATTATACTGAACGTAAAACGATGCAATTTGATAACAGTAAAGCTTATCTTCTTGAAGGGCAAATCGATAAAAAAAACAGAGAGTATTTTGCAGTGCATGTTCTTGGGGCAAAAGATAAGAAAAGTATAGCCCAGTTGGATTTTTCCAACTGTGGTGTGGTCCTCGATCAATTTGAAAACATTGTCATTGTAAAAAGCAGTGTAAATCAAATTCAAGCCCATACGCCCGTGCCAGTGCAGGTCGAGAAAATCTCCTTTTCTCGCCTTTCTGCGGTTGCTCAATCGTTAACCCTAACTCCAAAACAGAAACCAGTTCGGGAAGATCCCCAGATCAGGGCAATGATCGATAAGGTGAGTGCTGACACCTGTGCTCGGATGCTCCGCGATCTCTGTGGAATGTACAATCGCAATGCACGCAATGAGCAGTGGAACGATGGTTGCCTCGTGCCTTATCTTAAGGCAAAATTCGAGGCCTACTGTGATAGTGTCTATCTTCAACCTATTCCTCGATTTGAGGCTCCCAATGTTATTGGTATAAAGATCGGTAAAAAATATCCTAATAAAAAGGCTTTTTGTCTGGTTGGTGCCCATATTGATAATATTCGTAATGATGATAGAACTGGGGCACATAGACATCACGGAGCCTACGACAATGGTTGCGGTGATGTCTGCTTTTTAGAGGCTGCCCGTGTGATGAAGGATCATGATTTTGAAAATACAGTGGTGTTTATTGGGTTCAATGTTGAAGAGCATGGCATAATAGGGAGTAAGGTGTTTGTCGATTGGATGAAAGAAGAGGGTTACAAAGTTATTGGTGGGGCACTTACCCATGATATGCTCGGCATTGCTCCTGGTAATGCTACCTCAATTGCTCACACCATATGCACCCAAAACGATGGCGGAGAAGAGTTTGCCCGTCAAATGGAGGCCTTAGGTAGAGAATATGGCTATTTAGTGAAGGTGAGCAGATCAACAAGCACCAGTCTGCCCACAGATACAAAACACTTTTGGCAGAATAATATTGTCGCCTCCTGCGGTAAGGGAGGCAAAGGGGGCGGACAATACCACACCGCAGCTGATAGTATTACTGACATTTTTGATTCGACTTGGCTTGCCAATTCAATTATCCCTGATGTGGCAACTCTGGCTCATTATGCAGTACCAATTGCATCACCGATTATCAATGGGAATGTAAAGCATGGGATGCAGGCGTTAGTAACAACTCGCGAGATTGCACCCAATGTGTTTCGTATTAGATTTGAATCAACCAAAATGACAAAGGAGATATCTGCTCGAATATATACGGCTAAGGGAACACTTGTTAATACCATTCCTTTGGTCTACACTGAGCAATCCTTTTATGAGGGAGAGTGGAACTCCAAACATTCCAAGCAACGATCATCCGGTGCTGGAATGTACCTTATTACCATAAACACTGAACAGGGCAGTGTTATTTCGAAGGTGGTGCTGAGATATTAACTAACACACTTTTGTACAACAATATTATTAATGGAGGGCAATGTGAAATTATTTAAACAGAGTGTATTCTGTGTAATTGTTGTGATGTTTTTAGTCCATGCTGTAGAGCATCCCATGGCTCCAGAGGATCATGCCTCAACATTGGTAGAGGTCACTGTTACTAGCGAAGCAGAGATCCAGAAGCTTTTTGATCTGGGAATGCAAGTAGAAATGAATCGGGTACAGGCAAAAAACGTCACCGGTTTTGTCTCTATAAAAGGATTAGAGGCTTTAACAATGGAGGGATTTACTTATAAGGTAATAGAGCCTCCGCAGAGCAATTCCGGTGAGAGTTATAAACCATGGTACTCCTTTAATGATGTGGTTGAACTCTTTGATAGTTGGGAGAAAAAGTATGCAGACATGACCACCTTTGATACAGTCGGCTATAGTCTTCGCAATAAACCGGTGTTGCAGTTTACTGTATTTGGCGCTCCTGCAACTGCAATGCGGCAGCGGATCTATTTTAGTGGAGCTTGCCATGGTAATGAAAAGATCGGTACAGAGACCTGTATGATGATCATCGACCACTTGTTGAAGAATTATAGCTCCGACCAAAAGGTAAAAGAGTTGGTTGATCGATCGGAATTTGTGTTTCACCCGATATTAAATATTGATGGATTTACTGCAAGTCAGCGAGGGCGTAGAACACTTGACAATGGACGAGACCCAAACCGTGCCTTTGGCTGGAAAATGGGTGGTAAAGGAAGTGATCGCTCTTTGCCCTATCAATGGCCAACCATGAAAGCCTATTTTCGCTGTATGGTCGAGGCTCCCTGGTACTTATCGCTGGATTACCATGCGGGCATGAAAGCAACATTGGATCCCTTTTTCGCACCGGTCTCCGGGGGTGTTATGGACAAAGCCGCTTATGATCGCATTGGTGAAGTGTATCCGGCCATGCCAATGAAAGAGAACCAGGAAAGCTATTATATCTTTGAGAATAGGGGAGGTGGAATTGGTTGTGATGGTGCCTATGGTAAATGTGGGAATATCTCAATATTGCCGGAACAGTGCAATCATTACCCTCCAGAACGAGAGATCGAAAACATTGCCAAATGGCATATGGACAAGTTTTTGGCTGTAATTAAGGAGATGCAAAAGGGAGTGTCGGGAAAACTTGTTGACGCCCGCGATGGCTCTCCAGTGTATGGTCGAGTTCAGGTAAAAGAGAAGGGGGCTGGCACCTACTCTGATCCTCGCTCAGGCTCCTTTTTTAAATACCTCCCCTATCCCTCAGGCAGCTTTGAAGTGTCGGTATTTGCCAATGGATACAAGCCGGCAACCAAAACCGTGCAGTCCAATGCAAATGGATTTGCCCAGGTAGAGTTTAAATTAGAGTATGATTCGACGTTGCAATTTGCAGCACTTTCCGCTGATGTGGTAGCCTTGGATAATGAGATATCGCAAAAAGAGGTCTACTCCTCACTATTATCGCCCGATGGTTCTGGTGCAAAAATCGAAGGCTATTTGATTTGGGATTTTGGCGCCAAGTCACCCATAACCGATCAGCCCGGTGATAAAGATTTGACCATTCATGGCCTTAGTGGTAGCTACAGCGTGAGTATTCATAATGATGTTGATAAGATCATTGACGATGAGGGAGTCAAACTTGGCAATGGCCAGGGAAAAACCTCCTTTGATTTGTCATCGGCCAGCATTAAAAGTGGCCGGTGGGTGCGTATTGACTCTGATAACTCAGCAACCATCGATGCAATTGAGGCAGCCCCAAAAAGAATTGCCACAGCTATAGTAGATAAACGAATAATCAATGTTACCAAGCAAACTCTGCGAATATTGCCTCATCGAGCATCACCATTGGGAATGCCTATTGAGGCGTTTATCCCTCAGGGAGCCTATTCTCTTTCTGTGTATGATCTTATGGGCAGACCCATTCAGAACATTAACAAAGGATATGCACAAGCTGCAAGGATCCACACCTTTGTATGGGATTGCTCAATGAAAAACGGGCGTCATTGCAGTGCGGGCACGTATTTGATTTTACTTTCTACAGATAAGGGCACCAGTATTGTAAAGGGACAGATTGTGCGATAAGGGTGATTGAAGGGGATAAAAATCATTTGAAAAGATATATCCAAAAGTAGAAAGGCTCACTTAGTAAAGTGGGCCTTTCCTATGTTTAATGTACGCTTTATTGCTGAATACCTATTCGATAACAATCTTTTCTCTGATACTGGTTTGTGTATTGCTCAACTCTACCAGATAGATTCCATGAGTAACAGAGGAAAATAATTCCACCTTTCTATGAAATATACTCCCCATAATAGGAACTTGATGTTTTAATAAACCTTGTAATCCATTGTAAAAAAACATGATATGACTTTCATAATTTTGGGCATGAAATGTGCTGATTTAGGAATTGCACATTTTATCTATTGGTAGGGAGTAATGACATGATTCAAGGAATTAAAACAGCGGTCCAAGGCATGACCACCTTGATGCAAAAACAGGATCAGATCGCCCACAACCTTGCAAATATTAATACCACTGGATTTAAACAGAGTGGCCTCTTTATAAAATCCTACGAAAAATATCTAAACGATGAGAACCTCGATCCCTATGCGAATCGTGAAATAAAGACAGATGAAGTGTTTGTTGATTATCGAGAAGGGCCTATGAAAAAGACCAGTAATGATCTTGATGTCATGATCAAAGGTTCTGGTTTTTTTACAATTATGACCAACAGGGGAGTTCGTTACACTAGAAATGGTAACTTTTCACTGAATCCTGATGGTTTTTTAGTTACATCTGATGGATCAAAAGTGATGGGCAAAAAAGGGTTTATTCGTTTGAATATGCGGGATGGCAAGGTTCGTATTCTTAATAGTGGCGAAGTCATTCAGGATGACATGGAAAAGGAGACCCTAAAGATTGCAGATTTTAAAAAGCCCTATGCCTTGCTAAGAGATAGCAATAGCTATTTCAAACCGCAATTACCTGATAACCCTGTGCTGGATTCACCGGGTTTTATCCTGAAACAGGGGTATTTAGAGGGCTCCAATGCTGATCCCATTAGAAACATGGTGTCTATGATAAAGGCCTTTCGAAATTATGAGGCAGATCAAAAGGCACTCTTAGCCCAGGACCAAACTCTTGACAAAGCTGTAAATAGCGTAGGAAGAGTAGGGTAATTTACCTATGAATAATACCTATTACAAAGGATAGAAGTATGATACGGTCAATGTATACAGCCGCCACAGGAATGGAAGCACAACAATTATACATGGATGTTATCTCCAATAATCTTGCCAATGTCAACACCAATGGTTTTAAACGCCAAAAGATCGAGTTTCAGGATCTTATGTATCAAACCTTACGGGAACCTGGAATTCGTAATGTCGAAGGAAGTATGGCACCCTCCGGGATTGAAGTTGGTCTTGGTGTGCGTGCTGGGGCGACCCAGAGAATCTTTCAACAGGGATCAGTAAGTCAAACTGGCAACAGCCTGGACATGGCAATAAGCGGTGAGGGCTTTTTTCAGGTGATGCTTCCTGATGGTTCAATGGCGTATACCCGTGATGGTCAAATGAAACTTTCCAGTGATGGTACGTTGTCAACATCAGCGGGATTTCACTTTTATCCACAGATTGTTATACCCGAAGGGGCTCAAGATATCAGTGTTAGCGCCGATGGAATGGTCATTGCCCGCCTTGCTGGTGAGGAGACCTCCACAGAATTGGGGCAAATCGAATTAGTACGCTTTATAAATCCTGCGGGACTAAAGGCTGTTGGCCACAATCTCTATTTACGGACCGATGGGTCGGGTGAACCCATAATCAATCTTCCCGGAGAAGAGGGAACCGGAACCATAATGCATGGCTATACCGAAGCATCAAATGTTCAAATCGTTGATGAAATGGTAAATATGATCACCGCCCAGAGGGCCTATGAGATCGTTTCTAAATCGATTCAGGTGTCTGAGGATATGCTGCAAATTGCAAATAATATAAAACGGTAACCTTTTTATATACCATTGGGTAGGGAAACGTTAGCATGAGACAATGGACTGGCATCTCACAAACGATAAAAAGTGTAAGGGTACAATTGCTAGTGCTTGCACTTTTACCCTGCGTAGCTCTTTCTTCACCAGTTCATCTTGCCTTTTATCAACAAGCTTCAGTAGATTCAAAAGACATTTTCCTGGGTGATATCGCTCGAATAACCTGTGCCAAGGAAATAGCCCTATTAAAGCAAAAACTTGTGAAGGTTAAGGTAGGTCAATCTGCTCCAGCGGGTTTTTCACGGTTCCTAAATACCCATGATGTGATCAAGTCAATACGAATGACTCAAGATAATTCTTTAAACATTAGTTCAAACAATATTGACAGAATTAAAATTGTGACAGGATCACATAAAGGCACTGTTGAAGATTTTCGTGCAACCATAGGTAATTATTTAGAGTCACACATTAAATGGGACAAAGGCGACTACTCGATACATATAGAAAATGCAAATAAATCATGGCACTGTTATAAAAGCAAATACACCGTTGAGGTTGAAGGTCTTGATGACGACTACCCTCGAGGTACAGTTAGGTTAATACTAAAGATTGTACAAGAAGAGGGAGAAAGAATCATCCCGGTGATATGCAAGATTAGCGTGACCACTCCAGTATTGTGTGTGTCAAGTAAAGTGTCTCGCAATAATCAAATACGGTCTAATCATATTCAATTGGTAAACAGAGATATAACACATTTTCGTTTTATCCCTTTGGTAGAAGAATCGGATGTTCTGGGAAAAGTTGCTCGTATGACCTTGACCCCAGGAACTATCTTGCATACCCACTGTATTCGATCAAAACCCGATGTTGCCAAAGGTGATATTATTGAAATTGCTCTACAAAAGGGAAGAATAAAAATTTCCATGCCAGCTCGCGCTCGAGAGGATGGGTATATCGGTGAGGACGTTTGGGTAGAGAATTTGCAGTCACATAAGATAATCAAAGCAACTGTTTTACGTAAGGGGATAGTGTATCTTAGCCGAGGAGAGGCACCATGATTCAAAAACGTAGTACAATAATAGCAATTACTATCATGTCAATAGTCGGGATTGCCTTTTGTAGCGATATCTACAATTTGTATACCGATCATCGAGCAATGCGTACCGATGATCTACTTACTGTACTTATAGTTGAAAATGCAAAAGCCGGCAGTAGGAGTACTACCAGCACCAGTAAATCCAACACCATGAAGTTGGAAAGCCCTGGGGGAAGCGGAAAGCTTGATTTTGTACCCTCCTTTGGTGCATCCGGTGGAACAGGAATAGAATATGATGGGGTTGGGGGAACCACAAGAAAGGGCGAGCTCGTTGCTAAGATATCCGCTCGTGTTGTCAAGGTTTTGGATAATGGAAATTTGGTTATCTTTGGTAATAAAATTGTGGAAATAAATGAAGAAAAGGAAATAATAAAGATCTCTGGAGTTGTACGGCCGGAGGATATTGAGGCGAATAATTTTGTTTATTCTTACAATATTGCCGATGCTCAAATTACCTATTCTGGAAAAGGTGTCGCTAATAATGGGCGACGACCTGGAGTGCTTGCCCGGTTTTTAAACTGGTTATTCTAAACTTACAAAAGATAATGTATAGAAAGAAGAAATGATTATGCAAAAAACACTATTGGTTATAGTTGCACTACTGGTTTTTAGCAATGCCCAGAATAACGTTCGAATAAAAGATGTTGCTTCCATTGCAGGGTTAGAGGACATTCAAGTTTTTGGCTATGGTCTTGTTGTTGGTCTTGCCGGTACAGGAGATAGAACGCAAACCATATTTACAAATCAGACTATAAAGAACATGTTAAAAAATATGGGTATCGAGCTTCCAGACCGCCATATGCGCGTGAGGAATGTTGCCTCGGTAATGGTAACGGGCACCTTAGCGCCGTTTAAAAGAAAGGGTACCCGATTTGACATCATGGTATCCTCTTTGGGTGATGCCCAGAGTTTAGAGGGAGGAACGTTGATTCTCACACCAGTACAAGGGCCGGATGGAGTTATTTATGCCAGTGCGCAGGGTCCTTTAGCAACCGGTGGCTATGACATTCGTAATCGAGGACTTACCCATATTAAGAAAAATCATGTGTTGGTTGGAAGAATACCCGATGGTGCTATTGTTCAGCGGGAATTTAAATTTAACATTCTTGACGAAAGCGACCTCTCCTTAGCCCTCTTCTCGCCCGATTTTACCTCTGCAGTATCAATGGCCCAAGCAATCAACGAATCATTTAGAGATTATTTATCTCCCCGTGAAGTTGTGGCAAAAGCAGTTGATGCTTCCACTGTGCTCTTGAATTATGGGCTTATTGTACGTGACTCTGTTCGCTCTAATGTGGATGTGGTCGATTTTATTTCTAAAGTAGAAAATGTCAACTTTGCTGTTGAAGCTGTAGCAAAGGTTGTCATGAATGAACGCACTGGCACGATAGTGGCGGGCGGAAAGGTTAGAATTTCCGAGATTGCTGTCACCCATGGTGGGGTGAAAGTAGAGGTAGTTAATATACCTGAGGTGGTCCAACCACAACCTTTTAGCATGGGGCAAACAACGGTGATACCCAATCCAGAAATGGTTGTTGAGGAGAAGGATATGGAAATGGTTGTGTTGGAAGGCACCACTTCTGTGTCTGATCTTGCCCAAGCTCTCAACTCATTGGGAGTGGCTCCCCGTGATGTAATTGCAATTTTCCAAGCAATTAAAGAGGCTGGCGCATTACAGGGAAAGTTAGTTATAATGTAACAAAAGATTTGTTTCCAATACCTAAACAAATTTTATTTATAACGTTGCACTATTTCTTTATAAAATTTTTAAGGAATTTGTCCATTGTCTGTTGATTAATTTAAAAAATTGATTATTATATAGTCATAGCTAATATGCTTATTAGGATTATTTCTTTAGAATAAATTATTTTATTGATATAGATGTAACGGGTATGTAAGTAATCTCTAATAATAACAATGCGTTATAGAGAAAACCACCTAAAATATTACGATTGTTCTCATAAAAATGAATGATATAAAAGGTGGTGTTTGAATAATCTTTGTTAATATTTTGAGAATATACAACACAAATCATCCATTTCAATTGTTTTGTGTTATATTAGTAAGTAACAATTGTTATACAAGCAGAAAAATTTAATTTCTAAATAAAATCTCTAAGGAGGAGGGCTGACATGAAGCAGCTTTTCAAATGTGTAGGAACACTACTACTAATAGGACTCACTTTAAGTGCTTATTCCATTGAACAAAGTACACTTGCTCAGAAAGCAACTAGCTACCTTGCGCAGCGAGGTGAAGTCCGACTAAAGGTTGCCATTAAGTCGAATTTTGATGTGGTGACACTTTCCCGAATTGTCGATGTTGATCAAGTACATGGTAATGAAGTCTCTGTGTATGCAAATGAAAACCAATTTAAAAAGTTTTGTGCATATGATTTTAACTATTCAGTTCCAGCTGAGTGGAATGATCCTCCACAGGGTGTCATTACCGGAGGCTACGCTAAGGAAATAGAAAATAATTTACCCTATGAATGGGATAAATATCCAACCTACAACGAATATGTAACCATGATGAATAAATTCGCCAGCGACTACCCAAATCTTTGTAAGATTGAGGAGTTTGGTCAATCAATTCGGGGAAAGAAATATCTTGCTGTAAAAATCTCCGACAAGATAGGAGAGAATGAAGCTGAACCTCGCTTCTTTTATCAATCAACAGTGCATGGTGATGAATTATGCGGTTACGTGCTGACATTACGTCTAATTGATTATCTGCTTTCAAAATACAACTCAGACAAAAGAGTTAAACGCCTTGTTGACAGCATGGAAATTTGGATAAACCCTTTGGGCAATCCCGACGGAACCTACAATGGAAGCAATACCTCAACAAGAAACTCTCGTCGTCAAAACTCCAATGGTGTAGACCTTAATCGAAGCTTTAAATGCCCAACTGGCCGCCCGCAAGCTTCTTCCCAAAAGGAAACTAAAATTATCCAGAATTTTGCAAAGGGTAAGAAGTTTTCATTGGAAGCTGATTTTCATAGCGGTGCTGAGCTGGTATGCTACATTTGGGGTTGTTGGTCTCAAAATGTTGCTGATAAAGCATGGTGGGAGTATGTTGGGAAGGAGTGGGCTTCAAATGCACAACGGAATAGTCCATCAGGATACTTTACACAAGAAAATGGCTGTGTCAATGCCTATCGCTGGTATGTGGTAAGGGGGGAACGGATGAATGGTGCGACCTATTTTGAAAAAAGTCGTGACCTCACTATAGAAGTTTCTTATACAAAAAAACTACCTTCTAGTCAGCTTAATGCTCACTGGGGATACCAAAAAGAGGCGATGCTCTCCTATATGGAACAGGCTCTCAATGGTGTTCGGGGTACAGTAACAGACTCTACCACTGGTGATCCCATTCTTGCAAAGGTGTTTATTTCTGGGCATGATAAAGATAGTTCTCATATCTATTCATTTTTACCCCATGGTGACTATTACCGCTATCTCTATCGCGGAAATTACAATATTACCTTTACCGCGCTTAATCCGAACACAATGAAACCAGACACGAACTATGATGCCAAGACAATCCGTAATGTGAATGTGGTAAATGATAGGGCAACAATCCTCAATGTGAAATTAAAGAATAAGCATGCTGTTTCAATTGCCAATACTGCGGACAATCATGGAATAAAGATGTTAAAAATGATTCCTCGTAAAAATGGTGTGAGCCTCTCTTGGGCGAATATAAAAGGTGCTGCAACAATCAATATTTACTCGATGAAAGGAACCCTTGTTAAGACGTTCAATATTAAAAAATCTAACAAGGGATCTCTCTTTTGGAATGGAACCGATCATTTTGGACAAAAAGTTGGTGCTGGAAGTTTCATCGTCAATTTGAATAACAACGCAGTAAAAGCAACTGAACGATTGGTGATCACTCACTAAATGCGTTTTTAGAATCAATACGTTAAGGGGATTCAATGGAAAATTGGATCCCCTTATCTTTAATTAAGATGATTTCTATATAGTACAACAGTTTTTCTTTTAATAGGACGGATTTTAGCATAGAATTTTTTAGGTCTTTAATGACACGGACCGTAGGTTACATACAAGATTGGAAATTTTCTAAACATCAAAAAAATGATTGTTGAAAACGAATAAAAATAGGTAAAATTGATTAATAATTAAACATTCAATTAAACAAATGCGTTATAGCGCTACTTTTATGAGTTTAATGTTGGTTTGGTTAGAATTAAATTTAATTTATACAAATAATCACAGCTAAAATCCAATATTTTTATTATATTATTGTTACAAATAGCAGCTACGGACAAATTATATTACTATTTCTTAAATAGATGCTTTCAATATAGTGGGGGGCGAACGAACTGTTTTTCCTTTTTTTTGCCAATTTCACAAGGAGGCTATGAATGAAAGCAGGCATTTCATTTTTTTTATACACCTTACTTTTTCTTTCCATCTCTGTTGGATCGCCTCTGGATGTTCAAAGTTCATTTGAACTGCAAAAGGCAAATGAGTACCTTCAAAATAGAGGTGAATTATTTTTTAAGTTCAAGGTTGAATCGCCATCAATTTTGGATAAGATCACCCATGATATCTCAATTGATAAAGTGGAGGGTCTAGAAGTCTTTGCCTATGCCAACCAAGATGAGTTGGAGGCTTTTCAAAAGCATGGAATTCCCTTTGTGACACAAACGCCACCAAGCCTTACTGGTGAAAAACCACAGATGTCAGACTATGCGGACTATGTTGCAGGAAAAGCACAGGCTGAGTGGGATAAATATCCTACCTATAATGCCTACCTGGATATAGTAAAAGGATTCGAAACAAAATTTCCTCAATTTTGTAAAGTTTCTAAAATAGGTGAAAGTGTTAAAAATCGTGAAATATTAGCAGTAAAAGTTTCTAGCAATGTGGATAAAGATGAAAAGGAACCAAAATTTTTAGCTACCGGAACCATTCATGGTGATGAACTATTGGGTTATATGCTTTTGATGCGCATGATTGACTATTTGTGTTCGAACTATCAACAAAACCAGACGGCAAAGAAGGTGCTTGACAGCACTGAGCTGTGGATAATTCCCTTAGCCAATCCTGATGGAACCTATTCTGGTGGCAATAATACCGTATGGAACTCACGAAGACAAAATGCTAATGGGCAGGATTTAAATAGAAATCACCCAGATCCTTCAAGAGGGTGGAATGTTCGATTGCAAAAAGAAACTAAGGTTCTTTGTGATTTTGATGCTGATTATAATTTTATAATGGGTCTTGATATTCATGGTGGTATGGAAAATATTGTCTACCCCTTTGCATATGCCAGGAAGAAACCGGTAGATGAACAGTGGTGGAAATATATAGCATTAAATTATGTTCAAGAAGCTCGGAAAGTTAGTAGTAATTATCTTAGCTCTCCCCGTTCTAGCGGATTGGGTAGTGCTGGTATTGACTATTATACTGCCCAAGGGACACGCATCGACTATCCATACTATCATAGACATAATAGATGTGTGACCTTGGAACTAAACTCAAGAAAAAAACTTCCAGAAAACCAGCTTAATCAACGTTGGAATTATAATAAAAACGCAATAATTGGCCTGTTTTTAGAAATGCTAAACGGACTTAGAGGTACAATTACTGATAAGAACACTGGACGGCCAGTCAAGGCAAAGGTATTCGTTGAAAATTTAGATAGAGATAGCTCCTTTACTTACTCAGGTGCAAAATACGGTGACTATTACAGGCCACTTTATGAAGGCAATTATAGTGTAACTTACTCGGCTGATAGCTGTGAAGAACAAACAATCCGAAATATACGTGTACGCAACGGTGTGGCAACCGTGAAAGATGTAGAGTTAAATTGTGACTTTGTTGGTATCAAAAATGATAAACCCATATATAGTAGTGCGATGAGTATTACAAAAAGCAATACCGGAGTTCTTATTAAGCTTGCTAAATCTGCTCATAACCGAAAGGTTCTGATTTATTCTTTACAAGGACAATTGGTGCAGTCCTTAATTGACAAAAACAAATCCGGCACTTTGTTTTGGGATTATACTAACCAAAATAATAGGCCTGTTGGAAATGGGTGTTACCTCATTCATGTTGATAATGTCTTAAGTGGCATGTCAAGACGAATTACGATTAGTAGATAAATAGGTTTTTGCTTATAATAAAGAAAGGCGAATTCGAGGGGACAGGGGGAGGTAATCCTTAACGGTAGAGGATTGCTTATTACTATAATAGTTATTTCCTATTTAATTATAAATCAATTATTTGACTATATATCTATTCTGTAATTTCTAATTGGATTTTTGATTTATTGTATTATAGTAATTTGTTTTTACCATACAGATCTTGTCCTAACCAAAATTATATTCACATAATTCGTAGAATACGTTTGATTTTAGTTGCGAAAAGTAACTATGATGGATGAATTAAAATTTAATATTCAATATTGCCAAAACTTATATTACTTACGATTTTTTTTATTATTTATGTAAATTTCTACACATTTCCTAAAACTTAACAAGGGGTATACGTTCTAAACACTGTATGAGGTGCTATCCAATGACGATAGGTGATAACACTTAATATTGTGATTATGATTTCCACTTTAAAGAAGGAGGGATTTAATGGTAAAAAGGCTGGTTACGGCTTTACTACTAATCACGGGTTTGTTGTTTAATGCAATTTCACAGAATGTTGAGGGAATTAACGCCAGAATTGATGGAATGGGTGGTTCTGGTCTTACTAGTGATTTAGGATGGGCTGTGGGGCACCCTACAGGAATCGCTAATTTTCCCGATCAAATGCAGGGTACTATTTATACTACACCAATTCCCGATATCGGGGAAACCTATGGAGCAGTAATAGCGGTAAAAGGTTTTGGAGAAAAATTTCGATTGGGCGTAACATTCAATGAGCGTATCCATATGAGCTATTCCTTTTATAAGGATGGTGGATTGATTCTTGATGCGACTCATATTAATGGTGATAACAACGCCGATAAATTTGCCATGATTCCCAGCGTAGCTCTTTGCTGGAAGTTTAATGATGATTTCAAGTTTGGTGTCAGTAGCTTTTTTGAAGGGCAGTCCTACGAAAACTTAACGACCCAACGCTTTAAATATCCCAAAGTTGGTGGAGACTCAGCAGAAGTAAGTTTTATCCATAATGAAATTGGTAAGAGAATCAGTGTATGGGGATTTGTTGCTGAAGCATGGTTGAAAATTGGTGGATTATATTTAAGACCTACCATTAAATTTGGTGTGCCTGGTATTTATGGAGAGGAAGAAACCGATTTTCAAACTCAATTAAAAAAGAGTTTACAAAGTACCCCTGCCGCAGCGGGAACTACTTTTCCTGATGCAATAAATGAAAAATACTCCTGGGAATGTCCTGAAGCTATGCTGATAAACGGTGGTGTACTCTTTGTGGCTGCTAATGATAATATTGAGTTTGACTGGGGAGTATGGTATGGTGAGAAAACGTATCAATTTAAGAAAAATATTGAAGAGGATACTGCAGATATTGATGCGAGTGGCAATGCCTCAAACCAAAGGGTTGGTACAAAGCCTAAGATTGAATCCCATAGGATAAGCCGGGGTATTGACTATTTTATTGGTGTTCTTCCTTCATTTTCAGACAATTTCTACTTTGCTCCAGAATATGATGGTGGTTTTGGATGGTCTAAAGCTAAAGAGCCAGACATTGCTGCAGACTCAAACTTTTTCTACATGTATCATAACTTTCGTTTAGGAATTGAGAAGAACATTCCTGATTTTTGGATATTTGATCAAATTAGTTTTAGAAGTGGTCTTGTCGCTTATTGGACAAAAGAGTGGCGTTCCATTAAAAATGGTGGATTTGATGGGAATGTTAATAGTGATGAGAACATGCCTTGGGGATCCTTTTTCTGGGGATCTAACTTTGGTAAAAAGCAGGCTAAAGTCGCTGGAGGAATTGGATTCAAAAAGGCGCGAGGTTATTTTGATCTTAGTATAGATTTTATTAAATGGAAACAAGGTATAGTTAAGGGACCTCCCTCTGCAATGGCAACAATAGGAATGGATTTTGGGAGGAAAGAATGGTAAAAAATATCTTTGAAAACAAAAAAACTGTTCACAATTCGGGACATTCTTTGTACACATCTACACTGATGGCAAAAGATAAGGACTTCCTTAATTCTCCTAACACAATTTCAAATAAGAATATTAATACATCAACAATAATAAATGAGGTTTCCATGAAAAAAATCGTAATGTTAGTTTTATTTATATTGTTTATTCCCTTAATGTCATTCGCCCAGAATCTTGAGGGAGTAAATGGACGCACTGATGCAATGGGAGGTGTTTATCAAGCAAATGATATGGGTTGGATTGTTGGTTCACCTTCTCTGATGGCAAATTTTCCTGATATGCTACACGGTTCAATATTTGCCGGGACTGTTCCAAATCTTGGACAGGGTGATGATATTGGTCAAACTTATGGTAACATTACTTTGACGAAATCTCTCGGCGCTGCAGTTTGTTTGGGTTTAACGTTTAATGAACGTTATTATATGCCCAAACAATTTTTTGAAGACGGCATTAAATTTCTTCAATATAAAGACTATTTAAAGGCGAGTATGGGCTCAATGAAAATGACTCCCAGTCTTGCGCTTGGATTTAAATTTGGAGAAAATTTTAATTTTGGTGTAAGTGGTTTTTATGCAAGTTATCAATACACTGGATTAGCTGATAGTACCATGACCTACGTTGCACAAAATGGTACCGATTCAGTTAGCGCTGCTGCAAAGATCGACGAAACAGATAAACGCATTCGGGTCTTTGGTGTTGTTGTTGACGCTATGATAAAAGCTGGAAATCTAACAATTCGTCCAATGGTACAATTTGGTATGCCATCCATTAATGGAAAGCGTACAAATGATGCATTGGATGTACTTAAAGGTAGCCTCTCTTCAAAACCTGCAGCTGACCCACAATCAGAACAAACGTTGAATGAAAATATTGAATGGTCAAGTCCAAACACTTCCTTGTTAAAAGGTGGTTGTTATTTTTCAGTTGACACAGATAATTTTGGTCTCAACACTGGTGCATCCTTTCAGTCAAGAAGTTATCAATTTAAACAAAAGTTTTCTATTGATTCTGCAGTGTTAGATGCCTCTGGTGGTGGTACTGTTGGTACTTCCTCTGGTGAAGTCTTAACCTCTCAAAGAAGCACCATGGGTGGTGATTTCTTTTTCAATTTAGTCTCAAAATTTTCTGATGATTTCGTTTTCATTCCCGAATATGATGGTGCTTTTGGAAAAATTAATGGTAAACATCCAGATATTGCTTTAGATACAAATATCACCTATATGTATCACAATATTCGATTTGGCTTTGAAAAGATTATTCCTGATTTTTGGATTTTTGATAATCTCTACCTTCGTGGAGGAGTTCTTGCCTATTGGTCTAAGACATGGCAGACTGTTACTGATGAGAATACCGGAAAGGTAACTAATGAAGAAGATTTTCCCTGGTCCTATGATTTCTTCTGGGCTCCTGAGGTTAGTGGTAAAAAACAAGCCAAGGTCAGCGGTGGTATTGGCTTGAAAAAGGGACGTGGTCAGTTAGATATTAGTGGTAATTTGCTGGGTTGGAAAGATGAGGGATTGATGTCTGGTCCTCCTGCTGCCATTATAACGCTAACTGTTGATTTTGGAAGAGATAAAGATTTTTAGTCTTATTATCCTCTATAGAAAGTTAATGAAAAAGCCTGTGTTTTTACAGGCTTTTTCATTTTAACCATTAATTTAAACGCTTACCAATTACATTTTGCTTAAAATCCAAATTCTCTTTGCCTTTAGACAATACCATTTTATTGAAAAGTTGATGGAATATTCATTTTCTCAACGAATATTATTGCAATAAAGTAATTTAATATGAAAAAAACTGTTTTTTTTTATATATTTTATCTATGAGGGCAGGAAATATTCTCTATTCTTTTTATACTACCCAAACTGATTTGAAAGGAGAGATATAGTAATGAAGCAATTACTATTAATTCCGTCTATTCTCTTACTCCTGGTAAACCTACTCTTTGCTCATAATACATTTCAGTTAACACAGGCATTTCAAGGCCTGGAAGAGAAGGGCGAACTCTACTTTAAATGTGAGCTTCCCGAAAGATCAAAGATCAATGAGTTTTCTGAACTTATATCAATTGACAAAGTGGAGGGGCGTGAGATATATGCCTATGCTAATGAAACAGCATTCAATCAATTTTTGACCTATAATCTTGATTTTAAGGTGTTAACTCATCCCGGAGATATTATACAAGATCATGAAATGTATGATGGGAAAAGTGGCGAGCGATATGATTGGGACAGGTTTCCCACCTACGGAGCATATATTGAGATGATGGAGAAGATGGCCAGAGATCATCCCAATCTCTGTCGGCTTTACGAATTGGGAAAATCAATTCGGGGTAGAAAAATCCTATTTGCGATCATCTCCGACAATGTCAATGAACATGAAGCTGAGCCTCGTTTTATGTATAGTTCTTCTATGCATGGTGATGAGACAACCGGATATGTAACACTTCTCCGACTGATGGATCATCTTCTAACAAAATATAACTCTGATAACTACATTAAGGGCTTGGTTGACAATATCGAGATTTGGATTCTTCCTGACGAAAACCCAGATGGAACTTACTATAGAGGAAACAGCTCGGTTAGTGGAGCAAGAAGAGCCAATGCCAACGGTGTTGATTTAAACAGAAATTACCCTAACCCAAAAAGAAACATCCCCAACCAGCAACATGAAACAAAAATGATGATGCGTCTCTTTGACTCGCTTCATTTTGTGTCGAGCATGAATTTTCATGGTGGCGCAGAATTGTTAAACTATCCCTTTGATACGTGGACATCCGGTAACTACAGAAATGCCGATGTGAATTGGTTTAATTATGTCTGTAGGCAATTCGTTGATCGGGTGCATCAAATTGATAGAAATTATATGACCGGTGAAAACAATGGTGTTACCCTAGGTGGTGATTGGTATATCATCTACGGAAGCCGAATGGATTATGTTACCTGGTTTAGACATTGTAGAGAAGTCACCGGAGAAATTTCCTATACGAAGAATCCAAGGGGAAGTTCTCTTCCTGGGTATTGGAATAAGTTGCACAAATCACTGTTATACTATATTGAGCAATGCCAATATGGTATTCGTGGTGTGGTGAAGGATAAAAATACCGGTAAACCGGTTTGTGGAGCCAAGGTTTATGCCAGAGGGCACGATAAAGACAGCTCATTTGTTTACACTGATGAACCACACGGAGATTTCTATCGTCCTATTTACCAAGGCACATACACCCTTGAATTCACTCATAAGGAATGTGAAAAGAAAACGGTGTCCAACATTCGTGTTGAAAATGAAAAGGCACAAGTTATTGAAGTGGAAATGGATTGTGATTTTGTAAGCAATAAGCCTGTTGCGAAAATTAAATCAAGCACCGGTGTTTCGATTGTCCCTGTTTCAAACGGTGTGAAAATTATATATGCGATTTCCGGTGTTGTTAAAACAGGTATATACGATGTACATGGAAGACTAATTCGTGTTTTTCCAACCAATAATAAGGGGCAAAACTTCACTGTTTGGAATGGCCTGGATAATAAAAATAGAGTTGTAAGTCCAGGTTGCTATATCGCAAAATTGATAGTAGAGGACAAAGTTTTTACAAAGCCCTTTATTCTAAACAGATAGAAAAATTACCAATTTTGGTCATAGGAAAACTGCTATTTATTAAATGGCAGTTTTCTTTTTTTCCGGTAAATTATCAAATGAATAAGAGGACAGAGATATAAATTATTAGATATTCTTCAATATATCTGTATAAATGTAGGTTATTTGTCACTAAAGAGAGAAAAATAATCATTATTCGTAATGCCCATCAAAAATTATCTCTTTTTAGCTATTTTTTTCAATAAATATTTTGGATTTGTATTATATTATACTAGTAAGGATATATTTATAACTGCCTGTCTATGGGTAGGGGGGACAATAATTAATTCACAACTACATTTATATTGCTAATTAATTTATAAACAACTTTCATTTTCCTTGAGGAGGATTGGATGAGAACCTTTTCAGCTTTATGTATGGGCTTGCTACTACTGCTAAGTTCAACTGTTTTTTCTAGTACCTTTACCGCTCAAGAAGCTAAAGCTGCCTATACAAAGGCACAAAAACTTATTGCTTCTGATGGAGAGGTCGATGTTGTTATTAAAGTAAACTCACCATCGGATATTCACGCATATAAACTGGGTGATTTGCTTTCTGTTACGAAAATTGACCCAGATAACCTATCAAATGTTCATGCCTGCCTTATTCAAGAGGATCTTGATGCTTTAGCAGAACTTGGTTTACCCTATGATGTTGTAGAACCAGAAGTGTGGAACCCAAAAATGGGTAATTTTGATGCCTATCTTGCCGGTGAAGCTAAAGCAAACTGGTATCAGTATCCTTCTTATGGTGCGTATATCGATTTTTTAAAGAAGTGGGAGCGAGATTATCCAAAAATTTGTAAGGTTTATAATCTTGGGCCCAGTGGTGTTGTTAATAAAAATCACCATATTTATGCTGTCCGGATTTCCGATAATGTTGAGAAAAATGAACCGGAACCACGCTATTTAGAGACAAATGCTATTCATGGTGATGAGACACTCAACTATATGAACTGTCTGCATATGATGGATACTATACTCACTAGTTATGGTAAGGATAATCGTATTACCGCTCTTGTTGATTCATTAGAAATGTGGTTTGTTCCTAATATGAATCCCGATGGCATGTATCCCAGTGGAGATAATACAGTAAGAAATGCTCAAAGACATAGTGTCAAAGATCGTTTTGACCTCAATCGTAACTCTCCCTGTCCCTGTGAAAGAGGTAACCATAAACTCTATGGAAGATATTCCTATTATGCAAATGAATCAAAGGCTCTTCAAAAA
Organism: Chitinivibrionales bacterium; assembly: GCA_028278335.1. Classification (GTDB taxonomy): domain Bacteria; phylum Fibrobacterota; class Chitinivibrionia; order Chitinivibrionales; family JANQEN01; genus JANQEN01. The sequence goes on along the minus strand of JANQEN010000055.1, from coordinate 25,892 downwards.
CTCCATAGTTGGTACAAATTCCAGTTTGCTCAAGATCAGCATGGTGGAACAGAGACCTATTTGTGGCCCTATGGTGGTATTCGGACAGCCAACAAAGATGAAAAATGGTACAAAAATTTCGCTAAATTATTAGTTGACCAGATTCATAAGGATTGTGCTCCAAATACCCGCTACATGACATCCTGTGGTGGTGATGGTATCGGACATATCTTCACTGAGTTGTATGAGTGTCATGGTATTCGCTGTGATATGAACGATTGGGTCGGAAATGGTTTCTCTTTAACGTTAGAATCTTCAAACCGGAAAAACCTAGACCCTTCCGATTTAAAACGACACTGGGTTTATTGTAAAGAGGCGCTATTTATGTCCATGGAGTATCTCTATAAATATGGGCTCACCGGCATTGTGACTGATGGTAGAACTGGGGAAGCTCTCAATAAGGTTTCTATTATGCGTGAAGGTGATCTTAAAAATAGAAATAAACTCACCGATTCCTGTGGACGTTATGTTACCTATATGAATATTGGGACCTACGATATGACCTTCTCAAAAGAGGGATATCAAACCTATGTTGAGAAGAACTTTCGCTTTGGCTCTTACTCTCAGAAATACTACCTACATGTAAAGATGTATAAAGATGGTGTTGGTATCAAGACCAAGATGAAGAATGTTAAAACAATACCTCTTAGAAATGGTGTAAAGTTTGCCAATGCACAGCTTAATAGAAATGCTCAGGTCGGTATCTATAATGTTAAAGGTAAACTTATTAGAGTTTTACAGCCGGGCAACCAAAGTATTGTTTGGGATGGCTTAAATAACAATGGGCTTAATGTAAGTAATGGCTGTTATGTCCTAAAGGTTCGTGATAAAAATGAAACTTTTACCAAGAATTTTATATATAGCCACTAAATCTAAATAGCTATAATTCGAATTTAAAAGGCATTGAGATTTTCTCAATGCCTTTTTTTGTAGCAAAATGAAAGTTTACGAAGTATACTACATTGACTATGTAAAGAATGGTATATTAAGCCAAAAAATCTCAGTTGTCTGCGGTAAACCGCTGTTTCCTCATATCCAACTGAGAAAATTAGGTTAAAGTTTGTCTAGGAAATGGGCATCAATTTCATCGATACTCTTATAAGTTGGTAGGACTTTTAATACATTGGTTGCCTCTAAAAGTTGGCGTACTTCATCTGATAAATTAATTATGTGAGCACTACCACCCTTTTCTTGAAGGCGTTTGTGAAGGTTTATTAAAAGACCAACACCAACGCTGGTTATCATTTTCGTGCTCGTGAAATCTGCTACAATATGATTATATCCTGAGTTTATTGACTCATTTATTAAGGTCCGCAATTGTTCAACTATGGAGATGTTAAATTCCTTGGGAATTGACAGAATAACATAAAATCCACGATCTTCAGCCTTAATACTACTGGTAAGTGATTTTTCGAAATCCTTAATAAAACTATATAACGGGATGGTCTTGTCCAATCCAATTTTCTTCAAAGTTGCCATAATTTTAGGCGAAGGACAGGCAATCATAATTTTTGTATTGTATGCCTGTGCCTCTTTTTGAAGAGTAACTAACAGTAAAACGCCATTTTTATCAATAGAGGTAGTTTTTTCCATATCAAAGAGTATGACTTTGTCCTCTGATTGAATGGCCTCTTCTGCAGATTTCCGAATTTTTCGAACAGTATCAATGGTAAACTTGCCATAAATTTTTATAGAAAAGTAGCCATTGCATTTTCTGGTGTGTAGGGTGTCATTCATAGCTTATTTTCTCATAGATGTAGGTATTGTGAAACAGTTAAAATTGATTTGTCTTTAATAAAACAAGTGTGCATGCTTCTTGAACTGATATATTATTCTTTAAAAGAGTACTCTTAATCTCTTCAGATTCCGTTCCTGGATTAAGGATTACCCGCTTTGGTTTAAGTGCAATAATGTCTGTCAAATGTTCTTTACAGATGTTTTGATTCACATATATGGAAATAGTGTCGACTTTTTCTGTAATAGCAGAGAGTCTTGATTTTACTGGAATACCTAAAATTTCTTGAACTTTGGGGTGGACAGGGAAAACTCTATGGCCATACTCTAACAGAAGGCTCAAAGCCTTATGAGAATATCTCTCTGGATTTGCACTTGCGCCAAGAACAGCCACAGTTTGATGCATAATAGTCTAACTCTTTACTTGAATGTGTTTTTTCGAGCCTATACACCCTGTCTTAAAATAGGTGATGTGTCAGTAATGATCAACCATATATTGGGTTGCATTCATTAATGCTGAAAAGTATCTTAAGATAGCCTCAAAAAAATCATTTCCTATCATTTTTTGTACATTAATTATGTAAAGGGGGACCCATGGAACTTGACATATTAAAAAGATTGACCTTAATTAATCGCCCGTTAAAGATGCCACAGCCTGTTGATGGTAGAAAATCCTTAGCAGTAAATAGGGATGGACGGAAATGGAAAATTCGAAAGGTAAAAGAATTAAAGGGTATGGTTTGGCACCAGGAGCTTGGTTGGGGAAGTGTTGAAGCTGTTGCACGCTATCACACAAGTAAAACTTCTCATTTATGTAAAGGTGGTGCTGAGAGCATTGCCTATAGCTTTGCAATTCGACGCAATGGACAAATCGTACTTTGTAATGACCTTAAGAAAGCGACCTGGTCTCAAGGGTATAAAGGACGAAAGGGTGATGAAAATGCTGAGTTTCTCTCTGTTATGTTCGAAGGGATGTTTCATGGTGTCCATGTAACCGATTCATCTGCCGGTGAACCAAATGATAAGCAGATAATAGCAGCATTGACATTGTGGCAAGTTGCCAAAGAGCTTTGGGGATGGGAAGAGAATGATCTCTATGGTCACTATCATATGGGCAAACCTGCTTGTCCTGGAGATACGTTACAAAAGGTAATTGATTCTATTCGAGTAAACTATACAGAGGAAAAACCTACCACCTATAACTTTTCGTTGGTTAAAGATCGGCAGCAAGCACTGATAGATCTTGGTTTTTTAAAAGGAAATGCCGATGGCATTTGGGGACCAATGTCAAAGGGAGCACTCATTAAATGCCAATCTAAGTTGGGATTAGTTGCAGATGGTGTGTGGGGACCCAAAACAGCATCGGCCATTAATAAGAGCTTACAAACTTAGCACAGTTTTAGTAATCCTTTTTCCATGCAGTTATTTATAAAAAAGGGACTTAATTTCAATTCAATCTGTGGCTCCCTTGGTGAAGTCAAGCTGGTCCCTAAACCCAAGAATGTCGGCTATCGTCCTTGTGAATACAAAGGAATAATCCCCAACCTTTTAGTCAAACTTGGACAGCAAATAAGGGGAGGACAACCTCTCTTTTGTGATGTAAATGATAGTACCAAAAATGTTGTATCCTCTGTTCCTGGGATCATCACTCAAATTGAGTCAACTGCTAATGGTATCGTTTCAAAGATTATTATCAACCCAGACTGGGATGATAATTATATCACTCATGAAAGAATGACCTTAAAGAGGGTTGATACCTTAAATTATGGGGAAGCTTTGGGTTATTTAAAAAAAACAGGCCTCTTTCCCTATTTTAGACAACGCCCTTTTGACAAAATCCCAAATCCAAATAAAAAACCTAAGGCAATATTCATTAATGGGATGGATACGAACCCCTGTGCGCTCAATCCAATGCCTACTGTAAAACAGCAACAAGAGGAGTTTGTGCTTGGCGCGACAATGGTAACAAAGCTGACCAATGGGGCAGTACATCTCTGCATTGATAGCAATGAAGATGATCATTATCTGCAAACTATTGACGGTGTTACAACCCACACCATTTCTGGGCCTCATCCCTCGGGTCTTGTTGGGACCCATATGCATATGTTAAGTCCATTGCAAAAAGGTGAAACTAATTGGTATATCTCCGCGCTTGATTGTGTTGCCATTGGATCAACAATGAAACAGGGACTCTATGCACGGGATGCCTATATCAACCTTGCTCAAACAGTAACAGAGAGGCAAGCTCTTTTTCGCACGGTTATAGGTGCACAAATTGAATCACTCATATCAGAAAGTTATCAAATTAAAGAACAAAGAATTATTGACGGCACAATGCTTTTTGGTAAAAGTTGTAGGATAGATGATTTTTTAGGATTATATACAAGAAATATCCAAATCATTCCAGAAAAGAGAAACAAAAAATTATTTGGTTGGGCGAATATAATGCAAAACTTACTCAAACCATCCTTGCAAAACATTGATACAGATAAACATGGAGCAACACGGGCCATGTTAGATCCAAACATATATGATCAAGTTGTTCCACTGGATATTTCTATCCCCTTTATTCTCAAGGCAATTGAGCAACAGAACTGTAAGGAATTGGAATCACTCGGTCTTTTAGATCTTGGTGAAGAGGATTTTGCATTAGCTACCTTTGCTTGTCCCTCTAAAATCGACATTTGTTCAAGAGTACGGGAAGGCTTAAATCTTTTGGAAAGTAACGTGGAGTACTAGTCGGCAATGGATGTGTTGAAAAAGAGCAGGGCTGATCAAGGCAGGGGGAAGTTGCTTGACCCAGTTCGAGAAATGGTTCACTCATTCCTTTACTCATCAAAGGAAGTGACTGCCGATCCTGTACATATACGCAGTGGGATGGATACAAAACGCCTCATGTTTATTGTATTAGTTGCCCTTATGCCCTCAATTCTTCTTGGTGTGTATAATATTGGCTTTCAAAATATAAAAGCTCTGGGTATGCCCTTAAATCATTTTTTGGCTTTTTTATATGGTCTTAGGGTGTTTCTTCCGCTTTTAGGGGTAACCTTATTAGTTGGTGGTTTATGGGAACTATTATTTGCCATTATAAATAAAAGAGAGGTTACTGATGGCTTTTTAGTGACTGCAGTACTCTTTTGCTTGATTGTGCCACCCACACTTCCAATGTGGCAAGCAGCACTTGCCATTACCTTTGGGGTTGTCGTTGGAAAGGAGCTCTTTGGTGGCGCTGGAAAAAACATCCTTAATCCAGCCCTTGTTGCTCGACTGGTGATCACGCTCTTTTCTCCGGCAACGATGCTTGGTGATCGAATTTGGGTTTATACTGATCCGCAGAATAGCACCTTTTTTTCCTCGCTGGCTCGTTCCCTTTTTGATGCCTTTACTAATGCAACACCTTCAGTTCATGATGCTGTTTCCATGGCTACTCCCTTAGGACTACCTTCAAAAGATTTGGGAGAGCGCATAGTTCAAGTACTTCATTCCTATGATTACTCTTGGATACAGTGCTTTCTTGGGACCATTCCAGGATCCATTGGCGAGACTTCAGCCTTTGCCTGTCTTATAGGGGCAATTATATTGCTCTGGAAAAGAGTCGCATCTTGGCGAACAATGATTGGATGCTTTTTTGGTGGTGTAATGGTATCTCTTCTTTTTTACCTATTACCAAATAAGGCACCGGCAGCTATGGAAAGCATTCCACCTCATTTTCATATGGTATTCGGTGGATTTACCTTTGGTATGGTTTTCATGGCCACCGATCCCGTAACCTCTCCCTTTGGAGCTAGGGCAAAGCTCATCTATGGATTACTGATCGGAGCTTTGGCAATGGCCATACGAATCAAGAGTCCCTTTTACCCTGAAGGCATGATGTTCGCCATTCTTTTGATGAACTGCACAGTTCCCCTATTTAATCATATCTCTAAAAAAAGCCTTATTCGAAGAAGAGAACAGGCTAGGTCAAAATCTTTCCAGTAGTAGACATATTCACTACCACATGGTTAACATTACGCTGAGAACGTAATTTATTTGCCAGGTGCTGAACATTCTTTGCAGATCCCTTTACTGCTATGATTTCTAGACAGTTATGATGATCCAGATGTATATGCTGTGTTGAAATAATCGTATCACCATAATCATGCTGAATGTCCATAAGCTTGTTAGCAAGCTCTCTTTTATGGTGATCATAGACCATAGTGATAGCTCCCGCAACTTCATCACCTGCCTGCCACTGCTTTCGGACTAATTCGTCGCGGATCAGATCTCTAATTGCTTCAGAACGGTTATTGTAATCTTTTAAACGGATATGATTGTCAAATCGATCAATTAGATCCTTATCCAGGGAAATCCCAAATCTATACAGGTTGCTCACCATCACCTCGCAATAATAAAGGAATAGAAAATTTTTATACTACTAGACTTTTTTAATAATTAAGATTTTTATAATATACAGAAAAATAGTAAAGAGCTTATCATTTTTGAATACAAATCTTTTAGCCAAGTGTTCCATCTCTTCATTGATTAAGAGAGCTACTCAAACTATTTTCTACTGATACTTCTCACTGTTTTAGAAATTCTAACAATATGAAAATAATAGCACGAAATCGCAAGGCTAATCATGAATATGAGATCCTGGAGAAATTCGAAGGGGGCGTAGAGTTATTGGGTACAGAAGTTAAGTCGATTCGTGCTGGTAAAATAAATTTGCTCGATAGCTATGCAATCTATCGGAATGGTGAGCTTTTAATCCATCATATGCATATCGCGCCCTTTGAACAGGGGAATCGATTCAACCACGATCCCTATAGAAAAAGGAAGCTCCTCTTACATAAAAAGCAGATAGCCCATCTTAGAGGTGAGGTTGAAAGAAAACAGCTGACAATAATCCCACTCTCAGTATATTTTAAGAGGCAGTGGGTAAAGATTGAAATAGGCCTCTGTAGAGGCCGGAAAAAGTATGACAAGCGACAGAAGATATCAGCCCAGGAATCAAAGAGGCGACTTAGCAACATTATGAAAAGGCGATAACGAACATACCCATATGAATGGAAAAACAATAAGATTACTTTGTATATACCTTATTTTCGGGTTCCTTTTTATTTCCTCCTTTGCTTCAGCCAACAATGTTATTGTCTATAACCTTTCTAAAAGAACAAGAGACACGGTCCCTGCAATATTAAACCAAAAACAACTGGCAGTTTCTGTCGCACACCTTGCTCAAAGTCTTGGGATGAAGTGGCAATGGGATCAATTTGGCGAGCAGTTTACAGTATTTGCTGAAAATGACTCTCTCCATTTTTTTCAAGATAACTCCTTTTATCGGATTAATGGCGAGGTGTTTCAGTATCTGATTGCACCGACACGGGTACAGGATAACCTATATCTCCATTGCCAGGGAGCCTGTGAAGCTTTTAGCCGATTCAGTCAAATAGAGCTTGCTTACTCACCCAAAGATAAGCGGATTACCTTTGATGCAAAAAAGGGTAATACTTTAGAGAATGAACAGAGCACCACTGAGAGTCCTAAGAAGGATTTAGAATCAATAAAAACAGAGATTAAAAAGAAAGAACCTCTACAGAAGATCTCTTCTAATACACAATCAGAAGCATCAGTTGATACCTCCAAAGACCGGATTCGAGTTATTGTCATAGATCCAGGACATGGGGGTAAAGATCCCGGTGCTTTAGGACCCAATGGATTAAAAGAGAAAGATGTTATTCTCTCAATTGGTCTTGCCATGCGGGATGAGCTTAAAAAGAGTAAAAACCTAAAGGTTTACATGACCCGTTCTAATGACACCTTTATTCCTCTTAGGGAGCGAACAAAATTCGCCAATGATAAAAATGCTGACTTATTCATCAGTATCCACGCCAATAGTATTGGGGGAAATAAAAAGCGACGCAGTCTTGTTAAGGGATATAAAATCTACTTTCTCTCACAGGCAAAGAATGAAGATGATAAGCTAACGGCTATGATCGAAAACTCGGTTATCGAGCTTGAAGAGGAGAAGGATAAGGGTGACTATTTGCAGAATATTCTCATTGACATGGCGAACAATGAGTTTCTTAAAGAGAGTCAGGATCTTTCTATTCTTATAGCAAAAAGCTTTGACGGATCGGTAAAAAAAGTCAAGAAGCTTCATACTGGAGTGGGGCAGGCCAATTTTTGGGTGCTCAATGGTGCCTACATGCCGGCCGTGCTTGTAGAAGCCTGTTTTATATCTAATCCTATTGAGGCAAAACTTTTGTCAACCAAATCCTTTAGGAAAAGTGTGGGAATTGCCATTGCTAAGGCAGTAATTGAATTTAAAAAGAAGTACGAGGCACAGTTATGAGTGATGGACGCCCGATTGGTGTATTTGATTCAGGGTTAGGTGGGCTAACCGTGGTAAAGGAGCTGTTTCGTTTAATGCCCAATGAGCAGATTATTTACCTTGGTGATACTGCTCGGTGTCCCTATGGTGGTCGATCCAATGAGACTATTGAGTCCTTTGGGATTCAGGATGCCAGCTTTTTAGAATCAAAGGATATCAAGCTGCTCATTGTTGCCTGTAATACAGTCTCTTCTGTGGCTTTGGAAAAGGTGCGCGAACAGGTGGGAGAGATACCGGTTATTGGAGTGGTGTTGCCGGGATGTAAAGCAGCTGTGACTCGAACTGCTGAAAAAAAGATTGGAGTTATTGGTACCAGAGCAACTATACGGGCAAGCTCCTACAAAAAGGCAATTCAAAGCATTGATCCCTCAATTGTTGTGTATGGTAAAGAGTGTCCTCTCTTTGTTCCACTAGTTGAAGAGGGGGTTGTAAACCATGATATAACCTATTCTGTTGTGCAGTACTATCTCTATGAGCTTGTGGATAGCGGTATTGATTGCCTTATTCTTGGGTGTACCCATTATCCTTTGCTCATGGAAGCGATACAGGGTACAGTAAGTAGTAGAATAGAGCTCATCGATAGTGCCATGTGGACAGCAAAAGAGGCGTATGATATTTTAAATGCACTGGATGCACGGGCCGAAGAGGATAGAGATGGCTTTGCGCAGAGCCATTTTTACATCACCGATTTTGTCCCCAATTTTGAAAAAAGCGCAGAGAGATTTATTGGAAAGAAAATAAATAATATAGAATTGGTACCCTTGGATCAATTAGCCGATCTGGTTATCGGAAAGTGAGGTAGTATGTCTGGACATTCAAAATGGGCAACAATTAAACGGGCGAAGGGAAAGGCTGACGCTGCCAGGGGCAAGCTTTTTAGCCGCCTTATCCGAGAAATTACCGTTGCCGCCCGAGATGGGGGTGGTGATATTAATGCAAATCCTCGTTTACGGGCAGCAGTCAATACAGCCAAAAGTAATAACATGCCCAATAAGAATATTGATAATGCTATTGCCAAAGGCACCGGTCAATTAGAAGGAACTACCTATGAAGAGATTACCTTTGAGGCCTATGCTCCAGGTGGTGTTGCCATTGTCATTGAATCGTTGACTGACAATAGAAATCGAACTATTGCGGAAGTCAAGCATGCAATTTCTAAGGCTGGCGGTAATTTGGGCTCCCCAAATTCAGTAAAATGGATGTTCCATGAAAAGGGGGTTTTTGTTGTTGATAAGTCAGCTGCTGACGAAGAGACCCTTATGGATGTGGCTTTAGAGGCTGGTGCAGAGGATATTGTTGAAGAGGAAGAAGTCTTTGAAATATCTACTCCACCTGACGCCTATGAGAGTGTTCGAGAAGCCTTGGAGAAGGGGAGTATAACTACTGTCTCAGCAGAGTTAAGTAAAGTTCCTGAAAATAGTGTTAAGGTCACCGGCGATGATGTGGCAAAGGTCCTTAGGTTGATGAATACGCTTGATGATCTTGACGACACGCAAAAGGTATATGGAAACTTTGATATCAGTGATGAGGACCTTCAAGCCTTCGAAGGATAATTAGATCTGGTGTATAGCCTCTATAACGAGTAACGAGAAAGTAACCTAACGGTGATATTTTTTGGTATTGACCCAGGAACAGCTGTCACAGGATTTGGTGTAATCGCTACTGAGGGAAATACGCTTACCTATAAAGACTCCGGTGTAATTAATATTGACAAGAAGGCATCTCTCTCGGAAAAACTGGAAAATATTTATGATGGTCTTCTATGTCGCATGGGGGAGTGTCAACCTTCCTGTGTAAGTATTGAGCAGGCTTTTTATGCTAAGAATGTACAAACAACTTTGATCCTTGGGCATGCCCGCGGTGTTGCCCTTCTGGCTGCTCAAAAAATTGGCGCACAGGTATTGGAGTTTACACCTCGGGAGATTAAAAAGGCGGTTGTTGGGAATGGTAATGCCCAAAAGGATCAAGTGGAATATATGGTGAAAATGATTTTAGGTATATCGAAAACCAAAACTCGTTCTGATGAATTTGATGCCCTTGCCACCGCAATTTGTGCATTTAATCATTATAAATGTTTTTCAGGGTAAAAGGGATTTGTCATGTACGAGTATATTCAAGGTTTGGTGGAAGAAGTTGCTGGGGAATGCGTAATCCTTGATGTCAATGGATTAGGATTTGAGATCTTTTCGCCTCTCTCGTCAACTGAAGCTATGCCAACAAAGGGTGAGCAAGCAAGACTCTTTACCCATTTTCATGTTCGCGAAGATATACAACGATTGTATGGATTCTTGACAAAGGCAGAACGAGAGTTATTTAGACAGCTTATCTCAATAAGCAAGGTAGGGCCTAAAGTAGCACTTAGTGTACTATCCGGACTTTCTGTTGACGATATACTCTATTCAATTCAAACCGGCGATGCTTCGCGGTTTAAGGCTGTCTCTGGTATTGGCCCAAAAACAGCGCAGCGTTTGGTGTTAGAGTTAAAGGGAAAGATCTCTATGGGCGATCTACAACAGGATACAATAGCTACTCAGGCAGCGATGGGAAAGGGTAAGTCACCCTCGCTTCGCGATGATGCCTATGCTGCAATGATCGCACTTGGGTATAATGAATCTCAGGTTGTGCAAGCCATTAGTCGAGTTGAACAGATAATTGAACCAGAAGCCTCTGTTGAAGAGTGGATTAAAAAAGCGCTACAGGTGATATAAACGATGAACCCTGAAGATAAAAAACGTCTCTTTTCGGGCTCCCTCAAGGATGAGGACCGAGAGTATGATCTTACCCTCCGTCCACAGCGCTTCTCTGATTTTGTTGGTCAAGAGAGTTTAAAAGAGAACCTCGCTGTCTTTGTGTCAGCTGCAAAAAAGCGAGGAGATCCTTTGGATCACATTCTTTTTTGTGGGCCTCCTGGCTTAGGAAAAACAACTCTAGCACGGATCCTCGCCAATGAATTAGGGGTAACAATCAGTGTTACCTCTGGGCCAGTTTTGGAGAAAAAGGGTGACCTTGCCGGAAACCTCACTAACCTTTCTGAAAAGCAGCTTCTCTTTATTGACGAAATTCATCGGCTCAATCGTGTTGTTGAGGAGTCGCTCTATCCTGCCATGGAGGATTTTGTCTTTGATATCATGACCGGTGAAGGGCCGGCAGCCCGGGCGATCAGAATTCCACTTTCAAAATTTACTTTGGTGGGTGCGACAACCCGTGCTGGACTTATTACCTCACCCATGCTTGCTCGATTTGGTTATACCGGTAGGATGAATTACTATGCTGCTAAGGAGCTTAAAGCTATAGCGCTGCGCTCTGCAAAGATTCTCAACATTACCTGTGAAGCCGATGCTGCTTTGGAGTTGGGTAAGCGATCGCGAGGCACGCCGCGTGTAGTTAACCGCCTGTTGCGGAGAGCTCGTGATGTAGCAGAGGTAAAGGGAAACGGCATAATCACTGTTGATTGTGTCAAGCAAACGTTGACCATGCTTGGTATTGATGAATGTGGTATGGATGAGATGGATCGGAAGATCCTTACCACAATTATTGAACATTATGGTGGTGGACCTGTGGGAATCAACAATATTGCGGTTGTTGTTGGAGAGGAACCTGATACCATAGAAGATGTCTATGAGCCTTACTTAATACAGGCTGGATTTTTAAAGCGGACACCACGGGGACGGGCTGTGACTAAGAAAGCCTACTCCTATTTTAATGTACCTGTTCCAGGTTCTAAAACCGAGGAATCACAGATCAATCTATTTGGTGGTATTGATTCGCCCTAGGAATGGCTTTGGCGATAATCAATCGAGGAACGCATATGCAGTGGATGGAAATTGGTCGTTTTTTAATTGTTGTTGGGGCTGTTGTTGCTTTTGTAGGTATGCTCTTTCTTCTGAGTGATAAAATACCCATTGGTAAACTACCCGGTGATTTACATTTTGGAAAAAGTAATGTGAAGATTTCAATACCCATTACAACCTGTATCCTTATAAGTGTTGTTGTCACCTTGATTATTAATTTTTTTTCACGGAAATAATCACTTTAAATTTTAGCAGCCAAGGGAGCATAATGCCCCATGAGTCAAAGACCTGATCATCGACTCTCAATTATTGTTACCGGGCGAGTACAAGGAGTCGGCTATCGCTTTTTTTCCAAGGAGAATGCTCGTGTTTTTGGTATTACCGGATGGGTGCGTAATTGTGCCAATGGGAATGTTGAACTTGAAGCCCAGGGTAAAAAGGCATTGCTGGATCAGTTTTGTAAGGTATTAAAAAAAGGGCCTCTTTTTGGACAGGTTTCGGAATTATTATCCCGTGAAATTGAGATAATCCGTAATGAGAATGCCTTTAAAATCCATTATTAACAAAAATGAGAGAAATTATACATAAGAAGGGGAGAGATTCCTTGCCGGAGACTAGCTCCCTGTTATATCTTAATGAAACATACATATGTAAATCACCAGCAGGGGGGGATTCAGTACCAACATTTCATTCCTCAATATATATTAATCTCGTTGTTTTTTTATTAAGATTGAGTTGTGAAAAGGGGTAGAAGTTAATTTTCTTCTGTAACATAAATTTTAAAAATTTGACCCAACATTACTTAAGGAGGGAGGGTTTTAATGATTAAAAGGTTTATTGCAGCTGCAGGGATTGTTGTTTGTGCACTAAGCTTTACAGCGGTTGCCCAAAATATCGAAGGTGTTAATGCGCGTTTGGATGGTATGGGTGGTATTGGAACACCTGCTGATATCGGATGGACTATAGGAAAACCAAGTTATCTTTATCGCTGGGCTGATCGAGTTCAAGCATCAGCTATTATCAAAGATATTGAGGGAATTGGTAAAGCCTATGGATCGATTATCGCTATTAAGTCCTTTGGGGAACATACCTTTTTAGGTATTAGCTTTAATAACAGAAAAGCTTTGTCTGGCTCCTTTTATAAAATTGCAATTGAGCAGGCGAAATTTAATGAAAACTTTGGTAGTACTGGTACAGGACGCTTTTTTCCTGACATCCCTCACGTGAATTTAGGTTTCAAGTTTGGTGATAACTTTACTGGTGGTGTTGGTACTTACATGGAAGCATCAAAACATGATTCAAAACATGAAAATCAATTCTTTTATCGGCACAGTGGTGGAACCAACACACTAGCCTACGATTCATCAGTGTATAGTAAATATTTTGGCCTTGGTCTTATTGCTGATGCTCGCATTTGGGCTGGTCCAATTAAAATTAATCCTGAATTCCGCATGTTTATCCCCAGCTTAGAGAGAACTGAGAAATCTGATCTGGTTTCAAAATTAAAAGCAACAAATCACGATGTTTCTGATGATGGGATGCTGGTTTCTGGTGAGGATAAATCAGCCCACACAAGCTTTGGAGAGAACCTGTTTTTAAGAATTGGATCAAAGGTTTCTGGCACTGTTCAGGAAAAGCTTTTCTGGATTGTTGGTTACTGGTATAAAAATGAAAAGTTTCGGTTTAGTAGAGATATGGTAATCGATAGTGCGACACTATCATCCAGTGGCGCAGAACAATACTCAACCAAGACCAGTAAGTATAATACATTTGCTTTTAATACAACTTACAATGATCTTTGGATCGGATTGCAACCTCTGTTTGGTGATGATATGCTTATGTCAGTAGAGTACAGTGGAACCATGCAAACCTATGCTCCTTCTCATGAGGACTATTTGCAGGATAGTACACGGATTTATATGACCCATAAGCTTCGTTTTGGTGCAGAAGCAACAGTTCAGGGATTCTGGTGTTTTGAGGAGTTTAAACCTAGATTCGGTTTAAAGTATACTCTTTTTGGTGAATTAATGCGTTATAAGCAAAATGAATTCATTAATGATAATGGTGACACAACTAATTTTAATGAGGATATTCGTTTTCCTTGGTCTACAAATTTTAAACCTGGTGATCCTGAAAATGGAAAGGGTCTTAAAGTATCCACAGGTTTTGGCCTAAATGGTAGACGGGGCGTTTTTGATATCAGTTGTGATATCTTAACTTGGACCAATGGAACTATCACCGGTCCCAGTGCAGCTATGGCCTCATGGACCCTTGATTTTGGACGTAAAGACTAAGTTCTTGCACACCTAGACACAAAGTTATTTGCATATAAAAAAGTTCTCGTTTTAACGGGAACTTTTTTTTATTTCATTACATGTATATTTCTTTACTCTTGATTGTCACCACAGTATTTGTTGTTTGCCAAGTATTAAAGAAAATGCTATATTTATGCCACTATTATGCCCTCATAGCTCAGTAGGATAGAGCACAGGTTTCCTAAACCTGGTGTCGCGTGTTCGAATCGCGCTGGGGGCATTTACACACCTTCCTCAAGCAATTGCTCCAATCGCTCTTTAAGTAACTTTAAATTCTGTATGGCATTACGAATAGCCTTGATCTGAAAATGGTTGTTAAAGGCTATAGCAATATTTCTGGTTTTGCTGCGCAAGGTCATCTGACCAGCGACGCGCTCCTCCATCTCTTTGGGAGTGTAATGATAATCATATCGAGCATTTCTGCTTGCAGTGCGCTCCTTAGCTGTTTTTAGCTTTCCCTTGGGATACCAGTTTTCCTTGTTTAAACCACTATACCGTACATATCCCTTGTCAGTTGTGGCATAGGCTTTAAGCGGAAACTCGTGACCAATCGGTGGGATATCAGTATTGCAGATACCAATACCATTATCCTTGAGTGATTGTAGAACTGCCTGGGTATGCCAACTGACATGTCGAAATTCGATGTGCACATCAACCCGATGCTTGGTAGCCTCACTCCCCACAGCTAACAGGTAATCAAGGCGCTCCTGCGTACGATAGGTACGATCATCAAGTTGAATAAGGAAACTATAAAATCGACCCGTATCTAAAAGAGGTGCAACCGCGTGCATATGGTGACGCATGAGCGTCTGACCACGATCTTTTTGCCATAGGGTGGGATGAGAAATATCTCGATGCGCTTTGATCGCATAGAGCATACCTGGCTTGCTTCTGTTTTCTATGTCCATAAAGCTCTGCAACACCGGCAGCTTATAGAAGGTAGCATTGATCTCCACAAAGGAGAAGTATTTCTGATAAAAACGTAATCGATCTTGGTCCTCGATTTCCTCTTTACTTGTATACTGTTGTTGTCGCTTGGTAAGTTTGGGCGGATTAAATCGACTAAGCCAGTCATCAAAGTAGTAGCCTGAGGTACCCACATAGATATTGCTTTTACTCAGATCTGGTGGCTTTTCAATGGGGTCCCATGCTGGTCGTTTACCTATGTCAAGTGAAAGCTGGCTCATAGCTGTGATACCTCAAACATGGATGCGCTTAAAAGCTTGTCAAAGGAGAGGCGACCTCTGATCGTAGTGATCGCCCGGCTCAAGGCCTGCTGTTTATGATCTTGGGCACTTTCGAAGAGATCTACCTGGCCGGAGTTCTTCGTTGGCCTACTGCTGTGAAGTTGCATTGACTTTATGGCGATCCTTCTTGTGTAGAGCTCATGAAATGCCTGCTCCGCAGCATTGGCTATAGTAAAAAAATTGTTTGTTGGTCCCGGTAGGGCAATAGTTTTTTGCACCCGTTTGTTATCGGAATAGAGGAGCGAGAGCGTAAATCGGGAAATAGATTGATCGTACTGTTTGATCTGATAGCAGAGCTTGTCAGCAGTGTAGCGGACTTTCTGGGTAAGCAGGTCCATGGCATTGATGTCCTTTGTTAAGGGAGCCTGTGCCTGGAGTTTCAGATTTGATTGTGGCTTTTGCGGAAGATCAAAGCCGTTTACCAGTGCGTATATCTTTTCTCCCTCTTTGCCAAAGCGAACAAGAAGCGCCTCTTTGCTCAACAGACGAATCTGACCAATCGTTTTAAGGCCATATTTTTTTATGCGCTCTCGGGATTGCCCTGAGAGTCCTGGGAGAAGAGATGGGCTTAGACCTGCAAACTGAAGAGCCTCTTTTCCATTGGTATAGACCGTATACCCATTGGGTGCGCTGGTTTTTGCCAGTACTTGGGCCTGTAGTTGAGAGCTGGCAATGCCAATGGCGCACTCCATAAGGCCTAAAGAATAGGTGATGTCATGCTGAACGTGGCGTGCCATGTCCCATGCTGTACTGCCCCGTGATAGTGGCGTACCAGAGAGATCGGCAAGCCACAGACCCCGTCTTTTGGTAGTGCAGAGTGGTGTGTATCGATTGAGGAGTCGTTGCATCTCTAAATCGAGGCTCTTTTCAATGTCTGGCTGCGGCATGATCACGGTTACCTGGGGAAACCGGCGCTTGACAATAAAGATCGGCATGCCGCACTGGATACCCAGGCGGCGCGCCTGCGATGAACAGGCAATAGCCACGCTTCTATGGCTCTGCTGCTGTTGGCGGGCAACCACAAAGGGACGCTTCCAGTAGCGAGGATTGTAAACCCCCAGAGCCTGAGCACAGAAGTGCTCTGCAAAGACACAGAGGTAGAGCGGTTTATGCGGCGATCTCATTACCGATATCCCTATAAGTAAACTGCTCGGTGTAGGAGCTTTTGAGTTGTTTTGAGGCACGCTCAAAATCCATCTGGGCTGGCGACCACTGGACCGCACTGATACGGTGTGCTTCCACAGTGTAGGCGTCCCACTCTTCGGTGACTTTGCCCCATACAGCAAAGGGCCCGCCAAAGGTCAACACGTCGGCGTAGGTGTCAACCACCTCAGGCCAGAGCACAACGTCGACGCATTCAGTCTTGTCCTCCAAGGTGATGAATTTCATAAGCCGTTTATTATGGGTGATCACATGGCTACGCTGGGTAATGGGCCAACCAAAAATCTTGATGGTTCTACCCACATGATTGTGTATCTCTTGTGCTGGTACGGTATCCTTGGCCTCCGGGTGAAGATCCAGAATGTCAAGGATATTTCCCGAAAGCATAAAGCCTAAAAGTTTGAGCTCGTTGAGGCAGCGTTCGGTGAGTGTGTAGTTGCTCAGTCCTGGTTGTGGTCCATGTCGTTTGAGCACAGGATCACTGGCAAAGAGGTCGGGGGTTTCTGGGCGCAGCTTGCCGTATATGCCGTCTAAAAGAAAGAGCAGTTCCGGTTGGCTCATGCCAAATCCATCAAAGGCCCCGACCAGAATAAGGTTCTCAATTTCGCTACGCTTGGTAGGCGTTCGCTTGATAAAGTCAGCCAGGTTACGATAGGGGCCACCCTGATCACGGAGGGCCGTAATAGCTGCGATGCTTTTGGCACTAAGGCTACGCACGTGCATGAAGCCTGGCCTGATCCAGTGGTGTTTACCATAATAGGTCTCTTTGGATTCATTGATACCCATAGGAAGGATACGAACCCCCCAACGTCGTGCCTCGTCAAGGTAGACATTGGGCGTATAGAAACCGTGGCGATTACTGATGACTGCAGCCAGAAACTGTGCTGGATAGTGAGCCTTGAGATAGGTGCATTGAAAAGAGAGCTGCGCATAACTTGCGCTATGGGATTTACAGAAAGAAAACCCTGTAAAGCTGCTCACCCGTTCCCAGAGTTCCAGAGCTTGCTTCTGTGTCAAGCCGTTGTTGATCATGCAGCCCCGTAAAAACTCTTCTGCGGTATAGTGATATTCCTCTGGTGTCAAGATACCTTCGTGCAGGCTGTTCATGAGCTTACGTATCTTGTCGGCCTTTTTGTAGCTGAGACCTGCCACCTGGTGGCATATTTTGGTAATATCCTCCTGAAAGGCGCACACATCATGGGTGCGCTTGAGTATGGGGATCAGGCTTGGGTGGAGAAAATCCCAGTCCTGAATGCCCCTTTTCGCTTTTCGCTCCCGCTCTACATAGCGGCTCGTGTAGGTTGCACCGGCCGGCCTGATAAGGCTTGAGGTAATGGTGATCTCCTCAAAGGTTCGGGCCTGTGCCTTTTTATTGAGCCGGGTCTGGGCAGGGCTTTCAATATAGAAAATCCCCTTGGTTCTACCGTTTTTTATAATCTCCTGCACCCGGGCATCCTGATAGCACTTGTCCAGGTCATAGACTTGCGGGTCTGTAAGGCCCTGCTGGGATAGTTGACCTAGGGTGTCACGGAGTACTGAGAGTGAGCCGTTTCCCAATATGTCAAACTTGATTAGGCCAAGTTCATCAATACCATTGTGCATATCGATCTGGGTGATGATCCTATTTTTAGGCCCGCCGGAATATTCGCAGGCTACTCGGGTAGTGATAGGTTCGTTGGTTATGAGCACGCCACCGGGATGCTGGCCCAAGAAGCGGGGCTTGCCCTGAATCTGTTGTGCTTTGTGGAGGATCATGCGAATCTCATCATCAACGATTTGGCGGGTCACGGTTTTGTGGCTTTTAAGAATTTTAGTGATCTGCTCTTCCGAGTAGCCGAAGACTTTGGCGGTCTCCCGAAAGGCGGCCTTGCGGCGAAAGTGGTTGGTGGTGCAAGTGATTGCCACCCGCTCCTGACCCCACTGTTTGATGATAAAGTCGAGCACCTCTTCCCGTTCGTCCCAACCAAAATCAAGGTCTGCGTCAGGGGGTGAGGCCCGGTCTTCGTTCAAAAAGCGCTCAAAGTAAAGGTCGTATTTGATCGGATCAAGATCGCTCACGCCGAGGTTAAAGAAGGTGATAGAGTTGGCTGCGCTTCCCCGCAGGATCGAGCAATCTTTGGGGCGACGATAGCCGCCGCGGAAGTGTTCATTGGCCCAGTCACGAATATCCTTTACAAAAAGAAAGTACGAAGCATAGCCCAGCTTTTCGATGACCGTAAGCTCACGGCGCTGGATCTTTTTTGCCTGTTCATAGGTTGGCCTGTGAGCGTACTCTCTTTTGCATCCCTCCCAGGCGAGCTTACGAAGCCACGTCTCCGGGGTGTAATGAGGGGGCACATCGATTTTCGGAAGTATCCAGGTGCCAAGGCTCAGGTCGACCGTACAGGCTCTGGCAACGGTCTCGGTCATGGTGAGTGCGTGAAGATGGTGGGGAAAAAGGCGCTCCATCTCCACAGAGGAGCGAAGATAGGCGCGCTGAGATGCATACTCCTCGGGTTTAAGGCGCGTGAGTGTGCTATTAAGGCCAATGGCAGCAAGGATTTTGTGAGTCTCCCACTCCTTTTGCTCCAGGAAATAGGCATTGTTCGAGGCAATAAGTGGCACGTGGTAGCGCACGGCTAGTGCCTCGATCGCTCTGCTTCTGCTGCGGGTGAGGGGAGCGTTGTTTATGAGTTCACCCAGAAGATGTTTGCGATTGGGTGATTGAGCAAGCAGCTCAAAGAGATGGGGAAAATTAGTAAAGAGCACAAAGTTGTTCCAGGGAGCAGAAAAGATCTTGGCAAAGGAGAAGGAGTCATCCACATGCCTTTGAGTGATCAGACTGCACAGGTCGCGGTATCCCTGTTCGTTTTTAGCAAGGATCACAATATGCTCGTTTGGCTTGCCCGGCTCTGTGAGTTCGACTCCCAGGATAGGCTTGATCCCCGCACGTTTGCAGGCCTGATAAAAGAGGATAAGCCCACTCATTCTATCTCTATCCGTAAGGGCCAAGGCTTTCATACCCAAGGTCTGAGCCTGTGATACCAACTGCTGCACTGTGGCGACCCCTGCATGAAAGGAGAAGACAGAATGGGTGTGAAGTGATACGTAGTTCATGACATGCTCTTTTAGAGAATTACATTCGTGGCCGAATGCTGGATACAACTTTTCCCAGAATCGCAAAGGCCTGGGTCTCTTGAGACGTGATGGTAATGGGGGACATGGTGTCGTTGGCTGGTACCAAGTAGACTGTGCTCTTCCTCTTTTTGACATATTTAATAGTGGCCTCATTGTTCCAGAGCACCGCGGCGATCTCGTGGGGTTTGACCTCGCTCTGTTTTTTTACCACTACGATATCGCCGTCCATAATGTGTGCGTTGATCATGCTGTCACCTTTGACCGTAAGCGCAAAAAACTGTTTGTCCCTATTGGTGATGCCAATACTGGAGAGGTCAAAGCTCTTTTCGATATTTTCAATAGCCTCAATGGGTGGTCCTGCAGCGATGGTGCCCACCAAGGGCACATGAGTAGATGCAGGCCGGCAGGAGAAGAGGCCCCGCGTTTTGTTGCGGCTTTTGCCTGGCTCTATGCGTAGGTAGCCTTTACGCTCCAGGGCGCGCACGTGATCGGTTACTGTCGTGGGTGAGGAAAAACCAAAATGGGTTTGTATCTCCTTATAGGTCGGAGGCATGGCATTGTCGCGCTGATACGCCTCTATAAAGGATAAGACCTTTTCCTGTTTTTGGGACAACTGTTTCATAGGCTTTTTTGTACCTTCATTTCTGTCATTTAGCACAGTCAGATACTACTGTATAAATATACGGTAAAGTAGTCGGTTTTGCAAGATCTTTTTGGAAGAATTTTTAAGAGACTAATTGTGTTTTTTTTATATGTAGGTTATATAGGTGGGGGAGAGCCCCCTGCGCCAGAGCTAAGCTAAGTATCCCGCAACAGCAAGTAGCATTCCCGCGGTTTTCGCTGGACGCTCAACCCGCAGCAATACAACTTGTTGTAACGGTATGCTCAGCTGGATCTCTGGCTACCCCCCAGTTTTAATGCTCCATGTGTCTGCATCTATGAATAGAGAATAAATCTTTAGTTACGGGAATACATCGTAAAGAAGTGTGGAATGAATTAAAGAGCCTAAACATGGGTGGAGCCTTGGGCTTTAGACTATCTTTTTCCTTAGCCAGGCGAAAGGTGGCCGAAGGACAGTCCCGACCCCGTAAAACGGGGGAGGGCCGACTGGAAGGAGAACCCGACCCATAGGGAGGAAGTTGTTCCTGGAGCCACGGCGACCCTGCAAAGCAGGGGAAGGCCCAAATATGCTTACCTAATCCCAAAAAAACTATACATGCTGATCAAATAAAATAGCATTCCCATCAGGATCGATCACAGAGAAGCTTCCCGGGCCAGAATCACCTTCAAGTGCTTCTTCTTGGGTAGCAAGTCCCTTTTCCTTAAACTCTTTGTGCAATTGGCGCACATTTGTAAAGGAGTCGAGGGTGCTACAATCCTGATCCCAACCAGGGTTAAAGGTAAGGATATTCTTTTCAAACATTCCCTGAAACAGGCCAATCACATGATCGCCATTTTTCATAATAAGCCAATTTTGCGACTGATCTCCGCCAAACACACTAAATCCCAGAGCTTCGTAAAACTGTTTTGATTTTTTTATATCCTTCACTGCAAGGCTGACTGAAAAGGCGCCCAGTTTCATACTTCCTCCCTTGAAAAGGTATTGTCTCATTTTAGTTTCCTACATACTTTTGTACATATCAAAGAATTAATTCTATATATATAATTTTTCAGCAATTATTAATCCAAAAAAAAATAGAGGAGATTGAAAAGCAGGGGAGTTCCTCCGGAACAGATTTTGATGTGCTATTTTTAGTTGTCATCGTTAACAAAATCAATGAGTAATGAGTGAAATAGGGTTGTTTGTGGGCAAAATAGGGCTGTTTAATGGAAAATCATAGAGAAAACAACAGCTCTGCTTTGCTTTAAGGCAAAATAAAAAAACTTTGATTTTTTTTATGGCTATCATACATATTTACTATGAGAGGTACTATAGTTATAGAAGGGTGCTATATCCATAGCAAAAATAAGAGCTCGGGGGAAACGGATATTTCTAAAGGGAGGAAATAGAGTATGAACAAGAGACTATTGCAGATTACAACAACTGTGGCACTGGGTCTGGTTATGACCCTGGGACAATTCGTATCAGTGAAGGCCGGATGCGGTACACTTGGCTTTGTTGGTGATATTAACCCCAATGCTGCAAACGCAAATCCAAAGGGCCTGTTCGAAGTCAACGGAACGATTTACTTTTCCGCAAATGATGGCAACTGTGGTACTGAGCTGTGGCGGTATGATCGAACCAATGCTCCAGAATTGGTGGATGATATTCGTCCAGGTAGCGCTTCCTCGGATCCTCAATGGTTTGTACTCTACAATGGTAAACTGATTTTTACTGCATTGAATTCTCAAGGGATTCGTACGCTTTGGTACTATGATTTTGTCAATGATCCTGCTGAGTTTGGTGTGCATGACATGGTCATGCCCGACTCCGATCCATCCTTTACTAAATACAACAACTATATCTACTTTGCTGCCGAAGATTCACAGCGAGGTCGTGAACTGTGGATGTACGATGGGTATAATGATCCCCATATTGTCGGTGACCTTAATCCTGGTTTAGATGGCTCTCGTCCTAACCACATGGTGGTGTTCAACAACAAGCTCTACTTTGCCGCAGAGCACGAGACAAAGGGTAAGGAGTTGTGGATGTACGATGGTGGTATCGCGCATATGATCCATGATATCTGGCCTGGTTATTATAATGCAGACCCTCGATTTCTCTTTCTGTATAAAAATAAGATATTCTTTACCTGTACTTACAACTATGACACAGAGTTGTGGCAATTCAATGGTCAATCCAGTCCCACGCGGGTAATGAATATCAACAGTTCTGTCTCCTCGGACCCGCAAGAGTATACTCCCTTTAGAAATGAGATCTACTTTACTGCCAATGATGGTGTTCATGGCAGAGAGCTCTGGCGTTTTGACGGAGTGGATGATCCTGAACTCGTTATGGATATCCGCGAGGGCTCCGCTGGAACAGTACCACTGCATCTTGAGGTGTGTAATGACATTCTCTTTTTTAGTGGTCGCGGTAATGATGATGATCGAGAACTTTGGTGCTTTGATGGGATCGAGGCAAAAAAGTCTCATGACATCAACCTCTATGACGATTCAGATCCCTCGGATCTTCTTACAGTAAACAGCAAACTCTACTTCTCCGCTGATGATGGTATTCATGGGAGAGAGCTCTGGAGTACCGAGTGCCAGACCTTTGAAAAGGAGGAGTTTTTTGCAACCTTTAATTCCGGTGATTTAAAGGGTGTGTGGTATCGAGAAGAGAACTTGGGTGATTGGCAGCGAATAACCTATGCACCGGCAAAATTGATTGCCACGGGAGACATGGATGGTGATGGTAAGGATGACTTGATTGCGGTGTATACCCACTCAAACTTTCCCGGTGTATGGATCAAATACTCCGACAGTGGCAATTGGCGACGTTTGACCTCCACAATACCAAAGTCGCTCTCCATTGGTGATATGAACGGTGATGTGGCTGCAGATGTGGTAGCATCCTTTAGCAATGGCGTATACTACTATAACGATAAGACCGATGGCTGGGTCAGGACCGACTCTGATTCACCCTCGATGATCACGACCGGTGACCTTGATGGTGATGGTATAGACGAGCTTATTGAATTATGGAACGGTAAAGTGTGGGCGCGCTTCAGTGCTGCTGGCAATGACTGGGAAGTCCTGCTGTATCAAACACCAACAGATATGACCTGCGGTGATATTAATGGTGATGGACGGACAGATTTTATCTATTCAACCTCCTCAGAGGTTTGGTGGCGTAACTCCTTAGATGAGGTTTGGACACAACTGGGTACAGAGATCCACACAGGCGCCTCAACCATAGCAACCAGTGATCTGGATGGTGATGGCGCTGATGATCTTTTAGCCTACTGGGACGCTCTCTATGAGACCTGGGTGCGTTTTAGCTATCCACAGAGTGGTACGAGTCAATGGCAACCCATTGCACCGGCAGAGGAGAAACCTCACGACCTCAGTGGTGGTAACTATCGATAGTATAGTTTTTGCACTACTTTTTAAAAAATCACAGAGCCTCTCATTCTTGGGAGGCTTTTTTTATTGCTGAACATGTTTGAATATCAAAATAATAATCCTAAGAGTTTAATTCCCAAAATCTATAGAGTTTATTCCTAAAAATCCTACGATTTTCATCTCAGAGTCGAAGGAGTTTGTTCCTCTGTCCTGTAAGGGTTTAAAAAAATGGTGTCAGCATCTAAAAGTACGTTGCCACCATTGATTCCAAACGCTGTCAGTACTTTTTTAAACGCTGTCACTGTTTGAGTTAAAGCGTATCACCGTTTCTGTCAATCATTGCCACTGTTTCGTGGTCGCCTTATTGTAGTGCTTTTTCTCCTTCTATGGACTGATGGATGGGCGAGCGTGTAAACAAGCTTCCCCGAGCCTGGGGTACCATCCCGTAGCATTGTACATACTTTGCAGGTGTAGATTCCCTTTTCTAGGTCATCGGGTATTTTAAAAATGAGTTCAGAATCTTCATTTTTACCAATATCAGGAACGGGATACTGTATCTTTTTCTTGTCTTTTTTAACAAGATAAATTCCCTGTGTGGGATCAAGCAGATCAATGGCAAGGTTGTAGCCAAGAAGAATCCCCAGACCTCCGGGCGTAATCATGTCATTATTTGTTCCCGAGGCTAAATCCTTAAAAGTTATAAGGTGGGGATGCTTTTTAGGTATCCGTATCTTTTGAGCTGGTAAATGTTTAAACGTGGCTTTTTTAAGCAGCTTTCCTTTATTCACAGTTGGTGTGATAGTGTGAAGCCGATGGTTAAATTTATCGGAAAATTCGTTGAACTGTCCTTTTATGGTGAGTGAGAAGTTTGCAAAGGGTAGATGTATTGAGGCTCCTTCTGCTAATTTGTCTTCAATAACACGGGAAAGAATGTCTATCACGCTTCGCACATCAGTATGGGTAACCGTTGTACCTCGTTTTGCCACTATTTCTATAATGTCTT
This sequence comes from Chitinivibrionales bacterium, assembly GCA_028278335.1. GTDB lineage: Bacteria > Fibrobacterota > Chitinivibrionia > Chitinivibrionales > JANQEN01 > JANQEN01. The sequence goes on along the minus strand of JANQEN010000055.1, from coordinate 1,104 downwards.
CAGTATCAAGTAGTTGGCTTGTTATGACACGAGCATAGTAGGTTGGCTTTTTGCTTCCAAAGTTTGTTGGATAGAGTGCATACTTGATGGTCATCATAAACCTCCTCTATATAATAGTAATAGCTCTTCTTACTAATAGTACGAAAGTCGTAAAGAGAAATTGCATCGGAGGTTCATTCTTTTATTGTATTACTCCTCGGAAAAAAAGCTCCTTTTAGATGTTAACATTAATTCTATTGAAAGAGGTTTAGGAGGGATAAATTCATTGAATATGGTATCCGTATAAAGTTTTTATTTACACAGAGAAGAATATATGAATTTATTTATCTTTTTTTTAAAGATTTTATTAAAATATTATATGATTGATATTTTAAAATGGACAATTTTGCTGCGGAAAGCCCGTAAAATGGAAACTATGTCAACGGGATAAAGGCCTGAAAACACTGGTGTTTCGGGGTAAATAGCGGTTTTAAGGTGTGATTTTGATACAAAGTAAAAAAAATATTAAAAATTTGTTATTTTATATTGACACCTTGTTAAACATCCGTTATTTTTGATGCGCTTTGATAATGATAATATGCTTAAAAACAAAATAAAAGTTGATAAAAAAGAAGTTTTAAAGTATATTAAAAGATTGCCAGGCAAGACCTGGCAAACAGCTCTTTGAAAGTTTTGATGTGTGTGAACGGGTTTCCGAAAGAACATTAAGTTAGAAATCAAACTTTATTTTATGGAGAGTTTGATCCTGGCTCAGAACGAACGCTGGCGGAGTGCTTAATACATGCAAGTCGTGCGAGAAAGTATCCTTCGGGGTACTAGTAGAGCGGCGAACGGGTGAGTAACACGTAAGCAACTTGCCTCTAAATTCGGGATAACCTTGCTAACGCGGGGCTAATACCGGATGTGGTCCATGAATCGCATGGTTTATGGATTAAAGGTGACCTCTTCTTGAAAGTTACTGTTTAGAGATGGGCTTGCGGCCCATTAGCTTGTTGGCGGGGTAACGGCCCACCAAGGCGACGATGGGTAGCCGACCTGAGAGGGTGATCGGCCACATTGGGACTGAGATACGGCCCAGACTCCTACGGGAGGCAGCAGTAGGGA
>JANQEN010000001.1 GCA_028278335.1 Chitinivibrionales bacterium | reverse complement strand
TCTCTTTATACCGCCCGACCTCTTGACTTTGTAAACGAATTTGTTGATCGATAAATGTATTGCGAACCCGTTCGATGTTTACTATTTCAACACCAAAACCCATCTGACCATGATTAGCATCCCAACGATAATCAGCTGAAGCATTGAGCCGCTTCCGAGAATACCCTTCCACATCAGCATTGGAGATATTTTGACCGGTGATGTCCATTCCCAGTTGCGAGGCCGTAAGCCCCCGTGTTCCAATATTTAAAAGCGAGAAGAGTCCCATAGCGCGTCCTTTACACTATCTGATTAACAATATTTCTTCGCACCGTTGCAGTATCCATGGTACCTGTATTCTTATAGCTACCTTTTTTAACTTCAAAATGAGTTATCAATTCAAATTTTTTACTAACAGCAAGCAGTGTTTCATTGAGCATTAGCTCATTGGCAGTATTAATTCTTGAGAGGCTGTTTACTTTATCCTTTAGAGCTTTTCGCAAATCAAAAAAGGGTTCCTGTTCCTTTTTTGATAGTAACGTGAGTGCACTCTGTAAGGTCATATGCTTTTTTGGCGGGTTGCCTTTTTGTGCAATGCCATCGCATATTTCCAAGCGTTTTGCCTCAAGGGTATCGATCTGGCCAATAATCGAATCATAAATACCCGTCATAGAATGCACTGCCTCAACATTTTTTTCCTTTATGGCGTGGTTCATTTTCTCTGCAGCATTGACAAGTTCGCTATGCAGGGTAAGCTCATCAGTAAGCACCGTTTTTAGATCTTCAAAAAGCTTGTCCATAATTAATCTCTCTTATTTGCAATGGTGATAGGAGATTGTTTTAGTGTGTCCCGCATGTGTAGAACACGTTTTACATATTCCTGGGTTTCCTTGTATGGCGGAATACCTTGATACCGCTTCACAGCTGTTGGTCCAGCATTATAGGAAGCCAAGGCCAATGTTTCATTCCCCCTAAATTCCTTGAGCAAGGATTTGAGATATTTCGTTCCTCCCATAATATTTTCTCTGGGGTCAAAGACCTGTTTGACTCCTACGCTTTTTGCTGTTGAATCAATAAGCTGCATCAATCCTTTTGCTCCAGCTTTGGAAATAGCGTGAGGATTTCCAGCAGACTCCTGAACAATTACTGCTCGAATCAAATCGCGGTCAATGGTATATTTTGCACTGGCTTCATCAATATAAGCATCAAATTGAGAGACTCTTTGCAAGGTCGATTTAGCAGGAGCTTTAATCGTTCCTGGCACTAATCGAGAATCATGAGCCCAATAGGAGTTACGTAATCCTTGAAGCGCACGCAAGCAGGTTTGATTTCCCAGAGCCTCAATTTGACGTACAATTTCATCGGCCAATCCCAATTGAGCATTTTTTGAAACCAAAGAGGCATACTCTAAATCGAGCATATCTGTGTAGATTTTCTCACCCATACTTTTGGGCATCATACCACCCTCAAAAATAGTGCTTCGCATTGATTTCATCATTATAGAGGTGAGGAGCGACTCAAACTCTTGAGCTACCTTCGCAGCTCTAGATTTAGCTTGCGACTTTTGATCAGGTGATTGATTATTATGTATTGATTGCATTTCCATAAATGAGTTTACCTCGCATCATGGAGCAAATGCAATTGACATGCCATATATATACCATATTCAAAATCAACAGGTTATAGTAACACAGGACTTTCAAAACCGGAAAATTATTCTACTGATGGGCCAATTCTACCTACTTTCAAAAAAAAATAGGAGCTCCTTTATAAAAACAAAAAAGGACAAAGGAAATAATCCTTCGCCCTTTTATAACCTATGGGTGATTTTTTATACCAAAGGTATGCTAGATATTCAAAATATCATTTTTAAGCATCTTTTTTGTTAGATCATCAAGATTATTTTCAATGGGGTAATCATTAATCTTTATTCGAGCTTTAATCTTCTTGACCACTTCTAAACGAATATCCGGTGTTCCATCAACTATTGATTTCAACTTCTGCAGCTGAGATGATTGACTGGAGATGTCAATCTTTTCACTGGCTGTGTCTTGTTCCTTAGTTGGGACGGATTTTTTTTCGGATTTAGTGGCGCTTAGATACTTTGAGCCATAGGCAGATTTTATTGCCTGAATATTTAAGTCCATACCCGTCCTCCTTTCCTTTCTTTGTTAATAGGGACATTCTTCCTTCCCTGGAAGTCACTCCATCCTTGGTCTTGTCCCCTTTTTCACTCCATCCCTGGTAGAGGAGCTTTTTCCTATCTACTATTATTATCGGAATGATGGCAACTCTCCTTAACCCCGATTGATAAAAAAATCAAAAAAATAATATGCGTGGCATAACCTTTGCTAAATCGCCTAATCGCTTACTTTTGCTTAACATATTAAAATTAAGGCTTTTTCTGTTTTAAAGTGACAATTTTATCCCGAATTTTTGCAGCCTTTTCAAACTCTAAATTATCAGCAGCTTTGACCATTTCCGCTTCTAATTCCCTTATTTCATCTTCAATGGGATGATGCTTTTTCGATGGATCACGAAGAATGTCCTGTATAATTTCAGTGACATAGGACTTTTTGGATTCTGCCACACCAGTTTTCTCAGCTTCACGATCTTTATCATACAGAGAAATAGTCTCTCGTATCTCCCGGGTAACTGACTCTGGGACAATCCCATGTTTCTCATTATAGGCAAGCTGCTTCTCTCGACGCCGCGATGTCTCTTCTATAGTTTTTTGAATTGACTTGGTTTTCTGGTCAGCATAGAGGATAATTTTTCCCTGAATATTGCGAGCAGCTCTTCCAGCAATCTGGATCAGTGAGCGTGTGGATCGCAAAAAGCCCTCTTTATCTGCGTCTAAAATGGCAACTAATGACACCTCAGGAAGATCAAGGCCTTCCCGTAACAGATTAATACCAATTAAAATATCAAAAACACCCTCTCGGAGTTCCTTTAGAATTTCTGGACGTTTAAGCGTATCGATCTCTGAATGTAGATATCGCACCTTGAAATCAATAGACTCAAGATATTCGGTCAAATCCTCGGACATCTTTTTTGTGAGGGTTGTTACCAGAGCACGCTCCTTTTTCACCACAACCTGACGAAGCTCTTCGATGAGATCGTCCACCTGATCCTTTGCCGGTTTTATAATAATTGGAGGATCCACAAGCCCTGTTGGTCTGATTATTTGCTCAACAATGATCCCATCACTCTGTTCGAGTTCATAGTCACCAGGTGTTGCCGAGGAGTAGAGCACAAAGTCAGTTAATTTGGAAAACTCCTCAAACCGCAACGGACGATTATCCAGGGCGCTGGGAATACGAAAACCATAGTCGACCAGTGTTGTTTTACGAGAGAGATCTCCATTGAACATGCCACCAACCTGAGGTACCGTTGCATGAGACTCATCAATAATCGTTAAATAGGGTGGCTCAAAAAAGTCCAAGAGCGAATGCGGTCTACTTCCCGGAGGTCTTCCTTCAAATATCCGGGAATAATTTTCTATGCCATTACAGTAGCCTGTCTCGCAAAGCATCTCTATATCATAGAGAGTCCTCTGCTTCAGCCTATGTGCCTCAACCATCTTATTCTCTTTTTCAAAACGCGCAATTTGCTCCTCCATTTCAAGCTTAATCTGATTTGTAGCTTGCTGCATACTTACATCAGTCGTCACAAAGTGCTTTGCTGGAAAAATGGTAACCCGGCCAAGTGAACTCAGTACTTTACCAGTAATAATATCGATTTTGCTGACACTCTCTATTTGATCACCAAAGGTTTCAAAACGAAGGGCCGTATCCTCATAGGCAGGATAGAGATCAATAGTATCACCACGGACACGAAAAGTTCCTCGCAAAAAAGAGGTGTCGTTGCGCTCGTATTGCATAATCAAAAGGCGCTGAAAGAGTTCGTCCCGTGAGATTTCATCCCCTTCAGCCAAAGTAAGACTGGATTCAGCATAGGACTTGGGAGAGCCAATATTGTAGATACAGGATACACTGGCAACAATGATGACGTCTCTCCGTGACATCAAGGAGCTTGTCGCCTTGAGGCGCAATTTGTCAATCTCATCATTGATATCGGAACTCTTTTCTATGTACATATCTGAAGCTGGAATGTAAGCCTCTGGCTGGTAGTAATCATAAAAGCTAACAAAATATTCAACAGCATTCTCAGGAAAGAACTCTTTAAACTCTTGATAAAGTTGGGCAGCAAGGGTTTTATTGTGCGAAATGACCAGAGTCGGCAGTTGCACCCGCTCAATAACATTAGCCATGGTAAAGGTCTTACCCGAACCGGTCACACCCAACAGCGTCTGATGCTTGACATCTCGGGACATGCCCTCTACCAGTTGCGCAATAGCCTCTGGCTGGTCACCTTTAGGAGAATATTTTGACTGAAGCTTAAAGTCCATGGAATAGAAAATATGTTTTTTTGCAGGAATCCGCTGATTAATTACTTTAAGGTAACCTCTAATAATTCAGTTTTGTCTTGAGGCTGAGCGAAAAACCTTTAGGATAGCCACATGATAGAGCCGACCGCGAAGCAGAGGCGAAATTAAATGAGCCACTCCGGTGCGATTCGGCGATTGAATGAAACGAAACCTAAAGCGTTTTGCAGCCAGCCGTAATAGGAGATGAATTTTTAGAGGTTACCTTTATTTATACGCGTTAATAGACCTCAAACTTACAGAGCCTCCCATCAATGGCTCCACTGACCATGGGCTTTTTAAAGGAGGGTTTCAATCCCACTTTTTTGATCAAATCTCTATCGCCAATATATACATAGGCAACACTCTTTTTACACTGTTTCTTAAGAAATGCACCAAAATCTCGATAGAGCAGAGCTACCTCCTCCTTTTCTCCAAGCCGAATACCATGGGGAGGATTGGTAATGATAGTTATATTGGAAGCCCCTTCACTTTGACGAACATCAGAGAGTGACCAGGAAACATTCTCATGGTAGGGCAAGGCGTCACAATTTTTCTTTGACAGAGCTACAGCCTTTCTAGAAATATCACTGGCCATTATTTTTCCTGCTGGGAGTGGTCGCATTTTTTTTTGGGCTTCCTCTTTAACGGATTGCCAAAGTGCGCTATCAAAATCTGGCAACACTTCAAATCCAAAGCGTGTTCGCAAGTACCCGGCAGGAATACGACAATAGTGCATAAGCGCCTCGCAGACCAACGTGCCAGAGCCACACATGGGATCCCACAAACCAGTTTCTCCATCCCATCGGCTAAAACGAATAATAGCAGCGGCCAATGTCTCTTGCATTGGAGCTTCCAAAGCCTGCAAACGGTACCCTCGCTTATGTAAAGAACCTCCTGACGTATCAAGACTGATAGTTGCTTTGTTATTATCAATGAAAAGGTTTATCCAAACATCAGGGTTATCAACATCCACATTGGGCCGTTGACCACACTGCTCCCGAAAGTAATCAGCCAGGGCATCCTTGAGGCGGAGCGCTGCATATTTTGAATGGGTAATCTTTGAGTGAGAGACGTTGGCAAAAATGGCAAAAGTCTTGTCTGGTGAAAGTATCTTCTGCCAATTTAGTTCTTTTGCCCTGTTGTAAAGGGTGGTGGTATTGCTACAGGGAAAGGAAGACAGGGGTGCAAGAATACGGGTAAGCAGTCGCGCATTATAATTGATATGATAGAGCACTCGTTGATTTGCTCGAAAGTACACACCGCGATACACTTTCCGTAGACCTTTGGCACCAAGTGATTCAAGTTCTTGCATGCCCATTTCTTCCATACCACCGGCGACCTGAGCAAAGTACATTCTATTCTTTTGATAGGCAAACATTAAAACACCAATCGATTAAAGTAAAACCTGTTGTTGCGATTTAAGAAGCGTAATAAATTCCTGTGTCGCCGGAGAGAGTATGCGATTCTTGCGCACCACAATACCTACCTCACACTTTTTAATTTTCCGAATGCGCAGGGTGCGCATGTTCCTGAGCCGCTTCTTTTTGGGAAGGGCAAAATCGGGAATAATTGCAATCCCTAGCCCAGCCTTGGCAAAGGCCTTTTGCACCTCTACACTCCCAAACTCCATGACCGAAGTATGTCGTACTTGGGCATCTTTAAAGGCTTCATCAACAAGGAGTCTATTCTGGGTACCTTGCTCCAGGAGCAAGAGCCGATGCTGGGCTAAAGCTTGTACTGTTATTGTACCGTTTTGAGTACAGATGTGCTCACCAGTGCAGAGTGCAACATTTTTGTAGGAAAAGAGTCGCTGCACTTCACAATCATTTTCACCTACCGGTAAGGTCACGATTCCACAATCAACCTCACGATCAAGCACCATACGAATAATCTCTGGTGTATGACGATTATGGAGTGCTACCTCAATCGCTGGATACTTTGCCAAGAATTCTGATAGTACCGAAGGAAGAAGATAGCTACTAATCGTATCACTGCAACCAATCACCAAATGTCCGCGTACTAATTTTTGAATCGCATCTATCTCATCATGGGTACATTTAATCTCATTAAAAATAGCCTTTGCATGACTATGAACAATCTTTCCCGCTTCAGTGAGTTGAACTTCCCGCTTTCCACGGTCAAAAAGGGCCTGGCCGACTTCCTCTTCTAAAGCTTTCATCTGCATACTTATCGCAGGCTGTGAGATGTATTGCTTTTGTGCTGCTCGACTAAAGCTTTTTTCTTGTGCTATAGAGGCAAAGGATTTAAGATGATCTATTTCCATAAGCATTCCTTATAATTACAATAAAAATAATAAATTTTTCTTATGAACACCAATCGTTTATTTTTAGTACTATAACAATAATAAGAACAATAAGACTCAAAGAAAATAGACAACCAAAGGAGCATAACTGTGGATGAGGTAAAACGCCTATTTGTTGAGAAAAAGAGTGGTTTTGATATTGCCGCTCAACAATTATATGCCGATGTAAAAGAGTATCTGGGAATTGCCACACTAACCGATGTTCGTCTCCTTATTCGCTACGATATTGAGGGAATCTCCGATGACGATTACCAAACTGCCATGCATACCATATTTGCAGAACCACCAGCAGATATTGTCTTTGATGATCACATCACTCTCGATGCAGAGGAACATATGTTTGCAGTGGAGTATCTTCCCGGTCAGTATGATCAGCGAGCCGACTCTGCAGCCCAATGCATTCAGATCATAACGCATCAAGCAGCTCCTCTGGTAAAGACTGCACAGGTTGTCATCCTCAAGGGAAATCTTACCGATGCTGATATGGATAGGGTCAAAAAGTATCTGATTAATCCGGTTGATTCCCATGAAGCAATGCTGGCAAAACCAGAGACGCTCAAAGAAGAGGTTGACGTTCCGGAAGATGTTCTAACCATTGAGGGATTTATCCACATGGATGACGATGCTGTTCATAAGCTCCAAAAAGAGTTGGATTTGGCAATGAACCACGATGACCTGCTCTTTTGTCAACAGTATTTTTTAGAAGAAGAGAAGCGTGATCCCACCATGACCGAAATTAGAATGCTCGACACCTACTGGTCGGATCATTGTCGACATACAACCTTTCTTACCCATGTAACCGATGTCTCCTTCGAAGACCACCCCTTAACCGCACCAATTAAGGCTGGTTATGAATCTTACAAGGCCTCCCGAGACGTTGTTTACGGTAAGGAGACATCCCGTCCAATAACTCTTATGGATATCGCTACTATGGCCATGAAGGAGATGCGTAAACAGGGCACTCTTGACGACTTGGAAGTATCAGACGAAATCAATGCCTGCAGTATTGTTGTGCCCGCAGAAATAAACGGCAAGCAAGAGGATTGGCTAGTCATGTTCAAAAATGAGACCCATAACCACCCCACCGAGATTGAGCCCTTTGGTGGTGCGGCAACCTGTCTTGGTGGTGCCATTCGTGATCCGCTTTCAGGACGCTCCTATGTGTACCAAGCCATGCGTTTAACGGGCTGTGGTGATCCACGCACACCGCTGGCTCAAACACTCCCGGGAAAACTTCCGCAGCGCAAGATTACCGTCGAGTCAGCTGAAGGTTACAGCTCCTATGGAAACCAAATTGGTCTTGCAACCGGCATGGTCTCTGAAATCTATCACGAAGGATATGTGGCAAAACGGATGGAGATCGGTGCTGTTATTGCAGCTGCTCCTAAAAAAAATGTTGTCCGTGAAAAACCAATCCCCGGAGATATCGTTATTCTTGTAGGTGGCCGCACTGGCCGCGATGGTTGTGGTGGTGCTACAGGCTCTTCTAAGGAGCATACCGAAGAATCAATACATACCTGCGGTGCAGAAGTGCAAAAGGGAAATCCTCCAACCGAGCGAAAAATTCAACGTCTTTTCCGTAATCCTACGGTAAGCACTATGATAAAGAAGTGTAATGATTTTGGTGCCGGTGGCGTATCTGTTGCTATTGGCGAGCTTGCAGAGGGACTCTTGATTGATCTGGATACAGTTCCTAAGAAATACAAAGGGCTCAATGGCACTGAGCTTGCCATATCGGAGTCACAGGAGAGAATGGCAGTATTGGTAGCCAAGGAGCATGCAAAAAAATTTAAAGAGTATGCAGCCCAGGAGAATTTAGAAGCGGTGGAGGTTGCTATTGTAACAGAGGAGCCCCGAGTAAGGATGACCTGGCGAAGTAAATTTATAGTTGATATTAGCAGAGATTTTATCAACACCAACGGTGTTTTTCGGAGTATGCCTATTACTGTATTAGCGCCCAAAACAGAGACCAACTACTTTAAGGCCTATGCTAAAAAAATGGCTCATGTGGGTGATCTTAAAAAAGCATGGTTGCACAATCTGAGTGATTTGAATGTTTGCAGCCAGCAGGGATTGGTCGAGCGGTTCGATAGTACCATTGGCGCAGGAAGTGTATTGCATCCCTTTGGTGGCACCCACCAGTATACCCCGACTGAGGCAATGGTAGCAAAATTACCGGTACAATCAGGAGATACCACCACTGGGACCATCATGAGTCATGGCTTTGACCCTAACTGTTCCTCATGGAGTCCCTACCACGGTGCAGTGTATGCTGTCGTACAAGCTGTGGCAAAGGTCGTGGCCTCCGGTGGTGACTATAGCAAAATTCGATTGACCCTCCAAGAGTATTTTGAAAAACTTGGCGACGAGCCCACACGCTGGGGCAAACCCCTTAGTGCGCTTTTAGGAGCCCATTATGCTATGAAGCAGTTTGGGATCCCTGCAATCGGCGGAAAGGACAGTATGTCCGGCACCTTTGAGAATATCTCAGTTCCTCCAACGCTGGCTGCTTTTGCAGTATGTCCCGTTGATATTACTACGGTTATTTCCCCGGAGTTTAAAAAAGCTGGTAGCACCATTGTTCTTCTCTCATTGCAAAGAGATCAATCAGAGATACCCGATTTTAACAAACTCAAAGCACTCTATGAAAAAATCCATACCTATATAGTAGAAAAGAAAATTATTTCAGCACATACAATCACCCACGGTGGTATTGCTGCGGCCCTTTCTAAAATGAGCTTTGGCAATAATCTGGGTGTCCGACTTGTAACAGATGACAGAGAACTACTTTTCTCTGCCCTACTCGGCTCAATAATCTGTGAAATTCCTAGTGGATTTAACCCAGAGGACCTCTTTGACCAAGAGGGTGAATATATGATCGTTGGCGAAACCATTGATGAACCGCAAATCCGTTTTAATGGTACCAGCATCGACAACGAAGAAACCCTTAATACGTGGAAACAACCCTTAGAATCGATCTTTCCTACTCAGCCAGTTTCTAAAAATGACAAAGCTCCAGAACGAATCTCCTATAATCAAAGAAGTACGGCAAAACCTTCTGCAGGTATTGCTCAGCCACGGGTGTTGATACCTGTCTTTCCTGGTACCAATTGCGAATACGATTCTGCAAGAGCCTTTGAAAAAGCTGGTGCGACCGTAGAGACCTTTGTTATTAAAAACCTCCTACCTGAGGATATTGACAACACCTTAATAGGACTGGCTCAATCAATCGACAATGCTCAAATTATCATGATCCCGGGCGGGTTTAGCGCTGGTGACGAGCCCGATGGATCGGGCAAATTCATTGCTGCTGTCTTTAGAAACCCAGTAGTACAAGAGGCGGTCACCAACCTCATGGAAAACCGGGATGGCTTAATGCTTGGTATTTGTAATGGATTTCAGGCTCTCATTAAATTGGGTTTGGTGCCCTTTGGTTCAATTCGAGATATGGACGACCAGTGCCCAACCCTCACCTTCAATACTATTGGTAGGCATATGTCACGAATGGTCACAACCAGGATCAGCTCGACACTCTCCCCCTGGTTTAGCCATGTCAATACAGGTGATCTTCATACAATTCCCATCTCCCATGGTGAAGGACGCTTTGTTGCAGAGCAAAGGGTATTGGATACCCTGATAACCAATGGACAGGTTGCTACCCAATATGTTGATGTTGATGGATCACCAAGGTATGCTATTGATGCGAATCCCAACGGGTCCTATCTTGCAATTGAGGGAATTACCAGTCCCGATGGAAGGATCTTGGGTAAGATGGGACATTCCGAGCGTATTGGCACTCATGTAGCAAAAAATATTCCCGGTAACAAGGATCAGATGATCTTTAAGGCTGGGGTTGATTACTTTAAATAATCCAACATTATCGACATTAAACAGGCATTAACAAACCCTATTAAAAAAGGCCCATTCACAGAACAGGCCTTTTTTATATCTATAGATGATAGTAATCTATCGAACTAAATTAAGCTTCCGCACTACACTTTGAGTGGGAGTGCTTACCTTCATAAGAAGCATACCAGCGGGCAAGATTGCTTGAATACCGGTAAGTTGATCAAGGTTTTTGATCGTAAAGGAGGAGAGTTCCCGTCCCTGAAGATTCATGACTGAAACCTGATATTCCTTTGCCGAAGGCAAATTAAACTGATTACTGGTAATAATACCAACAGCAGGAACAATTGAGAATTTATCAGAGACTGCAGTCCCACGGTTACTGGCTTCATCATAAACATAAACCTTAACCTTGCACTCATCTGAAACTTTATTAGCAACTGTCCACTTATATGAACCGGTGTTGCCCTTTGCAGAGT
>JANQEN010000247.1 GCA_028278335.1 Chitinivibrionales bacterium | reverse complement strand
TTAAGACTTTCAGGCTTTTCGGCCATATCACCTTGTAGATATGCCCTTCAAAACCTTCAAGTCTTACTAAATCATAATCTTGCACTTCTGCATCTACTCATACTGCATAGTCTGGGTTTAAATGATATTTAGCTCGGATTTATTAAAAAGCGTGGGATTCCGTATGATTAAAACTAACCCGGTTATCAGTAACAAGCACTTCCTTAAGGGATATTTTAACTACACAAAAATCGTCCCTCTCCCCTGGTAATTCTGCAATAAAGGGAAACTTCTCCATGAGTAGTTGCATCGCACTTTGGGCTTCAGAAGGATCAGTAACAACTTGAGCAATGGCCGTCGCTTTTAGATAACAGAGTTGCATTAAATCCTGAGCTGTGGGGCAATCATGATCAATGACCACCGAAACGGTATTACTTTGGCTGATTTGAGAAACTTTGTTTGAATCCTTTTTTGTAACAAAATAGAGGTCCTTACCGTTTTCTTCAGCAGCATAGTCAACACCACGAACTGCGGGATTACCCTCTTTGTCAATTGTTGCCAAGTGTAAAAGATTGTGGGATGTAACAATATCTTTTATCTTCTCAATTGTCGACATAATTCCTCCAATGGTATTAGTAATTAGTTTAACTAAAAATAATTTACATTCTGGGGAGCCTGTGTAATTAGACAGAATAGTCAAAGGTTCATTTACTATTTTACCTATACTGTAGAAATGCTTTAAAAAAAGGATATCACCTAGTATGAAATCACTTCCCAATCCAGAATATAACCCAAACCTTGTCTGGTATGCCTCTTATGGATCAAATCTTAACTATGATCGCTTTCTCTGTTATGTTAAGGGAGGTACACCTTCCGGAACAGAGGAGTACCAAGAAGGTATGTCAGACACCACCCTTCCTCGAATGGAGTCTCATTTTTCCATACCCCATACCTTGTATTTTGCCATGGATGCAAAGCGATGGCAGGGTGGGGTTGCTTTTATAAGTGAGCTGCCTTCACCGCACAGTGTGTCCTATAGCCGCATATACCTAATCAGACGAAGCCAGTTTGTAGAATTGGTTGCCAAGGAAAACAAGGTTCCACCGGAGACAGTATCAATTGATTTTGAGGAGCTGGAACAGAAGAAACGATTAAAGGTTTGTGACAGTTGGTATGGGTTAGTATTAAGAGTTGGAGAGTTTTCGGGTATTCCTGTATACACCTTTACTAAGGAGACATCAGATGATGCACCTCGAAATAGCCCGAGCGAAGCGTATTTAAAAACTATAATCACCGGATTAATTGCCTGCTGGTCACATGAATCAAGAAAAGTGTTAGTTGACTATTTGCATGAGGCAACAAAAAAGACCATACCAAAAGAGGAGATTACAAATAAATTTAATCTCTATGAAGAGGAATATGTTAAAAAAGAGAGAACCACAGAAAATCATTTTCGAGTTGAACCAACACAGATTAGGACAGGAAACAAGCGAGAATTTATTGTGCAACTAAGTGGTACCAACTGTGATCGACTCCAAGCTAAACACTTCACTCCCCTATTACTAAGCGCTTCTCATCGTGGAGAAAATCGGACAATTGCCGCCTGGCTTAATACAGCTGATGATTCAGTGGATGAACATGTGGTCCGATTGGATCAAAAGCTACGTCATGCCCTGGGTGCAAAAATTGGTGATTGGATCACTGTAGAAGATATTGATAAGGAGACTAGAAAGAAGATTAAAAAGAATTTTAATACTTTTTGGGAAAAAGTCATTAGAACCCAACCAGAGCTCATGCGAGTATATTGGGCAGATTTTGAGGATATGGAGATCCCTGTGGCCCGCATACCCGAATCAACCTTTGCAGTGTTAGGAATTGAGCCAGGTAATTTTATCAGTATCCAATCCACTACAGGTAAAACCCGAATTCGTGCACTCCCCCTTGATCAAGACAAATGGGAAAAGCGTCTCGCCCTTTTGCAAACTAACCAGTACAAAAATAGCAACCCCCGAAAATCACTATCCTTAGACCGAGTAATGGGTGCAGATTCTGGAAATGACCTTCCACCAATATTTATTGATTTGGAAACCCGAAAGAAAATAGGGAATGTTATAGCTGGTGATTGTGTGCGGGTTGTTCGAGATGTAAGAGATGTTTACCTCTCTAAGCTACACTTAACAGCACTTCCAGGACTCTTTGCCGCTATTGGTGTGGCTCTTTCCTTTGATTTTAAAAACGTGGATCAGTTTTTAAGTTTTGGAAATCTTGTAAAAGGTGCTATCATTCTATTGGGTATCATCTTTACCTTGTATGTGTTACTTGTGGATGTTAAAAGAAAGATCTCGTAATACATTCAAGTTCTGTACGTAATATAGCTTCATTCTCTTTACATAAAGGATATCTTATGACAGAATTTAATATCGATAATACCTATGATGCAATTGTGATTGGAAGCGGTATTGGTGGGCTAACAGCTGGAGCATTGCTATCAAAGGCCGGTAAAAAAGTCATTGTCATTGAAAAACAAGATCGATGTGGAGGATATGCTCAATCCTTTAAAAGAAAAGGATACCAATTTGACTCATCAATACATTTTACTGGCGGGGGATTTGATTGCGAAGAACAGCGACAGGGCGTCATTTATAAAACATTGGAGTTGTTAAAGGTAGAACAGGAGAGCCCCTTTTTACCCTTAGATCCTTTTTGTCAAATTCATCTACCGGACTTTGTATTTGAAGCACCTGCTGAATATACTGAATTTGAAGAAAAACTCTGCAAAACCTTTCCAACGGAAAGGAAACAAATCCGTAGGCTCTTTAAGCTTTGTTTACGACTTGACGATGATCTCCGAAGGTTGCCAGACAAACTCACTTTGTTTGGAAAAATTATCATGCCCTTTTCTTTTCCTCGCGTTGTTCGCTATGGCTCAATAACGGTCGAAAAGGCATTAAACAAATTCTTTAAAGATAAAAACTTAATTGCTACCTTAGCCTCCTTTGGTGCCTGTTTCGCCATGCCAATTACTAGAATGTCCTTTGCCATGTGGTCACATATTTTTGTGAGTATATTCGCAGAAAGGGTATCTTATTGTAAAGGCTCATTCCAGAATCTGGCGAATGCGTTGGAAAAAGCATTAACATCCTATAGAGGTACGATCATTAAAAATTGCGAGGTTACATCAATAATCATTGAAGGTGAGCAGGCAAAGGGTGTTGTCTTAGCTAATGGTGAATCCCTTATTGCTCCACTTATTATATCAAATGCAGATTTACGGCATACCTACGAAGGTCTTGTTGATAGAAAGAATGTACCCGCAAATTATTTAAGCTATATCCAGAGTTTAGTCCCCTCTTTATCGTGCTTTACTGTCTACATTGGCACTGATTTACCATTACATACAATGGGTTTAACCCATGAAATGCTCCTATTTGATACAGCAAATATATCAAAATGGTTTCATAACTCCGATATTCAAAGAGACAGTAATATTATTGTGTCAATACCAAGTTTGGTTGATGATTCTCTGTCTCCTAAAGGCAAAGACACTCTATCAATAATTAGCTTTATCCCCTACCAACAATTTAGCGCAACTGAGAGAAAAAAGTTCGCCGACTTCCTTATTTCAAAGGTTAACTCTATTATCCCAGGGCTTAGTAATCATATTGACTATATGGAGACAGCCATTCCTACAACATTTAATCGATACACTAATAACTACAAGGGCTCATCCTTAGGATGGGAAGTCTCTAAAAATCAACTTGGAGAAAAACGCCCGGACCTCAAATCGCCCATTTCGGGATTATGGCACACTGGACAGTGGACAAAACCTGGAGGTGGAGTATATGGTACTATGGTGTCAGGAAGAAAGGTGTCGCAAAAAATATTAGGATATAAAAATGCAACCGATTTTGTTCATGCGATGAAGGAGCTTCCTTAAGGTAACCTTTTATTTGTTTTTGATAATATTACAAAAGGAGTCTTCATCGATTAAAATAAGTGGTAGGTTCTTTTCTATTCTAGTATATATATTTAAAACTAAGGAGTTATTTAGTCGATCCTTATAAATATCTTAAGGTATTGAAATAAAATACTCAAGGTCATAAAAAAGCCTGAAAAACATGCAAGGATTTACTAGATTTACT
>JANQEN010000239.1 GCA_028278335.1 Chitinivibrionales bacterium | reverse complement strand
AGGAAGCATTGGGACACTCTCATATTCAGACAACAATGATCTATACTCATGTAGTGAAATCAATGCCTGCAAAAAAGGCTATCAGTCCTGTTGATTTATTAAAGTTAAATAATAACCCCACTGTAGACGGTATTAGTTAATTTTAACAAACTAAGGTTCTCCTTGAGGACCTATTTTTTTTTCAAGAAAAATCGGGCGCCAATTACCCCTGCTAGTAAACCAAATAAATGTCCTTCCCAGGATACAAAGGGGCGTGAGGGGAGTACTCCCCAGATAATCCCACCGTAGAGAAATAAAACGACAAGAGCAATGATAATGGAAAGAAATTTTTTTTCATACCAACCAGCGGCAACTAAAAAACCAAAATAACCAAATATTAATCCACTGGCTCCGGCATGATAGGCTGGACGGGCAAATAACCATACCCCGGCTCCTCCAACCACTATAATAAAAATAGAAATCGAGGAAAATGCTGGTACGCCTCGTAAGATAACGAGACCTCCTAAAACCAGAAAGGGTATGGAATTCAGGGACAAGTGCATAATGCCATGATGAATAAATGGTGATAAGACAATCCCCCGAAGCCCAATCAGGGTGCGAGGATATATCCCAAAATTTCCAAGACTATGATTTAAGGCTAAGTTGAGCAACTCGACAACCCAGAGCACAATAAATAATCCTATGATAACCTGTAAGCGGTTTTTCCATGTTGATTGTATTAGCATCAGGGTTTACCCCTTTCGTTAGAAATTCAAATATCAATGTTTGATAAAGGTAATTACCTCTCAAGGTTAAACTTATGTTTCACTGGGATACTTTAAACCAGTACCAGTATTGAACAAGACAACCCGTTCATCAGGTTTCACCCATTGGTTTTTTAGTAGTACTTCTAAAGCTGCTAGGGTTGCCCCTCCTTCAGGACAGGCAAATATTCCTTCCTTACGCGACATCCGCATTTGGGCTTCTACTAAAGTATCATCAGCAATGGCAACAGCTGTTCCCTTACTCTCACGGAGAATTTTAAGCATAATAAAATCCCCGACAGCAGAGGGTACACAAAGACCGGCTGCAATAGTATGGGCTTCCTGCCAAGGTTGAGCAAATGTATCCCCATTATGAAAGGCACGGGGTATAGGTGCACATCCTTCAGCTTGAACTGACACCATACGTGGTCGGTGGCTATCAATCCAACCCAGTTTTTCTAATTCATCAAAGGCTTTCCACATACCAACCAATCCAGTTCCACCACCGGTTGGGTAAATAATTACATCAGGAAGCTTCCAATTAAACTGTTCACCCAATTCATAGCCCATGGTCTTTTTCCCTTCAATGCGATAAGGTTCTTTGAGAGTGGAAACCGGGAACCAATTATATTTATCTGCTTTAGCCTTCGCTATTTTACCACAATCTGTTATTAAACCATCAATCAGGTTAACTTCAGCTCCTAAAGCCTCACATTCCTGACGAAAAGGATAGGGGGCAGTTTCCGGTATAAAGACATGGGCTTTCATTCCTGCAACCGCTGCATAAGCTGCCATAGCACCAGCTGCATTCCCAGCTGATGGGACTACTACCTCATTTATTCCTAATTCATATGCCCGAGATACAGCCATACACAATCCCCGGGCTTTAAATGAGCCAGTCGGATTGAGACTTTCATCTTTAATAAAGAGATGAGACATACCAATTGATTCACCTAATCGATGAGCGTGAAAGATTGGCGTAAAACCCTCACCAAGGGTAAGAGCAAATTCACGTTTTCGAACCGGTAAAAGCTCTCGGTAACGCCAGAGATTCGGTGCCCTTTCTTGCAGTGAATCTCGATCCCATTCCTGGGATGCTGTCTCCAGATCATAACAAGCTAATAAAGGCCGCTGACACTTGGTACAAAGAGTTTGTATTTCATCAGCATTATAACGACTAGTACAATTAGCACATTCTAAGTAAGACAGATAGCTCATAAGTCCCCTCCCTTTTATTATTATATGCACAAATAGAAATTT
>JANQEN010000224.1 GCA_028278335.1 Chitinivibrionales bacterium | reverse complement strand
AACTATAATGCGGGGGTTTACTTTGCTTAGAGAAGCATAACCTAAACCGAGCGCATCCAAATATCCAGGCTCAAATGACTCGATTAGGAAGTCGGCTTTCCTGATAAGCATCTTAAGTATTTCGCGCCCATCAATACAATCTATATTGAGTGTTATGCTTCTCTTGTTTATATTATAAGCAAACCACGACAAACTTTTTTCAGGGTCTGATATGTCCCTGTAAAATGGTCCAATGTTTCGGCTTGGACTACCGCCTGGCCTCTCAATTTTGATGACATCGGCTCCCAAATCACCCAACATTTTACCACATAAGAGGCACCCTCCCTCGGTTAAATCTAAAACCCTGTATGGACCAAGCACTGTCGCATCTTCTTTATTCATTCCTAAACCTCGAAGGAATAATCTTTACTTTATCAAACCCTGTTTTATTAAGTTGCTCGCCACATCCGCTAAGCCAAGTGATATGAGCTTGTTTTTATTGGGTCTTCCCGTTTCTATATCCCAACCTCTCTCTTCATAATATTCATCTAACCATTCATCCATGTTTTCCATATTGATCAATGGATATTTTAACAATTTATAAGTTTCATGTTATCTAATATTACTTCCTACAAACTATTTCACTATTTCTAACGCTCCATAAACACAGTGGCCTGCACAAATACCACACTGGGTACAATCCTCGGTGAAACTTATCTTAAAACCCTCTCCGGATACAAAAGATTGGTGAATATTGGCAAGCAACGGAATAAATGCCTTTTGAAATGTAAACGAGCACCACAGTTCGCAAGTGCCACATCCAACACATTTTTCATTATGTATTTTTATCTCACGACTCTTTATCTCACGACTCATTAAATAGCCTCCTTATTGAATACGGTAACCTTAGGATTCCACTGGCTATTATGTCCTTGTCCAGAAGATTCGCTCGTCCCGATCTTCTACAAGCTTTTTTTGGGTGCCTGCTCCAAAACCTGTTATTCGGTCCAACATTAGGGCTTGGTCGAATCTTTCTTTAAGCCTATAGTACTGACTAGGTCTCGCCCAAAATTATTTGACACAAATATTCAAGTTTGACTCTTATTTGAATACAGCGATTTTGCTGACATCTTTACTCCATATCTATGGAGCTCAACGATACGATACCAACTCTTAAAAGCTATCTTAAATTACTTGAGCTTCCTTTAATGACAAAAGCTCTTGTTTTGAAAATCCCAACTCCTTTATGTAAATATCCTCGTTATGCTCCCCAATAAGAG
>JANQEN010000223.1 GCA_028278335.1 Chitinivibrionales bacterium | reverse complement strand
TCTTCGCCGTGATGGCGTTGTGCCGATCCGGGCGATCGAGGGTGATCGTGGCCACCCGGCGTAGAAACATAGGTCTCTAGACATTTGATCCCCCCCTCCCCTTTTTCAAAAAGAAATGGCTGGTTTTATAGCCTTTTCTTTCCATAGATTCAATCTTATGATGACACTCTTTACACAGCGGAGCAAGGTTTGACCACACCAAGCCAAGCTTTATGTTCTCCTTCAACGGTACGATATGATGTACATCAGTCATTGGTACAAACTTCCCATTGCTTTTATGATAGTCAAATGGATCACAACACAGAGGATTATGCTTGGCAAATAACTTACGACATTTGATCCAACGTATAGAGTTTCTAAACTTCCTGACTGGATCATTCCTATTCCTATTGTAATCATAAGGCTTATCACTCACAGACCTATCATAAGGAGGATTACCACCACAATGCCTCGGGGCACGTGATGGCAAATTAAAACTCCCATCTGAAATAAACAAGCACATCAGCAGAAGCAGCCTTCATATATACAGCATTCATATTGGTAGTACCAATGAACACCTTATCACCAGATAACACAATGTCACAACCTTCACCAGCATCAGGTGCGCTATTGTCTAAGTCAGTGTTATCACCAACAAGCAACGGCTGATCACTTGCAGTAATCCATACACCAATAGCATTAGTAGGTGGTGTAAGCGTTACAGTTGCTGCACTAGTAACAGTAGTAGGAGACTCAATAGGTGTACCAGAATTGTCCCTATTAGCAAACCTACTAGACACTTGAATAGGTATGTTGTTACCGTCTTGCGTTAGCGTTCCATCCCCTTGGGCTTTTGTTCCCATATTTATTTTCCTTCTCTATATATCTATGTGGTACAGATATTTGCACCAACATTAAAGTTATACCACGTTGACCTAAACGTACCACTGGTAAGCACTAAATGTACCTGTGCTGACCATGGCCCATCTTGATCAATGTCACCAGATACAGTGGTATACTGAAGCTTGCCATCTGTACCGCTATTTGTAAATGAAGTTGTTTTGGTTATTACTGTATTGTCAGGCTTGCGAAAACAAACCTCTTGAGTTGTTGCGCTTGAAATATCTACCGAATCATCCCCGTCCTTTACGGTAAACCTAAATACTGTCCCGATATCAGCCTTGCGCACTTCTTGTGTAGTGTTGGCCATACTTATCCTTCAATATCTATATTTTTTATTGTGACTATTTGGACGTCAGCTTCTACCACTGTTTCAATCTTAGCATCAGCATAAACCAATTTACTAACAGACACATCAGCAGATATAACGTCCATGTATCCCCCAATACATAAAATTCCCCTAGACATTGCGCTTAGGGGAAATAACATACACTAGAATAGTGTTATTTGATTATACAATTGGGGTAGTTATTGCAACAACAAAATAGTTGATTTAACTAAATTTCTATTTCAACAATAAATAAAACAACCTACACAAAGCCAACTTAGCCGTATCACCAATAGCAGATATACCCTTATACATAGCAATCCACGTTTCATCCACTCTAGTGGCCTTGAACACAAATTGACCATGGATATGGAGCTCTGCAATATCAGAGCCCCATTTTCCCTTGGTTTCAACTATCTTTATCATGATTCAGCCATCTAAATTCAACATTACATCTGTGTACAACCCATTCACCATATGCCCTATCGACAGCCTCCTGATATATGGATTGACGAACAAAATGGTAAGTTAAAAGCCATGTGCAAAAAATAATGATAAATCCCATAGCCAACCCAATGAAAAGATCAACCTTACTCACAATCTTCACCTGAAATATTATGATGACAGAAGAATCCAAACAAAGTGTCTACAGCCCATTTATGAATAACCAAATCACCGCTACTTGATGTATACTGAGTAAGTACATATGAGCTAGCCAAATTATGCTCAACTACAATATGTAGATCCCCCAAACAGTCAAAAGACATGCCAAGCGGAGCCTTTTCATCTAATTCAGCTTTTAAGTTAGCTACCTCAAGCTCACGTTCAGCTCTCTTCAGACCACTAACACGCTTCTCCTCTTTTTCTTGCAGGATCTTTAGTTGTTTTTGCGCATCCCATTTAAAGTCCTTTTCTTGCCTTAATTCTTTTTCTAAGTCCTCTATCTTGCCATTCAAAAAAGCAGCTTCACCACTTGCAGTAAACATATCATGTGCATGTTTACCACCAAAAATAGAAGTACTAACACTTGAGATAATACTACTCTCAGATGGCCTCCACCCACCAAGCATTTCTTCTGCCTTCAAAAGCTCCTTATACCTTTTCTCAGTTATTATTTTTAACATTTTTGTCTCCCTCTATAGAGTTTTCAAAATTTACACCATCATTAACTAGCATTTCATGCAATCTAGCTAACTTAATTTTTTTCATTTTATCAATACTGCCAATCTGCTGCTTTGACTCTCTCTTGTCAAAATACCGCCTAATCTGTTCAAGCATTATTTCAACGTCACAAATCTCCTCTTTTACGTTCAACACCTTATCTATTTGTGGATATCTCATATACTTAATAATAGCCTGTATAAGCTCTGAGCATTCCTCAATAGCCATGACAAATTGTGCATCAATGCCATATAGCCCCATAGCAGCATCATAAAGTTTTTCTTTGTTTATTTCTTCTGGTGTTTGGTTAGCCATTACACTTTCTCCAGTGGATAAGTTAGATAATTGTTGAGCTTTAGATACCATCGTAATCTAGTAGATTGCGTTATCTCCTTGGTGATACGGAATGAGCCTAACACTCCTGCTTCATACTCCAAAAGCAAGTCAGGTAGCAAGTAATAAGGCACATCAAAGCCACTATCATCATACTCATCATAACAAGCACTCCCTATGTCTGGCTGGGCATCCATAAAAGCCAACCATCTACACCATAAATCATTTATTTCATCTAATGTCATCAAACCACCCTCCTGTACCTCTCCTCACTACTCTCCCTCCTATCAAACGCTTTCATAGTCCTAAGCTCAAAGAACCCCTCAAATTGGCTATCATGGTAAATAAGCAACCTTGCATATAACGCTATATAGTCATTATTGATTTTAAATGGCTCCTCATGCTTCAAGTCAAAATTCCATCTAAGCACATTTATTATTGTCCATGCAGAGTACTTTTTGCGTATACCAATCATCTTATAGGCCAGCTTTTTGAACTCCCTGTATACTTCTGGGTATGTCATGTGGTATTTCTTGAATTTCTGCAACAGATTTTCGTCTATACCATCAAATATAGCCGAGTCTTTCATGCTCTCCCCCTGTCATATTGCCACACCCTCAACAATATATTCCATAAATCCGTATCTCTCTTTAAACCAACCACACTTTGTTTTAACTGGCTTGAAGCATTTATCACCCTCCCACCAAAAAAACGGATCGTTTATATCCATTGCATAGGCAATTGGTGTATCTGGATTTACAAAATTTATGGTCAATGCACATCCTTGCGCATTTGGATAATCGGGATGTGGCAAATCAATATTTTTTGACTTAAACATTTCATATTCAGAAAGGTTTTTCCACTCATCTATGTTTGTTGGTTTTTTATTCATATTGAACTTCTTTTTATACTACTAAACATCGAACTTTTTCAAAAAAGTATGAGCACTCATACTCTCTATTTCAGCAATCTTATTACGCTTAGCCCACTCACCTACAATATGTATCATGTCTTGAGCAGGCATATAAAACGTTTTACCGTTTCCATCTGCAATCGCAACAGCACCTACAAGGTCTGGATCGAAATAATAAGAATACCCATCTGAACCGTCTATTGTGTGCATTATTTACTCCTTTATCTTTTTAACTGTCTCTTTGTACGCCACTGACCCGCATCAATAACCGTGTACTATTTTTAATAACATAATGTCTAATTCTGATTTTCTTTTTCGCTTTTCAGCCACTAGGTCGCTTAGGTCCACTAACGTTTTTACCCGGGCTGTTTCATAATTAACACCAGACTTTATTTTATCCAAAATTTTTTTTTCAAATATAAAATGAAATTCATCCATCCATTTATGGTTTTCTAAAAGCTTTTGTTCGTACTCGTCAATTTTTTTTCTTTTTTCCTCTAGGTAGCTCATAGTTTTAGTCCTTTCTAGGTCTATTTTTTGTTTTATTGCGCGAATAGCATCACCGATTATAGCGGGCCCTTTCATGTAGGTATCCCTCCATTGTTTACCGAAAACCCCCCGTTTTGCCTGATCATCAAAATGGTGGACAGCGTTCAAAATCTTATTCATGATCTCCCACTATACACACTTACATGTGACCCTAAACTAGACAAATCATCACTAATACCATCATTGTCATTTACTAGCTTACAAATGATCAACAAAATACGAATTACTGTTTTTTCTCTCCAACTCATTTTGACTCCTTTTTTGTCTTCTTCATTGCCGTCTTCTATTGTTGTTTTAATTTCCATCCTTCACCGCATCTTTCCAAGTAAAAGTAGTTCTACCATCATTTTCCACTTCCCAATAAGCATGCCCAAGCTCTACAGCTTCCTCTTTGTAGACATCCAGCAAGAAAATACCAGTCAAAAATCCAAGTAAGAAACCAACTATAAGTCCAAATATAAAACCCGCAAAATCCCCCATAACTACACCCTTACCTTTTCAACAATACTCTGAGGTATAGCCTTATCGATACACTTGTTATGTCCTGTACCAGTTAACATAAACCCATAACCATTCGCACCAGCAATAGACACATAATTCCTGTAATCTCTCTTCATAGGTTTACCGCAAATATCACAATAACCTATAGTTTCCCTGTTGAATATTCCCATTGTTGTTACTCCTTTGTTAGTCTGTCAAATTTATCAAAACCATAATCATAGAAATTCACTCTTTTATAACCCACATAGCTACTTCCAAAAATAATGTCATGAATCACACCAATAAATGACCACTTACCCACAGTATGCTCAAACCTATATTCTATTTCCCACTTACCATCAAACCCAACTCTACTACCTTCAATACCCACACACAATAAAGACCCTCTTGTAAATCCTAGAAACTCCCTGTCATTAGTATGGCCAATAAACTTTTCATATACCTTTTTCATACCATCAACTAAGCCATAATTTTTAGCATCAACGAATTTAGTAATGGTATATGTATCTGTGGTTTTTTGAAGACTAGTCACAAATCACCTCATACACTGGTTGTATTTCTTCTCCTGTTTTTACAATCTTGCATGTTTTGTTATTCTTCATATCAATGAGTAAATTTATTTCTGCGCCACTATCATTTTTCAAGTCATAACCAAGATGCTTGCCATTCATATATCCCTTACTACATTTTCTGATACCAGCCTTAGACAATGCCCTCAGAGCAGTAAGCATATCTTTTTTAGACTTAGGGAATATGTAGCACCATAAATCATATTTTTCTATACCAAACATCTCAAATGCACATTCTTGATTTACTGACTTCAAAGCTTCATACGCTTTTTGGTATATACCCCTGTGGGCTTCTACAAATTTTTTATTTTCTTCAATTTTAGCTAAAGTTTTGTCTATGACGTTCATGACGCCCCCTCTCTGTTGTTAGCCCAATAATATCCACAACTAAAACAAGGTCAACACAAAACTTTAACTTTTTTAAACTTTTTAAAGAAGCCCCCACCAGAACGGCAGGGGCTACAACAACAGGAGTCGCCAATATGCCAAAAAAACATAAGACATGCAGATAGTACTACTATGTTTGGAGATGTCAAGACGAACCTTTTTGTTGACACCAACAAAATGCAGCCTTAGTTTATAAAAGCCCTGGCCAGATCCCACACCTGGCTCCGTTAGGGGTTTTTACACCAGCCACACACCTAGACCACCCGTTGCCACGGGTCAGGGCTAAATTCTAAAAAACCCCACCACGGCACAGCTCCTACCCGTGGGTTCTAGGGCAATTATTAGTCCCCAGCATCAATACACAGCAAAGCACACCCTCTAGTGGCTGGCAATTAACCAATGGTTCTCGATTCAAACCACCCTTTGCCGGACAATCAGGCACAGACACGCATGTCTGATGTGGGGATAATACACACCTCAAAAGCTATTTCAAGCCCGTGGTTACATTTTATTTGAAAAACTATGTTGTAGGCCCAACAAACCAGCACAAGCCATCCTAGGGCCTGTGAAGGCTAATTATACTTTAAGGTCAGTTGACTGATCTTATTATACTTTTAGCTTGTTTAGTATAATAGACAATAATTTAATGTGCCTTGAATTTTGTATGCATAATTAAAAATTGGTTTTATTGGATTTTTTAAAGACTTGAAAAATAGCCTTGAAACATTATTGAAAAGATAAACGTTGGTTTTATAGTATTTTATATATATATTTATATAAATAATAATTCATATAATATATATTCTATAGAGAGAGATATACCCCCTCTCTACCCCCACAAATTTATGGTATATATAAGTAAGAATTTATTGTGTGTGTATGTATATATATGGGTTGAAACATTATTTATGAATTATTATCATTTATTCCCAGAAAACCAATTATTAATTATTAATTAATGTTTCAAATTTACTTTTTGTTTCTTGAATTTTTCAATCATAAAAAACAACTATTTTTAATAATGCAATTAAACTACAATAAATATTGTATGGCATGACAATTTTTGTCACGTATACATACGTATTGCATTGGCCTATGTATTGGGAATTATATACATACCACCATCTAAACGAAATACAGTTTTCTACCGACAAAAAATAATGTAATATGTACATGACCAACATGACCACATGACCAACCACAGGGGGTTAGATGAAACACGCACTGATAGTGGCCTATGACAAGCAAAAGCCCAAAGATGGCGAAATTATAGAGATATTCGACACACACAAACAGGCATCTGATGCCATATTAGAGTCAAAAATCAACAGACAAATGCTGTCCATAAGAAGAATAAGCGATAACCGCAAAATAGGCGAAAGTATACGCCTATAGCAAACACACCAACAATTAGATTACAGTAAGTAGAAAGGCAGTAATAGCAATTACAGTGGCAATTATTAGCCATGTCACAAAAGCTTTCCATGCATCATCATCTATCATTTTAGCACACAATCCCTTAATACAATATTTAGGCCATGTGGATCTCCCGTATTCTCAGGCGTTTTTATCTTTATAGATTTGATAATACCTTCAACCTTGATCCTACTACCCCTTTTGATCCTTGCAGCACCTTTTCTGCCCTCATAAGAAAAAACAACACGTACATGTTGTCTACCAAAAACAATGCCTCTAATTGAAAATTTTACCTCTGTCAAAAGCACGCCTTTAAAATTTTGTATATCTTGCATTTGCATTCTAGTGTGATAACGCTTGCCTATAATGTTTTTACTTATCCATTCATTGGCATGTTGAACATTCATGGGGGTCATCTTGAATTCACCGGCAGGCGGAAAGCAATATACAGGCATTTCCTTAATCTCTCGACTTAGTGATTTTATAATTGGTGCCTTTTTAGCTGTATACTTTTCTCTTTTCTTCTTCTTGTTACGTGTGTTGTTTTCATCTAGATAAGCATCACCTAACTCTATAGAGATAATGTTTTCATTTTTGTCTGTACTATAAACCCGCATTGTCTGAATTTTGCCAACGACAGGCAGGTAAAAACGTTTTTTCTCTTTTGCCATTTGTAACAACCCTGAGCCAGAAAATTCCGCACTTATAGATATGCGAGAAAACAACAACCCATTATATGAAAATTTTGGTGATCCAAACGAAACATATTTTTTGTGGTCTCTCACATAAACAAGATTGCCTCTAAATATTTTGCCTTCTAATGCCCTTGATACCCACTCGTCGCACAACCTCTCGTGTATTTTAGAAATAGTCTCCTCACCATTTTGAGGCAACCTTTCACTGGGAATAGCAGCTATAATGTCTTTTACACCATAAAAATCAACAGCTTGACGCTTAGGCTTATTCTGGCCTGCACCACCATTTTTCTTATTACGCGCCTCTTTTTCAGCTTTAAGTTTTTTGTTTTTATCCTCAAGGATCATATACATAATAATCAAATCCTCTTTAGACATCCGCTCAAGCCGCTCTTTACGCTCTTTTTGGGCATCATCGGCCCAAGAATTGAAACTAAATAAAATAATAGTAATTAAACAAATAATACTTTTCATAGTAGCTGTTCCTCCATAGCATCTAACTGCTTGTAATTACAATTCTTTATTGATGCCAAATGATCATTTATTGAAAAAAACAATATGGCAAGCTCACAAAATACACGCCAAACCACTACAGATGCAGTACCAAAAAACAATGAATAAGCTATATTATATGAGTCTTTATATATAGAAATTATAATAGACACTAATATAATTAAAGAGCCCATTCTATATACAGATTTAATAACTTTGCTCATAACGAGCTTTTCTAAACTAAATAAAAATCTAAATAAAGACATATATATCCCCTCCTGTTGCACCAATACCTAAGCGGTAGAGGCTGTTTTATGTGTTGTGATATGGAACTCGCCAAAAGCAGCATGCCACGGAAAACAGCCTCCACCTAAATTGTGGGGGACATCCGTGACATTAAAAATATTTGCATAACACTTTTGGCGAGAGTTACAAAGGGGATTATAGATTTTGTTAAAAATGTTTCAAGATTAAAACTAATTAAAGATTAATAAGGTGGCTTGTCCTTTTTACGGTGTCTCTTTTTTTTCTTGGGTTTTACTTTGACGATTTTAGAAACTACTTTGCGTAGCTCGTCTTGTTTTTTCTTTTTCAAGTTAAATCTAGTCTTTCTTATCTACCACAATTTTGCCCTTCGCCTCTAAAATCATTTTCATTTTCTCTTCAACCGTAATTTGTGGCTCAGGCTTCTTAAATTTGTATACACGCTCTCCCACCTCTATATTGCTAACAAAAAAACCCTCTTCACCATCAAATTCAAGTGTCACCGCCCAATTATTTCTAAGCATAGCACCAAAAGAATTTTGTGAGTCTACATAACCTTTCACAAGATAAGGCCCGTCTTTATATTTGCTTACGCTATAAGAGTCTTTGTCAAAATCATTTATTACGGGAAACTTAGCGGTTGCAGGTGCCTTTAAAACCGAAACTACCGCTTGATGTGCTTTTTGAATAACATCTGTTCTGCTGGGCTCTTTTTGTAAAGTCTCAGCATTTTCTTTATTAGCAATCTGTTTGTCACCCATTAAAAGAGTCGGCACCATCCAAACTACTGCCAAAACAAAAACAGATATGCCAACACCTATCAAAAAATCTTGATTATGCCTCTGGCTCTTCTTTCCTTTTTTGATAAATTCACCACGCTTTTGAGCCTTGCGCATTCTCTGGCTGTCTAGCCTACATTTCATAGTTAGGCCGCCGCATCACTTCATCCTCAGCCCACGTATTGGGTCATAGCTTCCAACCGTTTTGCCATTGATCCTGCCATTATCAACCTTTATGCTAAGTAGGTCCGCATACAACCCGCCTGCAAGGGAATAGCCAAAGGTTTCATCCGCAGTCATAGCATAGGCGTAAACCATCTCAATAAACGATAACTGATGCCGTGGCTCAAGAGTAAAAAAACCATTTTTAACCCAAATATAGGGATAGCTGCCACGAAACTCAAACTTTTCAAGTACGTTTTCTTCATCAATCAGCTTTTGGATTAGCTCTTTTCTCTTAGCTTGAGCCTCTGGGGTTCTATCAACCTGAATAGCGTATTTGAGTTTTTTCCTTTTTGGAGGTGCAACCTTTTTGGTTTTTTTAACCTTCTTTTTAGGTGGCGTTACCTTCTTAGGTTTAGGGTTGGGCTTCTCGGTGATTTTCTTTTGCAGTACTACCTCTTGATAGGTATTCCCTGCCCCTGGCTTAATGAGCATGTAATACGCAACCACGCCAGCTATAAATAGAAAAATAAAACTACTGCAACCAAAACCTTTAGATTTGGCCATTGCGCCTCCTGTTTTTATTAATCGTATAAGACGCCAGTTTCTTCCATGTCTTTGTACGTTATTCCACTGTCCAATATGATCAAGTCCATATAGTATGTCGATATTGGCTCATTATTTAACCACACCAAAAATAAGCTGGCATTTTTATTGCGGCTCATAAATAAAACCATGTCATCATTTTCTATAGCAATAGGAATTCCTAGATATTTTAATGCTCTTTTTACTCCGAATCCATTAGGTATTGGTATAGATACACTAGACATTTTGAAGCTTTAATTCAAAGTTATCTTTGCTAACTTCCACATCATTAAAACGCTCAGCTAAAAGCTCAGCTATTTTAGGCTGAGCTTCACACATGAATTTTATTGCTATTTCTATACGCTCTAAAAGCTCATGTAAACTGTTAGCTTGTGCATGACATGGTTTAATCTCTCTGACATTTCCTATAAAAAGATCATCACCAACTTGCAATATATCTACGGTCCATCTTGGGGATTTAATTGGTTTAATCATATTTTCACACCTCCCTACTTATTAAATCGTACCTGACAACAAAAACCTTGCTGTGATTTTTCTTTAAAATGTTAAACTTTTTTATATGCATTTTAAAGCATTATATGTAAGTCTTTTTCCACACATTTTTAACACAATCTTACACATCAAATCCAGAACATCAACATTACGATTACCCTTATCCAACCTAAAACAAAACTCATCCAAATACCTCTGCAAATGCTTTTTACTGAAATAATGATACACGCCTTTATACGCTCTCTTTACAACCGCCCACACACTCTCAATACCGTTAGTGGTGCAAATACCATCTACATAATTATGATTGCCATGCTGTATGGCCATGTGCTTGTAGCCCTGTATTCTGGAATAGCTTGAATGCTCATCTGTAAACACAATGGATCCACGCTCTACGCTTGCATATATAGCCTTGTGCATGGGCCTTTCAGCCGTGCTGTTTATAGGAAATGCCTTTATGCGCCCCGTTTTGCGTTCTTTGAAGCCTAGCACTATGGTTTTACCCACCGTACCACGGCCAGATTTTAGCTTTTTCTTATAATGCTTGTTGCGCTCTTTGCCACCTATATACGTTTCGTCGATCTCAACAATACCTTCTAGCTTGCCTTCATCATCGCCAAAGGCCTCACGTATGCGATGCATAAGAAACCACGCTGTTTTTTGTGTAACACCTAGGTACTTGGCCATCTGCACAGAAGATATGCCCTTTTTGGCAACTAATAGCAGGTACATGGCCAATAGCCATTTTTGTAGGCTTACCTTTGACTTCTCCATTACGGTGCCTACTCTTACGGTAAAATCCATCTTGCACGACTTGCACCTGTACACACCTGGCCTAGATAAGACCATTACGCTATCATAGCCACAATGGGCGCACTCAATAGTGTTGCCCCACCTTGACTCCTCAAAGTAGGTACGCGCTGATTGTTCGTCTGGGAATTTGTTTATAAACTCTATGATGTCGCATGACATATATAGATCGTCGGGACATTATAGATAAAACTTTAAATATCGGTCCTGTTTAGGCAAATTTCCTCCCATGTAATATCTGCACAACTAAGTATCTCTGCAATGTAGACGTTAGAAAGAAAGTCTTGGGTTATTTTTATTGACACCATTTTGTGCTTCCTCTTGTTGTAAAGGATATGGTGAGACCCATAGTAATCAACATTATCAAACCCTAAAGCCATAAGGGTCTTCATCATTACCATGCCTGTAATATTTTTATCAGTACACATATTTTATAATCTTATGCCCTTTGCTCTTTAGAACCTTATCCATACACCTAATAGAAACAGTTGCAGCTTGAATAAGATTTTCTATAAGCTCCTCTTCAGATTCAGCTTGTGTGTAGCAATACGGTATACCTTGTATTTTCCCGAAAATAACACCGTCTGTATGTATAAAAGCTTCAATCTCAAAGCCCTTGGCAATGGAATACTTTATTGACATAGCGTCTCCTTTCATTGGAATTATATGCAATAAAATGTTTAAAATCATTAAAATATTAAACATTTAATGAAAGGTGGTGTTATGTATGTAATTCCCTTTTTACGACCAACAGGCCCGAATAAGATTCTGGCAGTTTCTGCTTATCTCTCTATTGTGTTCATAATCCAACCACTGCTGCACTAGCATGCCCGCAATAATGCTGGCCTCAGTAGTATCCATGTGTCCGTCCCACCATAAATTAGCTGCCAATGAGTTTAGTACTTTTAAATCATTATCTGTTAGATCCATCATAGCTCTCCTATTACTTCCCATTTTTCATCCATTGTATCATCATCAAGATACAACATTAAATCATCTTGCGTTTCACCAAACGCAATCCCTATAAATGTGCAGTATTTAGTTTTAACCTTTACCACAAGACCTATATCACCAACTTGAGTAGCACCACCCCTAGGATTCATAGAAGGCCCTCTACACACAACTACATCACCTATATTCATAGCTCCCCCAAACATTCACAATTTTCAGTTACAATTTCTAAGGTACTAGGCGAATTTTTATAATGTTTCATATCCATAAAACAATAATCATAACCACGGGGTGCCTCATAAGCTACAAAACACCAAGACCGTTTCTTTTTGATTGTGCCTAAATTATTAGTCTTTTTATCAAGAAAAACATATTCTACACCATCTACTAAATCCATAATAACTCCTATTCCACGGGCCAAGTCAGGCCATTTACACTGACAACACTGACAGAAACAACACAATAAGGATCAATACCGTTATTGTATATTGCATCTATTGCTGTGTTACCTGCACACTCAACGGCTTGTGGCCCCATTTTTGTCATAACAACTATCATCCAATCTCTCAATTCTCCCCCTTATACATGCTTAGCTACCCAGACAGTCTTATTCTTACCTGGCTTGTTAGTTTCAACCTCAACACGCTCAACCATATCCGATAAGATTAAGCTATCTGTTATTTCATTCCTTTGCTTTACTTTCATACCTTGGGTTTTACGGCACAATTCAGATTTTGTAACACCTCGATCACCAGCATTTTTTATGACCCTGTAGACCCTCAGCTCATCTTTACCAAATGCAGTATCCGAAATATGATCTTTTGCAATATCGCATATATTTGTTATGCAGTATCTTGCAATATCAATACCCCAAGATGCTGCCCTTGCATCAATAACAGGCTGTGTAAAGCTAGCAGAGCAAGCGTAAGCCAATGCAGCTTTCTTACTATGTTCCGCCCCTCTGGCCCACAAACTGTCCAAACCAGAACCATCCCTGTTCCACTGCTTCTCGTTTATGCATTCATCAGCAAACTCTTTTAGTAAAAACTTGGCATCATCGTCTACCTCAATGACTTCTGGCACATTCTCCAAGTAGGAACCAATATCCCCAACGCCTTCATTTCTACGATCTACCCATTGTTTTACCATAGATATAATTTGTCTTGGCACTTCTTGCATCACAACATCTTCATTAGGTGCTGGGTCCGGTGTTTCAGATACAAATACCAATTGCCTACCCATAAAGCCGTCTCTAAACTCACTTGGCCCCATGGCTTCATACAATCTATTTGGCACCGTAGTACCATAGATGCATACATTTGGTTGGTCTATGTCCGTTCTTTCCCGCTTAGGGTCTGCGTATTCACGGCCTAAATACATGGTGCTTGCACTGCTAAATAGTTTCGTTAAAAGGGGTGGTATACCTCTTAGGTATGCAGGTGATGACCTGTTTATGGTAACGTCTAACATATGGCCAATTTCGTCACATTGAAATAATGTAGAGGGGTTGTTAGACACCGCATTTAGAATAGCACTATCACTAGAAAAATCTTCACCACCTAGTAAAAATTGTGCGCCAGCAGCCTTACAAATGTGCTTTATACATTTACGGCTATGATCTTTACCAGATCCAGACTCACTCACACCAAGTACATAAAAATTTGTTCTAAGGTTACTTGGCGTGGCCACCTTACGTCCAGTCAATGCACCAAAAAAAGAAAGGGTATTGGCCAATGCCAAAATAGGCTGGGGCATATATGATGTTTCTATGATCCATTTATAAATATCACCCATCAATCCAGGCATGTTAAGTAAATGCTTGGGGAAAGATGTTTCTTGCTTTGGGGGCTTTGGAGGAGGGGTATATGTTTCCCCTTTCGGCAATAGTACAATCTCCTTGTCTGGAAATTCAGACTGAAGATTGTTTAATGCCGTGACCTTTTTTAGGCTCTCTCCTAGGTCTTTGTTTTTCATTTACCCCTCAGACCATTTAGTATATTCGGCTTTAGTTTGATTAAACTTCCTAATCCATGGAAGAAATGTATTTTGAAAACAGATGTGACATATATCTACTTCTATTTCTTTGCCGTACCCGGAATCTGGGTATCGCTCTCCATGTTTATGAGTAATTAATGTCTCGTTGAATTCATAAGGGTTTTCTGTGCTATAAGGTCTAACGGGCTCACCACAAATATCACACAATGTTTTGTCCACAACTTCTTTGGTGTAAGAATATACCTTTATTTTTTTTAATATTTTCATAGTCTCCCTCCTATCTAACAATCCCAGTCTTCATACTCAATTTTAGTTTTGCCAAAACCTTTAACCCATGGCACAAGCACATTTTCAAAACAAGTATGGCAAATATCTAACTCTATTTGTTTGCCACTGCCACCTCCATCTGGATCACATGAACCATATCTGTGTGTGACATCTGTCTCTTTTACGGAGCCCCAGCCTTCATTGAAGCCATCACTTTGGCCACATATATCACACACCTTTTTATCAATAACCTTTTTTGTTTTAGCTGGTACATTTATTTTTTTGTATACCTTCATTAGAGGAGCCCCATTTCTTTGTTGGTTTTTGCAAATTCAGCAAATAATTCTAAGGCTTTTTCGTCATAGGCTTTGGCAGCTTCTATTGGGCTATTAAAATCTCCAATAAAAACAAGTTTTTTATTGTGTCGTATACTAGCCCTATATTTACATTTTTCTTTATTCCAATGCACCCCCTTATAACCAGTTTTATTCCTTCTATTTAATTTTCGGTTATACTGATTCTGTGTATTGGTGCATATTCTAAGATTTGACTTTCTGTTATCCAATCCATTGCCATTTATATGATCCACTTGTTCACCCTTTTTTGGGTTCATTATGAGCCTATGCATTCTGCGAGTTGTTTTTTTGTTTGGCGGATTTCTAATAGCATATGTTGCAGATGTTGGCCTACTCTTAAATGCATGCCACTTATATTTTGACAACTCTTCATAATCTTCATCATCAACAATGGCAAAAAGCCCGTAACCGGATTTACCACTTAAAGGTATCTCCTTCATTGCCTCCCCCCTCAAAAAGACGGTCAAGAACCGATGGCGAGTCGGCAAGATATGTCCAACGGCCCTTGACCTAAATAAATTGTATGAAGTCTGCCGACTCTAAAGGTGCGCTATCTCTCGTCGCGCTCCTCTGCACGATAAACTAGGTGTTCATCGTCTGCCTCTGTCTTCTCTCTCTTCCACCTCTTGATAAGGGCTACAATTTCTTCTTCTGTAGGCTCTCTATCAAGGTCACAGAAAAGCTGGTCGTATGCCTGTTTATAGGCTTCATCCTGCTTTTCCTCATCTGATAATCGCACTATTCAGCTTTGCCTGATGCAATAACCATAGCAAGAACACCGTCTTTTTCTGATTTAGTTTTGCATTTCAAAGGGAAACCAAACCACTTGCCCCAGTGAATACGCTTGACCTTTTTTCTGCTTGCATTTCTGTTTCTTTTGTATCTAGGCATCTTTTCCCCTTTATATATGGCAGTCATAAACGCTTAATAGTGTATCATCCGGTAGGCCATCAATTAAATCATTAAATTCTTTGTTCCAGTCATTTTGGTCTTTTTCATTTGAAACCATTCCCCACCAACCCATTTTGCCTTTTTGATACCACTTGCCATCTTTTAAAACGGCAAATGTTGATAGTGCATTATCCCTAGCACGCTGTGTATACTCTTCCTCTGTGCATTGATAGTCTTCTAGCTCATCCCATGTAACAATCTCTTTTTCAAAATTAGTTAATGGCAGCTTCTTTGCTTCTTTAACTAATTTTTTATGCAACACAAGAGCATCTTGTTTGTGATAAACTTCTCTAGCCTTGCCAATATCATCAGAATATTGCAATCTAATCTCATCCCATGACCGCTCAATCTTAGGTATTTTACCACCTAGGAGCCTTTTAAATGTGCGGTATCTTGTTCTAGCTTTATTGGCAGCATCATTTCTAGTACATTCAAAGTCTATATTCACCTTTGTTCCTTGGTCTATATATCCTTTTTCTGGTGGAATATTACCTAAGCCCATCTGACCTACAACTATAGGTGTGTTTTCTTTGGCTTTAAAAAAACCTGTCCATCTACCGCCAAGTTGATACCAGTCCCAGTATCCTTCTGGATTATGCCAATAACCACGCTTGCCTGTTTTTTCGTCTGGCTTTTCTTCACCGTACCTGTTTACATAATCTTCAAATGTGGCGTAAAACTCTTTGTTTGGTATCTCTGCCTCGGTCCAGCCTTCAGGGCATTTATACTCATATTGGCATGAGTACTCACCAACCTGCACTTTAAATCCATCGTCAAACTTATGATGTTTATAACCCTGTTTATCAATGAATACTGACACCGTATCGTTTTCATATTTGTTCATTTCCTCTGGGTCAGTCTCTTGAAACTCTAAATACGGTTTCAACCAATCTTCGCCATCATACTCTTTAAACGGCCTTAGTTGGTCTTCTGGATTTTCTCCAATTACTAATACTGTAAAATGACTCACTGTTGTTTTCCTTTCTGTTGTTTATTTTACTTATCTAATCCAAATTGAAACTTTTTGAACCATACAACAACCCGCAATTTCTTCACCGGATTGTATGGCTTGTGTAATTGCCTTTTTATCTGGAGCAACTGTTACTTTTTGGAATCTTTCGTCCAACTCTTCAACATCCCTGCCAACCAATAAACCAGGCTTACCAGCCCTCATTGATAGCTTGTATCTAGGCGTTTCCATCTTTTTTATGTCATGAACAGTGAAGAAATGTGTAAGCCTATCTTTCATTCTTTGGGCTGCATTGGCGTCTACTTTGGCCATATGCAATAGCCTGTTTGCCTCTTCTTTTCTTGCCTTAGATTTTGCTTCAAACGCTTTTATGAGGGCGGCATAGTTGTCTAATTTCTTTTCAAGATCACCCCTAGCGTCATCAATCCATTTATCAATGGCCTTTTCACATCCTTGTGCGTCGCCATCGGTTTCCTCTAATAGCGATACAATGGCGTCCATATCGTCGCCAATTTCCCAAAGTGTTTTACTCACTTCGCCTCTCCTTGCTTTATGAACTCATTTGCTATTTCGAAACACCATTTAACTTTGTTTCTCATGCTTGATTTAATAATTACTTCTTCTTCATGTGTTAAGTTTTCACAATACAAATCACATGACAGGCCATCGTATATCTTATCAAAGACTTTCAAGGCAATTTGTTCACGCTTGGTTAGATGTTCTTGTAATTGTGTAATCTGCGCACCATCATCAAAACAAACAATCTCACTACAATCACCAAATATCTTTTTTAGGTTTGATATTATTCTCTCTCTAGCTTGATTATGGATAACGCCTTGACACGACACAACATATTTAATTTTGTTCATTCTCTCTCCTATATAAAAAGGCCAGTTTATAGACGTGGCCAGGTCTTGCACACCCACACAAAGGAAATCAGTTTATAGACTTGATCAGGTCCATTTGCCCCCCAGCAAATTAAAACGGTATTTCATCATCTACTTGAGACGCGGCATCAATAACCTTTTCA
Organism: Chitinivibrionales bacterium; assembly: GCA_028278335.1. Taxonomy (GTDB): domain Bacteria; phylum Fibrobacterota; class Chitinivibrionia; order Chitinivibrionales; family JANQEN01; genus JANQEN01. Next base: position 23,542 of record JANQEN010000223.1, on the reverse strand, counting down.
TTTTCTTCAGCTTTGTATTCTTTCATGCTTTTGTATTGAAGAATTACATTTTCATCTTCACCAAGATAATCATTGTATTTAATGCCTACCTTGATCATGCAAATAGAGTCTTTTAGCTCTGTAGAATCACTAAGCTTTTCAATGTTAACCGCATCACATATCTCTTTAAGTTCTTGCTCAGCAATACGTTTTGCACACTTATCCGGATCACTTGAATAAGGCCGTTTTAGGTTTAGCTTTATCCAAATCTTTCTACCTTCCGACACATCACCTGTAATGCTAAATTCAACATTTAGATACTGATAATCATTTGACTTGTCTTTGGTATCCCTCCACTCAACATCAGCAACAATGGCTGGATACCAATCCTTCTTAATGAGGGCAAAATTATTGTCCCTCGGTTCGATAGCTGCACTATCAAAATTCAAATCACCCATCTTGTGACTCTCCCTTTCTCTTTAATAACCTTTTCATTTGTACTGCCAAAGCCACTTGAGCTTTGAATACATCCCAATCTAAATCCATAACTTTTGGTAAATGGCCATAGACACCACGGCCATCAGCGGGGCAACCTAGATGGCCCCTTGTAATAAGTTTTCTTTCTGACTCGCCTACAGAACGGCCTTTTGTTTTATTAAATCCAACATCTTCTATTTTTACTTGGCTTTTCTGTGATGCAAATAATGTTACATCAACCCATCTTTTTAATAAATCTGAAACCTTCTTATGCACATCAAAATTGTATATATCGTAAGACTCGCCCATAGGGTCATTGAATTGTTTTACATTGGTATGGCCAATAAGGACTATTGTCATTTCTTTCTTGTTTCTAAGCATATCTAAGGCGTGTATAACGTCTCTAAAGTATGCCTCTACAACAACATAACCTTTACCCCATCCACCATTTGCATCTTCGATATTATCAACGTCGTATTTTTTGCAAATCTCATCAAATACAATCGGTTGCAATGCAGACATAGAGTCTATAACTAAAGTTTTATATGTATAATCACCTGCATACAAATCCCTTAGCGTCTCCATAAACTCATCAAATGTTTTTATCGGCTCATCTAAACTTTCAACATCCAAATCGTCAATACCCTCCTCACCTACAATGGGTATATAAAATGGATTGTCTGCCTTACTGGGAAATGTTGACTTGCCAGCTTTTTCTGTACCGAGTAACAGTATTCTAGGCGGCCTAATCTTAGGCCCTTTTCTAATGTTTAGTGCCATAACGCCTCTCTAATGTGATTGTTTTTCTATCTTGGTCTTATTGGCTGTAACAAATCTCTGAAAGTCTTTTTGTTTTTTTTCATCAAAATACATAACCATAGCCGTAAAAAGCTCACTGTACTTTTTTAGGTCACATAATTCTTTAATGTTGAACGCTTTAATTTTTAGAGATTTATCTACTTTGACTAATGACTGCCATATTTCTTTGCTCAAGTCTCTCTCCCCCTGTTGTTTAACTTTATTATGTTCTTAAAGATATATAAAATTTTTCATAAGTCAACATTTAGTCTAAAGTTTTTTTGAAAAACATCCGACCCGGTGCTAGATTATATAAAAAGACCGTGACTAAGAAAAGCCACGGCCTAGAGTAAATGCCAAGAGAGAGACAAAAAAGCATTTACTGTTTTTTCTTCTTGTGATACTCCGTTCCAAAAGCATCGGCTGCACCCTGGCCTAAAATAAGTGATGTGGCCATAGTTACAATCATGGCTGACACTTTCATTGCTAATTCAGGGTTATCTTTTAGTACATAGGTGGTTAGCACTGTACTAACAACACCTGTTAAAAAGGTTTTTGTTTTCTTGCTATCCAACCATTTTTTCAATGATTCAAACATTTTTATTCTTCTTTCTCTTGAATATACCAATAATTATTAAAAGCAGCCCACTAGCTGCCCCACCATAAGGAAGCAAGTTGGCCAAAGTAGACCCGCCAGCCTCCATAATTTGATCACCTGTTGCTACGGTAACCGATCCATCATCAAGCTCAGAAGCCTCAGAAAGTTCTCTCTCTGCCTTTCCGTCTTCGTAAGCTTGTTGCCTATCTTTTTCTATTTGAGCGTCAACAGCAGGCGTTCTAAATCCTGTGAGGTCATCTGGCTGGTATATCACACCCTCTGTGCCAACATACCAACCACACCCACATATAAACAGAAATATGGCACTTGTGGCAAGCGGCTTCCAATTAAGCCATTTAATACACCCCAAATCCCCCCTATTGTGTGGTATAAAATTCATCTTTGCAAACCTATAGCCGAACCGCCATATGACAAGGGCGTACTGTTCATCCGCAATTCTTCTCCTCAAGTTGCCTCCAAAGGTTCCTAATTGTTGTAATAAGTTTATCAGGGAAACCTTTAAAGGCCACAAAATATGCATTTTTCTTTAGATTCTGGTATGTATTATCATTTTTTAGATCATCATTTACTATCACCTTATGACCGAAATGATCAATAATTGCTTTAATACATTTATAATCAGAAATGTCACTTATTATCATTTTTGGATTCAACATTTGGAGTTGGTGTATTGCGACACTACCTGGACTAACACAAACAACATCTTTGAAACCATTTTCCAAAAGCATGCCTTTGGTAAATCGCATACACTCCGGATCATCATCTAAAACAACAATGTCAACATTAAGTTTTTTTATCATGGTTTCCACATGCCTTTTAGCTGTTTGCAATTGCCTCACGGTCCACCTCCCAAGAAGACTTTTAATGCCGTAAGAAACAAAGCTAGAGCAATGCCATATATGATATTTTTAAATCTATTCACATCATCATTTAATGCTCTCACCTTATCCTTACTAGGCATGTTACGTTTGATATCCTTAATACTCTCTTTGATGTTGGTAATAGCTTCGGTTTGCACTCTTGTTTCAGCGTCAACATCGCTAATGAGCTTATGAATTTCAAGCAAGGTTTCTGGATCTATTTCACTCATAATTATGTACCTAATGTATACTGACCAGATGGTTCATTTAGCGTTGTTATAGTTACTATATCACTATTAGCCAATAATGTCGCACCATTATCTAAATTTACAGTGGTCCAAGTTCTGGTTTCATTATTAGATATACCATTTACAGTACCACCATCATTAATATTCAATATGGTGTGAGCCACCGTGCCACTAGTGTGGTTAGAAATAAGAGTACCACCATTCACATGTGTGGTTGTCATTACAAAAATGCCTTCTGTCTGTAATGTACCACCATTTATAGTACAAGTAGTAAGCGTACCAGATGAGCGCTCCATTACGTTAATGCCACCATTTTGTAAATATGTGGTAAGTGTAACGCCTGCACCAATCCTCAATTTTGTAGATGAGCCCTGATCACTTACAGAAATAAGATTGAATGTGGAAGTTTCGTTTGGCTCACCAACTGCAACACCAACACCGCCACCACCAGACCTCACATAAAGCTCATTAGACGCATGTGTGCCAAGCAATCTAATACTTGGTCTACCTGTTTCAGATGAGCTAGAAGCCGTGCCGTAAATATTTACTGTGGTTTGTGTAGTGTCAAGATCAAGCATAATACGCTGTGAGCCAGCGGGGTTATCTTGACCAAAGTTTTCACCAATTACAACATCGGTTGCGCCTATCTTTAAGTAGGTTTGCCTGTATTCCGCCTCTGTGGCATCAGTAGCTAAAGCACCACTTGTAGTAAAAACCCTATAGTCAAGACCAATTTTACCCGTATAGCTTTTAGGAATAATCAGCTTTGTTAGATCCACTGTATTTTGATCTAGACCCCATAAAATATTTACATTGGTATCCTGTATATATACAGTATCCGTGTTTGCTGGTATTGAGCCATCCGACCAGTTATCCGCTGTATCCCAGTGATTAGGCCCAGCACTAGCTGTAGATTGTGTTACTGCACCAATAGTACCAGTACCGCCAGTTACAGAGCTAGAAGCCGTAAAAGGTACACCAAGCGTTGCAGCAGTACCCGTAACGGTATCTGTGGCCACGGTCCAAGTAATAGCGGTAAAATATGGGTTAGTAGATGCAGCTAAAGCAGCTTGCAATGCCGTAGCTGTATCATTTACGCCTGTACCACTACCAGCAACACTTACAGTACGATCACCTATAGTTATTGTGTATGTAGTTGCCGCATCATCTGCGGTAATTTGTACTGTTGAAACTTGTGCTACAGCGTCAGCAGTACCTAGAAAATATTTTGTTGCCATTTTTTATCCTTTTCTATATCTCATTCAAACCCAAGCCGGTAACAGTTGAATTTGTACCGTCATCAACTTCAGTCCAACTAGAACCATCCCAAGCAGCTATTCTAGAATAATTATTTACATTATTGCCATCTTGTGTAAAAGACCCACCAGCAATAAGATAATCACCAGACACAACAAGATCAAATACAGCATTATTAAATCCAACATCTACGGCATGCCATGTTGTTCCATCCCAGCGAGCAATATTATTTGTATCTGCAACACCATTCATAGATGAAAAACCACCGGCTGCATATAAATCACCTTTATATATGGCAAAAGCTTTAATGTCTGTACCTGTAAAACTTGTTTTTACTGCATGCCAAGCAGAACCATTCCAGCGGGCAATATTTCCTGTATTAGCTACACCACCAACGGTAACTGTATAATTACCACCAATCCAAATATCAGACCCGTATTCTATGATGGCTCTTACTCTTCCGGCCCCAGCACTTGGAATACCACCGCCTGGTTCGTTCCATGTTGTGCCATCAAAATAGCCAATACGTCTAATTGTTACAACACCACCAACAATAGCATTATCAAAAAAGCCACCAGCCCAAAGATTACCAGATGAATCCACATAAACAGCTTCAACCTCAAGCAATGGAGCACCCCCAGCAGCCTCGGCAGGCACTAATTTACTCCATGACGATCCATCCCATAACGCTATTCTGTTGGTTAAAGTACCGCCAGCAAAATTAAATGTACCAGCTACGGCAAGCTTACCATTATAAATAGCCATCTCATTAGCAGCGCCATTTAATCCAGTGCCAAGAGCCGCCCAATTAGAACCATCCCAACTTGCAGCCCTAAGCGCAGATGATCCACCAGCAGTTGTAAATGCCCCAGCAACATACAACTTGCCATTGAAAGTCAATACATCATTACCGTTAGAATTTAGACCAGTTCCAAGAGCCTCCCAATCCCCATCTATCTCGGGTATTTGCGCTATTCTTGTAGCAGCGTCACCACCGGCAGTTGTAAATGAACCAGACGCAACAATAGGTGGAACAACTGCGCCACCTCTAGCCCCCCTAGGGCTTTCAACAAACCCACCTCGTGGGCTTTCAAAAAATGAATCAAAGTTAGACGGGCTCATGACTCATCATCTTGGTCATCAGCTTTGGACCAAGCCCTACCTGATACATTCATATCTTGCCAGTCTATTGCAACCTCTGTATCATCATCAATTTTATCTGTGGCATCCGTGCCACCCTGTATACCTTGCACAGCAAAAATTATGTCATTCTCTACATATGCAGGTACAACAACCTGTATCTCTGTCTCATCCTTATCATCATATTTTATAGCTTTACGCTTTTGAGCACTTAAATATTCGTATCTATTAGACCTACCATTTGGTAATGTTCTTTTGTATCCATTTTTATCAACATCCCCATTTGATTTTAGAGTACCTCCAGTTTCAAAAAAATCATAAACCTGTTTTCTAAACTCTGGTGGCAATGCAATATTTACTTCATCGCCTGTTTCTGTGGCCTGGTCAGACTTACAAAGCATATAATTATCTCTAACCTCAACAACATAAAATTTTTTCATAGATACATTGCTTGTACGTGGTAATAATTGCTGTGCCGGTTGAACAGAACCAAAAGCACGTTTTATAAATGTAACAGGCTGTTGCAATTTTTTAGCTGTTAATATGTCACCTTTATCCCAATCTTGCATATGCTCTGTATGCAAATTTGTATCTTTTGTATCTGTCTTATCAGGCATACTACTGACCCTTTTTTAAAGCGGGAAATGTAGGTCGACTAAAACCAGGTCTATTAATTACAAGTCCAACAGGCGTGTCACTATCTGAGGCTTGACCAAAGTCAAGATTCAATTCATTAAAATCGGATTCAGGGTATAGTTGAAACCTTTTTTTGCCTATAAGATTTTGTTCGTCAGCGCCAACATCATCAGGTGTCAATGGCCCTTTTTTGTTTTTTATATTCAATCCTGTAACTTCTAGACCAGTTGCGTCATCTGTATATGTAAATACTGGATCCCATGTATTCAGCTTTTCGGCCCTTTGAAAATTATATGTAACCAAATAAGACCTTCCACCATCGTCACTATTTCCATCAATGCCAGTGCATAACCACAGATGTTTAGGAAGCCCAAAAAATGTTCTTGAGTTTATCGTACCAACAAAAATTTCACTTTTGGCAAACGGGCTTGATCTTTCTTTTCTAGTAAAAGTAATAGTTGTATGTGGAACTTGTTTTGATGCATTTACCGGCGCAGTTTTCATTTTTTCATCTTTAGGCTCAGTTGTACCATCTTCTTTCTTAACTATTCTCCTTCTAGTATGGTTCAACTCCATTGTTTTGCCTTTTACGTCAACATTTGTCACTGTTTCTTGAACGGTTGAGCCAATAGAAATAACTGGTGGCTGTGTTTCGTCTGCGGAAGACTCAGATTTATCAGTAGGATTTACAGCTTTATATCTAACAACAACAACGCCGGTCTCTGCACCTTGTGTTTCAAAACTTACCTCATAAGCTTCTATAGAATTTATAGTAGGATGAAGCTCACCTATTAAGGGTAATCCAGGCAATGATATAGCTTCAAATGCCCTTTGATCTGGATTACCCGATAAGCCTGTTATTTGAAACCCTCTAGATGCCTCAAAGCCATCTGAGCCAAACTTTACTTCATTATAATCTACTAAATCTGACGCTACTATCTGTGCCATTATTGTGCCACCGCTACATTTGCCCTTCTACCAAAACCCCGACGTTCAATTCTAGTAAGAATTTGGTTTGTCTCTTTTAATTGAGGGTCAAATACCTCTTTATTCCTTTTATTAGATAACCCCTTAACACTAGTCCTACCCAGAACAACTTCTTTTGCAGTACCTGATAAAGCTGGCTTTGCTGTTGCAAAAGCCTTCCTTGCAGCATTAGATGCTCTTTCAAAAATATCTTTATCTATCAAGCCCCTTTTAAATGCTTCAGCAATTTTTGCTAATCTTTCTTCTAATTTTTGAGCAGGCGTTTTAAATTCATCAATAAGACCTTGAGCAAATCCAGAAAGAGGGTCTCTCAATGCCTCAGAGAGTTTTTCTCTAAGCTCAGCCATTCTCCTTACAAAAGCACTTTCATCCAACCCAGCTTCTTTCATATTGAATAACTCATTAAGCTCTTTCATCTCTTTTCTTATTTTCTCAACCGGAGTCCTAGTCTCTTCAAATATTTGAGCTGCCCTTGACTTCATATCATCTAGTCTTTCTTTTGCTGCATCAAAAGCCTCTTTGATTTTCTCCTTCATCTTCTCAAATGGTTTAGGTAGATTTGCTGTATGATCCTTGATAAGCTCATTAAATTTTCTATTAAATACTTCCTGTTTTATTGCGCCTACTTCAATCAATTTATTTAATTTTTCAATTTCATCATTTAATTTTTCTGCTGGGGTTCTCATTGCTTTAGTTAAGCGCTCACCCTCTTTCATTAATTCATTTCTCTTTTTAAGAGCCGCTGTGGCCGCCGCCTTTTCTGCGGCACTTAGCTTATTTGTTTCTTTATTAAGTTTTTCTGCTGCCTTTAAAGCTTCTTCAGACTTTTTCTTTATCTCATCTAATGCATTTGCAAAGGCCTTACCTCTTTCGCCTGACTCAAAAGCCCATTTTGCTTGGTCAGCCATATTAGATAAATTTATTGCTACCTCTTTTAACGTAGAATCAAATGTTATTTTGCCAAAAGCAAAAGCCATTGCCGCTGCCACCTCAAGAACAACAGCCTTAAGTTGATCAAACGTATTAATAACATGTACAATAGCATTTGATATAATATCAAATACAGGCTCTAATTTTTTCCCAAGCCCTTCGCCTTCAGTTGCAAAATCTATAACCCTATTAGTTATAAGTTCTATAACAGGAGCAAGCTTAATTGTCACTCTTTGAGTTATACTGGTAAACAAAACACTTAATCTATGCATTGCATCATTTGCAGCTTCAACCCTAGCAGCATCAACACGACTAAATGAACCACCCAATTTATCTAGCTCTCGGCCAAGCTCCTCAATACCTTTACGACCTAAAGCCAATGTATTTACAAGACTAACACCAGACCTACCAAATAATTGAGTTGCAACAGCGACTTTTTCTTCTTGAGTACCAAGATTAGCCACCTCTTCTGCAATAATCTTAAATTGTTCTGCTGGATTTTTACCCAACAATGTATTTAACTCTAAACCAAGAGCCTTTAAACCATCCTTACCAGTACCTAAACCCTGTGAAGCTTCACCAAGTCTTTTAGATAGTTGCTCAAATGATTTATCTAAAGTCTCAGTGCCCGCACCTGTAATTTCAGCAGCAAACCTAAGCCTCTGTAGATCCTCAGTTGCTATGCCAAGCCTATCAGATAACTTTGCTGTAGCATCTATAAAATCAAGTTGCTTTTTTACCATAATAGTAAGACCAGCTAAGGCAACACCCCCAAGAGCCGTGCCAAATTTAGCCACCTTCAATGCTGACTCCTGAACCGAAGTAGAAAACTTAACTATCTTTTTGTTGGCCTTTTTCATGGCCTTCTCAAATTTCTTAGTAGTAGCAGAAATTGAGACAGACAAAGATCCTATAGTTGCCATTATTCACGACCTGCTTTAGAGGAATTGTGAACCCTAACAAACAACTTAACAATGTTTTTCATCTGTTCAGGCGTTTGTTTTTTAACATCAGAAATAAAATCCAAAAGAAAATCTTTTATCTTGTAGGGCCTTGTCTTGTTATCCCTCATAGTATTAGCTTGAACAGTTGCCAGCATAGCCGCCCTCCAATCTGCCCTTTCTTCAGGAAAAGGAAATATGCGAAAAAAAGCCAACCATCTCGCATACTCCCTTGAGTTCATGCGCCCAAGCATTTCTTGCTCTGTCATACCTAATGCTAAAGCCAGTTTCATTTTGAACAATTCGCCTGGACGCTCTCTTAGTTTTTTTCTATTTCTTCTATATCTTCATCAGATATTTGACTAAACGCCTGTGCTTCATCAGAAATATAATCTAAAACAGCACCGGATTTGTCATTAAGCTTTTCAATGTCAGAAGGATCATTAAACAACCTATTGCCATGCTCATCACACAAACTATAAAATGCCAAAGTAGCTTTTACACTAAGATTAGCATAGTCATTAAAATCACCGTTCTTAAGGCATTGACCAACTTTCAAGCAAAGTGACTCCCAACAATCTCGTTCTTTAGCTGACAACATTTTTATATAAACATCGCCACCCCACTTGGGAATACTCAACTTTTTTACATGCACGTCATCTGCATTAAGTATCTGATCCTTTGTTAAACCCATTCTTTCCCTCTCTCTTTTGTTTATCAGACTTTGAATCTGATTTTTTTGTTTGCTCTATCTTTTCTACAAGTCCAGCATCCAGCAAAGATTTAAGCCGATCTGGGGTGACGTTTATCACATCACCCCTGTGACCTAATCTATTTCTTGAGTACAAGACTCTAACTTTAGTCAGCTTCATAATTACGTGGTTGAATCTGTCCAAGTTAGGTTGCCTGAAAACTTCACAGACCCACTAGCCTCCATAACTTCATCCAAATCAGCCGTTACATCAAAACTGGTCATAAACCCAGTACCAGCCAATGTGGCGTTTGTTGCATCACCAGCAGCTAACGGCCATGTAAGTGTAACAGTTTCAGCAGCAGAATCCAAAGGAGGTTGTTCATTTGTTTTGAAATGTCCTGTAAACTGTAACTCGCCTGGATCAGACAAATCACCTGGTATGAAAGTCATGTTACCCGTTTGACCAGCACTTGGGGCCGCGGTTCCCATATGACTCGTAGCTTTCGGCTCACGACTAGCACCAGTCCAATTGACACTGGTAATCTCCATACTAAAACCAGTTGTTCCAAATGTCAAAGTTAGACCGGTTGATACATCTACATTAGCACCCGCCATTTTTTTATCCTTTCTAAATTATCTTTTCTTCTTAGCCTTTTTTCTTGCAGCCCTCTTAGCTGCTCTATCAAGACCTTTTCTAATTGTTGTGTTAATTTTTATTAATCCTGGCCCTCTATTTATTTCTAGAGCAGCCCGTAAAAATGACTGAACAGACGTCTTGTCTGTACCAAGTTCAATAGCTGCCGGATAGTAGTATTTGTCTTCTGGATCAATGCCAAGCTCTTCCCTTGTCCCAGTAACAACAATAACACCTATTTTTTTACCCTTAGTCCTTTTTAAATTCTCTATCTTCAGAGTATCTCTCAAATGCATACCACCGCGTTTACGCTGATCATCCGCACTAACAGGTACAAGGCTCCTAGCGTCCTGCAATATATCAGCAGCAACTTCTTTAAATGCCTTCCTTAAAATCCTACGCCTAAAAGTAAGAGGCATTTTCTTAAAAGCCTTTCTCAGCTCCTTATCACCTATAAGTGATAAATCTATGCTTGCATTTGTAGCCATTAGAACGTTGGCACCGATCTCTCATGCCAAATATCCACATCGACCATACGTCTATGTGTACCATCTTGGCTGCCATCATCAGGCTTATTAAAATCATCTCTAACATTTTTTATCGTTACCGATGTAACATCAACAACGCCCCATTTGCCACGGAGAAAACCGTCTATAGCCTCCCTAACAGAATCAGCAACCCTAAATGCCTTGTTTCTTGTTTCAGCCCAGCAATTTATCTGATAAGTTGCTCTAGACGGCTTAGAGGCAGCAGTCATATGCCTTGTGGTAGGATTAGATATTTGTTCATATGTAATATAAGGTAGCTTTGCACTTGTGGGTGCCACACCTGGATATATCCTATCACCAACAAGAAAAGTGATGTTTGTATTGCTCTCAAGACGAATCTTTAGGCCAGCACCTACATTATGAGCCTCAATATCTGCCACTGGATAATCAGCAGTAGAATCACCAATGACCATGTTTCTTTGAAGCATATATCTAATGTCATTTACACTAGCCTCCACACCAAAATCATTTACAGTGGTTGGTGGGCATACACCTGGTGATGGAAAATAAACTTCTGCCTCATCGCATAAATCAAGCGGAGTACCTAGATTGTACAATCTATCAGCTAAATCCTGCTCTGTTTCATCTGTCCATGCATTTGCGCATGCACACTCAGTAATTTGACCCTTGTAAGGAATAAGAGGACCAATACCAAGAGAATCAATTGCGCCTACAGACCAGTAGCCATCTGGGTCCATAAAACCGCCACCTCCAGCTCTGGCAATGGTTGCATCTTTTACGTTATTCACATATACACTGATATTTGATCCATTGACAACACCTAAAACCATTTTCCAATCATCACCAGTAACATCTATGGAGCCTGATACAGCGGTGCTACTAGAACCATCTGGAACAAAAAACGAAACGCCCTTAGTAACATCATTATAAAAAATACCCATATCACAATTAGGGGCGCCTATAGCTGAACGATTTAATATAAACACACCACCGGATGAGCCAGAAACGATACTAGGGCTTTTAATCCATGCAACCATATAACCCTTACCTGTAGGAGACATAATATCCCCTTCACCAGAAAAGTGACCGGAAGTATTACCACCTGTAACTGAATCACGTGTAGATAAAAACTTATTTACACCATCAAATGTTAAACTATAGCCAGACACTTAAACCCTCCGGCATCAAACTATGGTCAACATAAAGAGGGCCAGACAATAAAGCGCCAGCATCCTCTTTTGTGTATTCAACAGCATTAGGATAAATATCTTTTGGATTTACATCACTAGGGCATTGCAAAAAGAAAATATCTTCAGTAAGTCTTTTAGCAACCAAATAAACCTTGTTCTCATCTGTATAAGAAGGTGCTCTAAAATGCTCATACTGATTACAACAGCTATGCACACCATCAGCGTCAAAACCATAGATACCTACCATCTCTTGTAGATCATCTAAGGCAACTTCAAAATAACGCTCATCACTAGCCACGGCCAAACCCCATCTTTGCATATGACAATTTCGTACTACCTTTACCAGCAGCAGAAACAGGAATTGAACCAACAGGAAAATCGGACACAGCATCTGCTAGCTCAAAGTTAGTGGCAACCATATTAGCCTCATTGCCTTGTGTGTTTATACCAAACTGCGCAGTAGAAGTAGGCGTAGCAACACCAGGCATTTGATACCATTGCTTGATATCTGAATCGGAAGTAATATCAATAGGGTTTCTATGGTTGTAATGTCTAGCCACTAAATCAGCTACACTAGAATCAGACCAGCCATTACCAAACACACAATGTGTAAGGTTACCCGTAAACACATTAGATGGAACACCGCCAAAAACATATGCAAACGCACTGACAGCATATTTAGATGTTTGTATAGCCCCATTTTGAGTAGCCGTACCACTACCCTCCTGCACGCCATCAACCCAAACAGTAACAGCACCTTGATTCCACACACCCATTATATGATGCCATGTACTGTCATTAGAAATATTTGTAGTACCAAGTACAATAGTATTTGAACCTGTCTGTGTTGTTACAAACCGTGCCACTCCAGAAGAATTGATCATAAGATAAACTTCACCATTAAAAGAGCTACTACCGGCTTTATGTATCCCATATAAAAACTCATTAGCACCAGCACTTACAGTAGACTTAACCCAAGTACTAATAAAATAATCATCAGTCAAAGTAATGTTGTATGTCTCAGAGCCACTTAAACCAACAGTCATCCGCTCGTCAGAACCATCACCCAATACTGAATTTGAAATATTCAAGAGAGCCATTACGCCATATCCTCATTAGGGGACACAATGGTCCTTGCCCAAGCCCTAGCCTCATCAAGTGTAATAGACTCAAATGACGAAACAAAAGCGGGTATAGGCTTTACACCCTTTACAATAGTAAAACCAAAAGGGCATACAGTAAATTCACTAGGAGCCTGATAAGATGTATGCACATTATCATCAGCTAAACAAGCATCTACAAAATCTTGGTCAATGCCAGAATGCGGCACTTTCTTTATCCACATTCTGTCTGGATCATGGTTGGGATGTATTTTATTGGCCATAATTATCCATCCTCGTTGGTTGTATCTTCTGTACACATGGCCACAATCTTTCTGCCACGCTCCTCAATATTCATAACGCTAGTGATATTCAATATGCGTGTTCCATACTTCAAGCGCATGTCCTCAGTCAAAGTAAGGCCCTGAGCACGCATAACTACCCTAAGCTTCAATCTGGCATCAGTCTGGTCAGACTCAAAGACCTCATTGCCACTTAAAGGCAAAATAGCGGCTCTTCTAGTCTCTTGATCAACCCAACAACCCTGCACATCACCGTCCCTATTCTGCTTTTCAGTACGTTTCTGAACAGTTACCTTTTGGCGCAAACGGCCTGCATTTATCACATACCGTTTCATTAGAAGCTCTCCAAAATCCTATGCTTCCAAAGCAGCCTAGAAGCCGCTGGATTGTCTTCCACCTTTATATCGGTGACTGCCTCTCTATGATCATACAAACCCGCTACATGCATGTTTATGGCCGCCTTGATGGCCTTTGGTACATCAGTAGCATCCCCATATCCAGCAACAAAACGAACCTCCACCGCATTCATCTGGTCCCTAGTAGATGGCCAAGATGTGTTATAGGCTGGCCTAATACGTGCAGGCTCACTAGATGTATCCACAATGTAATCAGAAACCGCCATAGTCTGTTGAACGCCATCTGTATCTAAATACTTCACAGATGTAACGGACTGCAACGGATTAATAGGTATCTCGATCTCATCCCTAAAATCATTACTGGGGAAACATTCCAAAAACAAATCCCATGTCTGGGTAATAAATCCCCTTCTGGTAAATAATTCGGCATCTTCACGTGTAGCCACAATTAAATCCTCAATCATTGAGTCATCATCTGTGAAATCCACACTAAGATTAGCTTTAGCTTCAGCAAGAGTTACAGGCTCACTCTGTGGCTCTGTAACAATCTTCCATGTTCTTCTAGGCTGATACGGCATTGGGGAAGACCCTTTCTGCATCGCTACTCATAGGCTGTAAAGTCATCCCCTTGCTCATGAGATGCTTTATCATCATTCTATCTTTCTCATACCCATATCTCTGGGCCTGCCATGGAAACGGCTTGCATATACTTCCGCTACCAGTAACAACAATTTGCACACCCTTAGCAATAGCTATGCCAGACCAAAAATCTAAACATGGTTTTTGGTCCATGTAATCCGGCGCATGTGGATAACTAAGAATCTGGTGCAACACTATTTTCTTGTATCCTTCTTTTATGGCATGGGCCATCATGTAAGCAATCGTAGACGTGAAATAAGACACGCCAAACGCTTGCAACACCTCATCCAACGGATAAGGCCTACTTTGCTCAATTTCTTCATAATGTTTTTGACAAAAAACCGGAATCCCAAGAGCATTTACACTCTCGGCAAATTCCGGTTCAAAAACATCAAGGTTGTCAAGGAAATAAAGCCTATCAAGCTTCTCTTGATGCTTATAACACCTATTCACCCCCCAAATATCTGCGTCAATATCAGCAGTGTAGGGCTCAAGCATCCCAACAATGACAACCGCCTCTCTCTTCATTACTTCCTACTTCTTTGTATTCTTTTTGGCAGCCTTACCTTTATCAGGCTCTTTGTCTGCCTTCTTAGGAGTAGCTTTTTTCTTACTGCCTAAAATCCTTGCCTTTCCACGCTCTACCAAACGCTCAAGCAAAGCTTTATTATCGGGAGAGACCTCTACGACCTCCCCCGCTTTTAATCCGGCAGTATCTTGGATGATCTCTACACTATCCATTATGTAGATACCGTACCAATCAATTTGCCGGTCTCACCATCAGCATTGACACCATAATTCTCAAACAAACCACAATCATTAGTTGCGGTAATCCAAGTAACCTGCGAGTCGGTAGCAATCTTGCAGAAATTACGGTGAATCAAGCCAGTGGTAGTAGCTTGCAAAGTAATACAAACATCATTTGCATGTGTGCTTTCTAAAAGGTTGTCATGAATATTTACTTGGGCAGACGCCGTAGCATCTTCAATACAACCTTGTGCAGCATCACAAACAATGTGACAATTGCGAATCTCTACCTCATCGGCAGAAACCAAATTGATAACGCTTTCTTGCTGAGTACCACCCGCACCACCATCTGAGATGAATTTAAAACCATCAATCAAAAGACGATGGCCAGCAGTCAAAACAGTAACTACATCAGTAGTTTCATAGTTATTCACTGCATCATCTCGATACTCAATGTCAATAAGCTTGCAGTCAGCAGCGCCAACCTCAATAGGGCCGGTTAAAGCATCAATACCAGCAACAAAAAGCAAGTTTTGTACAGTGGTATTAGCAGCAGCCAATTTAAAGTCAGCGGTTACAGCAGTGGTAAAAGTAAAAGTAGGCCTATCCGCACCCTCACCCAAACCAATAACAGTTACACCAGCAACGTCAATATCGACACCAGAATCAGCCGTAATAGTTTCAGCATGACCTGGCATTACATAAATAATATCACCGTTGTTAGCTGTACATTGACCAATAGCAAAATCAAGCGTTGCAAAAGGCCTATCTGGATTATCACCAGAGCCAGCAGCATCACTAGCAGTTGAAGCACCGCTATCTACATAATAACGGTCACCAGTGGTACGACTTTGATCTTCAATAGCCAACACACCACCTGGAATTTTACGCGCAAAGAGCGCCGTTTTAGAACCAGCCATTTCTAGGGTTCCTTTCTACCTATGTAAGGCTAAAAATGGGAGATGGCCTAAGCCACCTCCCTAAAACAAAATTAAGAAATTGTAGTTTCTGGTGTAAGATCATCCCGTGCATGACGAGGCTTATAACCAAGGTACATAACAGCAGCTTCATCAGCAGCGTTAGCCACCGTGATACGACCAGCCACATAAGCTGAGCTATAACCATTATCAGCACTAATCTGTGCAATCTCTTCTACACTGCATTCCTCAATCAACCAGTCAC
Organism: Chitinivibrionales bacterium; assembly: GCA_028278335.1. Taxonomy (GTDB): domain Bacteria; phylum Fibrobacterota; class Chitinivibrionia; order Chitinivibrionales; family JANQEN01; genus JANQEN01. The sequence goes on along the minus strand of JANQEN010000223.1, from coordinate 7,317 downwards.
CGACAGCATCAGCCGTAACAGCAGCAGACTCTTTGATGACAACAGTGTTAGTACCAGTGGCATCATCAGCAGCCACAATTTCAAGCTTGCTAATACCAGCACCAGTAAGATTACTAGACATTGCAGCCACAGCAAAATAATGGAAATCAGCCATATGCATCCAACGTTGAGTTGTACCACCATCAGGAGTTACAACAGTGGCAGACGTACCATTAGGGTCATGGTCCCACATCTCAATCTTATTTTCATAACGTACTTTTTGTGAATCTTGAGCACTTGCCATTTTACTTATTCCTTTCTGTAACCACTAATTAGGTTACGGCTCCAAGAGTTACAAATGGGCTCAAGGTATCACCATTTTTAGGTGTAAGAGCCGTTCTCCACCATGGAGCACCAGCATTACGGGTCCAGAATTTAAATGTACGCTCATGGTTCAAGAAACGAACATGTACAGACTCAGCAGATTGTGTAGGCTGATAAACACCTTCTAGATATTCGTTGAAGTTGTAGTAACCAATACATCCAGCAGAACCCAATGCAGGTACATACTCACTGAATACCAAAGGCTGGCCAAACAAGCTAGCAGGGAAACGCTCACGAGCATCCATAATAAAGATAGGAGCACCACCAGTACCAACAGATAGGTTCAAGTTACCCAACTGAGGGATACATGTTGGGTTAGCAACCCACAAGCCATTACCAGTACCAAAACGCCATGAGCGGGCCATGATTTTTAGCAAGTTGTCATAAACAATAGTGCTTGTAGCCTGGCCATCTTCAGCAGCAACAGTAATCAAAGCATCATTACCGGCATTCAAAATACCAAGATACTCACCAACACCAGTACCATTGAAACGCTCATTAGTCAAATGGCTTTGGAACTCATCACGGAAACCATCAGCAATGATAGCCACAAAAGATTGTGGCGAGTCAGCCAAAAGCTCCTCAGTGGCATAAGCAGCGCCCACCAAGCTTTCAGCCTCCAACTTAACATTTTCAAACTTTGCTCTAGAAGTAGCAAAAGCAGTAGTTTCTGAGCGTCTAGAAACGGTAAACCCACCAGATACGCTAGTGCTATGATTTTTATCAACACGAGCAGGAATATTTACAACAGGCTTACCCATAGGAAGATTACGAGTACGCATACCAGTAAAATCTGGCTCAGGAGCAGTGCGCAAGTATTCAGGGGTAAATGCTTCAGGCACAAATACACCGCCTACAGCATCATCATAAACGCCTTGCTCATCACTTCCAACAGCAGCCTGGAAACCCTTATCATAATTGATAGCAGCTAGGTACTTAATGCGTTTATCATTAGACAAACGTGCATCACGCCCACGCAAACCCATAACGCTAGACAAAAACTCACGTGGACCACTAAAACCCTTAGCAGGGTCTTTGATAAATTGGTCTTCAACTTTACCAATGATGGTTTTTTGTGCATCATCAGTAATATTGCTGTTAGGGGGTACAGTTGTACCATTATCAACCTTATCAAGGTCAGCAACCTGTTTTTTCAGGTCTTCTTTTGCTTTCAAAACAGAAAGTTCTTTTTCTTTGGCCTCAATCTTGCCTTCAAGGTCTTTAGCCTCAGCGGTCAACTGATCAAACAACGCTTGCTCGGTTTCATTCATTTCACGATTTTCACCGTCAGCCTTAGACAAAACAGCATTAGCACTTCTTAGTGCAACCGCTCTTTCAGCTTTTAATTCAGCTAATGTTTTCATTAAAAAATCTCCAATTAAAAAAAAGCATACTTACTCCGCGTAAGATGCTTGTTAGTCAAGCTTCTAATTTTCAGGGTAAATCGCTAAAGAACTTGGCCTCTAGCTAATTTGATAAATGTTGACCGCCAAAGGGCTTGGCCGATGGCTAGTCAACAACAATTTATATCAATAAAAATAGTTTTCAATATTTTTATTATGATAATTTTAATATATTTCTAGCCCTTGCATTACGGCCTTTAGGCTTCAATTTATCAATCTCAGCAGATAAATCACTTATCGCATCCTCAAAGCTCATAACATCATCAATAAGACCAGCAGCCAAGGCATCCTTAGCAATCATAGTACTACCATCGGCCAAAGCCTCAACCTTGTCCATATCCATACCACGACCAATGCTAATAGCAGTCAAAAAATGCCCCGTTATATCATCTACAGTTTTTTGCACAGATGCCAATTGCTCATCAGTAATAGGAGCACCATCAGCAAAAGCACCCTTCAATGGGCCACTAGATATGACATGCACCTTAATGCCCTCCATCTCAGCCTTACCGCTAGTATCCTCAAGTACAATGAAAGCACCAATAGAGCCAATCTGAGCCATCTTATTAGCGGTTACCGTAGACGCTTGTGTAGCAATCCACAATGCAGCACTGGCCCCAAGGTCATCAATATGCGCTCTAACTATCTTCTTTTCAGCAGCCCTAGCAATATCGGTAGCAAGCTCATCTACACCGGCCACAGTACCACCCGGGCTATCAATATGAAACATGATACCCTTTATCTTATCATCTTCCATAGCCGACCTAAGAGCCATACGAGTAAGCAGGCTAGAAGTACCACCAAATTTAGATACACCCTTCATAATCTGGCCAGAAATTGAAATTACTGCAATTCCGTTACTGGTAACAGTATAAAATTCGTTAATTTCAGACACTTCTACAGTTTCTTGCGCTTTTATAACCCCGTTTTTCACCATTTGCAGGGTACTTTTGAACCATTCCGGCTCAATAATCCAAGGAGCCATGTGGTTTGCATAGCACTTTTGAAAATGAATATCGTTATTTTTCATTGTTTTTTAACCCTTTTTTAGTTATCAAATTATCTATTTGCAAGGCCAAATTGCAAATAAGAGACTCTTTTTCGGCCCCTTTTAGCTCACTTCTTTCATGTAAATTATCGTTATTATCCATATAATCTACGCAAAATTGGCTTAAATCAGCCTTATTTCCGCCTAAAACCTCGAAAACAGGCGCAAAAGACTCAAAAACAGCCGCCCTATGGCCAGATAAGAACTTATTTACATAATGTTTGTAAATATCAGAACCAACCTCACCTTTTTTTACTATTGACTTAAAAGCGTTTACTTCACGGTCAATCATGCGCTCAGCTTGATATCTAATCACCGGACCCATATCAAACGCCTTTGGTTCAGGTGTATTTTCTTCTTCTACAGGCACATTTTCATCATCTACAGGTGGTTTTTCTTCTACAGGTTCAGTTTCTGGGTCATCTTCCGTAGCTTCCACAGGATCAGGCTCTGCTTTATTGGCAACTTTATCATACTCCTCTACAGGTGCCATATTCAACTGCAACCAGTGATAGTCAGCTTCTTTATTAGGCAGTGGATTCATATCCTCTACACTGCGCACCTCATTAATAGAAATAGCTCCAATATCAAACTGGCTTTTCAAGTATGCGGCTCTATCCTTTTGATTACCACGCAACAACTCGTTAGCATTGAACCTAGTAAAATGTGTTCTACGCTCTTTCTTAGTAAATATTTTCCAATCAAATTCCTGTTCAATACTACTCATATGTGCATGCAGTGTATCAGTTACATAATCTAAATTTTGTTGTTCAAGTGTATTGAAGTTGGCCTTCATCAAGTGTTGCAACTTACTAAGAGGCATCCTAAAGAACCTTGCAAGGTCTTCAATGCTAAAATTCATTGATTCTAAAAATTGTGCATCATTAGGTGGTATAGTAATACGCTCTAACTCCATACCCTCCTCAAGCACTTTCAACTTGTGCGCATTCATAGGGCCAATCTGATCTTGATCTACAGATTTTTTAATCCCCTCTTTAGCCTTTTCGCTTAACGTGCCTGGATGCTTAAGTACAAAACCACCATTCGCACTATTACCAAAGAACGTAGCACCAAAATCACGCAAAGCTAAACCATACCCAATAGTCTCGCGCATAATACCCGCTGCCATGGAGTATCCCCAAAAACCGTTACCAAGCCCCTTAATATGTAATATATCTTCTTGAGGTATAAGCTTAGTCTCTGTACTTAGTGAAGTATATCCAAACGCAAGTTGCTCTTTATCGTCGTCCATCTGTACTTCATAAAAAATACGACCATTAATACGCTTCATCTTACATCTAGCAGGGTGAATAAGATCCATATTAACAACACGACCACCTCGGTTGCGCTGCATATGAGCCAAGCCATTACCCCAACCAAGCTTATATTGAACTAATGTTTCATAAAAACTAAAAGCCGTCATCTCACTATTAGGCTGCTTGAGCAACATAAATGCGTCACTGTCCATAGCAAGTGTTTTTGTTCTGCCATCTTCACTCATAAACGGTTCAAAAGGTAGCTTAGCCAAGTCTTCACTAATGATCTTTATACATGCATAGTACGGTGCCAGGCGCATGGCACTTTGCGTGGTTACCTTAGTACCAGAAAGCGTCTTACGCGCACCCGATATAGCATCAGCTAAAAACCTAGGATCCCAATCACTACTAGTAAACGTGCTTTCCGTAGATGCTTTAGGCTCGATAATCCAATTTAAAACACTCATTGTTATTTTCTCCTAGGAACCTCAAACCAAAGCAACACGCCCACAATAATAAGTGAAGCTGGTGGATATATCATATACGCACCAGTACCTATCAAGACTAATGGCAACATGGCCAACATAGCTCTTGTAAAAGTAATCATATTTCTAAAATCCCATTTCCGCTCTCATAGACCGATGCCTGCACAACCTCACCAAACATGGCCCTCCCAATTCCAATGATCATGGCAACAATGCCATCGATCTTTTGTTCCACCTTTTGTTTTATGGGTCTAACGCGCCCATTAGGGTCCGTCTTAGCCATAAGGTTACTTGCATTCCACCTAAGCACAGGATGGCCACCATGATTGATCTTTGTTTCACGCAACAAGCTAACCATAGTTTTCATAGGCTCATTCATAGAGCTAAAATTTTGTGGGAATTCAACCATACGGCAAATGCCCTCAGCCTCTACAGTCTGCCTAAAATGCTCAGCATTCCATTTATCATAGCCAACATCTACAAGGTTATACAGCTCTGAAGCCTTGCGTATGTCCTCCATAATAAAATCATAGTCTATCACATCGCCCTCAGTAAGCGTAATAAATCCCTGTTTGGCCCATGCCAAGTAATCTACTCCGTATTTTTTCTTTCTTGCTAAGGCTCGCTCTCTCGGAGAATAGAATTTAGGCAAGATATCATAGCCACCATCATCATTAGGAAACACAAGCACAAAAGCAGACAAATCTTCATTAATAGACAAGTCAAGTCCACCAGAGCAAGCACGACCAAGCAAACTTTCCTTCTCAACCACACCACCGCACTTGTCCCAATCAGCCATTTGTAAATATCTAACACTTTGTTCCGTCCTAATATTTAGATGAAGCCTTTTAAATTCGTTCTCAAAGGTAGGATCATTCTTGGCTTTTTCACACATCTTTTGTAGATACTCAGGCCTCACGCTAACACCATAATTAGGGTTAGCTTTTTTCCACGTCTCTTCTATAGTCCAATCATCTGTTATCAATGCTTCATATATACCAGGCAAAAAAGTTGGGTCCACAACCTTGCTGTTCGGGTCCATGACTTGCTTAGCATAGTCATAAATTTTGTTGCATACACTCTCACGCTCATAGTCAGATGTAGTAATGTGGATCATAAGCGGTTGCTTCCTAGACCCCATAGAAGTCTGTAACGCGACCACCAACTCATCATCCCTTTGCACGTGTAACTCATCCATAACAGCACAATGTAAGTTGAAACCATGCGCAGACCTACTTTCGGCAGAAATAGGCTTTAGGGTGCTTGCTATACCATCAATTACAATGCTATGCTGAAATGTTTTACAAGCACCTTTCAAATCTGGGTTGGCATTTATCTGGTGCCTACATACATCCCACACAAGACGTGCCTGGTTTTGCTCAAATGCAGCGCATACAATCTCGGCACCCAATTCACCGTCACAGAAGAACATATACAAGCATATGCAACTGGCCAAAAAGCTATTATGCGTTGGCGTCATGCCCCTACCAGCCAAATATAAATGAGATGGAGAATCTACCTGTATACATTTTACAGGCACGCTTTCGACAGGTTCAACAGATACTATTTCATTCATATCAACAATTTCTATACGCCCCATCATGCCGCTATTCGCTTTGAACTTTTTTAGGGCCATGTTGTTTGGAATAAAATAAGAACAACAAGAATCACAATTAAATAGCTCTTTAGTTGTTTTTATGCCAATGCTCTCAAAAAAAGCCACCTGCCACTCATGGTTCTCGTCTGCAACAATAGATGTACCATCTGCAAAAGAAACCCTATAGCAAGGCCTATCATGCATAACTTCAGTTACATCAACTACACTACACTGCTCTCCATTTTCATCAAAAACGACATCACCTTTAGATAAATCGCCCATATCTGTCCATCCATCAGGTGTAGGTATAGGTGTATTTAAAGCCAGAGCCTTACCGTTCTTCCTTGGTATAAACAACAGTGATTCGGTATACCTTCTAGGATCATCCTCTTTCGGGTTATCAGGGTCGCCTTTTTTCCAACCAAACAAGTTGGCCAAGTACCCCTTCTGCCATTCCTCTAAAACAAGAAATTCACCCGCAAGCTCACCTTTAATATGGGTAAGCGTTTCCGCAAACCCAATAACGCGTAATGCGGCTTCCTCATCAAAGTAATAACCTTCCGAGTCAATAAACGGATCGTATCCGGGTAGGATACGTAGTAGGTCATCCCACATTGAGGTATTTTGCGCTGCCTTCATCTTTATCTTTTGGTTTTTCTGGTAGCGTTATGCTAGCTCTTGCAGATGGCGTTAGGCCAAAGTTATTTTGTAGCCTAAGCAACTGAGCTGCTAACGACAGCGATAACTTACTTTCTGGATATTCACGGTGTATCTTATTACCAAGCTTATCCACCGTTGTATACGTAGAACCGTTTTCCTTCAGGAATTCCTCAGCCTTACGCCAACGCTCCCAAGTCACACAATAATTTAACAATGCATCGTTATCTATTGACGCAAGAATACCCATTTGCTCAAGAAAACCGCATGTCTGATCCCAAGCAGCATCCGCATACTCGCCAAGCCAATCTGGCTTTACTGGCTTACCGTCTTTTATTTGAATTGGGTTTTTATTTATTTTTGCTTTCCAAGATCCCCTATCCTCAAGCACCTTTAGAGGTGTTTTTGGTGGCCCTCTTCTACCCATGTCTCTCCCTCCTTATTAATAGTACACGCAGAACGTGCAAAACGTTACCTTTAACTTCAAAAACTGTTGAAAAAAAAGACG
>JANQEN010000214.1 GCA_028278335.1 Chitinivibrionales bacterium | reverse complement strand
GAAAAGTTTAAGTCCAGGTGGTTTTACATTAGGCATGCTCCAGACCACTTTTTTGCGATCCGATAATTCCAAATACGGTTGTCCCAGCTTGGAAAACATGGCGTTAAAGTAGCTGCCATCTGAATGGACTAACGAAAATAACGGTATATTATCTACCACACCCATAGAAAAGCTGGAGGACGGCTTCTTGGTAGCTTCATTGAAGTCTGCAAAGGAGCCATAAGGAGTCACCATCATACGCAGTGAATTCTTATGTTCTTTGCTGACCATAAATAGGTGTGGATTCATCTTGGGTGTAAGCCCTAATTCCATTCTATCGATATTTTCTGAATCTTTGAAAGTTAAGACTGTCCCCCTTTTTCTTGAGTAAGACAAACCTGACCTAAGGGCACCTTTTGCACCCACGATGTATAGGCCTGTGTGAACTTTTTGGGCACCTAGCCCGATGCTGGTTTTATCATCTGGTTTGTTTAATATAAAAAATGGATGTTGGTTTTCATCAATTAAAAGGTGAGCAATTGTTTCGCCGTTGGTTGCGTCGAAAGTAAAATCAGGGGAGTCATTTACAAAACCCAGTCTACATCGCGGCCTGTTTTGTTGGTCTAGGAACTGCATCCTTGGGTTATTTACTATGTCAAATCCCAATTCAATACGTGGATTGCCAGCTTCATCTTTAATGTTAATTGTCGGGCCATTTACCGTGGTATAGATCTCCAATGTGGTTCTACCTAAACCATCGGCAAAATAAAACGCCGGGCCTTGTTCACGCATATACAAGCCAGCCCTTGTTGCTCCTTTGTCATCAACCAGCATAAACGCGCTTGCCTTGACCGGTCTGGAGGCAGACGAAGCGATTACATTTGTAGCTTGAAATTGGTTAGCGATTAGTGCACCGGCCAGCCCAGCCATAATTGCAACTAAGGTCATAAAAACAAATTGTTTGTTTGTCATGATGTCCCCCCTTTTGAATGGGTTAAATGCATTACAAATCAACAAGAATATATCATGAAATTTATGTTGTGCGCAATGTCCATAAATTATTTAACAATGGTTTAAATGAGCATGGACACGGAAATAATTTAGTGAAGTGCTTCAGTGGGTGCCGGATGGATCTGGTGGTATGAAAAATGACATAGACGATGGGCGGGTCATTGGCATTCGCCACT
>JANQEN010000194.1 GCA_028278335.1 Chitinivibrionales bacterium | reverse complement strand
TCAGGCTTTTCGGCCATATCACCTTGTAGATATGCCCTTCAAAACCTTCAAGTCTTACTAAATCATAACCTTGCACTTCTGCATCTACTCCTACTGCATAGTCTGGGATTATGCGATGATGGAGAAAAGAGCTCAGAAAGTCTTTCTCAATAATCGTTATTAACTATTTTTTATCTATGGATATTTTTGAAAAACAGGGCCAGGATTTATTACGTGCCAATGCTCCTCTTGCAGATCGCATGCGACCGAGAGTTTTGGATGAATTTATTGGGCAGGATCATATTATTGGACCGGGGCGACTTTTGCGAAGGGCAATTCAGATTGATCAACTCTCAAGCGTGATTTTCTATGGCCCTCCTGGAACTGGAAAGACAACCTTGGCACGGATCATCGCCAATACAACCAAGGCCCAATTTATTAGTATAAATGCGGTACTAGCTGGAGTTAAGGATATCCGTGAAGCAATCGAAAGTGCAAAAAAGACGCTTTCCCTATATGCAAAACGAACAATCCTTTTTATTGATGAAGTGCATCGCTTTAACAAAGCACAGCAGGATGCTCTTTTGCCCCATGTGGAAAATGGGGTGTTGGTACTGATTGGAGCCACAACAGAGAATCCCTATTTTGAAGTCAACAAGGCCTTAGTGTCTCGTTCGAGGATTTTTCAATTACAGGTGTTGACAGAGGAAAATCTTGTTGCAGTGGCTAAGCAAGCCTTACACGATAAAGAGCGTGGTTATGGTAATAAGAAGATTAAAATATCTGATGATGCATTAAAGCATCTTGTCAGCGTTGCTAATGGTGATGCGCGGGGTGTGCTAAACGCATTAGAACTTGCTGTTGAAACAACCGGTCCAGATAAGTCTGGAATAATTAAGATCAATCGAGAGGTTATAGAGGACTCGATACAAAAGCGGGCGGTGCTTTACGATAAAGATGGTGATGCTCACTATGATACTATCTCAGCTTTTATTAAGTCGGTTCGCGGCTCGGATCCCGATGCAGCTCTTTACTGGATGGCAAAGATGCTCTATGCCGGAGAGGACCCTCGTTTCATTTTTCGGCGGATGATTATTTTGGCTTCCGAGGATGTAGGGCTCGCTGATCCTAAAGCTCTTTCCGTTGTAGTCTCTGCGGCGCAGGCCTTTGATTACATTGGCTTGCCAGAAGGTCGATTCCCAATGGCCCAAGCTTGTTTATACTTAGCTACGGCACCAAAAAGTAATTCGACCTTGGCCTTTTTTGATGCTTTAAAGCAGGTGTCCCAGGAGCGTGATGACGATGTTCCTAATCATCTCAAGGATGCCTCCCGTGATAAAGAGGGATTTGGCCATGGTGACGGGTATCTCTATCCCCATGCCTATCGTGATCATTGGGTTGCGCAGCAATATCTGCCCCATATATTAATGGGAAAATCCTTTTACACGCCCTCTGATCAAGGATATGAACAGACAATAAAAGAGAGTGTGGTAAGAAGAAAAGAGGCACAGGTAGCTGCCATGCTTGAGGAGAGTGCACCTGACGTATATTCTGCAAGAACTCAAAACAACAATGATTGGGAACAGCGAAGTAGCACCAACAGTGGCAAGCGTCTTGGGAAGATTCGCGATACAATGCTTGATTTGGCTACCCTTAACGATGGCGCTCTTGTGTTAGATATCAATGCTCGCTCCGGTCTTCTTTCCTTTGAGTGTCTTCGTCGTATGCCTCAGGGAACTGTTTGGTCCCTGGCACACAGCAGGGATGATTTTAATGCCCTTAAAGATTTGGTATCGCAGTTGCCATCTCTTCACCGACCACTCCTATTAGAGACAAGCTTTAAGACCATACAGAAAGATCTACTAACAGCAGCAGGAAGTACAGTCACCTTTGATGCGATCCTTGGAAGGCATACACTTGTTCAAATCGAGGATAAAGTAAAATTTGTCAAGTGTCTGACTGCCTTGCTCGGTAAGAAGGGGAGATTAGTATTAGCAGAACCTTTGCACAGAGAATCTTTACGGCTGTCCCATTTTTTAAAGCTCTCTCCTCAAAATATTCAAAAACGGTTTGAGAAAGCAGAGGAACAATTCTTTAACAACCAGGACAACCCAGCCTTTAATTGGACACTGGAAAATCTCGCTCAAGAAATCAATGCTCAATTAACCCTATCACCATCAGTGCATCGATATTCCCATCTCTCTAAAAGAAAAATCAAGCCTCACGAGGTTGATGGATGGCTTTCAAGCTCTGGTAGGAAAAAAGGATTAACTCTTGGCACTGTTTTAAGTGCTATCTTTAACAAAAAAGAGCTATCCACATTGACAAAACAGATTCATGCTCAATTTGATAATCGTGAAATTGAATGGCAAAGTGTAGAGGGATTTATCGTTATAGCTAATAATGCATAAATCTATAGGATGTTTGTACTGTTTGAATTGACTAGCTCTTTTGCATAAGATAAGAGCCCAGTGCCAAAGAGTAAAGTTTGGTGGCCTTGTTGTCCGCTCGGGAGGTAACGATAATAGGTACCCTACAACCGACCACTACCCCTGCAGCAACTATATTGACCCACACCTGAAGTGTTTTGTAAATGGCATTAGCCATGTTAATATCATGGGCCACTAAAATATCTGCTTTACCGGCGACCTTACCTTTGATCCCCTTAATGCTCACTGATTCAGGTGATACTGCATTGTCAACAGCATAGGGACCCTCAATAACACATCCGGAAATTGCTCCGGCTTTGTTTAGCTCTGTAAGCATGAGCGCATCGGAGGTGGAGTGGACAGAGGAGTGTCGCACCTGTTCTACAAAGGCCAGCATGGCGACCTTTGGTAAGGAGATGCCAATCTTCTTAGCCACATCTACGGCATTAAGAACAATGTCCTTTTTACGTGCCATATTTGGTGAGATGTTAATTCCCGCATCAGTTAATAGAATTACTTTTTCTGAGTTTGGTGAGTTAAGGATACCAACATGACTAAGAATACGGTCTGTCCGGAGACCATACTTTCTGTCAAGAACAAGATGGATTAGGTCGCCGGTTTGCACCAATCCCTTCATAAGGACTTCCGCCTTGTTGTCTCGAATGAGCTCTAGTGCCTGTTGTGTACAAGCAATAGGATCCTTGATGTCAATAATCTCAAAGTTATCAATGTTTACTGACACCTCTTTTGCCAATGCATTGATCTGATCCTTTGGACCAACAAGGGTTCCTTCAACTATATTATTTGTATAGGCATCATGCATGCTTTCCAGAGCATTCTTGTCATTTGCAGCAGCGACGACAACATGCATTTTCGAGCGAGAGCTTTTTACATGATCAAATATCTGTTCTATTCTTGTTATCATGTGATCTCTTCTATTTGTCCTTTTTTAAGGCTGTTCTACCGGTCCGTGCCATTTCAATGATACCAAAGGGTTTGAGCATCTGAAAGAATCCGCGCACTTGCTCAGCTTCTCCAACATATTCCAAGGTCATTGACTGTTTACCCACACCGACAACATGGGCACGGAAAAGTTCTGCTATCTGCATGAGTTGAGACATTTGATCTGGCTTAAGAGCTACCTGTACCAAAATCAACTCTTTTTCATAGTGGTCACCTTGACCAAGCAGTTCCAAGTTATGGATTTGGATGAGGGTTTCCAGTTTTGAGTGAATCTTTTCCAATTGCTCTGCAGAGGCCTGGATCACAATCGTAATGTGAGAGCGATTTTCTCCTTCGGTTTCCGATACGTTTATACTGATTATATTAACACTCATCTCCCGAAGTTTGGCTGTGATTTGCGCTAAAACTCCCGGTTGATTGTCCACTGAGCCGGTGAGAATCTGTTCCATAAATCGAATCCTCCTTCTAATCCATGTGCTTAATTATAGTGTATTCAATAAAATAATTAAACAGAAATGGTTATTCATTATTTTCTGCTCGAGGGTGAGCTTGTTTATACGATTTTAGCAAATGTTCCTTTGAAACATGGGTATAAATCTGAGTTGTTGATAAAGAGGCATGGCCTAAAAGATCTTTTACCGCTCTGATATCAGCGCCACCATCTAACATGTGAGTAGCAAAGGAATGGCGCAACACATGGGGGCTTCGCTTTTTTTGTTGGCTCACAGCAGAGAGCTCACGGTTAACAATGGTTTCGATCTGTCGTCGTGACAGACGACTTCCTTTTCCATTAGTAAAGAGCGGGGCGTCAAAGGAGCTTGGCCCAACTCTTTTACGAAGGTAGTTTTTCACACAGGTAATGGCAGTTGCAGTGACCGGCATCACCCGCTCTTTGTTCCCCTTTCCACGGACACGAACTAGTTGGGCCCTTTGGTCTATGGAATTAATATTGAGACCGTGTAACTCAGAAAGGCGCATACCAGTACCATAAAAGAGTTCAATTATTGCTTGGTTGCGTATTGTTTTTAGATCCTCTGTGGGTATTGGCGAAAGCTTTGCTGTCTGTTTCTGAGTGAGTATGGTTGGTAGAGGTTTGTCAAGCTTGGGAGATACCAAAGATTTCGTCGGGTTGCTGGTGAGTATCTTTTTTCTGACACAATATTTAGCGAAAGATTTCAGTGTGGCAAGCTTTCGTGCTATGGTTCTGGGTGTGCGCTTAGACTCTCTAAATGAGTAGATGAAAGATCGAAGGTATGGTTTGGTCATTAATTCTTGGATTGAGGAGAATTGAACTTCCACTGAAGAGTATGCGAGAAATTGTTTTAAGTCTCTCTCATATGCCTCTATGGTATGGTTGGAATAGCCTCGCTGTTTTCGCAGATAGGTTATAAAGTCACCAATGATCTTACTAATTTTTCGAATGGTTTGATTACTGGTATCACTCATTAGTATCGTCGTTATCTCCTTAGTAATAAAATAATATTTTGTTTGAATATGACTATCCTATAGATCTCAGATTAACCGTTGTATCTAGTCATTGTTGATTTCATTGTTCCGGTTAGCTATTTTTCCAAGTCAAAACTTCATGGAGTAGTGTGCCATGAGGATGATATTGAGAGGAGCTATTTTGTTTCATGAATTGTAAGCAGTATATATCCTGTGTTTTAATTTGGCCATTGTGTGTTGTGGGCTATACGGTTTATGGGTTAAGTGGTGTGCTCTTCTTAACAACGATCATGCCAGTCATGTATTTCATACGCCCCTTTCCTCGGCTTCACAAGGCTCTTCTATGCCATCTGTTATATGGCTATCTGGCTTTTCTTACCAGACTCTTGTTGCCAGCGCTTCAAATTTACTCTATAGAAGAGCAGAAGAGTCTCAAGGAAGTCATCCAAGCAGGACCCTGTATACTTGTAGCTAATCACATGGGTAAATTGGATGGGCCGCTAATTCTCGGTCGGATTAAAAATACTATCGCAACTATGAAAAGTAAACATGCCCGAAAGCCGGTCTACTCCTTACTGGTGAAGTATTTGGATTTTATTAGCTTGGATAGCTCATCCTTGGAATCTTTGGATAGGGCCGTGCAAGGAGCTAAATCAGTATTGAGGCAGGGGAAGAATTTGTTAATTTTTCCAGAGGGAATGCGACGAACGTCGCAAAAATTACTTCCCTTTAAGGATTTTGCTTTCCGTATTGCACAAGAGACAAATATTCCGATTATCCCCATAGTACTAAATACTGATTTTCCCTTTATGACTAAAAATTTTAGATCCTTTTTCCCCTGTCGAAAAAACAGAATAGTCATTCGACCGCTTCCGCCAATGAAAGCATTACAGGACGAGCGTCCTGCTGAAATGGCAGCACGGGTAAGAAAGATCATGACAAAAGAGATAAATGATTTAGCGAACACTAGTAATAGTTTTCACAAAGGATAGTCCAATGGCAAAGAAAATTGTGTATAACAATGAGGAAATTATCGCCATGCTTCCCCATCGACCACCCTTTCTTTTTGTTGACTATGTGACAAAGTTTAAAGAAAATCGATATATTGAAGCAGAGCGATTGTTGCATGAAGAGGAGTTCTATTTTCAGGGGCACTTTCCAAACATGCCCATTATGCCCGGTGTATTGATCGCTGATGCTTTGGCACAGACCAGTGGACTTCTGTGGGGATTCAGTACTAAAAAAAGTCTTGAAAGCCAGGGTGAGAAAGAGCCTGAAGCACAGCTGTTTTTTCTTGCCGCTGCAAATATCAAATTTACCCATCCTGCCTATCCTGGTGACACCCTACAACTTATTGCACAGAGAGAGAAAAATTTTGGTGACCTTCATATGTTTGCTGTTGAAGCGATTGTGAAAACAAGTCTTGTTGCCAAAGGAACATTGACACTAGCTATGAGAACAGGTGATGTATGAAGAACATATTAATTGCTCGTGGAAATCCCCGTAAAGAGGGATACACACAACAGATCACCGATATGGTGGCACAGGGTGCTACTGAGGCTGGCGCCACAGTGGTAGATATTGATCTTTTGGAAAAGCAAATCAATCCCTGTTTAGGGTGTTATCGATGTTGGACAAACGGCAACGGCCGATGTGTTCAAAACGATGATATGCAAGACCTTCTTGACCATTTGCAGTGGGCCGATGTTTTGCTCTGCGCTACTCCGCTCTATAACTATATGGTGAGCGCTTCAATGAAACTCTTTTTAGAGCGTACCTTTCCCATAATGGAGCAGGGCATAGAGAAAACACCAAAGGGACTTTTTCGAAATAAACTACGCAATCCAAGTCAATGGGATGGAAAAAAGATGGCCCTACTTTGTGTTGGTGCCCTTAGAAAAAAGGAGAATTTTTCCGGGGCGCTGGCCAGCTTTAAGTTGCTTGCCGATGGTTTACACATGGAGTATGCCGGTGCGCTTATACGCCCAGAGTCTTATCTTTTACAGTTCTCCTTGGCAAAACCAAAAACCATCAAGAGCATTGAAATGGCCTGTATGCAGGGTGGGCGTGACCTCGCCTTAAGGGGTTACTTTTCAAAGGAGAGTATGAAGAAGGTTTCCTTACCACTATCTCGTGGTGAGCCCCATTTTGAAAAGTATTCTAATATCTATTGGCAGCATACAATGAGATTGGCCAAGAGCAATGAATTTTCACTACAAATGGTTCAGGAAGCAGTGGTAAAAGATGTCACCATACTTTTAAATGAAATGGTTAGCTCCTATGATCCCTTGACAACGGCTAAGGTAAAAGCTTCTATTAGTATTGAATTTTCTGATATCAATAAATCCTTTTTGATAACTATACATAAGGGCGAGTGTTCGCTTGTTGAAGATGTCGATGATAAAACAGCAGACCTTCAAATTGTCACAGATAGGGGTTCATGGATTGATCTTTTCTTAAGAAAAAAAGAGGCCAAAGAGCTTTTGTTTGAGAGAAAGATACAGCTTAAAGGGGACAAGCGACTCTTTACAAAATTTGAAAGATATTTTCCCCCACCCGCCAGTTAACCTTACATCATTAGTTTACTGATGATAAGGTTGGCAATGAGGATAAGAATGGATGCGGCAACTACTGCCTGTCGTGTTGAGGCACCTACTCCCACAGCCCCGCCAGTTGTGTAATAACCGAAAAAACAGCCGCACAGCGCGGTAATGCCACCAAAGGTAAAACTTTTTATAAAGCCCATATACACGCCATTCATTGAAAACATCATATGCATGCTATCGTAAAAGGTGGTTGCAGGAAGGCTTAAGGCAAGGGTCGCTAATATCTGGGCACTTATAATTGCCGCCAATGATCCAAAAATAAAGAGAACCGGCACCATGGTAAAACCAGCGATGACCCGGGGAGCCACAATATAGTCTATTGGATTGAGAGAGAGGCAGGTCATGGCATCAAGCTGTTCGTTTACTCGCATGGTCCCGACCTCAGCCGCAACTTTTGCACCAATGCGTCCAGCCAGCACCAAGCCTATGAGTGTTGGGCCAAGCTCGGTCAACACCACATTTAATACAGCATATCCTAAAAGATCTAATCCCACCACATCACCGGCTAGGTAATAGACTTGCCAGGTAGCAATAAACCCAGTAAAAATCGAAGCAAGCAAAACAATCGGTAGTGAGGCGACTCCAATAATAAGCAACTGGTCCACAACAATATGGTATCGTGGTCTTGAGCGGATCACATTGAGGAACATGATACTCATGGAGCCAAAATTCTCAATGGCACCGCGAGTGGATGAACCAAAAATATCAGCTAGCTTATCAAGAAATTGCTTAATAGATACCTACCTTAGTCCTTTGAAATAATCTTTTCCTTCTTTTAAAAATAGCATTATGGTGTAAATGGTTCAACTTACATTCATTTCTTATTCTTTTAATTGAACTCTATCAGCGAGCCCAACCTATTCAGACACCTCTGATTGATGATTGTTCCTAAGGTTATTTTGACTATTACTGTGCTATTACAGATTCCAAAATTTTCCATACAATATTATTTATTTTTTTCCGTATTATTGATAGAATTAAAGGGAAATGTATTATATTTATTATGAATAGTTATAGGGTATTAAACCGGAGAGTGAGAATAGATCATGCATAAGCTTTTAGCACTACTGACCAGCACCATTCTGTTTTTAGCAGCCTCTGTTTCTGCGCAAACAGTTGAAGCCTATGGAGAGAACAAGTCAGAGGGAAAATTTCGACTCATCGACCCCTCTAAGCTTACGGTTAATCATGGCCTCTCTTTTGGTATGGCCTCCTATTCTGGCGTGTCAGGATTAAAGTCACAGAGTCTTTACCACACTATGATGACCTATGAATTCAGCAAACCAGTCACCTTAAATCTCAATTTTGGTTTGCCAATTCACTCAACCTTCTACTCTGGACATAACCTCAATGCTGAAAATCTTCAGTCTTTGGACTACTTTAAAAACATGCCAATAAATGCCTCTCTTCTTTGGCAACCCAGTGAACGATTTGCCATGTTCATTGGTATTTCGCATAATACGGGTAACTCCTATTACCATGACCCTTTTTCGCCTTTTTTCAGTCCCTTTTCACCAAACGGGGACATCTTTGAACGGCGTATTCGACCAACTCGGTCTCAAATGAAAAAAGGAGCGGACTCCCAAAGGAAGATAAAGAAATAGACCATATTTCTGTAGCTAATTGCTAGTCAGTAGAAAAGATTTCTTCACCTATTCCTCTTTTTTTGCCTTACTTGATTGATATTTTTTATAGCTATAAATTTTATCATCATGTTTGATATGCTCATCAAGAATATAGCCGACTCCCTTTTTGTGGATAATTTTAAACCACTCCGATTGAAAGCCGATTATAATTATTATCTCACCATCCCTGACTCGAAAGGCCTTTTTACTCAGAATATCTGGTTTTTCGTACACAACACCCTTTGTTTCGGTAAGACCAACAATGGTATCAAAAACTGCTTTGTTTATATACTCGGTTGTGACCACTGAGTTTAATGAGTCAATCTTTGTATGGAGCTGCTCTTCCTGCTTTTTTAGATCAATATGAGCTTGCTCTAAACTGTCCATTCGCCTTTTAAGAGGATCTTCCTCTTGAGAAAAAAGTTGCCCACAAAAGATCGTTACAAGAACGCATATAAAGAGTATTCTGGTCATCTAATTATCCTTTACCGTTAAGATATTATTTCACACAATAGTTTGTTACGTTTAACATAATTAACTGGACACTTCAGAGCCAAGGAAAATTATTATACTATTTATAGTTTGTATCGTAATGTAGTATATTACAACAAATTGCACAACCATCCCCACTTAACAAAAGAGGAGCGTTATCTATGGCATTAGATGTTGGCAGTCTTGAATTATACATGGGACCAACTGAACTTGGTGCGTCCGATAATTTAGAAGAGACGATTATCCAGTTTTTAAATGATGCAAAGGAAGAGCTTTATTTAGCGATCCAGGAGTTAGAATCAGAACCAATCGCCCGTGCAGTGATTGCCGCTCGACAAAGGGGACTCCGGGTTCGAGTTATTTTGGAAAAAGGTTATATCACCGAGGATAAAGCCTTAACCGATCCCTGGACTGAAGGGGGTGATCATGCAAAGAATAGAGAGATCTTTTTGGCCCTGCAACGGGCACGAGTCGATGTTAACATTGACTTAAATCCAAAAATATTCCATCAGAAATTTGTTGTTCGTGATCCTGAGGATAGTCGTGCTGCAGTGTTATGCGGTTCTGCAAACTTTACACCCACCGGTATGCATCAGAACCTAAACCATATAATAATTATGCGGGGAAAACGAATGGCCCGGTACTATCTTGAGGAGTTTGATGAGAATTGGACGGGTACCTTTGGCACTAAACAGGAACGACATGATGGTGGGCCAAAGCGATATGAAGTCGCTAATGTAAAGATCCGAGCTGCCTTTGCCCCCGATCATACTCCGGAATTAGAAATTGTAAAGCAGATGCTTAAAGCTGAGGAGCGGATTGACTTTGCCATTTTTACTTTCTCCCAATCATCGGGCATTGATGACGCCATGATCTGTTTGCATAAGGCAGGAATTCCCGTGCGTGGTGTGCTTGACCGAGGACAGGGGAATCAAAAATGGGCAGCCACGCGGCCTTTGAAAAACGCTGGTGCTGAGTTGTGGCGACCGAAAAAGTACAGTGATGTTCGAAAGGTACACCACAAGTTAATGGTCATTGACCGGGAAATCGTTATCGCCGGCAGCTTCAACTTTACTGGCCCGGCAAATAGATTGAACGATGAAAATATTTTGGTCATAGGTGATAAGACAGATCCCGATCCCGACACTCGCGAGAAACAACAGCAAATTGGTGAGTATGTTCTGAATGAGATTGACAGGATTATAACTACCTATTGTGAAGAAGTGCCTGAGTTTGACGATTAGCTCTATCGGGTGTTGGCGCCTTTCCACTCTAAACGACGATTCATGACCATGGTGCCGCAGGAAACAGTGCAAGTATATACGCCAGTCTTGACATAGTTCCCTTTGTCATCTCTTCCATCCCACGAGTAAGAGCGAACACCGCCTCGTCTACTCCGATCAAAGGCTCGACGGACTTTATTTCCTTTGCTATCGTAAATGATAATAGTGACATTCCCATGGCCGGGAAAAAAGTATTTCACACTCATGGCACCCTTGGATGCTCGAACTGAGCTTGATACTTTGTAAAGCTTCAACTCAAGCTTCAAATCTGCTGTGCCAACCGCCTTCTTCGATTTAACAAAGATTCTTTTTGCAAGCTTTAGGTAATTATCTGCTTCAACCCTGACCGTGTAGGTTCCGGGGACAACCGAATCAATTGTAAAGTTTCCGTTGATCCCGGTTGTCGTATTCTTTTTAAGTTCCACAATGGATACCTTCGCTTTTTTTAATGGATTTCCCACTAATGCGTCAGTTACCGTACCACTTACGCTTTGAGCCTGTATTGTCAGGTAAAAGAACAGAACTGTTGAAAAGAGAGCTGCCAACTTTCTAACCATGACCGGTCCTTTTTGTTTGATTTTTAATTAGTTGCGTCGGGTAGTAAAAAGATTGTGGAAATGTAAATCACATTTTAACACACTTAATTATACAATATTTTTGCTAATTTGACGATTGTAATTATGTAAATTCAGATGAGAAGATCGATCATCGGGAGTCGTGGGTGTTGCTGTTTGAAATCCAAAGGCTATGTTAAATTGCTTTTAAGGCTAATACTCTTAATAACAGTGGCTCATCTATCTAACATATAGGCGAATTCTATCTCCTTTTTCGTCGGTTCGCAACTCATTTATGCAGGAGAGCCATCTCCTTTATAGGCGATATAAAAAGTAAATAGCGCTTAAAGGACTTAAAACAGCGACGGTGATTGTTCCAAACAGCGCCGATGTTTTTTCGAAACAGCGTCGGTGTTCTACGCAAACACCGTCGGTGGTTTATTTAAACAGCGCCGCTGTTTAAGATAAACGGTGCCACCGTTTTTATGGAGAGGATGGATTCTGATATAAAACAGGGACGGTAACTCTATAGAAATTAAATTGTTACATATTTTAAACACCATGGTTCCACTCCTTTTTGGCACATATGGTTACCTATTTATTACGACAGAATGCTCGTGGATATTGACTTCAACTATTTAAAAAATTATTAACCTAAAAAATAGATGCTATTGTGCAACTAAATAGTTTCAAAAGTAGTGTTTGATCTGGACAATTATACCGCTTCTTAATAATTTTGTCCTATATTGTGTTGCGGTATAACTGTTTCTATAAGAGTTTTGTCAAAAATCATGGGACAAAACTTTTGAGAAACAGTATAAATAGAAAAGCAGAA
>JANQEN010000173.1 GCA_028278335.1 Chitinivibrionales bacterium | reverse complement strand
TAGGTGAAACTGAATTTGTGGGTGCAAGCAGTTAAAAGGGGCGAGGGGCTCGGTGACGAGCATTGCGAGGAATAACCTTGCTGCAGGGGGAATTCCCCCCTGAATGATTTTTCTAATGCATAATCTGGGTTTAAGGTAATACGATTAAAACGGCTCATATCTTTAGGAAAAACATTGTTACTAGTCAGATTCCAGAAAAATATTGTCATTCCGACATTTTTTAAAGCCGGACCACGAAGCGCAGCGTAGTATCCTGCAATCTTATTTCTTGGCAAAATCATCAATGGATTCCCGCTAAAAACATGCGGGAATGTCAGCTTCAGAACTCATTAGAAAAGGAAACTTAGTAGTCACATAACTTTTTTATACTAAAAGTGTCCAGTCCTAATTGGAATATTGTATTTATTAGAAAGACTTACCGTGAATATACTGCACCTGAGTAACATAACAATCCCGGTGTACCCACTAAAAAACTATGAAAGCACGAATAAGAAAACTCTTTGGTTTACTCATGGGGCCCCGACCGCGGGTACATTCTATTCCCTTTGGCCCTTTACGAAATAAAAAAATCTACATGGCTCCCCACTTCTCTCCTCGCATGTGGTTTGGGATTAACGAGCCCAGTTTAGTACCACTCTGTAAACAGTATATCAAGCCATCCTTCACGATATTTGACATTGGTGCCCATGTGGGATACACAACACTACTCTTTGCTCATTTTCTTAATAATTCAGGAACAATCCATGCCTTTGAGATCCTTCCATTCACTGCTGATTTTCTTGCAAAGACTGTTGAGGCAAATAATCTATCTCAGGTTACCATCCATCGTGTTGGCTTGGGTGTGAAAAAGGAGATTATTACACTTCCCATTGGCCAGACCGCTATGACCAGCATGAATCCAAAACAGATTGAGGGTACCGAACATGAAACCTGTATGGTCGCCCCCTTGGATGATTACAAAAAGGAGGCCGCTCTCCCCAATCCTGATCTTATTAAGATGGACATTGAGGGCGCAGAGATTGATTGTCTTATGGGGGGAATAAACCTTATTGCTGAAAGTCGTCCAATCATGTTTATTGCTTTTCATTCACATCAATTGCTGGTGGATGGCGTTAACCTGTTGAGTGAATTCGGCTATACCTTTCATCGAAAACAGGAAACACTGACAAGAGAGAAAATTAATCAACTACAGGACCCCTTTAACGAAAACATACTCTGTCTTCCAGGATAATAAATACCATTACACTAGGCATGCTACTGATTGCATTCTACTCGAATAATTGTAAGCACTGGTCGTAATATATAGCACAGTACAAATACCTCGACAGAAATAAACAAGGAGCCGTATCCATGAAGGACACCATCGCAGAAAAGATCATTCAAGAGCATTTAGTATCAGGCACCATTAAAGCGGGAAATGAAATTGGACTAACCATTGATCAAACCCTCACTCAAGATGCAACGGGCACCATGGTATACCTTGAATTTGAGTCAATGGGATTACCGCAAGTCAAGGTTGAAAAGGCGCTCTGTTATATTGACCACAATATCATTCAAACCGATTCCCGCAA
>JANQEN010000149.1 GCA_028278335.1 Chitinivibrionales bacterium | reverse complement strand
GTAATACTCCCGGCATGTACACTCCAATAAATTTAGGAAATTAATGAAGTTTTGGTTATTGAGGGGAAGACTGTGGATTCCAGTTTTGAGGCAGAAGTTGTGAGAGCTTGTTTGCCTTATGATCAGGGATTTGGTTTAGCACATCGGTTAACCATGCTAATGGTTCAATATTATTTATCTTGCAAGTAGCGAAAAACGAGTACATCATGGCTGCTCGCTGGGCTGCTTTATGGGAACCTGCAAATAAATAGTTCTTTCTACCTAATGCCAAAGGACGAATAGTGTTTTCAATTAAATTATTGTCAATTTCATATTTGCCATCATCAATATACCGCTTTAGCTTGGGCCAAAGATTTAGCGTATACCCAATAGCTATTCCTATGGCACTCTTGGGTAATGTTAGAGATATATTGTCTTTCAACCACTTTTCCATCTCTATCAATATTGGGTTGGCATAAAGCTTACGATATCGGTACCTGGTTTCAAAACCTATTTCCTTTTCACGGGCTTTTCTTTCAATGTCATATAGATGCTGCATTTTCTTCAATACAAATTCGGCACGCTTAGAGTCATTGTTTAAAGCTTTTTCAAAATACCTGCGTGCATGGGCCATGCATGCCAACAAGGTTATTTTGCCTTTGGTGTCCATATTTTGATAAGCCTGATAACCATCGGTTTGTAATGAACCGGAAAATGCTTGAAGTACCTTTTCCGGTGCTTTTCGTTCCCTGCCGGGATGATACCTGAAAAGTACCAGTCTTTCTACCGGAGAGCGATAAACCCATTGATAACCCGTATGCAAGGCCCTTATTTTGTGGGAGTCCTGCACGCCTATTGGCGACTCGTCGGCCTGTAAATAATCGCTTCGCAAAATTTGTTTCCCTAGTTCTTCATAAAGTGGCCTAAGTAAATCTGCCGTTGCATTAAACCAACCATTAAATGTTGAATCGCTTATAATTAAGTCTTGTCTTTTTAGTATTTGAATTTGACGATAATATGGCAGGTGGTCAACAAACTTAGATACCATAATATGGGCCAATAAGCTTGCCCCTGCATTACCTTTTGGTATTGGAAGAGCTGGTAGCTGGGCAATTACAACACCTTCACTGTTTGCCCTGGCATACTTGGGGCGGATGATTTTTCTAACAAATATTCTTGCAGGATTGTATTCTAATACTTCAGTAATTTCTTCGCCTATTTTTTTTGAACCTTCCTCAATATTTTCCGGTTCAATTGTTTCTTCTACCCGTGGCAGGTGAGAAGGGATTTTGGCACGTACAGCTACTTGTTTTTCTTTAGGCTTCTTTTCCCTGGAGTAAGCTATTTCTTCTATTTTCGGTTTTGGTGCTGGTGCTTCTTGTGTATCAAATAAGTTTAATTGTGGGTCGTCAGTGGGAATAAAACGCTCACTTTTACTGCCGAAAATCATCCGTTTTAATTCCTGAAGTTGTTGTTTTACATATTCGTATTCCGAAAGCAATTTATCGTACTCTTTTTTTGATACGAATTCCTGTTGTTCTATATGATTTTCGGTTGCAGTATTCACACTGCAAAAATACCCATCATTCCCTAATTACAAAGGGACACAACAAGTTTATGCAGATGTTTTATAATCCCTGGTAATGTTTTTTTCTTTCAATATTTTTTATACTGATACCATCGACCAGCATAACTATTTGGGAATAGCTCAACTGGTAACTGCCGGTTTCAATATCATACCTTGGATGTTCGAAGACACCCGATTCCAAGCGTTTATAATACAAAACAAAACCACTGCCTGCCCAATGCAATAGCTTGATCTTGTTGCGGCTTTTGTTAATAAACACATAAACATCCCCATTGGCAGGCGATTGGCCAAGCTGGTCTTGCACCAACCCGCTCAGGCTGTCAAAACTTTTGCGCATGTCGGTAGGTTTGCTGTATAGCTGGAAGTTTAAGGATGACCCAAGTGTAAACATGTCAGAACAGTCGGATTAACATTTTGAGTGGGCCTAATCCTATAGTTGAAGGACAATTGACCTTTATTCCATTGGGATAGGTGATTTCAATGTTTGATGGTATAATATCCATGGAAGGTTTTACCTGTAATGGCACAAAGCCAGGTGTATTATAACCCTCCCTGGTAATACTGCTTTCTTTACTATGTTTCTTTACCCAATATCTAAAACTTTCATAAGTGATTCCTTCTTTTTGGGAAAATGCCTTTTTTGATAGCCCACTCTTCTGCCAGCGGCCTACCAAGGCATACATTCTTTCCGTACGTGATTGATCTGGTTTTTTCATGCATGCGAATTTACTGCCTGGAAACTATACTTGCAATATGTGTATGGCCGGTCGGTTACA
>JANQEN010000114.1 GCA_028278335.1 Chitinivibrionales bacterium | reverse complement strand
GACATGTTCCACCTTGTAATTGAGAAACACGTAGGCGGGTGGATGTGAACGCCACCGGTTTACCTGCCCTTCTAGTTTGTGGTAATACAGCATAGGTGTACCATGATACTCATGAGTGTGTTTGGTGATTTTCACATGATTTAAAGTGATTCCAAAACTGACCGATAAGTTTACGGATGCATGATCAAACAACCATTTATCTGTTTGATAAAGTTCTATACAAATTGTGTAGTTTTGGTCTTTGTTTAATCTCCAAATGGACCAGCTGAATTGTGTGTCATAAGCATCCTCAGAGTCATCTTTGACCAAATCCAAACTCATTACCTTTCTATTCCAATAATGAGGTGAAATGGATAATTCAGTGAAACGTGCCTCGGATACTCCTTGATCTATACTCCATTTATTTTCCGCTTTCATAATAAATTCAAAGACATTTTGTGCAACCAGAGGAGGTTTGTAAAAATGTGTTGTTCCCTTAGTAAATGCTGTTTCCAAATGAATAAATCGCCAGGTAAAAGCAGCACAGAGATACAGTAATCCCCCTGTTACATGTATGGGTTTACTAAAGGAAAATTGATCGTTAACACAGTCTGCGGGGTCCAACTTTGTAGTATTCCAACCACCAGGTAGTTCCATTAGTAAATTGGAACCAAGCTCATAAGTACTTTGCGAAAGTGGAATCACCCAGTTCATACTTTCAGCTAATTTCAAATTGATAGCAAAATAGGGGTACGTTTTTTTCTTTTTAGGATCAATCTGGTAATGTCGAAGTTGAAAAGAGTTGCTCTCTGGGAAGGAAAACTCAGGAACCCAACGGTGTGTTCCATCGGAAAAGCGATAGCCAACAGGTAATTTTTGTAATAAATCTTGTTGTAGTGTTTGACACACCGCTTTAAAAAATAACACACCGGTTTTAAAAAGAGGTAGCTGGGTTTTTTTGAGGGTGCTGATTAAATCCCTACTTGTAGTGATATCGTCCGCTTTAAAAGCTCTGGAATATAGTTGAAACATGGTGTCTGTGGTGCTTCCAA
>JANQEN010000098.1 GCA_028278335.1 Chitinivibrionales bacterium | reverse complement strand
GTCGATTATCGGCAAATCCGGTTCAACAATTTCTTCCTGTACCTGATCCAGCCAAGCTTGTCTACCAACAGAAAACCATTCCATTGAGCATGTCACCTTAGCCCAGGTGCCTTATTAGTATCTTATAGCACTTATTTAGCCGCTGCCTGCATCCTCAAAGTGAACAAAATCAATTAAAAACACCGCCCCGAGAAAATCGAGTATCTGCATTTTTAGGGAATTCAACTCCGAAATTATCGGCATCAGTAAAGCTTTCCTTAAGCAAACCTGTCCATTTTTTAGCTATTTTCCCCTGTTAAACATCATTTTTTCTGATAATGAATGTCCATGGTTTCAGTAGAGGACCATACAACTGATATATTTCTGTTCCTGAACCATTAAGCACCGAATATTTACGTCTCAAGAGTGAAAAACGTTTTTTTAGTTTACCGAGAGATTTCTCTTGAGAATCAACAATATCTGCTTCATGAAAATAAAATCTGAACGGCCTTTTAACATGGAGAACTACCTGGTTGCTCTCCGTCAAAACAACAAGAGTAAAAGGACGAAGCGCTTTTAAAAACCATCGAAGCAGTACGGAACCCTCTTCCTCTGCAGCATAATAGACAATGTTTCCTGCCTCGTCCGAAACGACATATTTATTTTTAGTTTCAAAACCAGAAAGTATCTCCCCCATTCCTTCTTCTGACTCACAACAAGACTATCAAGCGATTTCAGTTTTTCCATCATGAACATTTATTAATTACTGACACTTAGGGGACGTTGTGTAACGGCAGCGAAACAACGGTCAGGTGCAGAAAATTGTTAACGACCCATCTTGGTTCACGTCCACTGAGCCTCTTCAATAGCACACTCCCATGATGCACGATCATATCCAATTATTTTTTCTGTTTTTCGAACTAAACAGTATTCACCTATGGTATTGAATATTTGCCAATTTTCGCAACCTATAAAATTAACTTCCCGCATAGCTATATCAACAAACAACAAAACCTTTTGTTTCATTTTACCCTTTACGGTCTTAATACCTGACCTAAGGAAAAAACGCCCCTCAACATGGTCATCCTTTTTTCGAGGAAAGACAATCTGATGAGTCCAGAAAGGAAATTTATTTGTTATTTCTTTTATTTTTCTCTTAATGGGGTTCATTTGTTCAGCCATTATATCCATTTCAATCGAATACATCTCTGCTGCTTCGCTGCCGCCGAATTCAAGAGCTTCAGATAGTTTCTGAGTATGCTCTGAGATATTTTTATTGTAATATTGGCACTCAAGCGCCTGCCCGATGATTGCATCCACTACCATTAGCTTATCGTTGCTTTGATTAATAAAATCACACTCGTTAAAAGACAGCACGACAAGTGGAACCATGGAGAACATGCATGCTTCTAATTTTCTATGCATTTTTAATTTTCGGTAAGGGTCATTTATAGGGGTTGCCTTAGAAATATATTGTTCATCCTGTGAAAAGCCTCCTTCGATTCCATCAAACTCTATTACCAAAATTGGAATCGCAGTCTGTAATTCACAAACAACAAAGTCAAACGCGGTATTTAATAAATAATCTTTTGCTTTATCTGGCATATCAAGTGATCTAACCTGATTATAACCAATGACATTCTTCACTGGAATCTGAGGATAAACCTCAACATATTTACTCCACCGCGAATCTATTTTTCTGAATATTCTCTTCTCTGAGTTGCTATCAAATATCGATCGCTTCATATTACCTTATTTGCAATTAATGTCTCTTTTTGAGAGGAGTTAACATTATTTGCTTAGCCACTTATACTTAGAGACCTATCTGCTTTCCGCAACTATTATATAACGTTGTCCCGTAATTACGGAAAAACACAGTAAAGCCGACATCACTCATTCCATAGTTTTAAACTAACAGCACTATTCATGACAGCCAGCTGTCTTCCATTCTCAGCCAGTGACAAGCCATACTCATGCAGAGCGTCGGGTTAGCCAGTCCGTGTGGATGCGTTGGTTAGGCGATATAGCACCACCTACTTATCTACTTCAGGGCCCTCGCAATACCGACCATTTCTTTGAATAGAGAGACTGCTGAGTCTCCTAGCTTCTTAACGTTTTCTTTGAGAGTTGCAATTGACTCATTCCTATTTGTTGCCTCTGTTACGACTTCGACAAGTTTATTGTAAGTTTCCTCATCAGCAGTCTTAGGCTTTAATTCATCTATTCGTGCAACCTCATCCATTATGGCTTTAACCTCTGCATCTAGTAGCTCTCTTGCTTTTTCGGCAGACTTTTCAGAGGCTTTTCGTAACTGCTCTAGCTCTTCAGGTGTCGGCATAATTAATTTCCTCACTAATATGGTGTTCGATATCTAATTGTTTACTGAGATTCATCATTCTTGAATTCCTCTGCCATCTTATCAATATCACCCGTTATCTCTTTAACTTTCTTAGAAGCATCTGCTAAAGCATCGTTGATCTTATCCCTTACATCCTTTAGTTCTAGTGATTCTAGAATTTCATCCTGAACTTCCTTTACTTGCCGAATGCTATTCAGGTGAGCGGTGATCGTCGCATTTGCTCGTACAGCTTTATCGAAGGCACCATTTACACTAACTAAAATATCTTTCTCAGCCTTATCTATTGGTGTTATTCGTGTGGTCCGTTCTTTGTCAATAGTTTCAACAGCGATCCTAGCCCATGCCTCGACGAGATCAGATCTTTCAGCTTTGACATTTTCAACTAGCTTCCCAGATTTCACAAAATCGTTTATGTAAGCTGGGATAAAAACACGATCAATGGCACTATTAACTTCTCTTCGAAGTAATTCGAAGTGTCGTGCAATGAGAGTTTTATATGACTGGTGTAATGATTCTAAGTCATTTCCGAGTGTATATGATAGCTCTACAGATTCTTTTGGAACTGATGCACACCCACTTACAAAAATGGCTGGAGAAGTCAGCAGGAAAAGAATCAGTATTTTCGCAATCGTGTTATTAATGAACATACTTATCACGTCTCCTCACTCCTTTAGTGGTTATATTCTTGTCTTGCTCGCCTAACATTATTTATTATCTGTAATACTCTTCTCTAATATATCTTGAATTAAGATGTTTAAAGCTTTCAGAGTGTGCATATAACTTGATCCTTAAAAAAAGTCGATCCTATATTTATAAAACTTGACTTATGAGACCCTTGATTAACATCACTTATAAAGGACATAATCAAGGACTAAACTGCACATATGGTGTAACGTGTATTTTCCTTGTATCCGAATTGCTCTTTTCGAACCCACCATGCACTCTCCTTTTTATATATTGCACACCACATTATATCGCTTTAGGGCTCTTAAGATTCTCCTCGCCTCCTATCGACTTAACGTATCTCGCCTTTGAACCATAAAGAAAGACATCAATGAACATATATACATTGATAATCCATACAGACACAACATCAACAAAAAATATACTAGGGGTACTGAGGTACTGATCTTATTTGCCGCTTTTCTTAATACGGCAATTGAACAATCTTTATTTTTACAAACAATAAAAATCAAAAAAAGTTTCACCACTTAGATAAAAATCTGCATTTTAATCACTGAATGTCATGTTATTTGCTTTTTTTTCATGCCTTACAGTTACTCAAAAAAACGAATAAATTTCTTAAAATTAACATCGCATGCGCAAGAGCTTAACATGCACCCTTCCATATTTTCTGCTTACGTTGACTCTCCTCTCCTGCTCACAGAAAGCAGACAACCTCTCCATATACGAGCAGGAAAAAGTCCTGATGGGGACGGTCATGAAGATCAAGGCTGTGGCTGGAGGTGATGATGAGGAAAACACTCGACAGGCTTTTGAGGCTGCTTTTGATGAGATTGCGGATATTGAATCGGAGCTGAGCGAGTGGCAGCCGGGTAGCCCGGTTTCTGAAGTGAACCGGAATGCTGGGATAGAACCGGTTGAGGTTCCCGAGGCAGTTGTTACGGTGACACAAAAGGCGCTGGACATTGCTGAGGTCACGGAGGGAGCATTCGATGTGACGTTCAAACCGATTGGCAAGCTGTGGAATGTGAAAGAGCGGACTTCCCCGCCGCCGCCTGACAGCATTCGTGCTGCGTTGAAGCAGGTTGATTACAAACAGATCGAGCTCGATACGCTGAAGAA
>JANQEN010000024.1 GCA_028278335.1 Chitinivibrionales bacterium | reverse complement strand
TCCTCTTTTCATTAACCCAGACTATGCAATAGGAAGTAGCGCAGAAGCACAATCCTATGCCCATTAAGACTTTCAGGCTTTTTGGCCATATCACCTTGTTGATATGCCCTTCAAAACCTTCAAGTCTTACTAAATCATAACCTTGCACTTCTGCATCTACTCCTATTACACAATCTGGGATTAACACCTTTTGCTCATACTGCGGTATTCCTTTTCCGCTACCCCTCTGGCTTCACCCTCCATGTGGCTATCTGCTAACATGGCACACTGTGGTTAGTTCCCTAAGATCAACACTAATGGTTCAAAGGTTTTAAGATGAAGAGAGCAATGATTTCTACCCGGTCGGGAATCGTTTCTACCCAGTCGGGAATGATTTCTACCCAGTCGGGAATCATTTCTACCCGGTGATCTATCATTTCTACCCGATGATTTATCATTTCTACCCGGTCGGAATCGGAATGAGAAAAATCTACGTTTTTTTTGTATGCCGTACCACGACATTTGTTAAGAAGCGATAAAACTCCTGGATCACAGATCCAGGCCACATACCATTAATTTATTGACCTTTACGAGGTATTATCTTTTGCGTTAGCCAGGTGGAAGGTGGCCGAAGGCCAGTCCGAACGTAGTGAGGACCGACTGGAGGGAAGCCTGG
The DNA here is from genome assembly GCA_028278335.1 of Chitinivibrionales bacterium. Lineage (GTDB taxonomy): Bacteria > Fibrobacterota > Chitinivibrionia > Chitinivibrionales > JANQEN01 > JANQEN01. The sequence continues at coordinate 2,936 of JANQEN010000024.1, read as the reverse complement.
TTGGTATCATAAAACAACAAAATTCAAATCCCGATTTATCGGGAAACCACGGCGACCCTGCAAAGCAGGGGAACGCCCAAATATTTTATCTATATTAACAGCGCAAACGAGAAGACGCACAAAAAGGAAACCTGGATTAAAAATCCAGGCCACAAATCCCTTTTTCAGATCAAATAGTACGTTTTGCCCATAAAAAAAGAGACGCAGAATTTCTCTGCATCTCTTCCATATAAAATAATACTTAAATAAAATCTAATTAAACTGAGCTAATGTCTTCGCGATACGCTCAACAGCCCACATAAGTTGATCCTCAGTGATCACCAAAGGTGGTGCAAAGCGGATAATGTCATCGTGGGTGGGTTTGGCAAGAACACCGTTTTCCTTGAGTGCCACGCACACATCCCAGGCATTTACATTATCACGAGATTCGATAACCACAGCATTGAGCAAGCCCTTACCACGGACATGGGAAACAAAGCTAAACTGCTCTTTGAGCTTGAGCATCTCGGCTCTAAACTTCTCGCCCAGTTTTTCAGCCTTTTCTGCCAAATTTTCCTTTTTGAGTATTTCCAGGGCTTTCATTGCAACTTTACAGGCCAGGGGATTGCCACCAAAGGTAGAGCCGTGCTCACCTGGTTTGATGCAAAGCATGACTTCATCGTCTGCAAGGATAGCTGATACTGGCATAGTGCCCCCAGAAAGAGCCTTTCCAAGAATCAAGACATCGGGGCGAACACCATCGTGATCAGCACAGAGCATTTTACCCGTACGGGCAAGTCCTGTTTGTACCTCATCGCAAATTAAGAGTACGTTTTTGGCTTTACACAACTCAGCAGCCTTTTTCAAATAACCCTCATCGGGCACATAAACACCAGCCTCACCCTGAATAGGCTCAACCATAAAGGCTGCCACATTGGGATCTTCTAAGGCTTTTTCCAAAGCAGTAAGATCATTAAAGGGAATGATCTCATAGCCGGGCATAAAGGGGCCAAATCCCACCGTGCAATCCGGATCAGTTGAGGCTGAGATGATTGCCAGGGTACGACCATGAAAGTTACCTTCAGCAAAAACGATTTTTGCCTTATTTTCGGGAATGCCCTTTTTAGTATATCCCCATTTACGGGCAAGTTTAATAGCTGTCTCGCCACCTTCAACGCCTGTATTCATGGGCAAAACCTTATCGTAGCCGAAGAATTCGGTGATAAACTTTTCATATTCACCCAGAACATTGTTATAAAAGGCTCGTGATGTGAGCGTAAGCACCTTTGCCTGCTCGACCATGACATCTACGATCTCTCGATGGCAGTGCCCCTGATTAACTGCTGAATAGGCTGAAAGAAAATCCATATACTTGGTCTCTTCCACGTCCCAAACCCAAACGCCTTCTCCTCGAGCGATGACCACTCCAAGGGGATGATAATTGTGGGCGCCATACTTGTCTTCCAAAGCCATGTAATCCTGAGATTTCATCTGAAATCACCTCTCCTTCACTATGATAAGTTATCAAAATTGTTAAAAATGAGTGCGCATAAAATACGTTCGGCCACGAATGTGGGGTTATGTTTACACAAATCAAATTTTAACTATTATTATTTATAAAATCACTATAAAAGTGATAATATTACGTATAAATTGAGTTTATGTAGAGATGATTACAAAAGCTATATTATTATTCTTTGCTAAGCCCTTTAAATAAGGATGACAATGATAGTAACCATATTCCAGATACTGTGTATAACTCTTGTTGGGATTGCCTTTGTCTTGGCATTTTTAGATCTTAAGCTCAGCCTTGATGGAAGTTATTTTCATTTTGGTATCTCCATCATTTTATTGTGTTCATTCTGTGCAATTGATTTATGGAAGCAGCCATTAGAATTCAATTTAAAGTGGACAACCATTCAACATGCTCTTTTTTGCTTTATTCCCTTCTTTATGGTAAAGTATCTTGCCATATTGACTAAAATGAAAAATCAAAAAATTGTCCTGGGCTTTTTAATTTCAGCAACAGTATTTTGCTTGCTCTTTATTTCAAGCCTTATGCTTTATTCCAAAGAGGGAATTGCAACACCAACCATTCTTTACAAAATAGGCTTTGTACCATATACGCTTTTTTCAATCCTCTATATCAATTTTATTATTGTCAAAAATCTTATCTATTCTCAGACTGAAACTAAGAAAATGATGGTTTTCCATTTTATTGGGACTATGCTTTTATCAGTTTGTGGGATGATTGATCTTTACCAGTTGCTTGCTTCAAAGTTTTACCCCTTTTTTGCAGTGAGTTCCTCAATGATTGGTACTATTGCAATGGGCTATATTTTAACCTATTCATTTGCAGATCAACTGGTTCAAATTATAAATGAGCGAAATAGTTTTATTTCACAAATAGTGGATATGGAAAGCAAGTTAATTGAAAAGAATGCATTGACTGAGTTAGGTAAATCATCAGCAAAAGTTCATCATGACATAAAGAATTATACCTTTTCTATAGCCATGCTTGCCAAGTTAATTCAAGGTTCCAATGATGCAGGTGATAAAGCAAAAGACCGGATAAAAATGATTTTGGAATCTGTTTCAAAAATATCCAATTATTCTCAACAAATACTTGAATATACCCGAGTTAATTTAAAGGAAGAGGGGAAACCGATTCAACTAATCGAATCAATAGATGGCTGCATAGATTCTCATTATTCTGATAAAAAAGAACTCTTTGAAATTATCAATGAAGGCACTAAAAGGTCGATCATTGCCTCAAAGGATCGAATTGACAAAGTATTCTTGAATATGTTTAAAAACTCCTTCGAAGCTGGGGCAAATAAAATTACTATATCAATAAATAGTCGATCCTTAAAAACTCATTTTTTGCAATAAAAGTAATTTCCAGATACGAGCAAATCCAAAGGAATACTCAACACAGTTGCTAGAACTATAATGTT
>JANQEN010000286.1 GCA_028278335.1 Chitinivibrionales bacterium | reverse complement strand
GTACAATCATTCAAAATGGATCAGTCTAATTTGGACTGTCTTCTCAATTACGCACAGGCGTTAGCCCGGAAGGAAGAATTTGATGATGATTTCACAATACTGGAAATAGCTTTTGAGTGAAGAGCCAGCTTTGATTGTGATCTGATTTGCTTTAGCCTTTCATATGCAAGGCGCTCAAGGGTGAGGCTATCGTTGCATATGCCAAATCCCTATTAATAAGGGCGCTGTAAGCGCAACCCGATGGGTATGAAAGCCTCAGGCTCGCCGCGTTGTTTTCAGGGTGAAAAAAATGAGATTGAATTGACTGTTATCATTTTAACCAATTGGGTTATATGCCTTTACTGCTAAATTTCTCTCAACACTTTGAATTTTTATAAACTTTAAACATCTCATTAATTTTCATGCGAGATTCAGGTATCAACACCCGTCCCTTGTTACCCATAAAATCGCTCAAAATTAGGGGGTAATAATGAAATTCCACCTCGATAGAGTGATAACTTGTTTTTTCCTTCTGCTCATCGTTATCTTTGTTACCGCAGCCTGCACGCTTCAGGCGCCGAGAGTCAATAGTAGTGGGAGGCCCCAACGTGAATACTCGTATCAAATCCCAGAAAAAGTCACTGGTGGTTTGGAAGTATCATCTTTAAAAGAAGTGGGTATTGATACCGTAAGAATCAACGAATTGATGAGCAATATTCTTCTAGGAAATTTTCCTAAAATACACAGCGTACTGCTTGTTAAAAATGGAAAACTTGTTCTCGAAGAATACTTTTATGGTTATCATCGCGAAAGACGGCACCAAATTAGATCCGCCACTAAGTCTATTGGCTCGGTTTTAACCGGAATAGCCATCGATCAAGGAATCATAACGAATGAAAATGAAAGAATATACCAACATTTCAAGTCCTATGAACCAAAAGAGGGATGGGATGAACGAGTAAGGGATGTTACTCTAAAATCATTGATGACTATGACATCTGGTTATGACTGTGATGACCATAAAGGCAACTTTAATTGTGAAAGAAACATGTATAAATCCGGTGACTGGCTTGAGTATGCATTGAGTTTGCCGATGGCTTATAATCCCGGAGATCACTGGGCCTATAACAGTGCC
>JANQEN010000278.1 GCA_028278335.1 Chitinivibrionales bacterium | reverse complement strand
GTACAATCGTACGGACCTATACGCACGGATGAAACATCCCTCGGAAAAAAGTGTGGACCTATTTGCACGACTGAAACACCCTTGGAACAAAAATAATTGACGATTTTAAGCAAATTAGTCCAACTTTGTAAAAGTGAGATCACCTTTCCACTATTAGAAGTTTAGTATAACCATTATAATAATGGGTAAGATGGTCAGAATACTTTCCTTGAGAAAGTGTGAATTGGGCTTTTCTGGATGATGGCAGCTTTAATCAAAAAATCCCCGGTTGAATTATTCCTAGACAAAATGCCATGTCTTTAAAACTGGTATTTTTTATATTTAAGGTGAGTTTATATTAGGACAAATTGGGGACATATTAAATAAATCGCAACAATTCTTTATTTGGGTCCCTACAATACCATAAAGTAAAAGTTTTTATTTTAATCATATTGCTTAGATATTAAGGAATACCTTATGAAAAGAATCATGTTATGTAGCATCTCTCTTTGTTTCATCTGCTGTATTAGTGCTTATTCCCAATCCTTCCTATCTGTAGGAGGCGGTATCTCTTTACCAACAAGAAATTATAATGAAAGTTATTACCCGGGATTTAATGCAAGTTTAGTAGTTTTGGGGATACCAGTTAAAAAACATCTTGCCATTGGAGGAGATATATCCTACACTCGGTGGACTGCAAAGCTACCACGAACTTTGCCAGCTATTGTAAAAGAATCATTGTCCTGCTCAAGACTCATTGCTATCATTCGCGGCTGTACTTCATTTAATAGCTTTTCAAGCGCATTCCTTGAGTTTGGGGATGGTATATGCATGCAAAATGATCGAATAACTTTTGGAGATTCCTTTGAAAGCACAATAAAGATTGGCAATGGAATTATCTTCGGTGTGGGTTTTAGTGTTAATGTTTTTACATTAGTATTGAGATACAATATGTCTTGGTTTGATGGTACTCCTTTAAATTGGACAAGCATCAATATTGGATTTGGCGGCTATCAAAGACATTAATACACCCAATTCTGATAATGAGCATCTATTTTTCTATGAAGCAAATTATGAAGTTAGTCTTTTTTAAATGTGGCTTAGTAGTTACTTAATCACATACTGATTCCGGCCATTCTTTTTGGCTTCGTACAGTGCTTCGTCAGCGGATTTTATCAAATCTACCCATCCATCACTGTTTGCTGGTATGCATGAACTAATCCCAAAGCTGAGGGTCACGTGGTCTTCGGTTAACGAGGAAGAGTGCTCCATATTTGCCTCAGTTACTTTGTTTCTAATCTTATTAATGATTGATGCAGTATTTTGGATGGATGTTCCCGGGAGAATAAGGGCAAACTCCTCCCCACCAAACCGAGCAGCAAGGTCTGTTGAGCGTGCCATAGCCTTGTCTAAAATTGTAGCGATTTTGTGTAAGCACGTATCTCCTGCTTGATGGCCGTAGGTATCATTGTATCGCTTAAAATGGTCGATGTCGGCAAGTACCAAGGTAAGGACCTTCTGCTCCCGTTGCATTCTTCGCCAATCTTTAATGAGCGTTTCCTCAAAAATTCGTCTATTACTAATACCGGTGACCGAATCTATAGCAGCAAGCTCTTCGAGCTGTTTGTTCGCCTTTTGCAAAGCCATTTCCGCAGCCTTTCGACTTTCGATCTCCTTTGCTAGTTTTTCATTGAGTCTTAGTGTGAGATTGTATTGCTTTTTGACCGCCTCATGTTGATTGGCCTCATATTTTGCTTGCATATTCGCTTGATCAGCTTTGAGTGATGCGGTTTGCCGCAGAGCAGACTCCTTTTCAGCCCGTAGTTTATTGGTGCGGATCTTAAATTGGAGTGATGAAATAAATGCAATAATGGCAATTACACCTAAAACTACCAATGTATGAAACCACCATGCCTTCCACCAAGGAGTTGTAATGACAATACGCAATTGAGTACTCTTATCATTCCATTCTCCATCATGATTGGAAGCCCTCACCTTAAAAGTGTAAGCACCGGGATCAAGGTTTGTATAGGTTGCATAGGGTCTATGGGTATTCGTATGGATCCAATTTTTATCAAAGCCTTTAAGGGTGTATTGATACTGATGTTGTCCTGGTGCGCTAAAAAGGAGTGCTGCAAATTGAATAGAAAAAAAGTCATCCATGTAGGAGAGTTTTAAGGTGTCCAATCCAACAATAGAATTGGTGAGCGGTACATGATTGTTAACGGTGTCACCGGGTTGAAGAATCTCATTATAGAGTAAAAAATCGGTAAATACAACCGGGGGAATTGTTTGGTTCCGATCAATGGTGTGGGGGAAGAATTGATTGTATCCATTAATACCACCAAAGAGCATCTCTCCATTTTCCCTTTTGTAAAAAGCACCAAGATTGAATTCATTACTTTGTAAACCATCACTGACATCGTAGTTGGTAAAGGATTTCAATTTTCTATTAAAACAGGAAAGGCCCCTGTTAGTACTCATCCACAAATTTCCCCTGTCATCCTCTAGGATACCATAGACAACGTTATTGCACAGGCCATGGGATGTAGTCCATGTGGAAAAGGTACTATCAGCTCGATTAAACCGACTGATGCCTCCACCATGGGTACTAATCCATAGCTCTCCGTCGGACGTTTCAAGAATAGATCCAATATCATCACTAAAAAGCGCCTTTGGATCGGTGGGATTGCCATAAAAATTATGGGCACAGCATTTTTTGCGATTAAACATAGCAAGACCACCACGGGTCCCTACCCAAAAGATCCCATGGCTATCCTCAAAAGTTGTCCAAATAACATTATTCGGGATAGAGGTACTATCTGCAGGATTATTGGTAAAATGAGTAAAAACGCCGGTACGAGGATCAAATCGATCAAGACCGATCTCCCAGCCCCCTAGCCAGTAGGATCCATGGCTATCTTCATAAATGGTAAAAATACCCCTCCCATCACAGGAGGTAGGATCATTGGGATCATTCAAATACCAGGTAAAAGTCTTATCCTGCGGATTGTAACGGTTTAAACCAGTATCTGTTCCCACCCATATGATGCCCTTGGAATCCATATATACTTCGTAGATGGTGTTGCTACTGGGACCATTTTTCCTGTTATGTTTATGGCGAAAATGCTGAATTCTTCCTGTACGATGATCTATTCTATTGAGGCCATTGTTTCGCGTTCCTATCCATAAATTTTTGTGTCGATCTTCTTGAATACTAATGACATTGCTACCACTAATGGTGTTCTCTTCCCCAGGAATATGCTTGAAATGAGGAAATTTTGCCTTTTCAGGATCATACTTGCTTAGGCCGGCCCCCCAGGTTGACAACCAAAGAATCCCAGAACGATCTTCATACATATCATAAATTGTATTGCTACCTATTGATTGCGGATGGTCACGGGAGGACTGATATGCAACAAATTCACCAGAAAGAGGATCAAAGATATTAACACCGCCCGTATAGGTACCTATCCACATAGTTCCCTTGGAATCACGGTATAACTCCTTAATATTATTATCACTAAGCGAAGAAGGACTATTACTATTTTGAAAGATTGTTACCTCTTCTGAGAGTCTGTTATATTTCACCAATCCAGTTTGGGTACATATCCAAATGGTTTGGTTTGGATGCACAATAAAATCTGTAACAATAGCATCGGATACAGTTCCCATTTTCTCTGGATTGAATCGAATTCGTTTAAAGATTTCTCGTTTCATATCAAAGTATTGAATGCCGCGGCCAATGGTAGCTATCAACATGGTATCTTTGCTAACTATGTGGATCACTGAAAGTTGATTGGAGGTGATACTGGTAGAGTCATAAGGATCGTGCAAAAATCGCTTGAAGGTTCCTGTTTTTGGATCAAAACGATTGAGCCCGCCTCCTTGGGTGCTTATCCACAAAAACCCTTTGGCGTCCTCGAGAATATAATGGGGGCTATTATAACTTAAGGTTGTGGAATCCAGAGGATCGTGTACATAATTGGTAAAATTTTCTTTATCCGGGTTATAAAGACTTAAGCCTCCCTCTGTGCCTACCCACAGCCTGCCATGACTATCTTCATAGAGAATATTGACGAAATCATGGCTTAAGGATTGTTCATCCTGTGGGTCATGTCTATAGACCTTGAACCGAAACCCATCATATCGATTGAGTCCCTCGTAGGTACCAAACCACATGAAACCAGTCTTGTCCTGCATAATGGTATTTACAGAGCTGTGTGAAAGACCCTCGGAAATTGATATACGATCAAACCGCAGGAGATGATGCTCCGCGTAGAGTGCACTCTGAAGTATGATTAGACTGATAAAGCTATACTTAACAAGATTTTTCATTACAAAGAGCATACTATATTATATGAAATTCTCTCACGATGTTCAAGTATGTTAACTAAAGTGTGTCACTTTAAGAAACCGTTCTGCAGCATTCAGAAACCGTTCTGCGGCATTAAGAAACCGTTCTGCGGCATTAAGAAATCGTTCTGTGGCATTAAGAAATCGTTCTGTGGCATTAAGAAATCGTTCTGCGGCATTCAGAAATCGTTCTGCGGCATTCAGAAACCATTCTGCAGTACCAAAATGGTTATGCATTATATTACGGTAGTAATTTCTGATACCAATGCAATCAACACTAAAGCAAGGCACCCTATCATGTTTCACCCCTGTAAAGTAACAGTAATTCGGCGAGCTCTTGACAAAGAGCTTGTTAATGGCTATTTAAAACATCCAGAAAAGATGCCAATCTGTGATCGAGTTGATGATGGTCAAGAATTTATAATCACCAGTCCCTATGAGATGCCCGAGGGTATCTGTGCCTCAGCCTGGGCAGATATCCGGCCTTATATTATCACCATTGCCACGGGTGGCACCTTTGCCTTTATGAAAAACAAACATTCCATATTAGCCTCATGTACAGATCTCTTTCGACCGGTAGCCTTTTTAATAGAAAAAATTGAGAATCAGTAGTCATATTGAGTATATGGAATTGAAAGTATGTATATAAAGAGAATCCTCACTTTTTTAACTTTCGACGATAATCAATCATTTTGCGCGAGGGATTTGCAAGGTGCGAAGCAGTATTTTTGCAAAGCAAAAATACCGGAGCGAACGCGGAGCCTGGAAAAGCCCGACCCGAGCTTGCGAGGGACGCGCCCAAATATTTAAATATTAGTATCTACACAATATTTTGATTATCCTCAACAAAAATCAGTTTCAAAACTTATATTTATAAACATTATATCGTGGTAGGCATATTTTACTCAATCCGTAGTAATAACAACTCGATCTTACATAATTATCAACATTCACACATTTTTTTGGGGGAGGCAAACAATGGCTCGATACTTTAAAGTCCTTTTTCTTATACTTTTTACCATATCAGTATCTTTTTGCGCGTCCTGGTATGCATCGGGAACTGGTGGTGCTGTTGCTGCTGGAGGAACGGCAAAGTCTGCTGAGGCTGGATTAGAGATCCTCAAAGATGGCGGCACTGCTGCTGATGCTGCGGCTGCCACTCTTTTAGCTTTGACCTTGGAAGATAGAAACTCCTTCTGTTTTGGTGGTGAGGTACCTCTGATCCATTATGAAGCATCCAGTGGCAACATAAAGGTTCTCTCAGGCCAAGGCCGGGCTCCATTAAACCAACAATCAATAAACTGGCTATTGCAAAATGGCATTCCTAATCCCAATGCCTCAAACAATATCAAATCTGCTGCAGTTCCTGCAGTTGTTGACCTCTGTGTTACAGTGATGCAGCAGTGGGGAAAGTTATCCTTTGAAGAGGTGGCCCAACCGGCCATGCGCATTTTGCGCAGTGGTAGTGTCTCATGGTACGATGAATTAGAAGCTACCATGAATAAACTGATAAGCGCAGAGAAAAATGCCACTGGCACCCGGGTGCAGAAGCTTCAGGCAGTGTCAGATCGTTTTTATCGTGGGGATATTGCCGAGGCTCTTGATCAATGGTATCGCCAAAAGGGAGGATTCTTACGTAAGGAGGATTTGGCTGCCCATAAGACAAACATAGAGGACCCAATTACATCTACCTATAAAGGGTACACCATTCATAAGTGCGACACCTGGACTCAGGGCGCCTTTTTTCTCCAAACCTTAAAAATGCTTGAGCCCTATAACCTCAAATCAATGGGGCATATGTCCACCAATTACATCCATACCGTATCAGAGGCTATGAAACTCTGTTTTGCAGATCGTGATGAGTATCTTGCAGACCCAGCCTTTGAGACTGTGCCTTTAAAAGAGCTTATGGATAGCAGTTATATTGCGATTAGAAGAAAACTGATCAAATCAAATCGCGCTTCAGATACGATCATTTCCGGTGATCCCATCAACAAACTGGCACGCAATCCTAATCCCCATCCCCGATTAAAATGGCCCAAGGGCACCACCACCTGCTGTGTGGTTGATCAATGGGGTAATGTGGTTGCCTGCACGCCCAGTGGCTGGGGAAGTAAGGCGGGCGTGGGTAATACCGGTGTGGTCCATGGAACGCGATTGATCAGTATTAATAATTGGCAGAATCACCCCAATATTATCAAACCGGGCAAACGGCCCTGTATAACCCTAACACCGACCATTGTCACCAAGGATGGGAAACCGTTGCTTGCGATCAGTGTCGCTGGTGGTGATGAGCAGGAGCAATCGACGCTCAATCTCTTTATGAATTTTATTGAGTTTGATATGGTGCCCAAGGATGCAGTTTCTGTGCCCCGCTTTACCACCAGTCACTACACAAGCTTTTTTGCGCAGGTACCGCCACAATTGGCTCGATTATGGATATCCAGCAAGGTGCCCAGTTCTGTGCGCAATGCCTTAAGCAATCGCGGCCATGATGTAAGGACTATGAGTGTTAAGTCCAACCCGGTGATGATCCATATTGATCAGGAAAAGCATATGTATCATGCTGCTGGGTGTCCAACATCACGACGTAACTGCAAAGCCTATGATCTTCCTGTACCGATTTCTCAGTATCAAAAGCAAATTCAGGCAAAAAAGCTTGAGATTGTGCACCATTCAGGATACATTGAATTCAACTATTCAATATCCCATAATAGTGATGCTGCACTTTCAATTTATCGGGCAGATGGACGATTTGTAACTGACATTGCCTGTGAGTCGTCCCCAGGGAACCATAGTACCACGTGGAAAGGTACAACTGCTCAAGGAAACAAGCTTTCAACTGGTTGTTATATCGCTCAGTGGAGAAATGGTAACGCTATAAGCTTTAGTCGCTTTATGTTTACCCAGTAGAATTCCATTAAAGGTATTTAATAATTGAATTGCGGGAGTACTTTTGTGCTCCCCTTTTTTTGGTATTTCTAAATAGAATGTTTCGAAATAATTTCAATATTTGTTTAGCATCATCAATTATACCATTTGTTCTATGAATTAAAGTCGTCGGGACACTGCCCGACAGCAGCCTTACTTGGTCACTTCGTTCTGCTGGGTAAGGAAGAAAAAATCCTTCGGATTTTATTCTATTATACTTTTGCCCGGTCTTCTGCAGCGAAGAAAAGTAAGCACTCGGAAGCCAGGGATGGTTGGAGAGCACTGTGCCGAAGGCGCAGCCCGAAGGGTGTTTGCCAGGATGGCAAACATGACAAGACGCCGCCCCGCAATCGCCCTTATCGCATAGATATTTGGCGCTTCGATAACTCGCCCTTTGGGCTCGAACAGATCTTCGCTTTTCCCAAATATCTATACGGTGCGATTGAAGGGGATTAAAATCATCAGATAGTTTTAATTAGCATTATAACCCTTTCACCTATAAAAATGGAATTCCGTACATTTTTCTAAATACCCCTATGGCTCAAAGCTTAAAGGAGGACCTGATACCAAGCTTGATTGAGGATCTCTCCAAATACACAGGCTTTTTTATCATATGGTAATTCCAATAATATTCCCGTTCATTCTCCCATTGTCGCTTCTCAAGAGATTCAAATTTTAACCGAGTAAAAAGATCAAAGACATTCATCATATCAAAAATCACTTGGAAGCTTGTAAAAAATCGATGCTCCTTAATTGGTTGAACAAAGACAAATTTGCAATCAATTCGCTTATACCAAGGCATTATTCTCAGGTTATCAGCAAAATTGATTTGATAATTGGTTTCAACCAAGTCTCTATAGGGAATCCCTTCGGAGAAGTAGCCTGATATAAACAAGGTAACAAGTTTATTTTTTAACAACTTACACTGCATAGTAGGACGAATTGCCCAGGGTACTTCCCATTCATAACGGGTATAATGCTTTCCCTCTTTTCTTTTGACCCTGTTTACATCAATGGCCATAGCTGTTTGCCAATTTTTAGTGATTGCATAGGCACATTCATAGGAGATACCCATGGACATTAGTGGTGTGGCACTCATTGGATCCCATTGATAGAGGTAAGGATCTAAGGAAAAACGGGGACAGTGATCCTGCCATTTAATAAAAGATTGCAGAGAATGAGAAAAATGTTCGGTGAATTCCTTTCGAAAAAGCAGTGAGTTCGTATAGGTTTTTATGGTATGTCTACGATAGGATTCCGATGGATACCCACGAATATCAGGCCAAGAAGTTATAATACCCCCATTCCACTGTACCACTCCCTTATCTAAATGATATTTTGCCCAAATGCCAGGATCAATAAAGATTTGTGACTTCCCATTATAGAACCCACCCACAATAGCATCAACGCCATACACAAACTGATTTTTTCCATGAAGCGCCCCAATATGAAACGTCCCGTGAACCTCCTTTTGGGGATCGGATATCGTTTCATCAATTCCTCCTGAGGTGATTCGCTTTATTGATGTTTTCCACTGCTTTGCTTCAGCTCTCATTGCAAAATCAAGCTCAACGTCACCAAGCAGGACCTTTTTTAATTCACCATATAGTGATAGATTACTATGATCCATCCGATTTTTATGTACCACCTTGCTATAAATTTTTCTAACCTTTTGGTACTGCTTTGAGCCGCCAACAGTGAGTTGCCAAGGGCTATCAGCTCCTTTTTGCTTGATGGAAATACTACCGCATCCCCAGGGAACAATGTTGTTTTCCGCTCCAACTCCTGAGGAATAGGCATCTATAGCCAACCAGGCATGCTCATAGAGAGAGAGCTTGCCAATGTCACTTGCCCCGGTAAACGTCACATCCTGAAACCAAAGAGGTCTTTGGGGATCATTGAAATAGGGAATGTCCCACCAAATATAGGAATGGTTTCTCCCCTCTTTATGAGAGATATAATAGGTGTTCGGCACATTGCATGATAGCTGAAATAGATCCTTTCCTTTACGGAATCTTTTTACAATGCATGCCACAGCATCATAGTTGTTAAGATTAAGCAATATCTCGGGTCTTCTCCAATATTTTTTAGCAGCCTTGGCAAAAAATCCCGGTTGCACGTGAATTGCAGCATGTGAGTAGCCAGCATAATTACCAGGAACAGTATGGGTGGCAAGGTGTACCGATTGAATAGTCGGCAATATCAAACTACTGATATCAAACATATGATGACCAGAGAAATGAGCTGGGACAAATAGGGGTACCTGATTAATAAAGAATTGATTATCAAAGGGACTTCCACCGTTGATTAATAGTTGTGAGCCAGTTTCAGGAACTTGTAATATACCAGCCTTTTTTGCAATAAGATGGTTCACATCCTCCTGCACGCCAAATTGCATTTCAATCTCTGACACTGCTAAGGTATGCTGAGGTTTGCTTTTTTCAGCGATAATTTTCATTTTTTCTAGACTCTTCTCTGTTGTGTCTGTTGACTCCTCTGCATATAAGTTCATAGCTATCTGGCATAACAAACAACATTGAATCAATAGCTGTAACCTATTTGTTTTTTTAATCATAGAGAGGTTTCCTAAGGTGATAATGAAATATTTATTAAAAATATTTATCGATGTAGTATTATCAAATATAAGTTACCATAAAACATGCAATAAGATCGTCGGGATGCTGCCCGACAGCAGCCTTACTTTTCTTCTATAGCGAAGAAAAGAAAGCACTCGGAAGCCAGGACGGCTGGAGAGCACTGTGCCGGAGGCGCAGCCCATCGGGTGTTTGCCAGGAGGGCAAACATGACAAGACGCCACCCCGCAACCGCACTAATCGCATAGATATTTGGCGCTTCGATAACTCACCCTACGGGTTCGAACAGATCTTCGCTTTCCCCAAATATCTATACAGTGCGATTGAAGGGGATAAAAATCGTCAAAAATGTTTATACGATTATCCTTGAAATAACCATTGCATCATTAACCTCATAGTAATAATCTGTACCTTTAACCTGTGTCTCAACTCATAGTCTTGATACCACAACTAAAGATAGAAACTAAGAATAATCAACGCATTCAATACTCATAAATACGAGAAGGGCTCAAATATATTTTGCTATTATAAAAAAAGACTTCAAAAGAATTTTTTTAACTACCAAAGGAAAGATAGGATTGTGCCTTTGTTAGCCGCTTGTTCATTTTTCCAATATCTTGAATCTCCTTAATTCTATTTTGTTTGCGAAATTTGAGTACCCTACTTACCATAATCGGCCCCAGACCTGGAACCCGCAATAGTTGCTCTTTAGAGGCTCGGTTAATATTGAGGGGGAAGAATTCCGGATGTCTTTGGGCCCAACCTTCTTTAGGATCAATGACCAGAGAGAGATTTCCCTGAGTATCAAAGGGTATTTCGTGATCAGAGAATGAATACTTCCGTAAGAGCCAGTCGACCTGATAAAGACGATGTTCTCGGGTAAGAAGATCTTTGTTGGAGTAGTGAGAGTGTTCACCAGGTAGATGGGGCTTGCCTAACCCCCGTTGATAAGCACTAAAGTAAATTCGCTGCATATTGAGTCTGTTATACAAAGCACCAGCATACTGCACAAGCTCCTGATCGGTCTCCTCTGAAGCACCAACAACAAACTGTGTTGTCTGTTTGACTCTGCTGTAAGGTGCTCCTTTTTGAGTTAGTTGGCTGATCAACTTAACTGGCCGTATAATATCATTGAGATAATCTTTGCATTGACTCAACTTTTTAAAGTTTTTCTCACCGGGAGTTTCGATATTAACGGACACATTATTGGCCAAAGTTAATGCTTGCTCAATTGCACTATCGGAAGAGCCGGGCAATACCTTCATATGGATGTACCCTTTAAACTGTTCTCTTTTTCTGAGTATATTTGCAATCTGAATGATTCGATCCATGGAAGAGTCAGGATTTCCAGTTACACCGCTACTAATAAAGAGACCAAAGACTACTTTTCTTCTATAGTAGTCTAAAAAGACTTTGACAACCTCTTCAGGTTCTAAAACACATCGACGTGTGTCAAAATCTGCCCTAAGAGGGCAATAGGCACAATCATTGGAACAAACATTGGAAACCAGTGTTTTTAACAAAACACTGGTACCACCATTGGGAAGTGAAACCGGGTAGAGCCAGGTATCATCCTTGGATCGGACCCTATGATCATCATTCTTTGTTCCACAGGCACAGGCTAGATCGTATTGCGAATCCTGGGAAAGAATAGAAAGTTTTTGTTGAGTATCTAAGCTATTGATAATATTGGCCATATACTACACCACATCAAGTGAAGCCACATTATCAATTTTCATTCTACTCTACGGTAGTTGCTGTATCAGTTTCTGTAGAATCTGAAGGAACTTGTTCGGGAACCACTGGCTCAGGTTCTAAAAAGGATTCCAGCTTCGAGATTTCCACATTGGTAGACATGGCATAGGTAATCATTTTTCCTGGTGTGTCATAAATCTCAATAGAGGGTCCCATTGGTACATTGTTCTCTTGAAGATATTTGCTGAGCACTGGATAGGCTTTAATAATTCCCAAAAAAATAGAGAGTTTAGCTTTAAAAGGAAATTCGATAGTAGCACAATTTGACGCGGGGTACTGTCGAACCATGAATCTCTTTTTAAGTTCGGGGATTCTAAAGACATCGCTCTCTTCTAAGATGCATCCCACAAGACTTCGACACTGTTCAGCAGGCACATTCTGAGGATTATCATAGTAGAGTCCAACACCCTTGGTTGTTTCAATGCCATAGTCATTTTTAAGAGAATAATAGATGGTGTCCATAATTGGTCCCACGTCTTTGTAAGCACCAACATGTTTATCATAGACAATCCAAAAAGCATCTATTGGCTTTTCAACAACCGTTACCTTTTTAAACATCCCTAGGTATCCCAAATAGGATATTACGGCCACAGCAAATACCACACAAACAAGAAGCAACACCTTTACAACCTTCATACTACCCTCCTATCTTTTTATAAAACAGTACATTAAAAAATTTCATTTATGTTAATTCTTAATAGTCTGCATTTTCTTGTCAGCCATCTCAACAGCAAAGTTTTCTACTCCTATCTCTTTAATTCTCTCAATACAGGCCTTTCTGTCTGATCGAAAAATAAGAGAAAAAATCTTTGCCACAAAGCTATTGAACTCCTTGCAATCATCAATGCTATCAGTTTTGGTGCATGCTGCACAGGTAGCGTAGTCATTCTCCTTGCAACACTTCTTTGGTTTGCACCACGTTGCTTTTATATTTTTTTCACAACCGGGACACTTATTCTTAAGATAAGCCTTACAGGCTCCACAGTAAAGCCCACAGGCAGCAACCAATGACGAATCTGCTATAATTTGTTTCATACCAAACCCTTAAGTTAAATTACTTAATACTTTCGTATAACCCCAACGAGCTTCCCTACCACATACACTCTTCGATCAGCAGGGATCACAATATCACGATATTCTGGATTTTCAGCTCGCAAAATAACATGATCACTCTTTTGTATATATCGTTTTAACGTGGCGTCCCCATCAATAATAGCAACAACGACTTCTCCATTTTGTGCAGATGTCTGTTGGCGAACAACTACAATGTCACCGTCAAGAACACCAATCTCTTTCATACTATCCCCTTCTATACGAAGAGTGAAGAGATCTTTACCCCTAAAGAGCGTTCGATCTAAGGTGACATGCCCTTCAACATTTTCCTCTGCTGTTATGGGTGCTCCTGCGGCAACAGCTCCAATAAGCGGCACTTCTAGCTCGTTGTGTCCATTCTCTTTACCTGTATCAATAAGAAGATCTATTCCACGAGCCTTTCCTCGTGCTAACCTAATATAACCCTTTTGCTCAATGAGACGTAGATGCTGACGAGCATTGTTGATACTTTTGTACCCCAATGCAAAGGAGATTTCTCGCACTGTAGGAGGCACTCCAGTCTGCTCTTTGTGCTCAATAATGAAAGAAAGAACGCGATCCTGTTCTGAAGTGAGTGATTTCATTTTATTCCTTCTGCATTGAAAAAGTTACTAGGGGACGGTTGTTAAGAAAGAGTTGAACTTCTTTTTTTAAGAATCTTTCCAGCCATCAGAAAAATATTTCGGGCATCTTTTCTTTTAACATATCGCCCTTTTAAAAAAAGGTTTTGTGATGAGAGCAGTCCTACTCTTTTAGAATTGCGTAATTGATTTCCCCTAATTTGCTTAGTTGGATGCAGAAAAACACGAGATTTAAACAGAGGTTTGACCTCTTGAATAGTGCTTTCTGTGGTTGTTGTAAAAGATGATGCATGAACATTTAGGTAATAGTGAATTGCTTCTGGATTGTGTGTACAAGTATATCCCATGGTAAACCTCCTCGAATATAATGCTTCAAGAATAATTGTCTACTTAAATATACTGTACATTTGAACAGTATGCAAGTTTTTTATATAAAAAATATCCGAATATGAATAAAGCTAAAAATTCCAGCTATCCTTTGCTCCATCCTCTTCATCAACCATTTTTGCAGCAATCGTTGAAGAAAGAGTAGCCTGATTTCCAAAGGCATTCTCTAGGGTAACTTGAATCGATAGCAAAATATGCTCTCTCCTTTCATGAATGATACTCTGCTCAACCTCTTCTAAAGAAAAGTCACTGATAAAAGCTTCCTGAGAAATTATTGGTAATGGTTCTTCATTGATCAATAAATGTTCATCATAGAACTCATAGACAATGGTGTCACCTTTATCAGGTGACACATAGGTTATGCCATTAGAGTGCCAGGATAGCACAGCAGGAGATCGTCGAATATGTGAATTAAGCGTTGCGGTAATTTGACGTAATTCTCCTTGGAGTGCCCCTTTTCTCCGCTGATTAAAAAAGTGTCGATTAAAGCTATTCCAGGTTGTAAAAATGATAGCAATGACAATGGTGGTCATGGCCATAGCAACACAGAGCTCAATAAGTGTAATACCTGTTCCATTCTTGAGGGATGATTTAAATTTGCTCATTCATACTTCCCTACTGGATTATGTGATACCCTTGAAGCATTCTAAATGTCACCAGGGGCTCCTCTGGTTTCAATTGGTCACTTACCTGTATTCGAACCTCACGCAGGGTAAACTCATTGATTAAGGAATCCAAAGAGTCTTGAGCTACCACAGACCGTCTAATAATATAACTCCGCTTACCCACCTCTTTTTCATACTCACGCTCTTCAATCTCCTCAGAAAGCGGCGCCTCAACTTTTAATATCTCCGCTTCATTCTGCGCTAAGTGAGTGGCATTCTTAACAACCACACTCTTGCTGTAGAGCCGATCACCGGCAACAAAAAAACGCATAAGAATAGCGGTGGTTATGGTTAATACAGCAATAGCTATCACCACTTCGAGCACTGTAAGCCCTCGCTCGTTAAGAGAGGGTGTGTTTCTCAAGGAACTGGTTACTTTTCTTGCCATGATACGATTGTTGACTTTCCAAAATAATAGGGCATAAAATACTCATCAATTGAGCTGAGTCGTTTAATGGTGCCATTGATATAATTTCTGCTTACATTCATTGGCTCAGTCTGATCTACTAACACAAACGCTTTAATAACCCCAGCCATGCGTCCCACATGACAGACACGGGCCCGCGACCACAATACCCCTTTGATCACGGTCTCCATATCAGTTTTAATACCACCTAACTCTCTCAATTCAATTAAGACACCATCAACAATAGCCTGGTCACGAACAAAAAGAGAATAGGGCTTACTTTTCTTACGGGATTTTTTGGTGCCCTTCTTCTGAGTAGGCACATCTTGCTCTCTGCTTGGATGATCTTCATCAAGCTGCTTTTTTTTCTGTTCTTGTGATGGTAGACCATCTTCATCAAGATCTCCCTGTGTTTTAGGACTGGTCCTATTCCCCCCTGATAATCCAGCTGATATGATTACACTCTTCTCTAAGATTTGAGCCTCTTCATATATTTCCACATCTCCGCAGGCAATGGCCGAGCTTGCCAACACCTTTGATTCATTGGCACAAAAGAGTCGCGAAGCTGTAAAAATTTCAACGGAATTCAAAACCGCCTGATCCAAAATTTTAACATCGCCGGCAACGACAAAGGTCACATTCTCAATACGAACCTCACCGGTCACCTGCAGCTCCTCTAAAACATAGACTTTTCTCTTTTCCTTCCATATAACATCGCGATAGGAGCCATCAATAAAAAGCGCTCCTCCAACGGTATCAGGAATCTGCAGACATTCATCACTGTATTGCACTGTCAATGGCTCCTCAAGCTCCATTGAATCACCCAAGGCAACCAGGGGTTGACGATAATTATTCACAATCGTTCGGAGCTCATCAAAATCAACATGAAATCGCTTCTGTTGAAGAGAGTCAGACTCATCAATGCTCTTCTGAAGAAAGGCGATTCTACCATCAACATCACCTTCACCTTCGGGCATTCCTGGTGTACCTAAGTAAAGTACGGTGTCAGGGTAGAAAAAAGGTCGTGATCCCAGCTTCACAATCACTTTTCGCCTCTGTCGCTTAAAGAGACTGGTGGATTCTAAAATGCGAAAGTTGCCAGTATGGTGAAGAAATATGTTAACTGGTCCAAAGACGCTGTCATTTTTGAAGGGATAGACCTCCAATGTGTCCATATCAGAGCCGAGCAATTGCACCGCCTCATCCTGAGTTGAAGAATCCCTGGGCTTTTCATCATCAAACAGATCTTCGCCAAAGAGCGAGGATTTGTCAGTGGTATCAGCAAGTCCCTCCTGTTGCTTAGCAATCTTGTTTGATAATTGTTTGTCCAATAGAGCTAGACCATACCAAATACCAGTCCGCGCATTAAGCAATGATTGTAACTTTGCAGGATCTTTTCGAAAGGATTTGGTGAAATTAAATTGACCCGTGACATAGATTGAAGCTGAGATAACCGTAACTACAGCAAAAAGTAGAACGATATAATAGACTGAGCCTTTTTTATTTAAAAGCAACTTCATCCTCATCAAGATATATGGGGCAGATACATCATTTTGTAGCCAAGTAGGAATTCTTCCATCTTAAGGGAAAATAATAGATGGCAGCATTTATAAAGAAAATCGTAATTTTTCAAAGGGCATTTTTTACCTTTTTTGGCAGCAAGGAAAATTGAAGATTTCAAAATAATATTTCAAAAGAATGTATATTAAATAATAAACACGTTAATAGGCAATTAATCGTGGGGGAACTATGCTTAAAAGATTCTATTTTCTTTTCACTATTTTAATTCCAAACATCCTTTTTGCACAACACACCTTTTCCATTGTTGCGGTTGATACAGCAAGCGGTCTTGTAGGAAGTGCCGGAGCATCCTGTATAGATATTTCCAATAGTTACAATATCAATCGAATTAACGAGATTATCCCTGGAAAGGGCGTTATAAATGCTCAGGCAAACTGGGACTTTACCAACTCGGCTAATGCAAAGCGTCGTATGGGGCTTGGTGACTCCCCCGAAGAAATTATTGATTGGCTGAAGAAAAACGACTCCCGTAATCGACCTCAACGTATGCAGTATGGCATCGCTGACATTCATGAAGGCACACCCCGTTCCGCAACCTTTACTGGCACCAGTGCCATGAGCTGGGCAGGTCATACCAAGGGAAGCTACTATGCAATCCAAGGGAATATACTCATTGGCAAAAGAACCATCGACTCTATGGAGACCTATTTCCTAAGGGCCCAGGGAACTTTTACTGATCGCATGATGTATGCACTTCAGGGAGCAAATTTCGCTGGCGCAGATAAGCGCTGTAGAAATGAGGGGGTCTCCTCCCGATCAGCCTTTATCCGTGTGGCAAAGCCCAATGATCAACTCAATAACCTTTACCTTGATTTAGATGTTCCTAAAACACCCTATGGAGTCGAGCCAATTGATGAGCTTCAGAAAAAATATGATATATGGCGGCAGAACAATACGGGAATAAAACAGGATGGCTTTCTAAAAAGGAAAGGAATGACTATCTCTGTCAACCAATCAACCAGAACAATTCAATTCACTTTCAGAGATTTTCAACCGGACAGAATCGACTTATTCTCCCTGAAAGGAACAAAGGTACACACTTTAGATTGTAACAACAAAAAGAGGATTTCCTTATCAGTAGGCTCTTTTAGTAGTGGTTGCTATATCATTGGCTATTGCAAAGACAAACATCAAATTGGAGTTAGCAGAGTTACCTTACTCCCCTAACCTTTATCGCTTACCGAAGGATCATAGTTCTGTAGGTTGCAGTAATTCTCCCATCAATGACAAGCGATATATAATAGAATCCAGCAGGCAACCTCTGTCCCTCGCCTCCCTCCCCTGACCAGCTCAGTTGAGTGGCAATAGTCTTTGTGCTTCCCGTGAATAGGGTATGAAGTAGTGTTCCTTGCACAGAATAGAGTGAAACTGAGAGTTGAGCGTCTTGCAAAGGTTTAGAAGTGACATCAAACTCCATGAGAACAGGAGTATGGTGAGTCACAACGCTATTGAGTACTCGCATAGGCGAATTGTTTAACGTGTTATGTGTAAGGGTTTTAATTGAAATAATTGGGGCAAGATCGATGATCTCCACCTGCTCTTTGCCATGATTATACAAAAAAGCGTACTGCTCTGATAAAGCCATCTTTTGAAAATTATTGCCAACAGAAGATCCCTCTGGGTAAGAGTCCTTAAACAGAGGTTGAGAAGGTGTGGATACATCCACAACATGAATTCCCTGAGTAGGAAAAAGGACAGCAGCATACTTTCCAAAGAGTGCCACATCAACCGCTGTATCCTTAACACCTCCTGGCATAGAATAGAAACCATAAAATGCCGGAGCCTTTGGATCAGCAATGTTAATAATCGAAAGAGTCCACTCCTGTGCTGCTACATACATGAAAGAGTCCGTAACGGCAATGGCATAAATCGGAACAGACTGGTTAAAACGAAAGTGACTAACAAATTGTGGGTTTGCAGGATCTGAAATATCTACTATATGTATTCCACTATCCCTAAAGGCAATAAAGGCATGCTGTTTTCTAAGAGCAACTTCGATAGTACTATTATAATGAGTGCTATCAGGTTTAGCAAAATAGCTTCCAATAACTTTCGGCTGTGAAGGAAGTGCAAAGGATAGAATTTGCATGCCCTTTGATCCAAGAGCAACAACTGCAATTGAATCTTCAATCGCTATATGATGAGCAGAATCACTTAAAGCAACTTCATTAACCAAGGATGGTGCTTCTGGAGAGAGAAGAGATAGCATCTGGACTGTGCCAAGTTTAGAGGCTGTAAAGCTGTTACTCCCTGAAACTGCAATGCCACTGAAATATTCCGATAATTGGGGAGAATCGTAGGATCCAATCCTTACAGGAATCAAGCAAGTGCTGATGTCGATTACCTGCAACCCACTATCATTATGAGTGGTCAATACATAGTTTTTATACACTTCTATATCGTTGACAGCTTCTCCAATGGGAAATTCTCCGAGTCTGACTAAAGAAAAACCAGACAAGTAGAGCGTAAAAACAAGTAAAAGAGCATAAAAATGGTAATTCTTGGTCATATACAATCCTTCATTAGGGAGGATCAATAATTTAATGTAAAAAAGATGCAAAAATAGGACCAAAAAGTTTTTTAACCCAGATTATGCAGTAGGAGTAGATGCAGAAGTGCAAGATTATGATTTAGTAAGACTTGAAGGTTTTGAAGGGCATATCTACAAGGTGATAT
>JANQEN010000277.1 GCA_028278335.1 Chitinivibrionales bacterium | reverse complement strand
GTACAATCGTACGGACCTATACGCACGGATGAAACATCCCTCGGAAAAAAGTGTGGACCTATTTGCACGACTGAAACACCCTTGGAACAAAAATAATTGCTGATTTTAAGCAAATTAGGCCAACTTTGTAAAAGTGAGATCACAGTGCCACGATTAAAAATTTAGTATAACCATTATAAAAAGGGTCCAGATGGTCTAAATACTTTCCTTGAAAAAGTGTGAATTGGGCTTTTCTGGATGATGAGACGTAGTAGACTAAGTAAAATGCTACTGATATCATTACATTTATATTCATAAAAAAATCGGGTACGGAATAGATCGAATAGACAGACAACCCTCTAATCCATAGCAGTTTTGCTTAAGATTCAAAGAATCCTAACAATAAAAAATAGGTAGAATAATCAAAATGACATAAAGTAGGGATTCAAAAAAGGAGATTACCACATATATACGTCTATCCTCCACTCGACACTGTGATACGCCGAGTACTGGTATTAACCGGTGACTCAATAGTAACAACAATCAGGCCAACACCAACTGTGGAAGGGACGACAATCACCTCGCCATTATTCCGATGCGATGATTGCATTAAAACTCTTCCTGCAAGGTTCATCACTGATATAATATGTACTCCTTTATAAGGTGAATAAACAAGTAAATCTCTTGCTCGTTGCTGAAGTCGTATTGATTGTTTTGTACTTTGTTCAGTAACTAATATCGGTGTTCCTTCATTCACCCCAATGGCACAGCCCTCAACAATTTCCTTATCCGACTTTTGTAAAAAAGCCACCACACGACAATTGTTTTTTACCCAATCCGATTTAAGGGTAAAGACCCGTTCCTTGGTAATACTCTCCCCAGCAGCAATTGTTACAGACTCACCGTCAGCATTGGGTATCATTCCACGATTACAAAACTCAACATCATCAAAGTTTTGCCAGGCATGTTTAATGTGTCTCTCTTTAACAGCAAACTGAAGGGTACCGCTAATAGAACTATTGGAGATATTTTTAATGGTAATTTGAGCACTGCCGGACAGAGCAGGACAGGATGATCTCATAGAGATAGCCACTGGTGGGGTTGTTCCCTTTCTTTGGGTAACATATCCGCGTATAGTTGATAGACTATTAAGGGTACTGAGTATACCATCAGTGTAACAATGGGGCCTATATTGTGGACTGTAAAAGCTTGTCTTTACTCGAGTGTCAGCTAATTCAAAGTCATCGCTGAAATGATAGGCAACAATTGCTATGTTCTCTTTTTCTTCCTCTTTGATTGATCGAAGCGCCCTGGCTAATCCTGCACAACTTGATCAACCAGAGGAGGCTTTGGCTAAGGCCTCGATAATAACTACTTTTCTCTGTGTAAAACTGGGAGTGGTACAAAAAACAATAGCACAGATCATAAGAAGGGTTACCTTTTTAGCGTTCATGCACAACTCCTTTACATGCAAAGTTTAACGTTAACACAAGCTGATACAATCCCAACGTCTATATAAAAAATGGAATGGGATTTTACGTAGCTTTACCTTATAATTTATATCAAAAACAGTATAGATGTTTGATATTATTCTGAAAAAGCCTTAAATTATCAGTGTTATGTCCTAGTTTTATGTTTTTTCACTTGTTTCATAAATAGAATATGCCCATTGATACACAATAAAAAAAAGAGGCCACAAACATCGTGACCTCCAGTTACAACACAAGGGTATAAATGTTATTATCGTGCGATAATAACATTTGCTACGCTTACATTTTTTCCAGCTTTTAGTCTTAAAAAGTAAATTCCTGAAGCAAGTCCCTCTGTCTTTAACGTTTGAACATGGGTGCCCTTAGCTTGCCTTGTATTAGCTACAGAGACGATCCGTTTTCCAGCATTGTTATAGAGATGCATCGACACAACACTCTGCTTTGGTAAGGTATACTTGATTTTGGCGATAGTATGTGTCTGATTGGTAACAACCGACAAATTTATTCGATTTTTACTATGGTTCAGAGCATTGTTATCTCTGATACTTGCACCTTGGCCTTCCAACACTGATACTTTGTCAATCCACATGTTGGTCGGTTCACACTTACCCATCATAAAGGAGAGACGAGCAGTCTCGGTTGCCGGTGCAACAGAGGAAAAGGTGTAGTCCTTGGGCTCTGTTCCAATGTCCACTTTCCAGATTTCATAATACTCCCACTCTTTACCGTCTTGCCAAGTAGGCTCAACAGTTCCATTGGAAGGTAAATGTGTATGGTCAGGGGCAATATGATTATCCATAAAGTAAAGTTGGATTGTTCGAGCCTCTTCGGCAACCGCCTTAAAGGAGATGTTGTATTTTTCTCCCTTTTTTACTTGAAAACATTGAAAAAGTTGAAGCTTCCAGTCTTGTGGTTTATGTGGCATCTTTCTCCAGAAGTTCTCAGGGGAACTTGCGGAAAGTCTAAAGTTGTGAAGGAAGCAGGAATTCTTTCCACTGAGTTTTCCGGTTGTGTCAATGGCAATACCATCGGGAGGATTTTTTGCACCACCATCCATACAGCCCATCCAGCGCCAGTCAACGGCAGCACTGGTCGAGGGATAATCAAATTCCCCATCCCAGATCTTTTCAACCGCCTGATCCTGTCGCACCTGCAGAACTGACGAAACCGCACTCTCGTTACCTGCTCTATCCATAGCAGTTATAGTCACATCTGCCCTATCTCCCCAGGAGAGATACTTGACTTCATACTCAGGGTCAATGGTGTAGTCCCACAACTTTCCATCTTTATAAATGGTATAATGGGCAAGTTTAGAACCGCCCTTCTCATTCACTGGATTCCATCGCAGATAGCGCCCCTCTCTTTTGAGGCCAGTCACTTGTGATGGTGCCTCTTTATCCTCTGTTGTATAGGAGATCATCAGGTTTTTACGAGTCTCTGCCTCACTGGCTGCATGAAAAAATATGGGGTCGTTGATATCCTTGAAGAAATTACTACGATAGCCCGACCCGGCTGTTTGCAAACGGGAGTCTCCCCAGGGAAAGAGACCGTTTCCACCAACCATGTCCTGAATATCCCAGTCCCAATTAATATAGGTCGTCTGCTTGATAAGCGGTTGCCCTTTTACAAAGCCAAAATAGGGTCCACAAAACCGATCGTAGTCTCCATCATTGTTATTAACCACGTTGATCGGCCAGTTCATTGAGGCTTCCCCAATGAGTATGGGTTTGCTATGCTCTTTAGCTAGCGCAATACACTTGTGGATGAGGGGATGGTCACCACCATTGAGGTCGGTGGTAAAGGTATTGAAACTAACCCAATCAACATACTGGGGGTCAGGAAAAGCGTCAGCATAGTCGGTGTGTTGCCAATAGGAGCTGGAGCTGGCAAGGCCAATGTTCCACACACAGGCCACTTCTAATCCAGATTCTTTGAGTTTTTTGGCAAATTTGACATAAACATCTTTAAACTGGTCTACTTTATAATAATCCTCATTGCTCATTCCACCAGGAGGGTTATTAAACTCGTAGCCAATACGAATAAAGGCAGGTATAGCTAAAAATTTCAATCCCTTTACAAGATTTTCTAACTCATCATCCTGAGAGCCATCTAAATAGGCTTTCCAGAGATAGAAGATATTAATGCCAAACTGTGGTACCACATAATAGCCTTGCCTATGAAACTTCAACAGCTCCTCTTTTAGCTCCAAGGACCACTTCTCATTCATGTTCCAAGTATCATAATAATCGCTAAAAACATTGGGTTTTAATCCCTCTGGTGCAATATTCCAATAATTTTCGAACCCGTCAAACCCGGTCATTCCTGCTTGACCAGCACCAACCCAAACTTTATCCTTTAGCTCAAGCACAGATCCTTGGTTATGTCGTGTGATAGATTGCGCAGAGAGCTGCAGGTACATACAACAGATTAAACTAACGATAATTTTTAAGGAAAATGCTTTTTGTAACATGAAACAATCCTTGTTAAATTATAGAATTTTTCTAACCAGATAGAATAACGAATGAGACCAGGATGTTAAAAAAGAAGTTCTATCTACCTATTTTATATGTAATATAGACAAAAAATGAGTGAAGTGTTGTTATTTTTTTGTTTTGTTACATTACTTTTGGAAACATACTATAAATATTTTTATTTAACATCAATCACTTACAATTATTATTATTTGGAAACTTCTTTTTTATATATTTTTTTTGGAAATATGAAATCTATAAAAATCTATGCAAAATGTTTGGAAGCCTAGCTAATATAAGGACTCTTTGTAGGAGGAATTGTCCCACCATAATTCCAGATATATCTCACCCGAATTAGGATCAACCACATAGATTTTATTTGAGCACTCTTTTTTAAATAATAAATAATACTAAGAATACCACAATACTCCTAGCGCTATTTAACCAGTCATCATCAAAAGCTTGCTTTTACTCTCAGTTATGGAACGATTATCTTCTGTTGTATAGTTGATTTATCCTGAGCGGAAAGCTGAAACAGATAGAGACCTGAGGCGAGTCCTTCAATAGAAACTTGATTGTGCATTCCCCTTAAAGACTTTTGGAGTAATACCCTTTTACCTGCCAATGAAAAAAAGGAACAATCACCAACTAACGTTGTATGGATGCTTACCCTACCATTATCATACACAACCTGTATCTGTGGTTTAGACAAAGGAGTACTCTTAAACTGTAAAGGCGTTGATAGTTCGGTCACATCGGTGATAATAATGGCTCGGGCAGGAACATTTTGATGACCTCCCATAGTAATGGTCTCTACTTTTTCAATGGCGTCCACCACATCCATGCCATCAATCACTTTACCAAACACACAATATCCCCAGTTTTGGCCTGATGAGGAGTTCTTGTAATTAAGGTGGTTATTGTTGACCGTGTTAATATAAAATTGCGACGTGGCAGTATGCGGTTCTGATGTTCGTGCCATAGCAATGGCACCCCGCACATTCTTGAGCCCATTGAATGCTTCGTTTCGGATGGGTGGATCGGTCTGACGTTGATGCATGTCAGCAGTGTGCCCACCTGCTTGGATCATAAAATTGCGGATCACCCTATGAAACACAAGGTCGGAATAGAAATGTTTTCGTGCATAGCTAAGAAAATTGGTAACGGTAATCGGAGCCTTTGCAGAGTCCAATTCCAGAATAATAACACCCATAGTTGTGGCGACTTTTACCTTGTGTGTTGTAGCAAGGCTTTGAGTACATACTGCAAAGATTACTGTGACGATCAGAAAAGAGTGTTTAACGTTCATGATACTACCCTATTGGTAAAGGTGGCAATACTTACTTGTTACGAGAATATACAGTTACTCTAATAGAGGGTGCAACAAAAATAAAAAAAGGCAGTGACAAAATTGCCACCACCTTGAGGGCAATAAAGAGCAATGTAGTCTACCGAACAAAGTAGATCTTTTGAGACTTTTGTAACTCCGCTGATCTAAACCTGATGATATATTGACCAGTACCCAAATTGTATCTATTTAAACTTGAAAAGTGTTGTCCTGAATTTTTGAAGCCATTCTCCAGCTGAGCAATCTTCCTACCGGTAACATTGTAAAGAGAAAGCTCTACTAGCCCTGCTTTACCTAAACTGTACGTGATACCCTGAACAGAAGCACCACTTCCTCTTCCATTACCATTTACTCTGAACCAGGTCTGGGAATTTTGCTGATTCAGCCTAGTTACTATGGGTGTTGATACAGGAAGCTCTATAACAGTTCCGTTTGCAAGGGCAGCATAGAGTCCAAAGGCTTTCCCGTTTTGATTGCTTGCAGGAGTGAGAAACCCAGAAGCAAATACAAAGGCTGCTCCACCACCAAGTGTCGAAAGATCGGCTTGAAAGGAAGCAACTACAGTCTGAGGAGCACCCTTGGGTGTTACATTTAATATGTAGGAAGCTGCTGGTACTGAGATGTACTTGGTGATATCGCCATAGGCTGCTCCATCAACCAACTTGGCAACACCTTTAGCAATGACATCCACAGCTGGTGCATCAGTTGCACCATGAAGGACAGAAAAGTCTACCTTGGCTGCATCTGCTGCTTTTTCTTGGGCTGCAGCTTTAACAAGAATATTAAATGCAGTGGATCGCTTCTCAGGATTGGCAGCAAACTTTGTTGGATCCAAGACTCCATTGGCTATGGCAATGTATGTTTCCGCTGGGGTCAGGTTGAACTCAAAATTGGCCAACGCCTCTGAGGAAGAGTTGCTATTGGGACCAGCAACACTCACTTTAATCTTCTGGTTTGCCGGTGCATCAATAAAGGGAGTTGCTGCTCTAAAAGCAAAGTTATCAAGGAGTTTTGCATCGTTAAGATAAATATCAACACTGGCAGCACCGGGATCTGCTGCATTATGAATTACTTGCAGACGAGCTGTGGTTGCAGCACCTAGCTCAACTACAGTGCCATTTGCCAATGCTGCAAAAAGCCCAAACGCCTTTCCATTACCATTTGCAGCGGGACTTAAAAATCCTGAAGCAAAAACAACAGCCGCACCACCCTTAAGCCCAGAGAGGTCTCCTTTAAAGGTAGCCACAAGAACCTGATCATTATCTTTGGGTTTGATATCCAGTGTGTAGAGCGCTGGTGGCACTGAGATGTAATCTGTGATTGCCGAATAAACAGCCCCGGCAACAATCTTTCCTGCACCCCGGGCATACACATCAACAGCTGGAGCATCGGTTGAACCATGAAGCACGGAGAATTCCACATTATCCTTATTTGCCGCAGCTTCCCGAGCATCACCCTTTAGAATAAGCTGAAAAGCGGTTGATTTCCCATCTGGATTAGCAGCAAAAGAGGCTGGGGTGAGCACGCCATTAGCAATGGCGATATTAGTTGAATTGTCTACCAGGGTGACTGGAATGGTAGCAATGATATCCGACGATCCAGTGCTTGTTGCTGGGGCAACACCAATTTTAATCTCCACACCGGATGGAGCGTCAATAAAGGGTGTTGCTGTTCTAAAGGCAAAATCATCTAATAGCTTTGTCTCATTTAAATAGATGTCTACCTTTGCTGCTGCTGGATCTGCAGCATTGTGAATAACCTGGAGACGAGCGGTCCCCAGGACGGCTGTGTTGACAATAAAGAGAGTCAACAAAAGGACTTGAATTTGTTGTAGGCGTTTCATAACTGCCTCCCGCTTTGAAGGTTAAAGGTTAAATTTCAAATTCATTAACCTATAGATCAATAGCCATGCCAATATTTATTCCTTTGCAAAGGCAATTATGTTGACGAACAATTAATGGATTTAAAACAAAAACACCTAGGTTATGTTTCGATTTGGTCAATTTAAATCAAAATAGCCCTAAAAGATCTCAGCCAATAGATGTAACAACTTTACTATTGCAACAACGTTGCGCAGATGGATTCTATCATATACGAGAAACGGTTATCAAAACTAAGAATACTAGTGCTGTTTCGAACGAATCTGCTCTAATTTCCTATACAGAGAGGGAACCGAAATACCCAATGCCTGAGCAGCTTGTGTCTTATCATTGTGAAAGTGAGCAATAACCTTTTTAATGTGTTCTTGCTCTGCACTTTTTAGAGTAAAGCATATATTCGACTCTTTTTTCTCATTTGAGTTACCTTGATTCGAACTAAAATGATATTGTTGCAAGGGTGTTCCCTGAGCAAGAATCATTGCGCGCTCTAAGGTATTGCGTAATTCACGAATGTTTCCCCTCAAGGGAACCTCAGATAAATAAGCGATGACAGTCTCATCCAAAAGATCATGCTTGTAATTGAGCTCTCTAAGAAGACTTATGGTTAAGGCGCCAATATCCTGAGTCCTTTCACGAAGCGGTGGGAGGGTAAGAGGAAATACATTGATCCTATATAAGAGATCTTCCCGAAACTCCTTCTTTTCAACAGCCTCATGTAGGTCCTTATTTGTGGCACAGAGAAGTCTAAAACTACTCTTTCGAAGCTTGTTCTCGCCCAAACGTCGAAAAGTATGCTCTTCCAAGACTTTCAGGAGCATTGTTTGTACTTCCCAATCCATAT
Organism: Chitinivibrionales bacterium; assembly: GCA_028278335.1. GTDB lineage: Bacteria > Fibrobacterota > Chitinivibrionia > Chitinivibrionales > JANQEN01 > JANQEN01. The sequence goes on along the minus strand of JANQEN010000277.1, from coordinate 53,034 downwards.
CACCAATTTCATCCAAAAAGAGTGTCCCTCTATCTGCACTTTCGATGAGTCCCTGCCGATCCTTGTAAGCTGAAGTAAAAGCACCTTTAGCATGACCAAAGAGCTCACTCTTTAAGAGATCACCCTTTAGTGTGGAGCAGTTTAACTCTACAAAGGCTTCCTCATTTCTATTACTTATTTGGTGAATATGCCGTGCTAACACACCCTTTCCAGTGCCCGTTTCTCCGGTGATAAAAATATTCGTATCACTTTTGGCAGCAATTTCTGCCTGATGAACTACTGTTCGAATTATTGACGAGTCACCGAATACAATACTCTTCTCTTCTTGAAGACTCTCATTGGCAAAGGAGCGTCTTCGTAAAGTAGTAAACTCACTGGAGCGATCTAATACGGCCTCTAAATTTTGCCATTTAAAGGGTTTGACTAAATAGTTATCTGCACCTCGTTTAATGGCATCAACAGCTGTCTCAATTTTATTGTCGCTGGTTACTACAATAATACTCATTCGTGGATCATTACTTTTTAAGCCAGGAATAATGTCCGGACCATAGCCATCAGGAAGATTCACATCTAAAAGAGCAATGTTAAAGGTCTGCTTATTCACATAATCCATTGCAGCCCCAAGAGTTTCAGCACAGGTTGCATGATACCCTTTCTTTCCTAAAAACATCTTGTAGCCGGTTAAAAGCTCCTTGTCATCCTCTACAATAAGGATATCTTGACAGGTGTTAGAAGCTGTGGTCATAATAAAATCCTTAGTTTTCGCAATCCAACGTTACAGTAAAACAGGCCCCTCCAGAATCAAGATTTTCCACGGTCACAGTCCCCTGGTTTGCCTGAACAAACTCTTGAACTACCATGAGGCCTAGCCCAACGCTTTTTTCACCAGCTGTGCCTCGTCGTTTTTTATCAGCGTTGAGGGTAAAAATAAGGGGAAGAATTTCATCATCTATCCCTTTTCCCTGATCAGAAACAGCTAATGCAATCTTATTTTCTCTCTTAGAAACTTCGACGGATACTGTTGAATTGGGCAATGAGAACTTAATTGCATTGGAAAGAAGATTTCTCATGATGATTTGGAACATCGATTTATCACAGAGAACAGTTGCATGAGTGTTTCCAGAACATTTGAGGCATATCTCTTTTTCTAAGGCAACTGGTTTTTGCCGTTCAATTTCTTCAGCAAGTATTTGTTCAATTACAAAGGACTCTCGTTTGGACGTGATTGCATTTATTTGTGAGCCAGCCCAATGGAGAAGGTTCTCCAAAAGGTTCATAGTTGTTTTAGAGGAGCTATGAAGCTTAGTAAGCAATCCTGATTGGTCTGCAGTTTCATCCTGCATGCTATCATCATTAAGGAGGTCTAAAATCATTACTAAATTGCCAACCGATGAGCGGAGGTCATGGGAGATAACAGAAAAGAGCATATCCTTGGCCCTGTTTGATTCCCGTAGTTGCTCTTCAGCCTCTCTCCGTTCGGTATTGTCAAATACTATCCCCTTAACCGTTATTGGATTTCCCTGTTCATCACGATCAGTGATAGAACCACGATCATAAAACCAACGATAGCCACCAGATTTGGTTTGAATCTTATATTCGCATTCGTAGAGCTCTTTCTTTCCAGCCAAATGATCTCGCATGGCGTTCATTGTGGGCTCAAAAAAGTCAGGGTGCAACAGGTTAGTAAAGTGGGTATAATGTATTTGATTGGGAAACTCATTACGATCATACCCAAGCATAGTAAATTTTTGATCATTGCACAGAACACCACCGGATGGCACATCCATCTCCCACCAAGCAAGGTTTCCCGCTTCAAGAGCAATGTTTAACCGCTCTTTTAAAAGAGCAATCTCTCGGTGTAAATCCTCGCGTCTCTGTAAATTGTTATGTGTGATATTAGAAGTCATAATTTTAAACTTTATTTTAATGCCTAATTTACCTACCGCAATAAAAATAAATTGATACAACACACTCTAGGGCACGAACTAGTTTGTCACTACTTTAAGTGTATTTTTAAAGAGTTACGACCTATGAAGAAGGGAATAAATACAATGGATCTCATTGACTGGAGAATTGGAAATCTACAAATGTTGATCACTGCCAAGAATGAATATCATCAAAGATGAGACTTAGGATTTTAAATAAGGGTTTCTTTTAGTATTATTATGTTGAGAATTAATCGTTATTTATCTCAATAACTTTTTGAGTAAAATCGAAAACAATGACTTTACCTTAGCCATGTTTTCTTTGCATCAGTTCGTATATCATAAGGGAAGTGTTGAATATATTTTTCTTTGGAACATAGGAAAGTAATATCTCAATATTAATGAATATGACGACCATAAAAAACCACCTATTGAATGTAAAAGATGGTCATATAAGTTACTACCATCTATCAAAGGGACGTTCTCCCCTTGTTCTTTTCCATGGCAGATTAGAAAACGGCAACTGTTGGTCTCGGGTTGCACAGTCCCTTATGGGCACTTTTGACATGTATATGCCAGATGCTCGTGGCCATGGGAAAACTGAACTTCGTAAAAAAGATTATTGCCTTGATGTTTTGGTTGATGATATTAGTCAGTTTTTTAGGGCAAAAAAGCTAAAAAATGCCATATTAATAGGCCATTCTATGGGAGCTGGAGCAGCAGCGCTTTATGCAGCCCATACTAGTGTAACAGTTAAGGCTCTCATTTTAAGCGATCCACCATGGTTATACAAAGAGGATTATCAAGATGGCGATTCAACACTGGTGAATAAGATGAAAAAAGTCATAGAAGTTAATCGTGAGATGTCTTTAGAATCACTCACTTCCTATGTGCATTTTATCAATTCTCATTGGCATATTGAGGACTGTAGATTGGTTGCTCAAGCCTGGAAAGAGGTGAGTACCGCAGTGTCCTTTTCCTATACAGCCAAGGTCTCCTTTGCCCAATGGGAAGATAAATTACAGTCCCTAAGAATTCCTCTATTGCTGTTAACAGGAAACCACCGAAAAGGGGGAATCCTTACACCTAAATCAATCAACCAAATTAAAAAACTGGTTCCCAATTGTGAACATGTGCATTTTTCCCGAGCCGGCCACAGCATCTATCGTGACTGTTTTGATGATTTTGTGAGTTCCCTCAATAGCTTTTTGCAAAAAATTCAATAGTAATACCCATTTTATTTTACCATTTTCATCTATCAATGATTCTTTTACATATCCTTTTAGGATGTATATCCATATTCATTTTACATAAAGATATCACAATGGAAGTGGTTGTTCTTCCATGATCTTTCCAACTGGATATACATTAAACCACTGATCCCAATAGGGTGATCGCTTGTAAAAGAAATAAAGTCTTGCTCGAGGGTCATTGGCAAAGCTTGAATCGCTTGTCAACTTATTTTCAAACTCCTTTTTCATTTGTCCATCTTTTTTCATCATCTCCTCGGCTAACTTTTCTAAGACATACCGTTCCGCATACTCTTTTCTTTCAAATATTGCATTGAAATATCCCCAAAAAACAAATGAATCCGGCCCTTTAGGCTCAAGTGCATGGGCTATTACCTGGTTTGTTCTTTGATTACACACCACAACAGCTGAGCCTTTGGGATAGGTCCGTGTTTGGGTAATCTTCTCCTGATCAAAGGTTACACAATGCCGTCCCTCATAGGGTTTATCTTTCCAGGAAGGATTAGAAAATCGATAGGATTCAACCGATAGCATGACTGAGTCTTTAAGAAAAGAGAGCTCTACACCGTGTACCTTAAGTAAATCGATCACCTCATCCCATTGTGGCGGAATAATATATGCATAGGGCATTATGGTACTATCAACAACTTGAACAGTTTTAAAAAAGGGAAGAGTAAAATCTTTTTTCTCTTTACCATATGAAATGATAGTATCACCTGATATACTACTTTTTTTAGAATAAAAATCAATTCCCTTGAATGAAACCATTGTAGAATCATTGGTCAAGCGGTAACTCAGGTCAATTTTTTTACCTGTAAGCTCTTTTGTAATGCTATCGGCTTTTCTGTTTCGTGCAAGAAGCTCATTTTTATCACGAACGCTAATGGCAATCATATTTTTGAGGAGTTCGTAGGTTGCAGTCACCCGCTCTTTGTAGGATTTTAACATATGCGTTTCAATAAGTACAAACACGCGATTCTGGATTGTGCCATACCCAGTTGAATATCGAGGTTTCCAAGCGTACGTGCAGAGTCCGGAAGTGAGATCATACCAATCCTTAGGTAACACATAGGGAAACATAGGGAATCCCGAAAGCTCCATCTGTTTTTTCAGATAGGGAAGAAAGGTATCCTGAGTCCACTGTTGAACCGGTTCACTCATATTCTTATTTGTTTCAATGCCATAGGTCATAACATATTGATAATCGGCTCCATTTGTCACATGACAATCAGCTAAAAGATCGGGGAGCCATTCAGAAAAGAGTTTCATCCATGCCTTCATTACTGGAGAGTCAACCTTCAAAAAATCTCGGTTTAAGTCGATATTTTGCGCAGTGACTCGCCACCCCATCTCCTCAGGTCCATGCTGATTAATCCGATTGTATCGCCCAAATCGTTCATGACCATCAACATTAAAGATTGGAATAAAAAGTATTGTGCAATGCTTACTCATATCAGGATAGTTATTAAAAAGGGCAATGTCTCGCAAAAGCATTAATCCTGCATCTTTGCCATCACTCTCGCCTGGATGGATACAGGCCTGTATAAGGACAACCGGTTTTGTTCGTTTTTGTAAAGGCTGTGGTTTAAACTGTTTATTATTATCAAATATGAGTAGTGGAATTCCACGTAATTGTGCACTTTTTCCAAAAGTCGTAAATGTTATTTTTGAAGAGGCCTGTGCAAGTCGTTGACAATAGGTTAGGGTTTGTGCATAGTTAGGTGTTTTTGTGTAACCCGACTCTTCATACAGAGTTTTCCACTCATTGATGTTCTCCTTCTTTTGGTTTAAGCAACCTATGAATAACACTAAATATATCATCAAGCATACGCCAACACTCCGACATCTTTTACTACCTTTTTTGTGCATTGCTCTCCCCTATTTTCAAAACGATTTTGTTGTTAATCGTAACTCCCATAATACCCAGGATTATCACCCAATGGTCTGCATAGCCAGAGTCTGGCGTAACCCCTTGTCATGAAATATTAAAGGATACAACAAAATAGTTTTAGTCCTACAAAGGAATAAATAGACCTTCAATCTTTTTTATCGCTACCCTACTTTTCAAGCGTACCTTTTTATTATACTTAAAGGTCATTTGATTTCAATATCACGTTGAATACACCACTGAATTGAGTAAATATGGTCTTTGCTATTCCTTCGATTATTCCTTTTGCCAAGGTCCTTTGTATTGTGGCATTTTCTGCTATGACCTGTATAGGATCGACAAAGGGACAAATCTTTCCTGATACCTTACAGGTAGAAAATAGAGAGTTTGTATTGAATGGCAAAGGTGTTCGCACAAAATTGGGTTTAACAATATACTGGGGCGGGCTCTTTCTTTCTCACAAATCAACCAATGCTCAAGAAATCATTGAAACAAAAAAGGCAATGGCCGTGCGAATGCATATGATATCCGGTTTAGTTACCGCAGAACGACTTGAAAAGTCGATCCGTCAAGGTTTTCACAATGCTGTTGACTCCCCTTCTGAACAATTGAATCAACAGATTGAGTCCTTTATCAAAATCCTCTCTGAGGATGTGCAGAAAAATGACATATATGACCTTGTCTATATGCCGGATAAGGGTGTTGTAGTCTATAAAAATGGTGTTCTTCTTTCTATAACAGAGGGACTTGAATTTAAAAAGGCACTGTTTGCAATCTGGCTTGGGAAGAAACCAGTACAAATGAAACTAAAGAATAAGATGCTTGGTTTACAATAAAGAAGGAGTAATAGCATGAGTTTTTCGATTGATGTTAGTTTTCCCGGTGGAAAAAAGGTAGATGGTCACTATAATAATTTTACAGTCCATACAGACCAACCAAAAGAGTCTGGTGGTAACAATACTGCCCCCTCCCCCTTTGAGCTGTTCTTTGTATCCTTGGCTACCTGTGCAGGATTTTATGCTTTAGAATTTTGTCAGAGCCGAAGTCTTCCCACAAAAGGACTGACGGTAAATCTAAAAGCAGAAAAAACAGATAAACCCAAACTTTACGATGCCATAACAGTTGATCTTACACTACCGAAGGATTTCCCGCAAAAATATGAAAATGCCATTAAACGGTCCGTTGATCTTTGCACGGTAAAACGGCATATATTTTCGGAGCTCAATTTTGATATAAAGATAGTGTAGTCAATTCCTAAGTGTGGCGGTAATTAAAGGACATATTATATTGATTGTCACTGGAGATACTGTGTATCTACATCATTTTTGTTGGAATTTTAAAAAGTAAAAAATTCAATGGCCACCAACGCTGCATCTTTAGGTACTGTTTTACTTCGTGGAATCTTTTCAAATCCACACAACTTAACGTTTTAGCTTTGCTAAAGCCTGTTTTAAATCTCCGATTAGTTTGTCTAAAGATTCAACACCAACAGAGAGGCGAACTAAATTTTCCTTAATGCCTGCCTTTGATCGATTTTCTGGAGTAAGCGCTACATGCGTATTAGTAATTGGTTGATTGATTAATGTGGACACTCCACCTAAACTTGTGGCAATCTTAATGACCTTTAAGGAATCGACAAATAGCTTGGTAGTATCAAAATCGCCTTTTACTTCAAAGCTCATCATCCCACCAAAACCTGTTAATTGTGTTTTAGCAATGGAATAATCTGGGTGGGATTGAAGACCAGGATAGTATACAGCATCAATGCTCTCGTGCTTGTCAAGAATTTTCGCTATGGCTAAGGCATTCTGATTTTGACAATTTATTCGAAGCGCTAAAGTCTGCATACCTCTCTGCGCCAACATAGCAGTCATGGGATCCATCACTCCACCAAGAACTTTTCTGTAGCTCCATAATTGATCATAGTGATTTTTATTGCAGCAAAGAAATCCAGCAGTAATATCATGATGTCCCCCTAAATATTTGGTTGCACTATGAATGGTTATGTCAACACCATAGTTGCTTGGGTGTTGATTGATAGGCGATGCAAAGGTTGAATCACAAAAAACAAGGCAGTCTTGATCGTGAGCCATCGAGGTAAGACCGGCAATATCTAACACTCGAAGCAAGGGGTTGGTTGGCGATTCAAGATAGAGTACTGTAGCACCCTTTGCTAGCTCTCTTTGAAATCCATCTGTATCCCAACAATCAACAAATGTTGTTTCAACTCCAAGTTGAGGCAGATAATCATTAAGGAATTCAAAAGTTGCTCCATAAACCTGTCGGGATGAGACAATACGGTCACCATTTTTAACACTGCTTATGATTGCCGTAGTAATCGCAGCCATTCCCGAGCTAAACCCCAAGGCTTTATCATAGTGCTCCATCAGGGCAAGTTCCTTCTCTGCTTCTACTACTGTGGGATTATCCCACCTGGAATAGAGATAACCATTCCTATTTTGAACAACATCGATGAGCTCATCGGAATTTTTAAATTTATAGGTGGCCGACAAACAAACCGGTGGAATAATTGGGGTCCCCTTCATAGGTATGCTCCCTTATAAACAAGAAGTTTCTTCATATGGTTAGTATATAACAAATTTCACCATAAAAATATATCCTTACACCATGCAATTGGCATGTTCTTATGTCAAGGATACTATAGAAATTTTATCATTTTATTATACTTGATCATTTATTACAATGGTTTAGAATCCATTAATGATTAATCACCCCTTTAAAAAAGGTCCCATCCATACTTTGGTGGGGCGTTTTTTATTTTATTACCTTACCAATATCATTATATTAGATATATAATATCCTTATACATTCGATCAGCTATTAACATTTAGGAATATACAATGACAGTACCAAAGCGTTGTGAAAAGTTTTTACGAAGCCACCATTTACTCACCAGTCAATATGATGCCGAAGCTATCCAACAGGCTTTCTTAAAAGAGATGGAACGTGGGCTAACTCCTGAAGGAAGTTGTCTAGCAATGATTCCTAGCTTTATTCAAACACCTTCAATGGCTCCCAAAAATGAGCGCATAATTGTCTTAGATGCTGGTGGCTCAAACTTTCGTACTTCTCTGTTTTATTTTGATGAACAAAGCACTGCTCATAAGGAGTATTTCTCCACACATGCGATGCCCGGTATTGAAAAAGAGCTCTCAAAGAAAGAATTCTTTGATCAAATAATTGAGTACATCAAACCGGTGTTAGGAAAAAGTGACCGGCTTGGTTTTTGTTTTTCCTATCCCTCACGTATTGATTCTACCAGAGATGGAACACTCATCTATTGGACAAAGGAGATTAAAGCACCGGAAATCGTTGGTGAGAAAATCTGTGCAAACCTTATTGCATCTTTACAGGAGAAGAAACTTCCCGTTCCAACCACTTGTACACTCTTAAACGATACGGTTGCTTCACTTTTTGCAGGGATTGCCACTAACAAATTTAACCTAGAGTCTAATTATATCGGGTTTATTCTGGGTACCGGTACAAATACAGCCTATTTAGAAGCAAATAAACATATTAAAAAGCTACGCCCTTTAGAGGAAAAGGGAACACAAGCTATCAATATTGAATCGGCAAATTTTAATACCTTTATAAGAAGCGATCTGGACAAGGCTTTTGATAAAACAACCGCTGAACCGGGTACGCATATTTTAGAGAAAATGATCTCCGGTGGTTACTTGGGTAACCTCTGTCTATGTATACTAAAGATGGCAGCCTCGGAGAATCTCTTTTCTCCAGAAACACAGCGTATTCTGGAAAACACGCACACCCTTTCGAGCAAAGAGGTTAGTGAATGCCTAGAACTTGGAATCGCCAATAGCAAACCTTTCCAGGAAATCGCACCAAATGATAGGGATGAACTCATGGGAGTTATTTCTGAGATTGTTGACCGGGCTGCACTTTTTGCAGCCATTAACATTTCTGCAACAATGATTAAAGCATCCCAGGCAAAGGTAAGCAAACAGTTTTGCATCTCTGCTGATGGGAGCCTCTATTATAAACTATACTCTTTTCAAGAAAAGGCAGAACAGTACCTTAAAAACCTCCTGAGCCCTTTCAATTTTGATTATTCTATTATGCAGGTTTCTGATGCCCCTCTATTAGGAGCTGCTGTAGCAGGTTTTTCACAATAATTCTAAGAAAACAAAGTTGAAGCCTGACCCATGAGGTGCCCTTCCCATAAAAAGCATATCACTCAGGTGACATTTATCGTCAATGGTACATCCCTTTCATTTTTTACTATCGTTCATCACTAAAACAATAGATCATTGCATAAAAAAAGGATCATAGACATTGTCCATGATCCCCATGATTTTTTGCTTACGTATATGGCTATATTATGATTCAGCGATCGCCTCTGAGGGGCAGACCTCTGTACAGGCACCACAATCAGTGCACTTTTCAGCATCAATGACGTAAATAGGATCACCCTCGGCAATTGCATCTACGGGGCATTCAGGTACACATGATCCACAGGCAACACATTCATCAGAAATTACATGAGGCATTGCAAACTCCTTTTTAAAAAGATGATTATTCTACAAATATTTTGTACGATTACAAACTTGGTGTATAAAAATAATAAAAGAAATTGGATTAAAGTCAATAGCTTTTATTTAATTCAGAGACTTAGATCTTTTTTAATCCGTATTACTTAATATTAGCCTTTTAACGTCTTTAAAAAGGAATCGACAGCCTCCACAGGATCCATATCTCCTTCAAGAGCGTTATTAACCCTTTTTAGTAACGCACTCCCTACAATACCACAATCAGCATGCCCTATTAGAGCATCTATTTGGGCTCTCTCCTGTATACCAAATCCAGCAGCCACACAACGTTGCGTCGACTCTTTAATCTGCTTCAAATAGTCAATAGTTGCTGTATCTAAGGAGGTTTTCTTACCAGTCACCCCTAATCGTAACACTGCATACACAAAGGGAGAGAGGCTTCTCTGCGCAACATAATGCATACGATCTTTTTTTGTTGTGGGAGCGATTAAAGGGACAAAGGCTAATCCGGCAATATTACATAGCTCCGGCAAATTCATCTCTATCTCTTCAGGAGGACAATCAGGGATAATTACACCATCAACACCAATAGCAGTGACCCTATCAATAAATGCCTCAACACCGAACGCATAAATAGGATTAAGATAGCTCATGATCAACAGTGGAATTGAAACATCTTTTCGAAGTCGCTCAATCATGGAAAAAACCATCTCTGTTGTAACGCCAGCCTTGAGTGCAACATGGTTTGCCTGAACGATCACTGGGCCATCAGCAATAGGATCACTAAAGGGTAGTTGAATCTCAACAAGATCAACATCCTGTTTGGCCATAACATGAACAATCCCTTCACTCTGTGGTATAGTTGGATATCCTCCAACTACATGGGTCATTAACTTGATCTCTTTCGATGTCGAAAAAACCTTTTGTATGCGTTCGATTCCCTTCATGCTATACCTCTTTCTCCAATCGTATAATCTCATTTTTTAAAAACGCTAACCAATCCTCACCATCAAAAAAGGGAGCGGTGATAAACATGTCCTTATCACCTCTACCGGAGATATTGACTACCATAACATGATCTTTTGAAAGTGTTGCTGCTCGCTTATAAGCTTCGGCCAAGGCATGGGATGATTCTAAAGCAGGAATGAGTCCCTCCATTTTTGCAGTAAAGGCGACCGCATCCAGCACCTCCGCATCGGTTGCAGAAGTAAATTCTACCCGGTTTTGTTCATTTAAATAGGCTAACTGCGGTCCAATACCCGCATAGTCAAGGCCCGCACTTATAGAGTGAGTTGGCAAAAGAGAACCATTATCATCTTGAAGGAAAAAGGATTTATAGGCCTGTACAATACCCAGTCGCCCTTGGCCACTCATACGAATGGCATGCCTCTTTGAATTTGCGCCCTCTCCCCCAGCTTCTACACCAATTAATTGCACAGATTCATCTAAAAAAGCATTAAACATCCCAATTGAATTTGATCCTCCTCCAACACAGGCAATGCAGCTATCAGGTAGCCTTTGGATCTTTTCAAATAGTTGTTCTTTTATCTCCTTGCCAATCACACTTTGAAAATCACGTACCATTGACGGATATGGATGCGGTCCAAGAGCAGAACCCAGCAGGTAGTGCGTATCTTCAACCCGTTCCGTCCAGTTTTTCAACGCAGCATTAACTGCGTCAGTCAATGTTTTTGTGCCATCAGTTACCGGTGTTACTGTTGCTCCAAAGAGTCGCATACCAAATACATTGGGATGTTGTCGAGCAATATCAACCTCACCCATGAAGACTTCACACTCCATACCCATTTTTGCAGCCGCAGCTGCAGTCGCAAGACCATGTTGACCAGCACCGGTCTCAGCTATAATTCTTTTTTTACCCATTTTCTTTGCTAATAATGCTTGACCAACAGCATTATTAATCTTATGAGCACCGGTGTGGGCATTCCCTTCCATTTTAAAGTAGATCTGAGCACCACCAAAATGTTTGGATACATTTTCAGCATAGTAGAGTGGTGTTGGTCGACCAATATAATCTTTGTACAATTCGTCAAGCTCGTCCCAGAATGACCTATCCTCTTTTATATCCTCATAAGCCTTTTCCAACTCTTCAAATGCTGGATGGAGCACCTCCGGTATATAGCGTCCACCATATTTTCCAAAATATCTTTGATTATCACTCATAAAAACAGATTACCTTTTTACTAATTATTTCTAACTAATCCTGTTTTGTTGCACTGTTTATCTCCTCGAAGAGGCGTTGCAACTTTACAAAACTTTTTATTCCTCTTTGTTTTTCAACTCCACTACTGACATCCACACCATCAGGAAAACTCTTTTTAATCATAGTACCAATGTTTTCAGGATTCAAACCTCCAGCAAGAATGCATTTTTTTCCCATTTTTTGAATTGCCTGTGTTGCATACTTAGCTAAATCATAAGCCATCGTAATACCTGTGCCACCATAGTGCCCCTTGACTGCCGTATCTATAAGGAGTGTATCACAGCTCCACAATTCTCTTTGTGAAGAAAGGAACAGATCAACTTCCTCAGTTGAGCTAAAACGTAAGGCCTTATACCAAGGGACAGATAGGGATTGAGCAAACTCACTTGTTTCATCTCCATGGAGCTGCACCAGATCAATACCAGTATCGTGGTAAATCTCTTCGATCCTCTGCATATCCTCATTGACAAATACGCCAACAATTTTGGTGGTTTGCAAAAGGTCTTTTGATACTAAAGAACCTACTATTTTTTTCACCTCTTCTTGAGTAACCTGGCGTGGAGATTGAGCAAAGATAAATCCTATATGATCAGCACCAAGGCGGATTGCTTCTATCGCGTCCTTCTCGTTAGTAATTCCACATATTTTAACGAACAGTTTTCTCACAATGCTCCTCTTTGAGACGATTCTAAAGCCTGAGCAAATTGGTTTACTGTTTCTGTTCGATCTGTGGCAGTAATAAAATACTCACCGACTAAAAATCCTCTAAATCCAGCTTGATACATCTCCAATCCACTGCTAACGCTTTTTAAACCAGATTCGGCAACGGCTACTGTTTTAGTAGGAATTGACTTACAGAGTTGTTTTGCTATGGCTAAATCGATGCTGAAATCTTTTAAGTTTCGAGCATTCACTCCCATACCCTCAGTTTCAATGGGCAAGGCCATCTCTAATTCTATTTCGTTATGAACCTCAACAAGCGTCTGCAAACCTAATTCGTGCGCATAGCATGCTAACTCCTCAAGTTGGCTGGGGGATAAAATGGCTGCAATAAGGAGCACCGCATCAGCGCCAATGGCCCAACTCTCTTTTACCTGATAGAGATCAAAAATGAAGTCTTTGCGTAAAACCGGTAAATCAACAGTTGATCGCACTTCTATAAGATGTTCGTCACTTCCAAAGAAATGGTCAGGTTCTGTTAACACTGAAAGTGCATTGGCTCCTCCCTGTGCATATTGACATGCAATAGAAACAGGATCATATTCAGAAAGGAATACGCCTTTAGAGGGCGAGCCCTTTTTACACTCCGCAATAAGCGTTGTATTGGAAATCCTAAAAAAGGGCCGTATTGAATCAAGCTCTCTTTCCAATGCTGATTCAGGCATGTTATTTCTCTTTTTATCAAGTCGCTCTTTACGGGTTGCGACAATGGTATCTAAGATAGTCATGAAACCTTCCTACTATAGGCAACTAGGGCTTCTAATGACTTCTGTGCATTCCCTGAATCAATAGAAGACTGTGCAATGCTCAATGCCTCTGCAAAGGAAGCAGCTTTATCTGCCGCAAGAATTGCTGCTGCAGCATTAATAACAACAATATCCCGTTGCGCTCCTTTTTTGCCTTGGAGAATATTCTTTACAATGTCTGCATTCTCCAAAGCATCGCCACCTTTAAGATCATCGGGTTTACAATAATCAAATCCATACTCCTCTGGATTAAAGACCCACTCTTGTACCCACCCATCTTTGAGTTCGGTAACTTCAGTGGTCGTGGTCAGGGTAAACTCATCCAATCCATCGGATCCATGCACGACCAAAGCATGTTTAACACCAAGGTTTCCCAAAACCTTAGCAACGTGCTCGCGAATATCAGGAGAAAAGACTCCCATTACTTGAGATTGTACTTTTGCTGGATTGAGCATGGGGCCCATCATATTAAATACCGTGCGAAACCCCAGTTCCTTGCGTGGTCCCATAATGTTTTTGAATGCTGGATGATAAAGTGGTGCAAAGAAAAAACAGATGCCAATATCAGTCAGGCACCGGGCAGAATCCTCTGGAGTCATATCAATTTTGACTCCCAGAGCTTCAAGCACGTCAGCAGAACCTGATTTTGAGGTGATTGAGCGATTACCATGCTTGGCAATTGGTACACCAGCACCAGCACAAACAAAGGCACAGGCTGTTGAAATGTTAAAAGTACCAGAACCATCTCCTCCGGTCCCACAGGTATCGGTACAGACAAATCCCTCTGGTAAAGGTACGGGTCGAGCCTTTTTATAGAGGATGCTAGCAAATCCAGTCAACTCGTCAACAGTAGCTCCCCTCATGGTTAGAGAGGTGAGTAAGGCGCCGATTTGTGCTGGGGTAATTGCACCCTCAGTGATTTGCTCCATGATATGCCCAGCTTCAACTTGACTCATGCTCTCACCGGACACTGACTTTTTCAACAGAGTCTTTACAGGAGGCACCTCTTTGACACCAGACAAAAAGTTGGATAGCATTTTCATTCCCTCTTCAGTACCAATTGATTCAGGATGAAACTGCACACCTTCAATTCGCATTGATTTGTGTCGAATGGCCATTATTTCACCGTCACTACCGCGAGCACTTACTTCAAACTTTTCGGGTACACTGTTTTTATCAATTGCTAAGGAGTGATAGCGAATAACTCTTACTGGATTTGGAAGACCAGCAAAGAGTGATTTACCATCATGATCGACCATATCGCTTTTACCATGCATAATGGCCTTAGCCTGAACAATTTTACCACCAAAGACATCACCAATTGACTGGTGACCAAGACAGACTCCCAAAATGGGTTTCCTTCCGGAGAAGTGACGAATCATATCTCTGGAGCAACCGGAATCCCTTGGGGTGCCTGGGCCAGGTGAAATTACCAAATAATCAAACTCAATAGCCTCAGCCTGCTCAATAGTTATTTCATCATTTCTGTGAACCACAACCTCTTCGCCCAATTGCATAAAATATTGGACAAGGTTATAAGTAAAGGAGTCGTAATTATCAATCATTAAAACCATTACTTTTTCCCTCCTACTGAAAGTGCCGCAAAAAGCGCTTTAGCCTTGTTTAATGTTTCGTCGTACTCTCGCTCCGGTACAGAGTCGTACACAAGACCTGCTCCAGCTTGTAAATATATTTTTTTGTCCGCCACAACCATTGACCGGATGGTAATGCAGGAATCAAAGCTTCCTGTATAGCTAAGATACCCAATGAGTCCAGCATAGGGACCTCTCAGCACGGGCTCCAGTTCTTCAATAATTTCCATGGCCCGCACCTTTGGTGCACCAGATACTGTTCCTGCAGGAAAGGTCGCTTTAATCACATCAAAAACATCATACCGGTCAGCTAGTTCAGCAGTAACCTCCGAGACAATATGCATGACATGGGAGTACATCTCAACTTCCATCATTCTGTCAACTGACACCGAACCTGGTTTTGCGATTCTTCCTAGATCGTTTCGGGCAAGATCAACCAGCATAATATGTTCAGCAAGCTCCTTTTCATCGGCTAATAGATCAGCCTTGAGTGCATTATCCTCCTCTGTTGTTTTACCACGAGGACGTGTGCCCGCAATTGGCCGGAGCAGTGCTTTCTTACCATCTACCCGCACCATAACTTCTGGTGACGCTCCTAAAATAACAAAATCATCAAAGTTTAGATAAAACATATAGGGGGATGGATTTATTGTTCGCAATGCCCGAAATATCAAGAAAGGATCTCCGTCAAAATCAGCGCTCATCTGTTGAGAAATAACGACCTGAATTGCCTCACCTTCGGTAATCAGTTTTTTAACGTATTCAACCGCTTCCATATATTTCTCTTTAGTATAGCTACTACTTAAAGGACCTGGTTGAGGGAGCTCAGTAATTGCTGGAGAAGGCGATTTTGTCTGCTCTAACTGCAGGGCAATCTTTTCAATACCATTCACGGCTTCATCATAATCTTTGCCAGGATCGTCACTAACATGAACATTGCAGACAATCTTTATGGTATGCATGAGGTTATCATATACCAAATTGTACCGAGTAATCATAAAAAGACTATCCGGTAGAGTAAGTCCCGGTTTGTTGGTATCAATAGCAACCTTTTCCCATTTACGAATATATTCGTAGCCGATATATCCAACAGCACCACCTGGAAAGGGTGAATTGTCCCCCTCCACCACATAGGAGTGAGCCTTCACAATCTCTCCGACCATCTTCATCGGGTCCTTTTGAGTATACCGATTGACAGTACCGTTTTCCGTATGAATACACTCATCACCGCGAATCTCAAGCTTGATTACCGGCTCGATCCCTAAAAAGGAGTATCGTCCGATCATCGATCCTTTTTCTGCAGATTCAAGTAAATAAGAAGCTGATGTAGCATAATAGGCATCAACCGGTGTCACAAGATCTGAGGGAAGCTCTTTTACCACGGCAACCACATGATCTTTTTTTGCAACAGCAAGAAAATCCTTTTTATTTGGCCTAATCACCATTCCTCCTTGCACAATATTTGTAGCTAAAAATATTATTCAAAATTGAGAATATCAATGTTTCTATACATAGAAACACCAAAGTATACCAAACGCCAAATCTCTTGTCAATAGTTATGAGCTCTTTTTTCTAGTTTTATAGCAATATGATATACCTATATCACATTGGTTTTGGAATCAATTTGTGATAATCCAATAAAGCATATACCAAAACACATAGTATAAAAATGATTCCTTCAATCTTTCATAAAAATTCTATACGAGCATGGAATTAGTGACCAAGGAACACATTAAATAAGTACTATTTAACGTATATTACTACAGAATTTTTATAATGATAGACAAATTAAATACAAAATTTAATTTAGAGACTTGGAGTAGCTAATATGGTAATTTAAAACTAAAAAAAAAGATAAACTAATAGGTATGATCTACAACAATACAGTTTATTAGGGTGGAGCTATTCATTGATTGAAATTCTGCTGCATCAAGGCTAAAAAACAGAGCCGATGAGAGAATAAAAAGCAGTGAAGATAACAATACAATTAGAGAAAAAAGCAGTACCTTTTTCATTGAGTACCTCCCGTTTGGTCAAAGAGGCCTTTAAACGCGTTTCACCTCACAAAAAACTACCGGCGCTTATATACTATAATCTAACGTAAAAAGGTCTCCATTACCATTTTTTTTACGGTTTATAAAAAAATTTTTTCTTTTTTCATTCCATTTGTCGGAAATGCCAATACAGTATAGTTCCCAATAGCTTACCTCGATTATTAGAATTCAATTAAAATTGGAATAATTATTTATTATGCATTTTAAAATGTTATTTTCTTTTAGGCAGAATAAAAATACTCAAACAATATATCGCAATAATCAAGGAACAAATTATGACGACCTTCACAAAAATTGCATCTATTCTCTTTTTCTTCATCACTTTACTTTCGGCACAAGACTCAACCACCACCACTTCACAGAAGCGGATATTACTTGCCTTTGAAGAAACTCGGTTTAAGTCTGCCCTCATCAAAGAGATGAAGAAGCTATTAGAAAAGGAATCTTTAGTGATTACCGTTGTCGACCATCTCAATAAGGGATTAGACAATCAGAAAGCCTCCTCCTACAATGCAGTCTTTATAACCAACTCAGGTGTTAATTCCAAAGTCCGCCCTTGGGTCACAAAATGGCTTTCAGAAAATAAAAAAGAGGGCGATCGAATTTTTCTTCATACAACGCAAAGAAGTAAATGGGATGTGGTTGCACCGGTAGATGGCGTGACTTCTGGATCTGCCCTCAAAAAGATGCCTACTCTTGCCAAAGAGTATGTTCAACAAATAATTAAACGTATGGCAGATGAAGGCACAGAAAAGGATGAGCAAAATTAAACGTAAAATCTATCTTATTTTTTGGATAGCTATAGCTTTTGGATCTCCGCTGATCCCAATATCTATTTACTTTAATAATAACTGGTACTCTCTTTTCCATAGCTACTCCATGGGCATGGTATTTGGATTATGCGCCTTTGTCTACTTTCTCAATGCCTTGGTTTTGTCCTGTCGAATCCGTTTTTTAGATCGTATCTTTGGTCATGATCGAATAATGATTTTTCATGGATGGCTGGCCTCTATTGCCCTCTGTTTTGCTTTAACCCATGTCTATTTTAAATGGATCTTTTTTATTGATACATCCTTACAAACGTTTCTTGGACTCATTGGCTTAAGTTTGCTGTTTATCATCATGTCAATAACCACGCTCTTCATGATCGACTCTATTTTTCATAACATTAAGATCGTGGCACAACTTAAACGTTTCATTGGACGCATAAAAGTTTTCGACTATTCCAACCTAAAATTAATTCATAATATTACCGCTTTTGCAATGCTCGCCATAATGGCCCATGTATATATAGCCTCATCCACCCAAGAAACAATAGTGAGAATGGTCTTGGTACAGGTTTGGGCTGGATTAGTAGGATTACTTTACCTATACCACAAACTAGCCCGCCCCCTTGTTGCACAAGCAAAGGGATTTATTGTCCATTCGGTTACTAAACATACCAAGGATATCGTTGAGATTGTATTATCCAATCCAAAAAGAAAGACACTTTCCCATAAAGCAGGTCAATTTGGCTATTTTCGTTTCTTTTCTAAAACTTGTGGAAATGCAGAGCACCCATTTACCTTCTCCTCAGCTCCAGGAAATAAACTATCTATTACAGTAAAAAATCTCGGTGATTATACTGGCAAACTGGGCGATCTTTCCACTGAGACTCACGCTGCAGTTGATGGTCCCTATGGCATTTTTACACCGCAACAAAATAACAAACCAAAAGTATTTATAGCTGGTGGCATTGGCATTACCCCCTTTTTGTCGACTTGTGCACATTGGGACGCTTCAGGATTAATGACTCAAACAACACTGATCTGGAGTTGTCAGACACAGGAAGAGCTCTTTGCCCATGATATTTTTAATACCTATGCTAAGAAGTACGATACCTTTTTTTATGTCCCAATAACAACAAGGCAACCTAATCCCTATTCCAAATTCAATCGAATTAATAGAAACCTCTTGGAAAGCTATTTACCCCAGGATCATAAAAATTTAGAAATCTTCTACTGTGGACCCAACTCATTGCGCCACGCTGTTTTTTCATCCTGTCGATCACTGGGAATTACTCCATCTCAGATCCACTACGAAAAGTTCTCTTTTTAGCACCTAAATCACTTCCACTACTACAAATAAATTATAACCCAAAAAGACCTATAAACCTTTTGTGGGTGGGATCGTAAATACGTGGTATCGAAGGATAGATTGGGATAACCGGGATAGTCAGGATCACAAAATCATTTTTCCTCAAATGTGCAGTCAGTTTCCTCACAGCACTCTTAGTCTTTTTTCTTGAATAGCCAAGAGAGTCAGCATAAAACATTCCCACCAGATCAGGAATTGACATACCAGAAGTTGAATCGAGCAATGACTCACGTTGCTCACTCTTTTTGTCAACCAGTTGTACCATCTTCTTTGGCACACGATTAAAATACCACTCCTTTTTACAAGTAAGATATTCAGTACACCCTTCAAATATATCCTCACTGGGAAACTGTCCATCCAAAGCTTCGTCCGAGGAAGTTTCGTCTAAAATTGTTTTACCTGCAGATTTAATTGTATAGGTAGCGGTCAAGGGAACCATCCAAGTTGATCCGGAGATTCTATAAACGATCGAATCTTCTACTCCATCACCAGTGCAATCAATTAGAACTACAAAGGTAGTGTCGATTGATTGAGTTGAATCAAGACCAGCATAGGAACAAATAATTGATAGTATAAATAAACATACTATTCTATTAATCCTAGACATATCATTCTCCCAATATTATCAAAAAATAAATTTAAGATTCCGACCTAAAAACATACCGGAATGACATTTATAGCAGGTGTCAAAGCATTTACAATCCTGAAAGAAAATAAATCAGGGCCTTAAAGATTTCTCTTGCAAGGCCCTACTTTTTCTTTATATCAAAAAGATTATTTCACAATTGTCAAGGGGCGTGTAAAAATATCCTTTCCAGAAACTAAACGGACGATATACATACCTGCACCCTTAGGGCGCCATGTATACTGTGTTGCTTTTTTACTCACCTCTGGAGTCCAACAGAGACGACCCTGCGCATTATACACCTGCAGTTGCGAAACAACAATATCACCAACATCAATGGAAACACGATTTCTGGTGAGTAGTTTCACAGCAAACTGATTTCGAATCGCTTCCTTTTTACCAGCAAAGATACCAACCGCTTCCCATTTTGCCTCGATAGTATAGGATATCCCATTTAACATCTTAAGATCGCCGGTATATTTTGGGAAAAGTGTACCACTGCTTGTTGAAACAGTATTGTTTAGTTTCACACCAACATACCATTTACCTGATTCCAGTATTGGAATAGTAAGCTTTTTTGCATGGCCCGAGGATGAATCAGCATACTCTGCATTTCCTCTAAAAGCAGCTGTGTCTTTGGCAACGAACACATGAAAATCGTAACCCTCTTCCCCAGCAACAGTTATTTCAACGTTTTTTGCTGTCTCACACTCCAGGGTAAAGTGATGATACTGCTTATCCCCGATTTTCGTACGTAGTGGATCATCATCCTTGGTTCCCTTTGTCATCTCAACAATACCACCATTGCTTAAGGTACCCTTTACTTTGGGTTTTCCCAAATGATCGGTAATGTAGAGCATGCATGCGCCCATGTAGCGTTTCTGATCAGTAGAAGAGTTTCCCTCAGGATGTCCGGTTATCCCCAGTACTCTGCCAGTGGTATCATTGTCTTTCCAAGCCCAGATAGCGCCATAACCCTTTAGAGAGGAGCTATTATGCATAGCGCAGATCCGAGTCCCCTCAGGCATCTCTGTGGTATCAACTGACCCGCCGTTGTTATGAAACACACTTTTGACCACATCGCCTGCTTTAAAATCCATATACCCAATAAAGGGAGAACTGGCATTGATAATTTTGTTAATCGGTGTCCGGGACACATTGGGTCCATCCATGCCACCTTTCCAAATTCGGAAATAGGTCTCTTGATAGCGACCACGAAAATATGTTGCCAGCATATAAGAGCCTGCACAGGAGCCAAATTGACTTCCTCCATTGTAATAGTGGGTTCGAATCCTTTTTCTTCCCTCCTCACCCAAATCCCTTGAGTGCGACATAGAGCCACCATGATAGTAGATAATCGCAAACCGAGGCTGATTGTCCGGATATAATAGATAACCATTATCATCATGATCACATTTTTCAATAACCTCCAGCTGTTTTTTGCGATTAGTGCTATTATTTTGACTGATATTAAGATGCTCCATGGTATAGCCAATATAGTCGCAGTTTTTCTTCATATCAGACCCGCCAATTTGCGTTCCCTCATCCTGAAACACATCGCAATAGAACCCTTCCAGTTTAGCTTCTGCACCAAGGGCTAAACAGATGAATATTATAATCTCCCTCATCCAGAATACTCTATTATTCATGGAAATACTCCTTTTAGAATAATTGAAATGAGCTAGCAGATTAAATCTGTTGGTATGAAATCCACCCCTCCCGAAATATGACCCTAAAAATCTCAGTTGTCTGCAGCAAACCGCAGTTTCCCTTGCCATTACTGGCACTCCGAAAATACTCGGCATATCCTTGAGTGATATGCCTGCGTTTTTCGAATGCCGCTAGCGACAAAAACTTAGACCGTTTTCCTCACATCCAACTGATATATTTAGTATTATGTTTCGGCGCCCAACGAAACATACTGCCTCTCAACCCACATTAAAGTAGGCAAATTCTCTTATATTATTAATTTAATACTAGCACTTTAGAAAAACATAATTTTTCTTTAGTCACAATAAAAATTGTATACAAATGAGGACTCTTTAAATTTTCAAGAATATGTTCGGGTATGAATTGAGCTTATTTCACTCCAGTTGATTGCAATTGAATGCTCCGCACATTGGTGCATTGAGAGAGATGCTCCTGGGCAACCTTATGCGTCACAAATTCATAGAAAAATAGTACGCCCTCTTTTTCTACAGGCCAGGCTTGTAATCCCTGTTGGGCATTTACTTGGCAATTAATTCCTTCTAATGCCCACATATCCTGTTGCGCTTTGGCAGCAGTTGAATCAATGATATACATATCAGTTATACATACCAACTCTTTTTTGTAATCCGGCGGTTTTCTTCTATACAAAAGCACACCATACCCCGGGTCTCCCGACGTTCTGGGACAATATCCCTCATTCTTGGCAAATCCTGGCATGACAACATACTCATTATTGCCGACCTCTTGATACTTCGAATCGAATTTATAGGCAAATCCCGGTGTGCCATAGTCTCGCTCTGGAGAAAAGGACCAATGCCATCCAGGAACATCCATAGGATCGAGTCCAGCTACTGAAATATAGAGTTCGGGAACTCGTGGGTAGGGACCAACATGATACCAATCTCTTGGTGGACAGGGCAAATTCTTGCACTCCTCAGGATTTATAACAGTAATTACTTGACCGGGTTGCTCATTACCGGGATAGGTTCCACTGGATAACAGCACACTGTATCCACATTTGTTATGAACATAAAACCCACCTTCACCGGGCACGGTTAGGGCACCGGTTTCTATGATCGTACCATTTTGATAGTACACCCCACAATCCGCTTCAAAATCACCGTGTGGAGGAGAGGGTTGGTGAGGACCGATTACCGGCCAATTATTTCCCTCGGTATACACTGGCATATGTCCGGTAAAATTATCCGGTATATAGTATCCCTTATTTAGCGCTGTGCCGCTTTCATGCCAGGGATTGGTGAGCACATTGGGAAGCCTTGCAGGATCAATACCACCTTTGGCCTTTCTAAATTCAGCCAGAGGATCGCCTGTGTAAACCCATCCGGGAACCCGCACTACTGGTCCACCCCGATACATATTTTCACCAGAGGTACCATCCATAAAATTTGGCCCTACATAGGGAGGGGTTGGCGGCAATGGTGCCTTTGGCTTTTGCTGCATTACTCCACTTTTTGCATTTTCTGATAGGGTTTTGGATACTTTTTTATTATCGCTATGTTGTGCGTACAAAAGAGTTTGAAAAGTAAAAAACAATCCAATAATTATTATTTTATTCATAGATAACCTTTATAGTACCAATTAACATTTTCTGTTTTAAATCCAACTAATACCAGTCTCTAACGAACACCAAGAAGAATCTTCTTGGTCCCCTTTAGTCCTGTATTTTCCGACCCCTTTGTGGTCTCCTCAAATTCAATAACACAAAGGTACATACCACGACCAACATAGCGACCATTTCTATTTTTTACGCTCCAGGCCCAAATGAGCCGTTTATTATCATCATCCCACGCCATATCACTGCCATCTATCACTTTATTGCCAACCGCATCAAGGATAGTCAATCTTCCTTGAAGCGAAAAACTCTCAAAGACGTTTTTTACGTTGTCTGGTACCACATTGATCATCATTCCATAGTAGGAGCTACCATTGGTTGTCATTTTAAGAACGTCCAAATCGAGCAATCGATCATAGAGACCCGGTAATTTATAGGCTTTACTTAGGATATTCTTTTTGTCAACCGGCGATACTGCCTTTGGTATCATGACAAAGGGCAGTAGACGTCGCTCAACATATAATCTTCTTCGAGGGTTATTTTTATTATTCTGGAAATTGGTTACACTATTTCCATTCGCATCTTTGCAGAGGTCACCGACTCTATCGCTCTCATGAATCCAAAGTGTATCACCATCACGCATCCTGTCTACATTGTTTGAAACGGAATTGATCTGAAACAACATTTTCTCTGGTTCTGGTTGACCAAATGGTGTAAGCCGTACTTGATACTCTTTGTCCTCTGGGGGAGAGCGAAAATAGAAGGGCTGTTCTGCCTCTACCCTTTTCATTGGCTCGGAAAATATGACAACAAGCGTATCATTGATCGTAGTATCCTGATGAAGAATAGCATGGGCACTTCTCTCTTCCCAATGGATAATCGGCGCAACCCTATCTTTAATGGGTATGTTCTTTGCTACTACTTTAGCGCCCCCGGAGAGAATCATCTGATTGACTGTAAGAATATCCTCTTGTGTAACATAGGTTGTTGGGTTGGTTGCACCCTCTGTAACCTGTATACAAAAGGCATCCTTTGAAAGTAACTTACTGGCATCTATTTTAAAGCTCCTAAAACCGGGAAGATCAATAGCTGTATCCACCAGTTCTTTGATTATTGCCTCTGTAAACCCACCCTCAATGTTGGTTGTTGCCCGAACATGTATACTGTCAACAAATCCATTGGCATCATTATCAAAATAGAGTGCATCATTTACCGATATACTACCGGTTATCTTTTCAACATAGAGCCTACGCTTAGTATTCTTGTTATTGTTTTGAGCATTACCCAAGGTGTCAGCGACCCTATCTGTCTCATGTATCCATAGAGAATCGCCATCGGTCATAGCAGTAACACCGGTGACCGAAACAACTTCAAACAGCGCACTGTCAGGCAAAGGCTGGCCAACATTATTTACAGTTACCGCATAGGTATTTGTACTCACTGTTTCCATGAAATAGAATGGTTCATTAGCATTTATTAATTTCACTGGTTCAGAAAATTTAACTCCCAGGGTATCTTTACATGAGGCCATCTGATAATCGGTTAACAGAGCACTCTTGTCTTGCCAATGAATTAGGGGAGCAATTTTATCTATTGGTACAATAGTAGCCGCGCTAAGCATACCACCAGTAGAAAAAAGAGTAGACATAAATTGAAACTTATCATTGGACGTCACATAAGTAAAGGGATTATGGCCTTTATCTTCTGAAACCAGAAGATAAAAATTATTCCCCAGCACATCATACCCAGTAACGGTAAAGCCTCTGAACGATGGTAAGGTTACTGCCTTCTCAACAATTTCCTTTACATGGTCCTTAGTTATCCCACCTGAGATGTCTGTTTTTGCCTCAACAACAATACTATCTACGTAGCCGTCAGCACTGTTATCATAGTAGAATGCCTTCTCGATTGTCACACCACCGGCAAACTCAAAGGGTACAGTGATCTTTAGCGTATCCAAAACAAGCTTTGGACTCTCATCATTTCTGAATACTGCGGTGATATTATCAGTCTGATAGTGCTGTAAGGTCCCATCACTTTGAGTTGGCTGAGCATTATCTGCAATAACGGTCCTATTAATTGTACCGGTAAATACCTGGCCATTTTTACTTAGATCTACATATTCAATATCAGTACCAATGGTACTGGTATTACGTATTTCAATACGAGCCTTTGTGTATGAATACTTGGCATCCTTTGGATCATTTTCAAACCGGATAGCCAAAGGATTCATATTGTCTTCAATGACTGCTACCTGATTACCATTAAAGTAAAAACCCAGGTTTCTGTCCCATTTTTTCACATCCCAGGTAGAATCAGGAAGTGCACCCTGTGCTGGATCTATATCTACATTAAACTCAATAGGATGAAGAGTATCAGTATTAATGGTGTCGAACAACCCGGTATTAGTGTTCTTTTTTATTCTTCGAATCTTATACTTTAAATCAACATCAAAGTCTGTTACTTTTCTTAACAAGGGAAAAACAGTTGGAAATTGAAATCCAGTTGAATCCAGATGCCAATTAGTAGCAGGGGTACCTTTATCAACGGCCATCTCCTGGGGCATCATGTACCCACCGGTCAAGATAGAGGTAATGATATTGTTCAACACAAAGTTCACTAAGGTGTCGTTGTTAATATTCTTAAGTTTCCAAAGGTCAGTTTTTGCATTATTTGACGAATAACCGTTGGCCTTAACATTTTTAGTAAAATCAGTTAAGCATGGGGGGATAGTCTCACCAAAAAAAACAGTAAATGTGGTGGCCACATCCTTTCCAGGAACAAACCCGAGCAAATCTCCCTCAGGATCTGTTGGCTCGCCATCAGAGAAAAATATGTTAAAATGGACGTCCTTTATTCTGTTGCTTGAACCAAAGGCATGTTTTGTGGCATTGAAGCCAGCCCGAATATGGGTCCCATCGATATTGACATTATGAAAGGGTAAATAATCAAGAAACACGTCTCGCATGGTAAGATACCACTTTAATATCTCGTAACCGGTTTTATTGTCCGGTGGATATTGCTTATTCAATTGAAGAAGCGGACAATATTTACCAGGCTCACCAGGACACTCCACACTATAGGGATCATCCTCTCGGTCAAATTGAAGATGGCCAGAAAAGAGAGATAAACCCACTTCAGCATCGGGACATTTTTGATAAATAGATTCCAACACTTCTGTGGGAATAGTTACCCGTTTATTAGTGGGATCATTGTCCAACATACTGGCAGAATAGTCTATAACAAGCATAACCGATGGTTTACTTATGGTATCACCGGAGGAAAACTTTTTTCCATGAGCATATTGGTAGTCACTAAGGGCCACCATTAAGGAAGGTACCGTCATATCTTTTTGATGAAAATCTTCCGGTTTACCTTTATAGGCAAATTTTGCGACCTCTTCCGAAAACACAATTGAAAAAGATAGAATGACTACAAAGGATATACCTATCTTTATTAGATTTCTTCCCATTAACTCTCCTTAGCGCCCTATAAAATGTTAAAATCAATAACCGATCTTAAGATAGAATTATCTCTGAAAAATAAAACTACAAACTTTTACCAATTGATAATTTGGATACGATGACAAAGTGATGATGGAGCTTTCTGGGTTGCCCAATGCATCCAAATTGATTTCGACGCCATGCAACTGAAAATCTTGTTGATTTCTCATAAAATATACAATCCACCCTTCAAAGACAATGAGAAATGAACCTTATTTCATATATTTTGCATCATTACATAACCCAGATTATACGATAGGAAGTAGAGCAGAAGCACAATCCTATGCCCATTAAGGCTTTCAGACTTTTCGACCATATTACCTTGTAGATATGCCCTTCAAAACCTTCAAGTCTTACTAAATCATAACCTTGCACTTCTGCATCTACTCCTATTGCATAGTCTGGGTTTAGCCGTTGTATATTAATATAATGAAAAAAATGGGAAATATCTTTTAATGATATATAAAAATTAGGTAATTATTTATTAATTGCGTTGATATATTACATTTATTGGTCTGTACACAATAAAAAAGACCTCCGATACAATCAGAGGTCTTTGTTTATAGAAATGAAAGTATTGCTCTTAGTAATTTAGAATCTTTAGATTGATTACCTGGTTACTGTTATCTCTTATTTTAAGAAGATAGATGCCATTTGACGTTGGTGTCTTAAATTGTACAGATTCACCTTTAGATTTGTCTGACAATTTTAGAGATTTAATCTTCTTACCAGATAGAGTAAAGAGTTCTACTGTTGAGTTATCAAAGGGTACATTAAAAGAGTAAACATTTTCCTTTATATTTCTAAATCCAATGCTTTTGTATTGTTTTCTATAAAGTTTCCTAGAATTTCCTACAATAATCATGTTATTTAGAAATGGAGACCCCTTAGTATCAACAGCAGCTAATGCTTCTTTTGCTTTTACTACTTCATTACCTTGCTGGATAACCGTAGTAATTCTTTGAAGTACAACAGCAACTCTCATACTGTCAGCAACATCATAGGTTGCGTGTCTTTTTAATTTAACGTTTACCGTATGATTTTGACCCACAGCAAGCGCTGGTATAAGAGTTCCATCAATCCCCGTAGGCATCCGTTTAACCACATTGTAGATAAATTTCTCGGCTAAATTACCGGGAAAATTATACTTTTCCTTATAGTCTACGTATGATTCATACAGGAATACATGGATAACAACGCTGTCTGGTATAGCAATCTTAGGTTTAATGGTTACACTAAGGTCTGCTACATCCTTAGCTGGATTTACTGCAGTAATTTTTAAGTCAAAATCTGCATGCTGTTGAATGGCACCTTTACTTTTAATATATGCCAAATCAACATATGTTTTATTAAAGCCATATTGAGGCACAGCTATTCCATTATATGCAGTACCTCCTGTTTCAAATTCGTAGGATACACTTGATCTATGGGCTTGTCCGCTATCTGAAACTTCAGATATGCTACTTGAGCCTCAGCCTCCACCTGCGTCATGCAGTGTGAGAAAAATCATACCCTTGCCCAGTTCTTTAAAGGTATTTGCGATTTTCGAGGTCACGCCTCGCTGGGTTCCTCAGGTAAGTCAGTGACAGTATTCTATTAAGGTAACTGCTTGTACAATAAAAACTGAACAGAGTAAAAACAATACTGTTGTTCTTATCTTGTCGAGCATGTTGTCCTCCCTTGTTAGAATTTAAGTTAAGTACACAATAGATTATTTAATTTTTCAAATCTTTATCCGTCATGATTATTTTGTTCTTCTTCTTCCATGTATATGACCAGAATTGGGATAATGATGATGTTTTTTAAAGGTGGTAGTAAAGGTGCCCCAGAGTGTTTGATGGTCAGGCAAATTAGGTAAATATGATCTAAACATGTAGTTATAGGTTGTTCCTGGTGTAAGTCTTTCAATACCTAAATTTTTGTCTGTCCATGGTCCAGAAACAAAATCCATATGAACAGTATCAGTATAGATCACGTTCGCAGTATCACCAGTTGATGCTCCATAGGCAAACATATGGTAATCATAGGTTGAGCCATTATACAGGTAAATTACCGCCCATGTGTTATTAACATACCCACCCTTTATAAGGGATTTATGAGACGCACTACAGACACCATCAATTGTTACTTTAGACTTTTCCTCCACTACTTCTTCTGGAGCAGTACTTAAAGAACAGAACACAAATAATAACATATAGATTGATGATACTAACTTCAGAAGAGAGCTTTTTAATCTCATTTAAAACAATTCCTTTTCATGCTTATAAAGTTTCGGTTGATTATCGTTTTCATTAATAATATACACATTTTTATATAGTTAGGTAGCAATATTTTTGCCAGAATTTTACAAAAATCAGTAAATAGCTTGAACATGTACACTAAACTTATAAATATTTATGAGATTACCCCTATAACCACTACAAAATTGGCTCTTAAGTCTCAAATAATGACAATTCGTATGCGTGGATCTGTGGAGGTTGTGTCATAACTCTTAAATTGGCTCATGTCATTATGGGCGTAACGTAGGACTTGGTGAACCCCTGCAAAAACTCAAGCTTTTTAAGCCAATTTTAGAGACTCCTTGGTCAGCCACAAATCCAGTCATACCACTGTCAGCTCCTTGTATTGACAGCTTTTTACCATTGTGGCAAAGCCTCTTGAAATCCATATCACTCTCAGAAAAACCTGCTTTTTACCAAAATTTTCAATATATTGTTTGTAAAACCTGTATAAATACTAAAGTTACCAACAACAGAACAGCTAAAAGCCGGGGGGGATATGGGAAAAGCAGGCAAATTTATTATTATTTTCCTGAGTTCACTTTACATTTCATCATTTGCGAAACTTGAAATTACCGCTACCACTAAATCATATGGCGGTCGCTTTGCTCCAAAGAGCTGCACGGTAATTTGGATCCAAACGCCCTCTGGGGAATTTATTAGAACAGTAGGACTTTGGGCAAGAAATTATATCAGACATTTAAACACCTGGGAAAGAATATCAAACGGAGATGTGGATGGCCTATCAGGTGCATCCAGGAGAAGTCACGGCACCATTAATGCCACCTGGGATTTAACAGGCCAGGACGACAAACCGGTTCCTGATGGTACCTATGAGTTTTGGATTGAGTGTACCGAAGACAATGGAACAGGTCGCTATACCAGCGGTACCATTGAAGTAAACAATACCTCAAAAACTGTTGAGGGGGCTACAACCTCTGTATTTACAAAATTTGAGGCTCAATATATAGCGCCAGTCGCCCTTTCTGTGGTCTCACCTAATGGCGGTGAAAAACTGGAACAGAATAGCCAGGTTGTAATTACTTGGCAGGACCGCATAACAGAAAATGTTAAAATTGAATTGCTAAATAATGGAAATACCGTATCTACAATAGCTTCGTCAACTGAAAGTGATGGAGAATATGAATGGATAATCCCTGGTGACCAGGCCACGGGCTCCAATTATTCAATTAGAATTCAAAGTGTTTCAAATTCTTCCATAACAGCAGAGAGTAAAGATAAATTTTCTATAGAGAAGGAATTTTTTATTACTCAATTCCCCTATATGGTTGATTTTGATAATTTAGATACCGGTGGAACCATTCTTTTTGATCGGTGGAGTCAATTTGCCAATGATGATTTGGATTGGCTTGTGCTTTCTGGGCCAACCCCTTCAAAAATTGGCAATTCACCAAATGTAACAGGACCGGATGGAGACCATACATCGGGGAATGGTAAGTACATATATATCGAGGCATCGGGAAGTAATAGTCCTAATAAAAAGGCTGACTTTATTCTACCAAAAATTAATACAAAGGATGCAGATCTTGAACTAGTATTTTGGTGCCACATGTTCAGTGATTCAAATCATATGGGTAATCTCTATTTGGATATTGAGGTGGATGGTCAATGGAAAAACGAAGTCCTCCATCTGAAAGACAACCATGGTGATGAATGGTTTAAAGTAAATCAAAGCTTGGTACCCTTTAAGGGAGAACGGGTTCGATTAAAATTTCGAGGGATTACCGGAAAAAGCTGGGCAAGCGATATCTGTATCGATGATTTGCAGATTCAAACCAGCACTGGTGTTTCTCATCGGCATGCACAGTCAAAGTCTATAACAACCCCCTATTATTCTAATAACAGATTACATATTACAATACCATCAACAGCGCATGGTAAAAATCAAAGTGCGCAGCTTAAGCTTTATTCTGTGCAGGGTAAAGAGGTAGTCGATTATACTCTACATGATATTCCGGCTCATGGTGTTTACACAGTATCCATGGATGATCTTTATCAAACCAATCGGTTATCAAAGGGACTCTATGTGTGTAAGCTAATTATCAATAAAGATGCGATGGTCTCTACTATTATCATTGAGTAATAGTTATGTAACCTGGATTATTGTTTCAGGTTTCTCTACCACCCAAAATTAGAACTATTTATGTGGCCTGGATCTGTGCAGGTTGTGTCATAATTATTAAAAGTTGTCATTGCGAGGAGCGGAGCGACGTGGCAATCCCTTCAATTAGCTCAAAAAGCGGGATTACCGCGCTTCGCTCGTAATGACATGAGCCAATTTACGAGTTATGACACAGCCTCCTGTGATCCAGGTTTCAGCTTTTTTATCGCTGTACAATATCAACTCTATAAAATCATTGGAAATAAACAAGCTTACAAATACAGTAATGTAAAAATCAATAATGCATACCAATATAGGTTCCATTGGGAATAATTATAAATGCATCATACAGATTTTTTAATGGCATAACAACGTGGTTGTTATCAAAAATAAAATGTGCTCTGATTTTCTTGTTTTTAAAAATGGGGTTTGAGAGGGGAAGGTATGAATACTGCACATTATTATACTGGGAAACTAATCTGAACAAATCATCTGGTTTAGAAGTCTTGCCAAGATTAAAATGAAATCTTTCTAAATTAGTAGGATGGAGAGTTTCACCTTTTAATGGCACACCCACTATTGAAATAGAATTGTTTTTGCTGTAGGGGGAGCGATAGTGTAAATATGCTCCAATCCACTCAATTGGTGACCCCATATAGGACCCCTTCTGAGCGTGATTTGCACCATTATGAAAAATTATGTTTGCCTTAGACTGTGATAGGATACTATCAGCATTTGACTTGATTAATTCCTCTCTTATACCTGCAGCAATGGTATGGTTGGAGTTCCAAAGATTTCGTACCTCTACGCTTGTTAACTCAGCGATAACCATTCGTAAAATTGTAGTATAAAATCTATGGCTCTTTGACAAATCCAATTCCTCAGGATTTTGTTCCATTATTGATTTAAGCTTGTTCAAGTTGGCAACATAGTCACGAGAGGAATGATAGATATTCGCTTTTATAAAATCATTGAATTTTTTAATCTCCATATAATTAGCCAGATGTCTTATACTTTGACTAAAATTATAGGGCGCAAAATTGACATCAATACAATGGAGCATGATTGACGCATTGTGGTGAGAGTTATAGTTTTGTACAGAATCAAGTACGGGAACCATCATAAGGTGTTTAGCCCATTGCGGTAATTTTTCCACTTCACCGAGGGATATTAATTCATAAATCCAAGAAAATGCATCGGGACATTCAGTACATATTTCAATTTGATTTCCAAAACGGCTTAAGCTTAATGCTAAATGTGCAACAAGCTTCCTCTCCTCAAGAATGTTGTGAAATTCACCAAAGATAATTGCTCTATACTTTGACAAGGAATCAATAACTATCTGGGGTAGTATGCTATCTTGAAAGGGAATTAAATCTTGAGCAATGACCTCTTTCAGTGGTTCAATAATCTCAAAATTCACATCATCAAAAGTTTGAACATTATAACTGCAAAAGAAACATTGAGTGATTATAATAAAAACACAAAGGTATTTGAACGGAAATCGATTCATAGGTGTATTCCTATATCAAGGATCGGTTGTGATGATTTATTGCATTATTTTCAAAACGTATAGATAGGTGGCCCGTACTACTTTATTCCAGGATCTATTGAAATAGACTTATAATAAAAATACAGTTTACATTTATCACAACAATATGTTATTGTACAGACAGTCTTATTATCAATTAATTCTTTATTTTCATATTTAGACATGATGGCTCTACATATACTACAATTTGGTTTTCTGGTTATAGCATAGAAAAGTGAGATTATTAAAACGCAAAATAGCCCCAAAATCGAGTATTGTAAAAATGTATCATTCAGGTCAAAAAACAAAAGAGCTATAAACATAACAGAGAAAATCCCAACATATATTAAACTATTGGTGATACGCATTGTAATCATCTTTGATTTTGCGTTTCTGTCAACTTTATATCCTTTTCCAGGTTTATTCATTCTTTTCTTTCATTCATAACTCATTTTTTACAATTATGACACCAAAGAGTTGCAGAACCCTACCCTACTCTTCAAGCTTAGATTTTACTGCAACTTATCATCAAGATGATTGTTTACAACTTCCAATAGGCTTTAACTTTGAGTACTTTGTCTTTTAAATAAAGCGTTCCCTTTCTTCCCTTTACAATTAGTTTAAATACTGGAATATCTTTTAATTGATTTTTGGTATTATAAAGCGCAAAGACATATTTGCTATTATAATTGAAATTCAAAGAATCAAGCTCAGCTATTGCAATATCAAAAGCATTTTCTTCATTTCCAATCCTTAATTGAATTGGTTCTGGGACTTCATTGTCATTTACAATAATTGATCCTTGATAATCTTTTGATACAAAGTCAATCACTGAAGTCGCAAATAATGGGGCAATGAGAAAAAGGACTAAGAATAATATTTTGCTCATTATGGTTTCCAAATTATAAAGTCAATCTTTTCTGCGAATCCACATTTTCATAAAAACGAATAGTATTTATGTGGCCTGGATCTTTGATCCAGGTTTCACCTATTGCAGTTATACAATGTCAACTCTCCGACTTTGAGGATTACCAAGCCTAATATGCATTGTACAATCATCTGGTATTAAGCCAATTTTTGTTTTCCGTGAATATGCAGAAGACCACTTCCATTCTTCTGATTGAAAAGCTAATCCTTGTCGTATTGGATTTGCTTCAATGTACGATATAGTATTTCCAATATCTTTTGCATTCCAAACATTCCTATCAAAGCCACCTCCCCTTTGCCAAACCCTATGTTTATTAACACCTTTTTCAATGACAGTGCATCTTGTTAATAGAGTATTATTTTCTACTTTCTTCAAATGCGCAATATGCCTTCTAGCAAAGCGGCCTTTGAGTGATTTACATATCTTTGATATATCATAATCCTTTTTAGTAGGCCATATAAGCAAATGCACATGATTTGGCATAAGCACATAAGCCCATATTAGAATACTAAACTCCCTGCGAGTACGCTCTAACTCCAATAAAAAGCTTTCACAGGTTGCATTGTCATTAAAGAAAGGAATACCTTTAAAACAGGAAAAGGTTAATCCATGAGCGTGTCCTGGTATGTTGTAATGTTTGTTTTTAAGATTTTTTTCAGACATTTTTTGGACTCAAATTTTTATATGTGAGAGACCTGGATCAGAGATCCAGGCCACATTGTTTACTACTTTTTTTTTATATTATTTGTTGTGTTTAAAATAAAATATCTAAGAAACCAAAAGACCAGTAAACACAAGCTGATAAGTAAATTGTAAACGGTAATATCCTAATTTTTCCCCTTATTTTTATACAAAAAATCGCTAAGATAGTTATAATTGCAAATGCAATCCAATATGGAAGCTCGAAGATTGCATTTCCAACCTTATCAGCAAGAGCAAAGCTAGCAACTGTTGAAGGAAATAATCCAATTAAATATAAAACTATGACAAGTGGGATGTACCATGAATTTGAGTTTTGCTTAGTCAACAAATTGTCAATTTGGTCAGAATTCATTAATAGACAGTCTTCCTTATATCACTTGTTGAAATCATACAGCTGAAATGTTATTTGTATTTTCTAAATGTAACTAAATTATATGGCCTGGATCTGTGATCCAGAATTTATCTTTTTTCGCTTTGTAACGTCAACTTCATGACCTGGATCACAGATCCAGGTTTCATTTTTTTTCACTAGGTAACGTCAACCCTTAGGACATGAGGATTAATAAGCTTGATATGTATAGTAGCAATATCCGTCACCACATCTATTCCTGGTATATGTGCTTATGCTGTACTGTATTGATTGTTTTTACACCTTCACGTATATGTAAAAATTACTAACTCGAAACATGAGAGACCTGGATCAAAGATCCAGGCCACATTATAAATCTTTCTATTAAATATTATGGAATTGTGTCCAGCTGATTTTGGTTCCGCTCTTCAGAGTTGGATTCTATTCAATCTATATTTGCTATGTTTTTTATTCGGTTATTGTTACATATTTTGACTTTTTACTCTGGTTTGCATTTCTTTTCTCAAGTGCATTGCTAAAACCCATTTGTACTCTAACAAATAGGCCAACTAAAAGCGCAAAAGCAAATAATGAAATCTGAAGATTTAAAAAAGTTAAAGACCTAACAAATATTAAAAAACAATACATGCTTGACAAAAGAAATCGCTCAACATTATAACTAAACACAAAATTTAAAAGAAACTTAGGGAACACCAAAAATCTTTCAATAATAAAAGCCGCAGGTGTAATCTGTAATTGCATTAACTTTTCAGTATAACCCTTACCGTGTTGTTTTAAATATTTAACTTGAAGAAGGTAATATTTAAAGAATAGAGTAACATTTATGTAAAGAAAAATAAAAGGACCCAGAATTGAAAGATATGAATTGTCAGTGAGTTTCTTAAAATATCGTTCAATATGCGTAAAATCAAATGACTGCAATGAGTTTTTTATTCTATGCGAATTTCGCTCAAACCATTGTGCTTCTTCAATAAGCAGTTTCTGATGAACTCCGTTCACATAGGTTTCATTCTCTTTATACATATTACTCAAGAGCTGTGAGTAAAACTTAAACTTACAAATTTTATGTAGCGCTTTATTATTAATTTTAACTTCCATAAAATCACCTTAATTAAATATTGTCTAAGGACAAAATAGGTCTAACATTGAGATTTTAACAATACTACAAATATATACTTTTCCAACGACTCTTTTCTTCAAGAAGTTCAACCATCACAATCAAAGTTTCTGAATTAACAACTTAATCAATCGTCCCTATCATTTATGTAGCCTGGATCTCTGATCCAGGTTTCATCTATTTACCACTAGATAATATCAATTTTCTGACTTTCAAAATTGCTAAGCTTGAAATGCATTGTAGCCACATCCGTCACCACATCTATTTCTGCTACACGTGCTTAGACTGTACTGATTGTATTTACACCTTCATGTAAATGTAATAATTACTAACTCATAACTTGAGAGACCTGGATCAGAGATCCAGGCCACATTGTTACTAATTTTCAAATGTTCTTTATAGTGTTTACAACAATCACATTGTCTTGCGAAATCAAACTGTTTCATTTTTCCTACGGGTAAATGTTTCATCAGTGGAGTAGGTATAAAAATCATTCTCCTTACCAGATTTTGAGACCGAGGAGTCCTTTTATTTCAGCTTTCTTCAGTAAATTTTGATTAAAACAGATAGATATCCCCCAACAAAACAAAATTCACCACATACCCTCAAATCCCAAATATTCAACAAATCACAACCCGGTAATGGGCAAATATTGAGATCCCCCCCTATTACAAAAGTTTTTGATGGTGAGAAATTGAAATATCCCCCTATCGCAACGTTTTGGGAAAGGGGGAAATTGAAAAAGTTGACCATTACAACGTTTTGTAGAGAGGGGGAATCAAAATGTCCCAGTATTACAATATGTTTTCAAAGGGGGTACTTTCACTATCCCCCCATGAAAATGTTTTGTAAAGTGGGGGAATTGAAATGTGCGACCATTACAACGTTTTGTAAAGGGGGGAAATTGAAAAAGTTGTATGTCACAAAACTTTGGGGACTGGGGGAATTGAAATCCCCCCACAGGACAAAATGTTGCAATAAGGGGGGATTGAAAAATGTGAGCGTGACAAAACGTTGTCATTCGGGGTAACTTCAACATTTCCGAATCACAAAATTGTGTGAATGCCAGATTTTTCAATGGGAGATGATAGAAAAATTGTATTAAAAATCAACGTTATCCTCTAGAAACATGACATTTTTTTTTCTTAGTGATCATTATTCAATTGAAAATGGCTCCTATAATTTGTTACGGTAATAATTGCTACTAAATCACTATTGAAAGGAATGAGTTGGGCTCATATTCAGGATACCAAGCCTTCACAAATTTTAAAGTAAGAAAACACACAGCTAAAGAGTTCAACATTACGTTTTTAGACGATTTTTATCCCCTTCAATCGCACCGTACAGATATTTGGGTAAAGCGTAGATCTGTTCGAGCCCAAAGGGCGAGTTATCGAGCGACCAAATATCTGTGCGATAAGTGCGATTGCGGGGCGGCATTTTTAGCTTACCTTTTTTTGCTGTAGAAAAAAGGTAAGGCTGCTGTCGGGCAGAAGCCCGACGATCTTAATACAAAATAAGGCCATCTGTTTTCTAAGAGAAAACAGTTATTGCCATTTCAAGCTATTTTACAAAGAGTAAATAGATTAATTTGTTTTACTTTAATAATAGGACCTCACAGTCCAACTACTTTTTGTCATTTTTTTTTGAAAATAATTGTAACACTTTGACAATTTGCAACGTTCTATATATAGACGTCACAATAGCAATACATACGGGAACAATCAGCGCTGGTTCTACCTAAACAGTTATTTTTTATGAACCGTTAGCTAGGAGGTAAGTATGCCAATTATGATCTACAAGCGCGATTCAATCGGCAAGCACTTGATAAAGGCAAATCGTCACACCCGACTCTGTTATCAGGTTTCCGGTGCTGATAAATTTGCCAAGGCAATTGAACCAGTGTATGAGGCAGTAGAAGAGAAGAACAGAGACTACCGGAATGCTGTGTATACACGGTATCATGCCCATGATACCATGACACTGCAAAATAGTCGACTGGATAATGCAGTACGCACTGCCTTTGAAAAGTGCAAACAGCATGATCGGCAAAATCCCGGTAAGGCCATTCTTGAGCGTCTTTTTCCTGGTAGGGTTTATGGTCACCTTGTCAACAATAGCATGTTCAAAGAATCTTTGCTAGTGGAACAGGTTGCAATTCGCTTTGAGAATTTAGGTGAAGAGCATCCCCTGTATAATGAAGCTGCAATACTCCGTAGTTTTATTCAGGAGATGCGCAGTGCCATTGTACTGTTCAACACAACTGAACAACAGGAAAAAGAGGCGCTTACTAAACGGGCCCTTGCCATGGCAGATCTTCGTAAGCAGTACGAAACCAATTACCTTGATGCTCGAAAGGAGTTGGGCAAGGCCATTGCAAAGCACCTGTTTCCTGATAATCCTCATAGAAAGCCTGAATCAGAGGAGGAGGTTTCCCAGGTAGCCTAAAGAATGTTATTTTTATTCTCTTAGGTAAAGAAAGGGCACAGAGAATCTCTGTACCCTTTTGATTATTGACTGGCATTACATTTTTTGGAACATATTGAAACCTGGATCACAGATCCAGGCCACTATTTATATTCAATGTGTAAAGTACCTAAAGTAAATTAGGGTCAAAAACCTTCAAGAAACCATCTACATTCTATTAATCTTTTGCGCGAGGGATGTGCAGGGCGGCGAAGCCGGTGATTTTTGCAAAGCAAAAATTACTGGAGCGAACGCGGAACCCGGAGCAGCCCGACCCGAGCTTGCGAGGGACGCGCCCAAATTAATTTCATCAATCCTATAATGCAAAAGCAGGGGAACGCCCAAGAGCTTTATAATACTAATTAAAGAGTAGCAGTAATAGAAAAATGTAATAATGTGATGAGGTAATAAGTTTTGCTTTAATTAAACTATTTTTGCGTTTACATCCGTAAACGCTTATTTTATCTAAAATCACTAAAATAGCTTGTTTTTAAGTAATTATAGCTATATTATGTTTACATGGCTAGGAGACATGATCAATGACAGAAATTTATAATTACTCAGATTATCGACAATATATTAAGGATTATTATGAATATAATAAAAGTCGGAATGACATTTTTTCCTTTAGATATTTAGCCCAAAAAGCGGGGATAAATTCTTCAGGTTTTTTCAAACTCATCATTGAAGGTAAAAGAAACCTTACCAAGCAGACTATCCTAAAAACATGTACTGCCTTAAAATTAAATGATAAAGAGGCTGAATATTTTGAAAACTTAGTGTTTTTTAATCAAGCCCAAAAATTGGAAGAGAAAAATTATTTCTTTGATAAGCTTATTTCCCTCCAGAGAGTAAAAGATATTCAGAAAGTCCGAGAGGACCAATATGAATACTATAAAGAGTGGTATCATTGTATTATTAGAGAACTGGTAGTTATGGTGGGGGTTAAAACTGAAAGTGATTATACAAAAATTGCAAAATTAATTCGACCAAAAATAACCGGTAGTGAGGTAAAAAAATCAATAAAGTTGCTTTTGGATTTGGGATTTTTAAAGGTAGAAGATGGTGAATTTTTTCAAAGGGAACCTGTGATAGCAACTGGTTCAAATATAAAAGCTTTTCAGGTTGTCCAATTTCAAATTAAAATGTTGGAACATGCAATAAGGGCATTTGATATTTCAAAACCTCATGAGAGATACACCTCTTCCACTACAGTGAGCTTCTCCTATGAAACCTATAAAAAATATATTGGCAAAATAAGAGATTTTCGACAACATTTAATGGAATTGGCTCGAAAAGATGAAAACCCAGAACTTGTGTATCAATTAAATCTGAACCTTTTTCCATTATCAGAAAATATCAGAGGCAGAATATAATGAAGAGCCGTGCGAGAGATATCTTATTATACCTGCTTTTGCTATTAGCATCCTGTTCAATGGAAATGGGTGGTGGAGCATCAGATACTGAAACAGGCGGTATTGCAGTAATAGGCCAAATTCTTGATTCTCTTGGAAACGGAAGTGAGCAGGTAAAAGTTACCCTTGTTCCCTTTAAACATAATCCAGTAAAAGACTCTGCAATTCCTGATTCACTTACTGTGGTAACTGATTCAAATGGATTGTATTCAATAGGGGTCAAATTCTCTGGGAATTTTAACATTGAAGCAGTTCATTTGGTCTCTGGTGATCGTGTTCTCATCAAAGGTATTACTATTGGCAAAGATACCATAATCCTAAACCCAGATACTCTTAGAGTGACTAATAGTTTAGAAGTAATAATTCCAGATAGTCTAAAAGATAGAGAGGGTTATGGATTTATCAGGGGAACAACAGGATATAGGAATTTTTCTGCAGGCGCAAAATCAGTATGCATTGATTCTATCCCAATTGGACTTGTTGAAGATATATTTCTGGAAACAAAGAGTGGACCACATTATCAGCTCCTTATTACCGACTCGGTTACTATAGATGAAATAGGTGAGACAACAATTGGTGCAGGATTGATTAAGACCCTATACTCAATAGTTGTAGCGAGCAGTTCATTTAAAAATATAAAATCTATTAAAAAAGAAAATAGCAACACCCTTTGGGTGGGCAATGATGGTGGCGAACTATTTAGATACAGAGCAACAGAAAATGAATGGCAGGTATATAACTTTTTTGGCTATGTAATCTATCAAATTGATATTGACCAAGAGGGATTACTCTGGTTAGCATCAAGTAATGGTCTTTACTCTTTTAATGGATCTAATTTTTCATCACATCATACTATGGCTGGTCAAAATATTTACCAGGATGTTAAATCCATAAATGTTGATCAAAACAATACTAAGTGGGTAGTTTTTGATCAGTGGGTATTTTATGGTGATAAGGACAATTGGAAAAAGAAACAGTATTCACTACCCAATGGAACTTCCAGCTATAGGGATATTCTTATTGATAAATCTGGTCGAATTTGGATTGGCACTTTTGGGAATGGATTGACAATTGACTATGGAAGTCATTTCTCCCTCTATACAAAAGACAACTCTGATTTGCCCTCTGATACTATATACACTATCAAGGAAGATAACAGTGGTGTCATATGGTTAGGAACTGCTAATGGTATTGCCAAAGTTGAAGATAGTATAAACAATGTGACAATATATTCTAATTCTAATGGCTCTATAAATTTTGATAAAATCACCTATCTTGAATTTGATGATTCTGACAACCTATGGTTCATCGGTGATTCAAGCACTGTTGTGAATTTCAATGAATCAGATGAATACACATCTGAATTTCTATTTGATAAAAATCTAAGAATTGAAAATATTCAATCAAGCGAGTCTGGTGCTCTATTTATTGGGGGATATGGGGCTGGCCTGTTAAAATTTAAAACATGGTAGAAAATATGTATCAGGAGAATAATCATAACAAAGGAGGCACGATAAAAGAGTATTAAAGTAACTTCTAATACTTCAGGTCAAATAAGGGACCATAACAGTAAAAAAGTAATCACGACATAAGCGTCTGGAAACGTTTAAAGATAAAAACTTTTTATCTACAGCCCTTTATTTGTCCCAAAACAGCTAAAAATTACTTACTTACATTCAATATTTAGGCAACAGAAAAACAATAAACAGGTATTAAGGAATCATAAAGAAAATATATGAAAGTGATGTTTGTCAACGTACCCATATTTGGAGGTGTTTAATGAAAGATTCGAGATCACAAAAGTCAGTGTTTTTAATATTGTTACTATTTTTTACAGCAATTTGTTTTGCTGCAGATACAAAGAGTGTAGATGTTCTGTCAAAAGTTGCAGTGTTAAACCAAGAAGTATCGTCCTACCTTAGTGTCTTGGATAAGGATTTTTTATCACAGACCTATGGAGTATCTAAAGATGATTTTGGGGATATTACAATTGGCAAAGTTTTCAAAGAGGTTTATTTAAGAGAGATTGCAGTGGAAGAGATTTCCGGAGATTATCGTGCTCTACTCATGCTTGATTACAAACCCATTGGTATGGCACGACTTCGGTATGTAAATGGCGTGTTACAATTTGTTGGATTAAGCGGACGTAAACTTGCTCAGGAAATTTTCCGCATCCAGGCGCTTGAAGGGTATTCTAAAAAATCAGTTACTACAATGGGTGTCCTATACAGAGATCTGTATGGTAAATTTGATTTAATACAACTTGAAGAAAAAAAGGAACCATATCTCTATCCCTTAGGTTCCGCTGTTACGGTACTGAAGATTAATAAAAATGAACGGGTACACCTGGATTTTGTTAAAAGTATTAGACAAAATTTTGTACGATAAATGAATGGAATTGAAGAAGGAGCGAATTGATATGCATTATTTAAAACGAGTTGGTTTGAGTTTTTTAAGTTTGCTGTTTTTCATTACTGTTGGTTCTACTCAAATAATAGAAGGTATTAAAGAAGTTGAACAGAAGTATGATCAATGGTGTTGGGCAGCATCGTCATGGGTAATTATAGAGCATTATGGGGGAGATATTAATGGTGGTGATCTAAGACAGTGTGACTGTGCAGAATACGCACGGGACCATTCTGAATTCCATGATTTTGGTCCTGTCCACTGTTGTGACACATTGGATCCATCATGGAAATGTAATTATTGGAACTATAATTATGGTCCTGACGAAGGTAGTATAAAGATGATTTTAATTGATACCGCAGGGATTCAAAATCATGGTATCGATAAGGTAATGACCGAGGCGCAGTGTAAAGAGGAATTTAGCAATGGACGTCCCTTTGTTATCCGTATTGATAGCCCAGGTCATTTTGTAGTAGGATACGGCCTTGACAAAGGCAACTTATATTTTAGTGACCCCTGGTATGGTGAAGGACTCTGTGTTGAAAAATATGGTACCACATTGCATGGAAGCAGAAGATGGACTCATACAAATGTAATAACAACAAATCCTCCACCCAAATGTGCTTCTCCCAAAAAGCCAATTGTGGCAGATATTACTGAAAAAACAGCCAAAATATTATGGGAGAAGAATGAAGTGGCAGAGTCATACGACGTCCAATATAAATTAACAAAAGAGACAAATTGGAGTGACACATTAAATACCAAAGAAGATTTTATCGACCTAAAAAACTTAAAAGAGGCGCAATTATATGAAGTTCGCCTCCGAAGTCGTTGCCCTACTCAAGAAGTAACGGTATCAACGTGGTCAAAAAATCCCACGCAATTCAATACCAAAGGGTGTGATTGCCCTCTCAATGTATCTCATGGTCATGTAACTGAGAATTCGGCCGTAATTTCTTGGGAAAAATCTCCACAGGCAACAAGGTACATGGTAAACTATAAGACAGCATCTGCCTCACAATGGGATGACCTATACACCAAAGAGACCTCAGTTACTCTTAGCAATCTGAGTAAAGGGACAAAAATCCAATATAAAGTCCAGAGTCTCTGTGAAAAGGTGAGTGGTCTATCTAAATGGACTGATGTTAAAGAGTTTGTTACCGAAGGTCTTGAGTATCAAGGTTCAAGCGGTGGACCAGGAGCATTCATAAGCAGTGTTGAAATCGATGGTATGAAAAATGAACATGGTGCCGGTGACTATACTGATCTAACCGGATCTGGTTTCTCTTTCATTCTTAAACCAGGCTCAAACTGTAAATACAAAATAAACAGTGGTGGTAGTGGATCCTGTTATTTTATGGCATGGATAGACTTTAACAGAGATGCTGAATTTTCAAATGGTGAAAGAATATGTAGCTATGGAATGCATAATGTTGCCAGTGGGAATTTTAGCGTACCCAATATATCCGGTGTGACCAGAATGAGGGTTTCGGCTAAATCAAACAGCCAGCAGTCTGGCCCCTATGATAATTTTTCCAGCGGAGAGGTGGAAGATTATAAGATTGTGATTGGTGATGTCATTGCTCCAGTACCAAAAAATTTAAAGGTGGTCTTCGCTCATAAGGACCAGATGAAAGTGTCCTGGGGAATTGTCCAACAGGCAAGCAGTTATGATCTAAGATTTAAGAAAAAATCCGCAAGTGATTGGACTAATGTAAGTAGCTCAACAGCAGAAAGGATCATATCTACTAGCTTTACCCCCAAAGTAGAGTACGAAATCCAGGTAAAGAGTCTCTGTGCAGGTAGTCAATCAGATTACTGTCCGCCAGTTACTTTTGTTCCAGACACAATTACTACAGGAATTGTACCCACTAATCAATTAAGTAACCTTTACTTAAAAGTTGTCATACCTGGCAATAGAACACTATTATTCAATTCGCTTCCTCAGAAAGGGCTAGCGCGAAAGATTGAGTTGATTAATGTAGCTGGTAGAAAGCTAAAGAGTGTTCATGTTGACAAACAGAAAGTTGAATTGAGATTAGATAATTTGAGCAGAGGTCTGTATTTTATTAAGTTGTATGATGCGAACTTTGTAACGGTTAAGAAGATAAATTTGTACTAATCTCCTAGCTTTTGTAGTAGTAGAGGGTAATGAGTAGAGTATCCAGAATATAGTATTCTGGATGCTCTTTTTTATATGGGTACTCTTTTAGGTAAAGAAAGGGCACAGATTAACTCTGTGCCTTTTTGATTTTTTATCTCTATTATCCGAAAAAAGATTGCCGCGCTTCGCTCGTATTGACTAAGCAAGGTATAAAGCATTATTTATACATATTCAGCATGACTTTACAAGGGGAGTCCACAAAACCACGTGAGTTAATCTGTTACATGCTTGCCTCTGGAAGCAGGTTTGTCA
This sequence comes from Chitinivibrionales bacterium, assembly GCA_028278335.1. Taxonomy (GTDB): domain Bacteria; phylum Fibrobacterota; class Chitinivibrionia; order Chitinivibrionales; family JANQEN01; genus JANQEN01. The sequence goes on along the minus strand of JANQEN010000277.1, from coordinate 8,810 downwards.
TCTAGGTATAACTGATTTTAGAGATGCAAGCAGTTAAGAGTAACGAAGGTAGTTTGTGACGGGGAGAGATTTCCCCCCTATTAATCTTTTCTAATACGTTCATTTCTTTATCCCATCAACCCCCTAATTCCCTTGCCATAGAAGCAATCGGCTTTTATTTTATCACAGATACCGGAGCTATTATACAGTACTACAATTGTTACGAGCATGGACAACGCCAACACACAGGATCCTAATAAAGACAACGATCCATTTCGTTTTGATGAGGTGGACAAGACCATTGTTGAAGGTGACGACTCAACAGATTCTTCTGCATTAGAGAGTGCAAACCCCTACAAGATAAAAGACCTACCCGACGGAAAGGAACCCTTTAACCTTGGTTCAGGCGCGGTAAAGGGGACACTTGGGCAAGGTGGCATGGCCAAAGTTTACAAGATTTGGAATGACGACTTTGAAATGTTTCGCGCTGTAAAGGTGATCCTTCCCGGTGACAATGCGCAAAACTACGAGCGATTTAAAACCGAGATAAAAATTACCGCCAAGCTGCAACACCCCAATATCATTCAGATCTATAATATCGGTGAATGGCAGGGCCTTCCCTTTATTGAGATGGAATTTATTGAAGGCACCACTCTAACAACGTACCTTGCGGAACATGGCAAGCTATCTAACGAGCTGGTAGTCTCCTTTGCAAAGCAGATAGCCAGTGCGTTACATTATGCACACAATTGCGAATACATGATCTATGGCACAAAGTACACTGGGATCATCCATCGTGACCTCAAGCCCGACAATATCATGGTTTCCAATGCTGGTAATCTAAAACTTATGGATTTTGGCATTGCCCGCCCCACAGAAACGGGCCTCCATACCATGACTGGCCACTTTATTGGCTCTCCTCAGTACATGTCTCCCGAACAATTTGACGGTGGTAGTGTTGATAATCGCAGTGATATTTACTCTTTGGGAACCATTGTCTATGAAATGCTCTGTGGTGAAAAGGCCTTTCCCGGCGATAATCTGCAACACATTTTGAAAATGAAAGCGGTCAACTCTTACAAAAATTTAAAGAAGTTCGATTTTAAAGTAAATCCCCTGCTTGTCCAATTCTCAGAGAAGTGCATGCAAGAGAAGATGGAGAAACGATTTCAGAACGCCCAGGAGACTCTCAATGATTTGGAGAGAGCAGAAAAATCCCTTGGCACTAGCTCCTTAAGTCCCTTAGAAATCACCCGTAAAACCGTTAAGATTCTTCAAAAGCAGATAGAAGAGCCAATTACCACATCTTTACAGAAAGTAAAGAAGCAAATCGGTACTCTTGCTCAGGATCGAAAAATCAATGATCTCAATAAAAAAATACCTTGGAAACCTATTCTTATTTCACTGATTATAGTTGCCCTTATCATTGCAGGGGCAATTCCCCTCATGCAAATGCTTCAGGAGCGAAAACGCTCCAGAGAGATTCAGTCAACCATTGCAAACCTTACTGAGGAGAAGGAAGCAACCGAACCCACACAGCCACTTCTATCAAGAGAGACTGTTTTTGTAAAGGGTGGCACCTACAAAATGGGTGGCAAGAATCGTAAGGAGGGTGATCTTCCCATACAAAAGGTCACAGTGGAAGATTTTAACATAGGAAAATTTGAGGTTACCAATAGAGAATATCTAGAATTTTTAAATGCCATGGATATTACTCCAGAGGGAAGCAAAAACGACACTGAATACATAGATATTGACGATGCGGATTGTGCAATTGGCCATGATACTAATCGATTCTATTTTAAGGGTAGCTCCTTTGCACCTGATATTGACTGTCCGGTTATTGAAGTCACTTGGTTTGGGGCCAATGCCTATTGTCTCTGGTTAAAGGGGCGACTTCCCACTGAAGCGGAGTGGGAATTTGCCTGTAGAGCTGGTGTAACCACTACCTATTTTTGGGGTAATACCATGGATAGTAGCTATGCCTGGTATGGAAGCAACAGTGGACGGAAAACCCATCCCGTTGGAAAAAAAGAACCCAATGCTCTGGGGCTGCATGATATGATTGGGAATGTGTGGGAGTGGTGTGGTTCTATAGATGATGTTAACTACAATAACTCTTCCACTGATAGTGTATCAACTGACTCAACGAGCCAGCGGCAATACGTTCTTCGTGGAGGGTCCTGTTTTGATCTTGCCAAGGATTGTCGTATCGGAAAACGCCTTGCCTATGATCCAAAACTCAGTGAGTTCCTCAACGGTTTTCGTGTAGTTATGCCAGTTACTGAATAATATTACGCCATTGCCTCCTTTTGTCGAGAAGCCTGACGGAATTCATCAAATATGGCCAAGGGCGTTTTTATAAAAATCTTCAAGTCCTGGAAGATTGAAAGGTGTTGGTAGTAGGAGATGTCCAACCGAACCATCTGATTGAAGGTAAGCCGATTCTTCCCACTAACCTGCCATAGCCCCGTCAAACCAGGGATACTATAAAACCGCTGCTTTTGCCATCGCTTGAACAGCTTTGCCTCATAGGGCAAACAGGGACGGGGACCAACAAGGCTCATATCACCTTTGAGTACATTGAACAGTTGTGGTAATTCGTCAAGGCTCGTATTTCGAATGAGTTTCCCAAAGAGTATGATCCTTGGATCATTGTAGAGCTTGGTCATGGGTACCTCTTTATGCACCATATTCGAAGTCAGCGCTTTATGCTGTCCACAATCGTTGTTGATCTTCATGGTTCGAAACTTGTAAAAATCGAATTCCCGTCCATTGTATCCAATCCTCTTTTGAGAATAGAAAATTGGACCCTTGGAGACAAGCTTAATGGTTGCAGCAATCAATGCCATTAACGGTGTTAAAACCAATAAGAGTGTTGCTGCGGATGCAATATCCAAGCTCCGTTTCCATAAGGGTAAGGGAGTTGCTTCAAGCCGTAATACCTCCTCATTGACAGCAAAGGATGCACTCTGTTCTGTCTCTGCTTCAGAGGTATTTTGTTGAGGAGTCTTTTCCTCATCTGTGGGATGGGGAAAGGATTGTGCTTCTATATGTGTGTTTCTCTCGATCCAATTATCGGGAAATGTGAATATGGAGTGGGGAAGATGTAAGTCTTTAATGAGTTGTATTCGGTTAATAAAAATTTGAGCTTCATCATGGGTTGAGCTATAGAGCATGATTCCAATTGTTCGGATATCGATCCATCCGAACTCATCATATTCTCGGCAATGAGTAAGGAATGATTTTAAAAGCTCCTGCTTTACCTCAACCCCATGTACTAAGCTGTCAAATTCTACTGTAGCTAATGAAAAATACTGATTAAACCGGTCTGCTTTGCATCGTTCACGTCGAATAAGTGATTTAAATTCCTCTGGATTGAGTAACTCAAATTTCTCCTTTTTCGATGTTCCAAGCCAGTTTTGTAGTCTCTTACCAATTGTATTCTGTTCCATAACCACCTCGCAACATATATGTTTCAAAACCCTGCTTCTGTTACTCAGCTTTCTCTTTTTACTCTCTGTGTTGTATCACCTAAACCTTTCTTGGTTGCCCCATTCATAATTATAAGAAAGAAAGTACTTTGCATTTATTGTGCCAAAAAAGGATCTCAAGAATTAAAATTCTTGAGATCCTAGGCAATCTTAATTTTTTTGGATTGGGCTACCTGCAACAGGCTACACCTCGCAATGCTCCTCACCAAGACGATAAGCCCGTGTCTGAAAATAATCAGTCACAAACCTGTTCAGGTGATCTTGTCGGGTTACTCTTTTGTTTATATTGAAGTAGACTGTCTTGAAATAGTTTTTTGAATAATACAAAAGTGTGCTAAATGGAATAATTAAAAACTTTATATTCTTCCTTTTTACAGTTACAGTTTTTGTATTCACTTGAAGATATTATTTTTTTCATATTTTTCCCATGGGGATATGCCGAAGGCATAGAGGGGTCAAAGAAGGCATTTTCCTTGCCGGGTTTAAGGGGCGGAGAGCCCCTTCCAAAATATTAAAAAACTGCATATTTAAGGGATAAATTCAATAAGCTCATCTCTATTATCCGGCCACCAGGTTTCATCAAACACCTCGGATTCACGGGGATGCTTGCAGTAAAGAAAGAAATAGCGCACCGGTTTTGCGTAGATGGCATTGGGTGTATCATCGACAAAGAAGAACCAGGCATCATGCTTTGCTACATACTCCTTTTGATTTAAGGCGTTTCGAACAACACCACCAGCCGGAATTTTTACAGGGAGCTCATAGACTTTCTTTCCTTCCAAGGTTCCGTTTAAATAGTCTCCTAAAAGCTTTTTTTCTGCCTGAACAATATCCATGCCCTCCCAGAAGATCCGCTTTAATTCTCCAAACACATTGGGCCACCAGCTCTCGCCTATTATCTCATACTCGCCATTATCACGATACACATACACATACTTTACCGGTTTTGTGTACACCCATCCGGGAAAATCATCAATAAAAAAGAACCAGGCATCTCGATCTGCCTCATACAGGGTTGAATCAAAGTCATTCCAAACACCGGTGCCCGCTTCGATTTCATAGGGTAATTCCATGACAATCCTGTCTAACGTGTCATAATCAAGGACATTGTGCAAAAGAATTCTACGGGCTCGGTCCAATGAAATGCCATCCCAGAATATCCTTTTAAGATTAGGCATGATGGTCGGCCACCAAAGTTCATCAATTATCTCAACCTCGCCATTATCACAATATACAAACACATATTGAACCGGCTTTGCATAGATGATATCAGGATGAATATCAATAAAGAAGAACCAGGCATCCCGCTTGGCTTGATACTCAACAGAATCTAGTCCACTTATTATAACCCCACCCGTTTTTATGGGTGTAGTTAATTCCATAATCAATCGGCCCTCAACCTGATTGTTTAAAACATCTTGAAGGACAATTCCCTCAGCTGTTTCTAAATCAATTTCTCTGGTTTTTACTGGATTACTTGGATCAACGGAAATGCTACAACCAAAAAAGAGAAACCAAAGCATAACAAAGGGAAATAGAATAGTATTTATTATTTTTCTTAATTGCATAGGAATGCCCTCCTCCTTGGGGGGTAATATTCAAAGAGGCTATTTCACTAGCAATAGTTGCAATTCCAATGCCATCACCGGGTGAAGGTGTAAGGTTAGAGGAGTTCTACAACTCCTGATTCGAGGTTATAATGGCATCCAACAATGGATACAGTTGCATCCTGGACTTTATTTGAAAGAATTGGCTCAGTCTCTTTTAGGTGGGCAACAATATTGGCAGTATTTAATCGGACCACATCTTCAGGTTTATCGAGTCCCTCTTTCTGGGCCTTTTGTACTGCCGGAGTAATGAATTTGATGATGCTTTCAAGGTGGACAGTGGGAGCACCTCCTGTTATAGCAGCATTAACCGCGCCACAGCTTTCATGCCCCATCACAACAATCAGAGGAACCTTTAAATGCTCAACAGCATATTCAATGCTCCCAATAGCGATATGATCAACACAGAGTCCGGCAGTTCGAATAACAAAAAGATCGCCAAGACCTTGGTCAAAGATAATTTCAGGTGGTGTACGGGAATCTGAGCAGGTTATCACGACAGCTCGAGGGTTTTGCCCCTTACCAAGTTCTTTTCTATAGTCAACGTCACAATGGGGATGATGCTGCGTCCCAGAGACAAAACGTTGATTACCTGCTAAAAGATCGTCTAAAATTCTTTTTGCTGCGTTCATGGTCACCCTTCCTGAAGTATACCCTTCCCTTCGCATATGAAGGGAAGGGCGTTTATTTTAATTGTATATTAGGAACCACGGACAGAGTTGATCTTTCCGCCGGCGAGTAAAATATCCCGCTCCCGTTTTGACAACTCTAACTTCAGGGTAATTGTTTTACCCTTAGTTTCATTAGTCAACAACAGGGTTTCCTTGTCATCGCCAATTGCTTCACGGGTTCCGGAAACAGTGAGCTTGTCATTGAGTCCTATCGATTCATAGTCAGCATCATTTTCGAAGATTGCCGGTAAAATACCAAAGTTAACCAGGTTGGCCTTATGAATCCGCTCCATGGAGCGAGCAATAACCATCTGTACGCCCAGGTACATAGGACAGATTGCTGCATGCTCACGGGAAGATCCCTGACCATAGGATTCACCACCAATAATAATATTATGCACACCTTGCTCTTTATTGGCTAAGGCTTTTTTATAGAACTCAGGATCGTTTCTTTCAAAAACAAACTCAGCATACTTCTGAATATTGGAGCGATACTTAAGTCGACTACCCGCAGGCATGATATGGTCGGTTGTTACTTTGTCTCCCAACAAAATTGTTACCACACCGTCAATGGTATCCGGAAGAGGATCACTCTTGGGAGGATCGCCAATATTTGGTCCGCGAAGGATTTCAACACTGCTGTCACCACCCTGTGCGTCAAGGACCATACTATCATCAATGATAAAGGTTTCAGGCATCTCAACAGTGGGAAGATTTTCTTGAGAAAAATATTCCACTGGGTCGACAACCTTGCCAGCCAAGGCCATGGCCACAGCTGCCTCAGGCGAGACCAAATAGACATTTGCACTGGAGGTGCCACTTCTTCCAAAGAAGTTCCTGTTTGAGGTACGGATTGATACCGCTTCAGTCTTTGGTGCAAAGGAGTTACCAATACAAAATCCACAGGCACTCTCTAAGATACGTGCTCCTGAAGAGATAATATCAGCCAATGCACCGTTTCTACTAACCATCTCTAATACTTGACGAGAGCCACAAGCAACACCTAGTGAGACAGAGTCGGCGACTTTCTTTCCCTTTAAGGCACCGGCAACAGTCATGATATCTTTGTAGGAAGAGTTGGTGCAGGAGCCAATGACTACTTGATCAACAGGCATTCCAGAGAGCTCTTTAAGTGTTTTAATATTTCCCGGTGAGTGTGGACAAGAGGCCAGCGGCTCGATAGTAGAAAGATCTATATCAATTACTTGGTCATACTCGGCATCCTCATCAGCAGAAAGAGCAATCCAACCATCCTCTCTTCCCTGTGCAGCAAGGAATTCTTTAGTTTTCTCATCAGAGGGGAATACTGAACAGGTCACACCAGTTTCTGCACCCATATTGGTGATGGTTGCCCGTTCTGGAACGTCCAATGTTTTAATACCTTCCCCACCATATTCTATCATACACCCCACATTCCCCTTTGTCGAGAGGATTTCCAACACCTTAAGGATAATATCCTTGGCACTTACCCAGGGCCTTAGCTTGCCAGTCAAGTTAACCTTGATCACCTTGGGATAGGTGAGATTAAAGGCACCGCCACCCATGGCCACTGCCACATCCAATCCACCAGCACCAATGGCAATCATACCCACACCACCACCAGTAGGTGTATGGGAGTCACTTCCTAACATAGTTTTACCGGGCAGTCCAAACCGTTCAAGATGCACTTGGTGACAAATGCCATTGCCAGCCTTTGAATATTTAATACCAAACTTTTTCGCTACCGTTTCTAGATATTTATGATCGTCGGCATTCTCAAAGCCCTCCTGAACCGTATTATGGTCAACGTAGGAAACTGATAGTTCAGTTTTCACACTATCAAAACCCAAAGCCTCAAACTGAAGGTAGGCCATGGTCCCTGTTGCATCCTGGGTAAGAGTCTGATCAATTCTGATCCCGACTTCATTTCCGACAGTTGCTTCCCCCTCGACAATATGGGCATCCAGTATCTTCTGAACAATGTTTTTACCCATTTCTTCTCACTCCTTATACGTTTTGGTATTAGTGGTTTTAGTAAGATTGTCTAAAAGACATCTATAATAAAGCTTTCTTCTAAGCAAAACCAAGGATAAAAAATATATTATCCGTAAATAGTGCCCAAGAGAAGAGATAACTTTTGTTGTATAAAAGTCATCAAAATTTGATGGAATCGAAATATTTGCTTTAAATACTTAGTATATAGACAATTTTAGTGTTATGTCCTCAGTTATTGAACCAATTTACAGGATCAATAGACTTACTGATTCAAGGAGATTGTATTTATACCTCTATCCCGCATGAGTTGCTTGAATTTATCCATGCTGCGTATATTCTTAAAAGCTGGATCTTTGAGCACCCGTTGATAGTCGTTGAATCCAGCGTCAAAGGCTCGCTCTAACCAAAAGATAGCATATTCCTTATTCAATGATAGAGAAGCAACACCGGCTAAGGCATAACAGGCGGTAATATTTCCAGGCTCTAACTCAACCACTTTAATAAAATCATCCATTGCGGAGGAGAAGAGAAAAAGCTCTTGATAGGTGCATCCTCGTTTGTAATAGAGTTTAGAATTGGTTGGCTCTTTTTCTATAGCCTTTGTGTAGCACTCAACCTTTAAGGCAAGATCATCCACAGAGGCACAGTTGTTTGGGCAACGCTGCTTTGTAAATAATTTTTGGTTAGTGGAGCAAGAAATAAGACTCAATAATAGTGTCAGTGCAATAATCCCATTAACAATATTTTTTGTTTTCATGGGTAACCTCATGGGGTGTGTATGATTTTTTACATATAGTTTCTTTCTCTTGTCGCAAATCGTCTAGACTTATTCTAAAATGCAAATGAATTATTTTCAAGAGAAAAATCAAATTTAATAATAGTTCTGTTCGCAATAAATTTCTTCTGTCTAACTTATTGAAAACTAAGCGGCAACGAATGTTGGCACTGTTAACGTTACCGACAAATTTATATGCCTCTTTTACTATTTATACCGCTTCTCAATAATTATGTCCTATGTTGTGTTGCGGCATAACTGTTTCTATAAGAGTTTTGTCAAAACCATGGGACAAAACTTTTGAGAAACA
>JANQEN010000232.1 GCA_028278335.1 Chitinivibrionales bacterium | reverse complement strand
GGATTCTCCTGTGCATACAACGTAACAGCGTCACTTAAAATCTTTTCAGCGTCGTCAAGGTTCATGGGGGTCACAAGTTGGGACTTCGTAAATGCAATGCGGGATACATCTGTAGTAAAATAAGAAGAAAAATTTTGTTACAAACATTCTCTGGACGATCCCGTTACATATTTTTTGAGGGCAGGTGTGGATGAACAGAATTTTGCCAAAAGGAAGTGGTTGGTTGATCGGGATACGTTCGAATAACCTTTAGTTTTTTATGATTTTGACCTTGTCAGCTAGTTCAGAAAACTTGAGAAAACTCAAAAACCCTCACCTTTAACATGAAACAAAAAATACAGCTATGTACTTCAATAATCCCAATTTTCAGGAAATTCCAAAGGTGATGTCACCTTTGGAAACTGGTTTTAAGAGCAATCCGCTGCCACGGAATCCGGTTGCTCCGAATTACACCCCTCAACCTCCGCAATACCAATAATAATGTACGCCCAGCTTCTTTTCAACACCTTGGTTTCAGGTCTCCTGCTCGCATTAGTCGCTGTAGGTTTCAGCCTGATATTCAATACCACCAAGGTGTTTCATTTGGCACACGGGGCTTTGTATGTTGCGGGGGCTTATGCATGGCTTCAATTCAGAGAACTGCTTTCAGGTACAGGTGCAATAATTGGAAGTCTGATCATAATTGGAATACTTGCCATATTAATTGAGAAGCTGGTGTATCAGCCGTTGGCCAAAAAGAAATCTGGTCAGGCAATCACACTCATTAGTTCTATTGGGGTTTACCTGTTCATGATCAACTTGATTGCCTTGCTCTATGGGAACGAAACCCAATTTGTTAACCCAGGGCTTGGCAGTAGTTTTTCCTTGGCAACGATAACTATCGTACCTATTCAGTTGGTTCAGCTAATTACAGCTGTTCTTTTGATTGGTGGTATAATGTTGCTGACAAAAACGAAATGGTTCTTAAAAGTAAAGGCCATGATCAGTGAAGAGACAGTTGCTTCTGTTCTCGGTGTGAATACCAATGCTATTCGGTTGTGGATGATGGCTCTTGGAAGCATGTTGGCTGGAATTGCAGCTATCTTACAATTGTTTGATACGGGTATGGACCCACACCGGGGAATGACCATCACTTTGAGTGCAGCGGTTGCGGTGATCATTGGAGGACAAGGCTCCATTAAAGGGACGGTCCTTGCCGCCCTACTAATAGCACTACTTCAGACAATTACTGAATGGTTTGTTTCTGCACAGTGGAAGGAAGGTCTGACTTTTCTGCTGCTGATCGCAGTGATCCTTTGGCGTACAGAAGGCATTGTTTCATTTAAGATGCGGGTGGAAGAGAAATGAATTACCTGTTGCACATACTGATCATGTGTGAGATTTATCTCATCCTCGCCCTGGCGATGAACCTGCTGGCGGGGTATTCCGGCCTGTTGTCTCTTTCTCAGGCTGCTTTCTATGGCATTGGTGCCTACGTTGCTGCTTTGCTGTTAATTCAGGCAGGAGCATCCTTTACACTTTCTCTTTTTGGGGCTATTGCTTTTAACCTGATTGTCTGTCTCCCAGTTGTTTGGTTTGCAATCCGTCTGCGGGATTTGTTTTTCGCCTTGGCTACCCTTGCCTGGCAGATCATTGTGTTTGCCGTGCTCTATAACTGGACAGCATTTACCAATGGGCCATTCGGTATTACCGGCATTCCCAAGCCGGAGCTTTTCGGTCTCTACTTTAGTTCGCTTCCAGTATTTACTGTTTTAGGCTCAATAATAACGCTACTTGTTCTGCTGTTCTTCATGGGTTTACACAAAACGCCCCTCTCCCGTTTTTTCCAGGGTGTGCGTGATGACCAATTGGCTATGATGAGTTTTGGGAAAAAACCTGCCTACTTTAAGACGCTCGCAGTAGTCATATCCAGTGGAGTTTCCGCCATTGCGGGGGTACTTTTTGCTACCTACTTCAGCTATATCGACCCTACCTCTTTTACCCTGGATGAGTCCATCCTTATCATTTCCATTGTTTTGATCGGAGGATTGGGGACGATCAAAGGCTCCGTTGCAGGCGCTTTATTTTATGTGTTGCTGCCGGAATTATTGCGATTCATCAACATACCGGATACCATAGCTGCTAACTTGCGGATGATGATCTATGCGACAGTCTTAATTATGGTGGTAATGTACCGCCCCTATGGATTTTATGGTAAATACACGTTTGAATGATCTTGAAGGTTGAACATATCAGCAAATCCTTCAACGGCCTTAGCGTTCTGAAAGATGTTTCGTTTGAGCTTTCTGAAGGAACCATTACCAGTTTATTTGGAGAAAATGGCTCTGGTAAGACCACTTTGTTTCATATTATAGCTGGTTTTCTGAAACCCACAAGCGGTAATGTTTATTTTCAGGACGAGAATCTCCACCATAAATCTGCCGATGAGATTGATGAATTGGGTATTGGCAGAACCTGGCAGACTCCGCGTATCTTTAAAAATCTGTCAGTTCAGGATAATCTCCTGCTTGCCACCAAAGATCATCCGGGTGAGCGTGTCCTTAATTACCTCTTAAAACCGGGAATCATCTGGCGAGAAGAAACAAATCGGAAAGAAAGAGCAGAAAAGGTTTGTGACGAAATAGGCCTTGCCAGAAAACTTCAGAAAACTGCGGGGGCCCTATCTTACGGACAGCAAAAATTGCTATCTATTGGTATGCTGCTAATGAATGATGCGGAGCTGCTTTTACTCGATGAGCCTTTTGCCGGGGTGAATGCAAAGATGGTAGATGCTATTTCGGAATTGCTTTTACAGTTAAAAGAAAGAGGCAAAACCGTTTTACTTGTGGAGCACAACCGTTCGAAAGCCACAGAGATTAGTTACAAAGTTCTGCATCTGGTGAAAGGTCGTATACAAGAGCAAGAGGGTATAACACCATGAACGAAAGAAGGACAATATTGGAGGTAAATAACCTGGATGCTGGGTATCCCGGTAACCTTGTTCTTCGCGATGTGAACTTTACTCTGAAAGAAAGAGAAATATTGGCCATCATCGGCCAGAATGGTAGCGGGAAATCTACTTTGGTAAAAACAATATGTGGCTTGCTGCTTAAGAAAGGTGGACAGATACATTTTAAGGGGGAGCAGTTAAATAATACAGCTCCACATGAACTGACTGGAATGGGGATCTCCTATTTTGCTCAGGGAGGTTTGGTCATGCCGGCATTGACAGTGCAGGAACACCTGCAATTGGCAGGTCTAAAAAGAGCCGGAAAGCATCAGAAAGGTCACTTTCAAGATGCCTTTGCACTGTTTCCAAAATTGATGGACATGAGGAAAAAACGTGCAGGTAACCTAAGTGGTGGCGAAAGGCAAATGCTGTCATTTGCTACCTTGTTGATGCAGGATACCAGCACTTGGTTGTTGGATGAACCCACTGCTGGATTGGCTCCTGAGATGGTGGACTTTACCATAGATTTTTTAATGAAGGCCAACCAGGAAAGAGGTATTACAATGCTCTTGGTGGAGCACAATATGGAAGTGGCGTTTCAATTGGCTTCGCATGTCGCCATCACGAAAGAAGGCACATTGACACAGAAGTTCACCGGACAGGAATTTCTTCAAAAAGACTATTTAGATAAAATTTTTTTCAATTAAATACTCAATACAATGAAAAGCGTAAAACAATTAGTGTTATTGGTAACAATAGTTACCGGACTTATGATTACTGGATGTAATTTCTCCGATGAAAAAAAAGAAATATTTAATGTCGGTGTTATTGCACCTCTCACAGGCGAAGGGTCCAGATACGGAGAGGCGATGAGAGATGGCATAGATTTAGCTATAACAGAAATTAATCGAAATGGTGGATATGAAGGAGATTCGGTTGTGGCAATATACATGGACGACAAGTTTGATGTAAAGGAAGGATTAAACGGATTGAATTATTTAGTGGATTACAAGAAAGTTCCGGTAATCTTTGGTCCAGCGGGGTCAGGCATTTCTAAGGCATTAATACCTGTTGCTAATGAGAAAAAAGTGGTTCTATTTTCATCAATCTCTACATCTGATGCATTGGCAGGAGAAGGTGATTTCTTTTTTAGGAATATTTCTTCAAACTCAATGCAGGCTGCTTCTGTTGCAGAGTTCTTGACAAATAAACTATCAGTAAAAAATGTTGGGGTATTTTATGAAAACAATGAGTATGGAATTAATATGAATAAAATATTCAAGGATAAATTTAACACAGGAACAATAACATTTGATTTGCCCTATGAATTTAAGCAAGCTGATTTCAGAAACTCCATTGTGTCAATAAAAGATAAAAAATTTGATGCCATATTTATACAGGGAACCACATGGGGAATTGCTAACTTAATAAAGCAACTCCGACAGTATAATATTGACTGCCCAATTATCACCGGAGATGGAGGTTATGGGGATGAAATCAAAACCATTGCAGGCAATTCTGCTAACGGACTTTTCTGCACACTTCCTGCAGTAAAGGACACAACATCTTCCTCTTACACAAGTTTTGGAAAAAGTTTTGTAAAGAAATATAAAAAAGAACCGGATGTCTATTCTGTGTATTCTTATGATGCTGTCATGATGGTTTTTGACAGTATAAAAAAAGAAAAGAAAAATAACATAACCGGAGAGTTGATTAAAAACAAATTGTTTAATACAACCTATACAGGTATAGGAGGAACATACAAGTTTAACAAATTCGGCGATGTTGATATCCCTTATGTAATTTTTCAGTATAGCAATGGAGAGTATAAAAGAGTTAATTAGTGAGTGTCAGATGCTAAGTTCAATAAATGACATACCAGTAAATTTCGATCAAGAAGGGTTCCCCGCCGAATACGTCAACAATGTGATTGGGTGGGGTATTCCTGAAGATGAATTGCATGAAAAACTACCAGACGGAACTTACCGTATGGTTACGATGGATATCGATTTTGGAGTAAAATGTTCATTGAGTTGCCCGCATTGCTTTCAAAACAACCAACTTCCTTATAAATCTAAAAAACAACTCAGTTGGGAGGAAACTATTAAAATTATTGACCAAGGAAAAGAACTTGGATTAAAGTATGTAAAAATAATTGGTGCAGGTGAGCCATTTGAAAACACTAAAATTTTAGACTTACTCATTGAACTTGATAAGCGTAATATTCATTCAGCAATATTTACAAAAGGACATGTGATTGGTTCTGATGAACTGGTAAAAAAATATTATGGAGATAGAGGTATTTTTACTTCCGAAGAGTTAGTTGAGGTGCTTTTTAAATTAAAAACAAGCATTTTATTGGGCTTCAATTCTTTTGATGAGAAAATCCAGAATACCTCTGTAGGTGTGGGGCAAAAACATCAGTTAAGTAACTATGTTGAATTACGTAATAGAGCGCTTTTGCTACTTATCAAAAAAGGGTACAATGACTTTAAACCAAATACCCCTACCCGCCTCTCATTAGTAGTGGCTCCCTTTAAGCCAGAAAACATTGATTGTGTTTTCGATATTTATAAATGGGGCAATCTTCGCAACATTTATGTAGCTGCATGCCCGACAACAAGCAGTGGAAAAGGGCATAATGAGCTTATTCGAGAAGAACGGAATGACTTTAATATGTATATCGAGAAAGTAAAGAATACTTACATTGATATTTATAAATGGGCACTTTCTACTAATGCAATTAAGAAAGAAGATTTTATTAAGCATGGTGTATCATTGTATCCAGGAGGACATCCTTGCAATCAGGTGGCAGGGGGATTTTATATAAAGCTAGATGGGACCGCATATATATGCCCTGGTAATGATACCGAAAAGTTCTTTATAAGTAACGATGTGCTGAATACACCATTAAAGGATATATGGATAAATAGTCCTAATTATGAATTGGCAGGACAGAACAAATCCAACTTTGGATGTTTGGCAAGAAATGATTCGTTTTTTGCAGATTACCCAAATTTTTACAATGATGTATTTAATAAAGTTATGACGCATGTCAAAAAATAAAAAGCATAAATATTCGAATCAATTATTTGATAAACAATTTGAGAAAATCAAAACAGAGTTTTGTGATTTATTCAAATCTGAATCAATCCGCTTTAAGGGGCTTTGGGCATTTGTATATATAGAGGGAGCTAATTCTTTACATAGTATTTATTTTAACCATGTGGATATAAAAAAACTTCGAAAAAGTTTTGACGAAATTTTAAGGGAAATTGAAGGGACTTGTTTAGATTGTGATTATGGATCTTTAGGATATGCATTTCAAAAACTGAATACTTCTGATGAATCGACAGTAGAATTCTTGAGTGATACTTATAATGATCCCAAGGGCACAGTATGCTATTATGATGTAATCATTTCGCAAAGACATGCCTGTTTTGTAATAATCAAAAAAGATGACGATGCGTTAGGAGTATTAGACTTTTTCTTTGATGGTGAATTGGATAAAATACAAGAAAATAAAATAGTCAAATTCTTTAAAGATCGGTTTGAATCGCTCAATGATCATCAATATTTAACGAATTTTATTAATGCATTTATAATAAAGGAGTATGGAAGATTTTTAGAACTTCAGAATGAGAAGAGTGATGATAAATTAGATGCTGGCGAAATTATAAAAGAACTTAGTAACGCTGTTGAGTATATCGAGAGAATTATAGCATCATCAAGTAAAACTCCTCTTATAATCATCAAACATAATAAGCGAGGAGAGTCTATTCCAGAATTAGTGGTATTGAGCTACGACTTTATTCATTCCATAATAAAACATGAATACAGATTTTGTTCCCTAACAGTGGAAAAAGAATGTTTTTATTTTAACAAAAATAAGTCATTTTATAATAATCTACTCTGTTGTGAAAACGATTTTTTAAAATCGTTCTATTACGATGTTTTGAAAAGACTCAATGCTAGAGTTGTGATAAAAAAGATTAATGTGGTTAATGTGGTTAATGTGGAATATAATGTTGAAATCGTTTGTTCAAATGAGGATATTGAAATTGATATAAGTATATTCGAGAGATTATCATATGAAGTCCAAAAAGAAAATAAAATATTAAAAAATGATATTGCTATAAATAAGTATCGTGATGAAAGGGCATACCTTGAATTAGAAAAGATTCTAAAGGATAAAGATTGTGTTTATGCTTTTTCTCTATCTCGAATAATAAAGCCCCACTTAAAATTCTCTTCCTCATTAAATGGTGGCAAGTCGGATTGCTTCCAAAGAAATAATTGTATACCATCTGATTATACAATTAAACAATTCATTTCTCCTTCAAATATACTTCCTATTCAATACTGTGAAGAAGAAAATGTACTTCTAAAAAGAATTGAATCAGAGCGTAAGAATATTGTTCATTTTAAAATAAATAATGAGAAAGAATTTAAGAAAACTCTGAAACAGTTAATTGCGATAGACCCAAGCATCTATTTGACGGCGTTGAAGCCTTACATAAATAAATGCAATCAAGTATCTAATAAACAATATAAAAATCTTAATATTTCTTATATCGGAGAAAGCCCTTTAAAGGATAACAAGTTTTCAGAAATAATTAAGGGTAAGTATAGTCTTATAGAAGCTATTCTGCATGAGAATGAGGTTAAGTTACAAGCTACACGTGCTGCTATATCACAAGTGATGGCAAGAAATATGAGCCACAACATCGGCAGCCATGTATTGGCTAAGATGATTACCAAGGATGCGGTAAAGGTCAATTTTCAATGGAATAAAAAGAAATATCACCCAATATTTGATTCTACCGAAGTTAAGGATGAAAACGTAGCTATCGCCAACTTCAACTCATACCTCCGGGATCGTGTGGACTTCCTGGCCGATCTTTCTACGGCCACACCCTTAATGGAAGTATCTAAGTACCTTCTTGGTGATGTTATAAGAGAGATTGATGGTAATAGGATATTAATGAACTACATTAGTGGTGTTAGTTCATTTGAGTATAGCCTAAAGCATCCCGACTGCTGCAAGGGTAAGCACAATGAAAAAGACATTCCTGTTTCCATGCCCAATGATGTTATGGGTTTTCACGCTTTCTTCATCATTTTAGAGAATGTGATCCGCAATACCTCCAAGCATGGCGGGAATGCCAATGAGGGTGAGGACACCGGAAAGGAGAATCAAAAGAAATTTACGATTGAAGTCAGGGAATGTACACTGGACAACACCCTGCACGAAGTGTGGGTTTATGACAGCTCTGAAAAGGCAGACCCTTTAACCGATGATGAAAAGACGGAATATAAAGAACTTACAAAACAGGAGGCTGATGATGAAAAGAAAAAGATAGACCTCATCGTTACACGGCAGAACCACAACCTCAATCTGCCGATACTTGACAAAGCAACCAACGAACTCAGACATGGTGCCTGGGGCATTCTGGAGATGAAAGTGGCGGCTGCCTACTTGCGGAAAATTGCCACTGAAACCATTGACGAATCTCAATACGAGGTAAACGAGACAGTTCCAAATCAATTCTTCACAGAATTCAATGACAAAATAGTTCCCAATATCCTAAAAGCTGTCAACAAGGATGACTGCCTGGGATATGTGTTTCATGTTATGAAGCCCAAGGAAGTGTTGATCGTGGATGAAAAGGGTGATTTATATGAAAAATTGAGACAATCTGAGGAAGAAAGTCAAAAGAAAACCAAGTTGCAGCAGCTAAAAGACCAAGGGATCTGGGTGCAGAAGGAGGTTAATGATAAGGCGGTATACCCCCACCCGCTCATGTTGGTCATACCTGAAAACGGTTTTAACGAGGAAAAGTACCTTATAAAAGATGGTTTGTACCGAGCAAACTTACCTACCCGAATATTAGTGCAAGGCCAGAAACCTAATGGCTGGAAAAAAAACCGATGGGTAGCATGGACTGGTGCAGAAGACCCTACTCAGGCAATTTTTAATAGCAACAAGCAATTAAGTAGTGCCGATATCAATGACATTGTTCGTTCTTGCTGGCGATGTTGGTTGAAAAATAAGCTGAGTTTCTTGGAGCTTTCTGGAAAATTTGGCTCTAAAGAGAGTGGTGGTTTAACTCCTGATGTTATATACGGGCCAAAATTTTATGAACTGGTTTTAAAAGAGGGACGCCCGGATTGCAAGCGATTGAATTTTAATTTTGCATTAGACTACCATGGTAAGAATATCCATGGTTACTTAAAAGAGGATGCAGATAAATGTCTTTTTGAACATTATGAAGGATATCCCTCAGCAGTGAAGCCATTTTTAAAAAAAGCTAAAAGTAATGTGATTGACAACGCTTTACTGATTGACGGTATTCTCACCAACATTTTAATCATCGATGAGCGAATACAAGCTATTTACCAAGAAAAATATTACCCAGAAAATGGGGATGAGTTCGATAATAACCAAAAACGAATGCGGGCTGCCAATATTCACATTCCTGATGTGGATGGAGAAAGCGGTATTGATCTGAATAAAACAAACTATGGTGATGATGCGAAATCCCAAATACAAAAATGTATTTTACAAGTCAATGATAATGCGAGCCTGACAAAAGGGGTTGATTATATAGTTATCCATCTCGGGGTGATAGAAAAGGTGTTGGTGGCTGAAAATAAAAGTAAAAATGCCTCAGAGGTAAATGACTTTATTCAGAGCCTTATTAAAATATCAGGAGCTAGGGTAGTAATCACCTCTGGGCGTGGAAAGCCAGATAACCTGCCGGCTAAAGTTGCATTTTTATCCTACTCCTCCCTATCGCATTATGCCATTGAAACCCCATTTAAGGCTTTTTTAAGCCAAGCGATACAATCAGCAAGAACATATTAAATGTAGTTGCTATGGAATACATTATCATTTTTACTAACAAAACAATCTGTGAAGACAAGGAATTCGGAACATTTAATATCTCTGCTGATAATGTCTTGGAGAGAATAATCATAGGAAGTGATAAAATGTTCATAATTGCTTATGATTCGATCACAGAGAATCAACTTGACAAACTTGCTGATATAATTACTGGCGGGCCTGTCTATATTCTTTATCACAGCACACCAGAAGAAGCTATAAGGAGTCTATTAACAGAAAGGCTTGAAAAAAAAGCGGTTCAAGTAATCTTTCATGAAAGCAATCATGCTCAACCCGCCTATGGACAACTCAAATGCATTAGAGAGTCTGAAAACGAACCACAACAATTAAAGAAAGTGTTTGATGAGTTGAAGGGCCAGATTTATCTTCTCCCTACTCTTATTCAGCTCCATAAAATATTAGTTCTTGAGCACCTGAAAGGCGAAGTGGGCGAAGATTCTATGATTGAAAAACTGAAGAAAGGAGAATTTGCCAAATTGAAAAATGCCTACGATTTTGAAAAAGAGTTAAAGGAAGGAGGAGTCAAAAAAATCCTCGACCACATCTCCAACGAAGTTGTAAAGTACGGAGCTTAATCCATTTATCATGCCCTACTGCTTCATCATATCCAACCGAAAGCCGTTTCTTGAAAAGTTAAGTGAGATTCTAAAAGATGAAACACACTACGACCCTATTTGCATTAACCTGTTACCAAAGCAAACGGGCGATACGGATACAGAATTGGCCGACTATGAGAATCCAGTAGCGCTTTTCAAATCCATAGAACATAATTTTACAACTATTCCATCAGAGATACTACGCAGTTCTGCAATGGTTGTTGATGAAATTATCTCACCCGAATATTTAGATCCACTTTCTACCAGGCCAGGGTCGCAGCAGTTTTATGCAATGCTCATCCTCGCTTTTCCGGAGCTGCAATTTGTTTTTCTGAACACAACTGGGCTGCCAAGTAAGCGTATGTGTTTTTTGTCTTGGCTTAAAAATGTCAAAAGCCGGAAACGGGCAGAGTATTACGAAGAGTGCCAGTTGTTTGATCCGCAGGGGATACGGGAAACTATAAAGCTTGTCATAAGAGAAAAGCACGAGAAAATTGCTCCTGTATTCCCACAACGGGAGCAGTTGGCTTTATCCGTAGAAGATGAATCTTCCTACGCGCACTTCCATGGTTACGCTGCATACAAGTCTTTCTACAAGTGTAAAGTAGTGAACAGCCTTGCCCACCTGGATAACCTGCAAAAAGAAATTGAGTACAATAAAAACTGGCAAGCGCAAACTCTAAAAGCTGATTGGTTCTCAGAAAATACCTTCGAATTAGAATTGCTGTTCGATGATCTTTTTCTGAATTTTTATGACCGCGCTGGTGCGGAAGGATTGTCCAAAATTAAGGAGAGGTATGAAAAATATGAGGTATTAGGTTCAGCGAAAAAAAAAGTGCTGATAACTGTGGGCGAGTCTTCCGAAAATGAAGAAGAAGATATTCGGGATTTATTTGAACTCATCATTGAAAAACCAGGTAAAGGACTGTATCATCTGCAATCGGAAGCGGAATTACGGGAAGCGTATAGAGGCGAGAGGGACAAGGTTTTTGAAAAAAACGCTCCAAAAACCAAAGCAACATCAGATAGAGAGACAAGCAATCATAGCACCCCCGGAAGTTTATTGATCATTGCCGAAAGTCTGCTGAGCAGAGCGGAAGCCTTACTCGATCAAACGAAGAGTGCTCCAACGGCTATCCATGCTGCTACCTTAGCCTTGGAAGCAAAAGAACTATTAGGGACGCTCACTCCTACCGCCTCGCTTCAGGCGCTGGCTATACAGCATAAGGCAGAAATTACCGCTGAGAGTCTCTTTTATGGGGTAGAATATGAAATGGACTTAGGCGCGCGATTTGAAGATATTAAAGCCGAAACCGAGGCAATTTCCAAAAGATTTAAAAAAGAGAATCAGAAAAAACAGGCTTTAAATGCCTATCTGAACCTTATTGAACACCTGGCCAAGGAGTTTAATGCCTGGAATCAATTTGACGAAGAGCTGGCATGTTTAAATGAAGCGAGAAAAGTTAGGCATGAATTGAAAGCCATGCGATCTGGTTCTTTCAATAGGCCTTTACGAAAATGTTTTTATTCGTATGTCGATAATTGTATTTTTTCTTTGAGATTTCATCTTGGAGTAATAGCAGCTTGGGTTTTGGGATTTGCCCTTCTTTTTTTGTTGATAGCCCAGCCTTGCTTGGGTCATACTTTGGGTATTTTGGAATGCTTATGCATAGATATGAGTCAGTCCCTGGATTTCTGGGATGCCCTGTTGGTTTCTTTAACTTCGTTTTTCACCATAAACAGTTCACCAGATTGGATTCCCAATAGGCTGAATGGACATTTTTTGTACGTACTATTATTCGTGCTACAATCCGTGATTGCATTTTTTCATCTTAGTTTGTTAATATCTTATGTTTTTATGAAGCTGTCAAGAAGATAAAAACTCATATGAACTTAGCGACTTACAATCTGGATATATGGTTTATCCTGGATAAGGACAGTGCTTTTATTGCAAAAAAAAATGGTTTTAATAATATCATCATCAACAGTGAGGAACTGAAAGGTAGATTAGATGACAAGCAAGAGCCAGATATTGTCATCATCCTTGCAGAGGCTAAACATGAATTACAGGCTGATACAGTATTCTACGGTTTTGATTTGGCAAGCGAACTGAGACGAAAATATAGGTTGCTTTGTCCAATTGTGATTACTTCTTCATTTGAGAGAGAAGTATTCGAAGTTTTATCAAGGAAGAACCAGGAAAAATTCAATATCCTTTATGGCTCTGGCACAGCTTTCCTTCATTTACCAGTGCTATACAAAAAGCTGAAGGCCAACGACCTCAAAGACTATCTGGAAAGTATGCCTTCCATTTCGGATGCCGTCATAGAAGACATGATCGAAATGCTGCTACAGCAGAAAGGCTTTTTGATTGACAGAATCACCCATGATCTAAAATTCTCCCTGAATGCAGCAGAACTCAAAGCTGCCCTTGATACCATAGGTTCCTATATGTCCAGTGGCCAGAAAAGCGAGTTGAACTACTCCAACTTATCAAGTGAAATCATTCAGGCTAATCAGCAAGAGGTATTTAATGCTGCCAGAGAAGACTTGGTGGATGCTTGTGATCGATATCTGGAACAGGGAAATCACGAGTCTACATTAGATAAGGAAGAAGTAATTGGGAAAGTGCTCATCGTAGAAGACGACCCTGACCAACGGAAGCGAATGAAAGCCAGGCTTCAGAATCACTTCCAGTTGGAAATTACTGGAGACGGTCGCAAAGCCCTGGATATTTTAAAAGCCGATACAGAAAACAACATCCTCGCAATAATAGCCGATTGGCGCCTGCTGAAATATGATGAGGCAGGTAAGAAAACGGATTATTGGCAAGATTTCCAGGGTTATCAGGTGCTGGAGGCCGCTGCTCGCTCCCATTTTGCCGCGCTCATAAGCCTAACTGCTGAACGAGACAAGAACGTGCATCAAATCCGCAACCGGCTGGGCATTGCCATTCTGCTTTTTAAAAAGCAACATATTTATGCGAGTGGGGGAGATGCTCAGTGGGGGATGTTTATGGATATTGTACGCGACAAATGTATCGAAATTATAAGTCTTATTTCATCTATCCCCACCGCAGCCAATTGGAGAAAATACGCTGATCAGTACCGTAAAGTTAGATTAGCTGCACAATGGTCCGCTTTTGAGCACGAGGTGACGAAACAGGCTAACAAATATTGGCAATATTTCAAGGACACCCTTGACCTGCAAACAAGGGCAAATGTAAACCAAGGGCTTCAGGATTTTTTTCCACTTAACGAGCTTGAAAACGTTTTAATTGGTAGAAGGTTATTCTTTGCACTATACTACGAATTCCTGAGGTTGAGAAATGATGCCACCCTATCTTTTAATCCTGAGCAGATAATCCGTATTGAAGGCGAGGAAAGAGGTAGTGTTATATTGGACACCTATGCAGTGCTTAGAAATAACTGGTGGAAATCAGATGTATCGGATAAAAAAGGTGAGTTTGAACGTTACAACCAGGCCTCCAAAAACTTATTAAAAGATTTGTGCCTCAAATCTGAGGAAATCCATCGTATGTTCCCGGAGGAAAAAGCTTGGCTTACAAAGCAGGGGATTGATTACTCATTACAAAAAGTCATATTTGAGACAGAACAAGATGATTCCTATTCGAATGATGACGAACCAGAAGATTCTTTTGAAGATAAAGAGCCAACAGTTGATGATATTAGAAACATCGAAATTCCCAAGGATGAAGTATAACCGTCATTGTTTTAGGTTACTCAATGGGATTTGTTCAAAAAACAGTGTAAAGGACGTGCCCCCGATTAACTAACCACTTCCTTTTGGCAAAATTCTGATTGCTGAACCAGAAATTCTTCTGGTGTCAGCGTTCCCAATAAACTGTGCGGACGGATAGAATTGTAATTCTCCCGCCATTCTCCGATAATCTTTCGAGCATGTCCAAGGCTCATAAACCAGTTCACATTCAGGCACTCATCTCGTAGCCT
This sequence comes from Chitinivibrionales bacterium, assembly GCA_028278335.1. Classification (GTDB taxonomy): domain Bacteria; phylum Fibrobacterota; class Chitinivibrionia; order Chitinivibrionales; family JANQEN01; genus JANQEN01. The sequence goes on along the minus strand of JANQEN010000232.1, from coordinate 205 downwards.
GCCGTTGAAATTTTCGATGTAGCGATTATCAATCGGTTTCCCCGGACGATTAAACACCAGTTTAACGCCGTGGACGTTCCCCCGACTACTAGACCACTTCCTTTTGGCAAAATTCTGATTGCTGAACCAGAAATTCTTCCGGTGTCAGCGCTCCCAATGAACTGTGCGGACGGATAGAATTGTAATCCTCCCGCCACTCTCCGAT
>JANQEN010000202.1 GCA_028278335.1 Chitinivibrionales bacterium | reverse complement strand
CTTTGTGTTGGGAACACTTCTCCATCTACCACGTTTTGCGGCTGCGGTAATCGCTCTCACAGCATTTGAATCCACATTTTTTGCGGAAATCATCAGGGGAGGCATTCAATCCATTTCTAAAGGCCAGATGCTTGCAGGAAGATCGCTGGGGCTGTCCCACGGCATGACTATGCGCTACATAATCTTCCCGCAGGCTATTCGCAGGGTAATACCGGCCCTTGCCGGTCAATTCGTGAACCTTGTGAAAGACTCCTCATTGGCCAGTGTCATCTCCATGGTCGAGTTAACGTTAATCGCAAGACAGATCATGACCGCCACATTTGCGGCATTTGAGAGCTACATCGCCATTGCGCTTTTCTATTTTTCCATCTGTTTTATACTCTCTCTTCTGACAAAAATCCTTGAGAGGAAGATTCCCATGACGTAAGGTATTATCTTTTAGAAACACTTATGATCAGGTTGAGGAGATCAAACCATGAGCCACAAGCGTATCGGTATTATTGGGGGCGTTGGCCCATCTGCAACAGTGCTCTACTATCAGCAGATCATTCAAGGGGCATATGAGGTCTGGAAAGGCAAACATCTTCCAGAGATAGTGATACATAGTCTAGATTATGAACAGATAAAACAACTTTTTCTTACTGACAATCTAAAATCTGTCACAGAAAAACTGGTGCAATCCATTACGTGCTTGGAACAGTGCGGGTGTAATTGCATTATTATGGCATGTAACGGCATGCATCTTGTTTTTGACCAGGTTCAACAAACCGTTCGTCTGCCCATCCTCAGTATCATTGATGCAGTGATGAATGAAATCAAAACACATAACCTTTCCTGTGTGGGACTAATGGGAACGACATCGGTTATGCGGAGCGGCCTGTATCAGAGGCCATTGCAACATTTGGGAATACGATGCCTGGAGCCTTCTGATGAGGAACAAGACTGGATCATGGAAGTGATTATCAAAGATCTGCAACTTCCCTCCATACCCGAGCAAACAGTTACACGGCTGCTTAACATAGTTGAGATCCTAAAAAAACAAGGATCAGAAGAGATTATTCTGGCTTGCACGGACCTGCCCGTTGCCGTCAAACAAGAGATGTGCGCCATTCCCCTAGTGGACTCAACCAAGGTCCATGTAAAATCCACACTCGATTATCTGGCTGAATCGGAAAGGTCGCATGAGATCTCTGGGTACAAGAAATGACATAGGCTTTTTTCATTGTTTTATAGTATCACTCCAATTGAGACAGATTGTGCTCAAAAAACCAAAATGTTGGAAAATTGCTACATAGAACTTTCATTTTCGTATCAAAGCCCGTTGGGCGATCTGTAATCGAGAATGTAGCGAAAAGACGTCGGCCGCAAACTACATCTTATATCATGGAGGAAAGACAAAATGAAAAGTGAGGCTGAAATTAGGATTGCAAGAATTATTTCCGATGCTGAGCTGAATCGCCGCTGGGAAGCGGTTCGTGAGATTATGAGGCAAGAATTACTTGATTTTATAATCGTTCAAAATTCTACGGATTATTTGGGGGGTTATGTGAAGTGGTTTACCGACATGCCTGCACTGCACAACTATCCCGTTACTGTAATCTTTCCCAGGGAAGATGAGATGACGACAATTTGGAGTGGACCAACCCTACCAGCAGAGCCCTATCCACCCGCCTGGTCTTTACGAGGTGTCAAAAAGAGAATTAGTGTACCGGTTATGCCTTCGTTGGGATATACCGACACGTTTGAGGCTGAAAAAGTTACTGAAGAGCTATCTAAATTTGGAAATTGCCGTATTGGGATAGTAGGAATGGGACATATTTCGGCTGCAACGTATAAATACATCACCAATCATTTAACTGAGGCTTCATTTGAAGATGTTACAGACCTTATTGATGAGATAAAGGCCGTTAAAAGCACTGAGGAGATAGAGTTAATTAAAGAAACATGCCAAATGCAGGATGCAGCGTTCGAATATGTATTAACTCGTATACAACCGGGTATAAAAGACTACCAGATATATGCCGATATCAGGCAATATTGTATGGATAGAGGAAGTGAACAACAACTCGTAATGGTGGGCTCGGCGCCTATAGGAAAAGCAGGCGTAATGTTCTATGAGCATTTTCAGAACAGAACAATTGAGGAAAACGATACGGTCACGATCTTAATAGAATCAAATGGGCCTAGCGGATTTTATGGTCACGTTGCAAGGATTGTCTGTCTTGGAGAGATTACTCAGGAATTGGAGGAACAATTCGAATTGGCTAAACAAGCTCAAAGAGTTACTCTCGACATGCTTAAGCCAGGTGCCAATCCGCGTGAGATCTGGGATGCAAACAATGATTTTTTGAAAAGCAGGGGATATCCCGAAGAAACGAGGATCTATGCGCATGGTCAGGGGTATGACTTAGTCGAAAGACCTTCGATGGATCCATATGAAACCATGAAAATTCAAGCAAATATGAATATATCTCCTCATCCTTCGGTTGTTTCGGATAAGGCATTTGCTTTTGTATGTGAAAACTATATTGTCAGGGATTCAGGAGAAAATGATTGCTTGCACAAAACTCCGCAAAAAATATTTTCTCTATAAACAACAAATAACGAAATTAAAAATCCACTGATTTGTTAATAGAGATAATGTCTCTATTTAAGGAGCAGTAGAAATGAAAGTTGGAATTGTCGGCGCCGGTGCCATGGGATGTTTGTTTGGAGGTTTCCTGGCTAGAGAATTACAGGAAGTCTGGCTGGTTGACATTTGGAAAGACCACGTAAACCAAATAAATGAGGAAGGTCTTTGCGTGCGGATCAAAGAAAAATGTGAGGCGATCATCATCAAGGCGACAACAAACCCTAAAGATGTGGGAGCCTGTGATCTTGTTGTTATTTCAACAAAGTATGACAGTACTCAAGATGCGGTTAAAGATGCACTCGCTATGATAAGCGATGAAACTGTCGTGGTAACTCTCCAGAATGGCCTTGGCAATTTGGACATAATTGCTGAGTTTGTCGATGAAGAGAAAATTGTCTACGGGGTTACAACTTTAGGAAGTATCTTGAAAGGCCCGGGAATAATCGAGGCTACAGTGACTGATGAAGGAAAAACATACCTTTGGCCGTTAAAGGGGGAACCAAATGGAAAGATTAGAAACGCAATAGATACTTTTAACCACGCCGGTTTGAATTTTATTCTATCACCGGATGTAAAGGAACGAATTTGGAAAAAGCTGTGCTTAAACGCCGGCTTATCAGTACCACTGGCAATTTTCCGTCTGAATTGCGGAGACTATATAAAACAATCGCATGCATTGGAATTAACCAGATGCCTGGTATCTGAGATTGTTACCGTTGCCGCTATGGAAGGTGTCAAGCTGGATCCGGAATTGATTTATCAAGAGATCGTAGAACTTGCAAAAAAAGCACCGGATCACCGCACTTCGGCCTTATTGGATATATTAAACCATCGCAAAACAGAGATCGATGTGATTAATGGTGCCATTTTAAACAAAGCCAAACAGAATAATATATCAATTCCATACAATTCAGTGGTTTATAGCATCATCAAGGTTTTGGAAAACACCTATGATTACAGAATAGAAGATCTATGAAGTCAAAATGATTTTGATTCCGGTATTTACAGAAAGCGATTTTAACTGAAAGGTTTCAAAATGATATAAAATCGCTAAATAGAATCGACAATATGCTTAGGCCACTTATGGATCAACATGGTTAGAGGGAAAATTCAACCTGTTAAAAAAAATATATTAACCAAAAGGAGGATTTAATGAAGACATTAGAGTATATGAACAAATCCGTAGTTTTTTTTACTTTGTTTCTTCTAATCTCTGCTCTTGCCGGAACTTTTGTATCGACTTCTTCCGCCGAAATTATTGAGCTTAAAAGTATTTGCTTTTTGCCTGTATCCACTACTGAATCTCAGGTTTACCTTAAGCTGATTGACCGTATCAACGAAAAAGCCAAAGGTAAATTGGCTATTAAAAACCTTGGGGGACCAGAGGTTATTCCTGCAGTAGAGCAAACGGATGCGATCAGAGAAGGTATGGTAGATTTGGGAATGTCCGCACCGGATTTTTACAGCCGAATTATACCGGAGGTGCAATTATTTTATTATACTACAGACAGTCATATGGACCAGCGCAAGAGTGGATTCTTCGATATTATGGTAGAACTCCATAAAAAGCTAAATTACCGTTACCTTGGCAGAACCAGTGGGTCAGATCCGTTCTATCTTTTTCTTAATAAAAAAGTAGCAAATCCTCGTGAGGACTTTAAGGGAATGAAAATCCGATCTGTAGAACCCTATGCCGTTTTTTTGGATGCACTCGGATGTGCACGAACTACCGTACCACGGGTGGAGGTTTATGGTGCTATGGAGCGAGGCGTAATTGATGGATTTCTTGGTCCCTCCAGCTTAGTCAAGGTTACGGCCCAGTATGAAGTGACGAAATACGTCGTTACCCCTCCGGTTTTTCAATCTAATGTAATTGTTATCATGAATAATGAGAAGTTTCAATCCCTCCCCGATGATTTGCAAGACCTATTTTTGAAGGAAACTGAAGCTTACGAAAAAGTGGCCTGGAATAATGTAAAAAAAGAGGCGGAGAAAAGTTTTAATTTCCTTGTTACCGGGGGAAATATGCAGGAGATTAAATTTGAAGGAGAAGACGCCAAATGGTTTCTTGACAAGGCCAACAGATTGCCAGTTGAAGAGACCCTTAAAAAGAGTCAGAAACATGGCCCCAAGCTTTTGGAGGCTATGGGCCTGAGCTATTAACGTCTTAAAAGTGGCAATACATTTTTCCATGAATTGAATGAGATTCCGTGCAAAGAATTTCTTGCACGGAATTTCCTAATATTAAATGAAATTTAAGCAAGTCATGAGGAGCATTAGATCGTATGAAACTGCTCGATAAATTTCTAACTATATTTGATCGCTTTATAACTTTATTAGCTCGCTGTGCTTCTTTTCTTTTCATTGGTGTAATGTTAATCGTCTGCTTTGAGATTTTTATGAGATATTTTTTAAATCGACCTCAGACTTGGGTTGTTGAGGTAGCGGAATTTTCCCTATTGTTCATAACATTTTTTAGTATTACCTGGCTCCTGAGGGAGGAAGCTCATGTCAAAATAGAGATGGTGGTTGATTATATAAGCGAAAAGAACATGACACTGCTCAATATCATTACATCTATCATTTGCTCTTTAACATGTTTGGTTATGGCAATATATGGAACTCAGGCTACCTGGATGGCTTTTAAACTCGGCAGAACCACGCGGACTGCCATGATGCTAAAGCAATGGCCCTTGCTTATAATAATGCCTATCGGATTTTTTCTTTTGTTTTTACAGTTTCTCAGAAGAACTCAAAATTATTATAAAGAGTGGGAAGAAATACGAAGTCAATATGAGCCGGAGTAGAGGAGATAACCTATGGAGTGGTGGTTAGCCCTTATTTTCATTTTTGGTGGCTTAATGATCATGATGGCCACGGGAATGCCTGTCGCATTTTCTTTTCTCAGCACTATTATAATCGGGACATTTTTATTTTGGGGCGGGCAAAAAGGCCTGATGCTGTTATCTTTAACAATGTTTCGCACCCTCGCAAGCTATAAACTTCTCCCAGTTGCGATGTTCGTACTGATGGGAGAGATAATATTCCAGACTGGAATTGGCTTTACCCTCATCGATGCTTTAGACAAATGGATCGGAAAAATTCGGGCTAGGTTAAGTTTGCTTGCAATAGCATCAGGAACCGGCCTGTCCGTTCTAACGGGAACATCTATGGCAACTGTCGGACTTTTAGGCTCTGCATTAGTTCCAGAAATGATGAAGAGGGGTTATAAAAGTCCTGTGATTTTGGGTCCAATACTCGGTAGTAGTGGGCTCGCTTCAATAATTCCGCCTAGTGCAATGGGCGTGATTCTGGCTTTTGTCGCACAAGTGTCAGTAGCTAAAGTTTTAATAGGAGGGATACTGCCAGGACTTATTATGGCCGCATTATATACCATTTATATTATTTTGCGCTGTCAGCTTCAACCGCACCTTGCCCCAGCTTATGAAGCGCCCACTGTATCCCTGTCAGAGAAAATCAAATCTGGCGTCAGAGATATAATCCCCTTAGGACTCATCGTTTTTTTAGTTACCGGAACAATTATTTTCGGGATTGCAACCCCTTCGGAAGCTTCTGCAGCAGGAGCATTTGGCTGTTTTATCTTATCGATCGCTTATCGGAGAATGAACTGGGAAATATTAAAACGTGTTTTGATGGGTACAACAAGGCTGGTTGGCATGGTTTTCATAATTATCGCCGCATCAATAGCTTTTAGCCAGATGCTGGCCTTTTCGGGAGCCAGCAGAAATTTAATTGATCTTGCGGTAGGCCTCCCCGTCCATCCTATTTTACTTATTTTCGCAATGAATTTTATTATCTTATTTTTGGGGATGTTTATGGATTCGGTTGCCATCGTGATGATCGCCGTGCCGATCTTTTTTCCCCTTATAAAAGCCTTGGGATTTGATCCAATATGGTTTGCAATCCTTTTTTTGGTAAATTTGGAAATGGCACCAACCACTCCACCCTACGGTATGGCGCTTTTCATTATGAAAGGGGTTGCACCCAAGGGTACGACAATGTCCGAAATTTACAGAGCAGCGATTCCCTTTTTACTGTGTGATTTGGTCGTCATGATCCTGGTGATTCTTTTTCCCGGTTTAGTCCTTTGGTTACCGAATAGTATTTAAATCCTTATAAGTCCGTTTCCCTATTTTCCTGCATTTTGTTGTCAAAGGTAGATAATTTACATATGTATTTTTTTCTATGACCCGGAGCATTCGATCTATGAAATCAGACAGTGTGGTTTTTAAGGGAGGAAGCCTAATCGACGGGGTAAATGAAAATGCTATTGAAAACTCCGTTTTAATCATCAAAGAAGATAAAATTCAGTTTGCTGGACATGCGAATGCAGTATCAATTCCTAAAAGTAGTCACCAAATCGATATCTCTGGAAAGACCGTCCTTCCAGGGCTAATTGATGCCCATCTTCACCTTTTAGGAATAAAAACCTTAGATCCCTTGGATTGGGTAGTCGATCCACCCGAGTTGAGAGGAATGAGAGCTGTAATGGATGTCTGGAGGCTTATCGATAGGGGATTTACAACGGTTCGGTGCTGTGGTAGCCCCAACAGTCTCTTTTTGCGAAAAGCCATTGATGAAAAAAGTATTATCGGCCCGAGAATTGTAAGCTGTGGAGCGATGATTTCTCAGACTGGGGGCCATGGAGATATGGTTCATTCATTGCCTATCGATTGGATCAAGCCTCCTCGTGGTTACGGTCGGATTGCCGACGGTGAAGATGAATGCCGGAAAGCTGTCAGAGAGCAATTGCGGGAAGGAGCTGATTTTATAAAAATATGCACTACCGGAGGTGTGACCTCGGAAAGAGATTTGCCTACCTCAGCTCAATTTACTATTCAGGAGGTAAGGGCTGTTGTTGAGGAAGCTCATAATGTCGGCGTAAAAGTAGCAAGCCACGCCCAGGGTACCAAAGGAATCAAGAATGCACTTTTAGCTGGTGTAGATACAATAGAGCATGGGTATTATTTAGATGAAGAGACCATCGATATGATGTTGAGGCAAAATTCATTTCTGGTACCCACGTTATCCATTGCAGAAGTGACATTGAGAGAAGGACAAAAGGCAAATTTTCCGAAAGCTTTTATGGAAAAAGCCCGGCGTGTACATGGGGCTCAACTAAAATCGTTTAAGTTGGCATGCGATGCGGGGATTAATATATGCTGCGGCACGGATTTCCTGGGGCATCCCATTTGCCCTATGGGTGATAATGCCCTGGAAATAGAGCTTCAGGTAAAAAATGGGCGATTGCCTATGGAAGCGATTATTTCCTGCACCAAGGTCAATGCACAAGCATTAGGTCTCGATGATAAGTTGGGCACTTTGGAACCAGGTAAAATTGCAGACTTTGTACTCGTTGAAGGTGATCCTCTAAAAGACATCGGTATATTGAAGCAAAAAGATAAGATTTTTGCTGTGTACAAAGCAGGTGTGAAAGTTAAAAAACTCGAATAAACAATTTGTCTGTTCAGGTGAATCTTCTTTCGACACCTATTGGGCTGTATTCCTCGAGTGTCCATTCCCTTATAATTACCGAATCGCTGATATTTTGCTAGTTGTTATTTCTCCGCAGTTCGCAGGAACACTACCAGCCTTAACCGGCTTTTAATTTGGATTGATGACATTTTGGATTATCACAAACTCATTCCCCCATACAAATTCCGAGCTTAAAATTATTCGGAAAGTATTATCAGGTTTAAATGGGGCAAAAACAAATTCTATTATTTCACCTCACGAACAGCCTCCTTATTCGCGCATTTTCTATGAACTTAAACCGTAGCGTTCTATCTTGCGATACAGGTTTCTGAGGCTGATATC
>JANQEN010000143.1 GCA_028278335.1 Chitinivibrionales bacterium | reverse complement strand
CGGAATATCCAGCCTTATGGCAGCATCAAGTGCAGCCAGTTCAACACCGAGATCACCTCCGCTGATAATCTTTTTTATCATTGTCCAGTTGTTCGTATTTTTGGTGGGCATTAACCTGCTAAAGTTCTGCAAAAAGTGCCCCGTACAATTATGCAGGCTGCTGTGTCACTTAGGTTAATACAAAATATTGCAGGGTCTGTCAAAAAAGGTTATCTCAGGTGCCGGATTACACGTGGTCATTTCAGACTAACAGGTATCAGCAACCGATTCAGCAAAGCCATACCGGGGCGTAGTTAACCGATACACACTAACTCGAGAATGGAACAATTCAAGGTGCTTCATATCGTTGTATTGATTATCCAATAAATTAAGCTATTTATGCATATATTTGGTGGAAGGGGCATTACCCGACATATCATAGCAACCGATCGGACTGATACCGTTTTGGTATTGTGTAACTTGGTTAGTTTTACCGATCTTGGATTGCGATGTATTACATTTTGCTGGATCAAACTCATTGCCCCAAGGGTATTTTCTTACGTCAGTACCATGAGCAGCTCGCTCCCACTCTATTTCAGTCGGAAGCCTTTTCCCTGCCCATTTTGCATAAGCATCAGCCTCGTAAAAGCTGACGCCTACAACTGGGTGTTTTGGCAGGTTCATATTGCCATTACGCCAGTATCTTGGTTCAGTTGTTTTTTCCTTGATTTTTTGGGTCGGGTTTGGGATAAACAGCCCATAAAACTTACACAAACTTATACAAACCCGATGTGTTACGGTTTGGGATTATCTCCTATAAGCTGAATGAAAACAGTGAGTTGACTGGAGATGGTGAATGGGGATTGGATCCCCCTCATCTCCACATCCTCCAGCTAAAATCAGTTAACACTTATTTCTAATTTATCAAGCGGTCGTCTACTGTAAGCCAGATAGATTTGGAAATAAAAGATTCGACAAATTACGGATTAATTTATCTGTTGCCAGACAGAATGTAACCATTTAGCCTGATTTTGGCTCTCTAATATCGATGGTTCGACTTGATCGAATTATCTCAGAGTAAGTACAAAACAGTGCTTCATTCTGACCTCCTTTCACGGGTGGTTCATCGTGTGGTGAACCGCCCATTTTTTATGAAA
>JANQEN010000139.1 GCA_028278335.1 Chitinivibrionales bacterium | reverse complement strand
ACTTACCGAGAAAAATATTCTTACTCATTTGCAAAAGGGAATAGCCTTTTTAACTTTTAATTACGGTATTGATGGGGTTACCATTGAAATTGCCAAGTATGCTCGTGCCTTAGAACGACTGATCATTGACAGGACCGGTAAAGAGCCAAATCTCTTTTGGCTTGCTCAAGAAATAAAAGATGAATCTAAATCGATTATTAAATCACGATGGCGTACCTTTGTCATTGAGGAAGCCGGTGGATTTGTTGATTGGGATGGCTATGAAGAGTGCTTTAAAACCAAGATTGCCCGGGGAAGTCCTGCATATAACAGCTTGATTGAAAAGATTTGGGCTCAAACAAAGGTGTTGGTTGAAAAAATTGGGACCTTTGTGGTGAATAAAAATATTCAGCTACTCTTCCCAGTCAACATCTGCTCAAACCCTGGAAATATACCCTATACACTCAGTATCATACTACTCTCGGAATATTTAAATATCCCTGTTTTTAATAGTAACCATGATTTTTATTGGGAAGATGGAGCACCCCAATGGGAACGTGGTGATAGCAAAGGTTTTCGGGACCATTTTTTTACCAATGCCGATATTGGTGAGGTTTTCTCCTTTTTAGAGAATTATTTTCCCTGGAGTAGCCCCTTGTGGTTCCAAGTAGTGCTTAACAAGGCGCAACAATTTCACCTTATTAACCATTTTGGTTTTTGTCCAGCACAGGTTGCTGTTATTCCAACCGCTGTTGACACCAATAAGTATTGCCCAGCCACAGAAAGCACCCATTATGATATTCTATACCGATTACAGCTCCTCTTTTCTGGCACCCCGGGCAATAAAACTACTCGCGCCGCAGAGGAATTTAAAAAACTTTCGCCCCAATGGCTCAAAGATCCCACACCTCTTTTTTTAGGGAACCGAAAGGGCATACCCTATGACTTTCAAAGGAAAAACATCCTGTTGTTACAGCCAACAAGACTTCTGGGAAGAAAGAGGATCGAGTTTAATTTTATACTTATCGAGAAGCTGTTGGGGTACCAAGATTTTGAGCGATTGTTCGAGTCATTTCCCGAGCTAACTATCACATTGTTAATAACCGGTCCCGTGACTACTGAGCATTATCCCTATGTAAACCTCGTTGTTCAAGCCTACCGGGACATGCTTAAAAAAATCAAAAAAAATTATCGTGACCGAATCTTTTTAGCACTACGATTTGGCATAGAGGCCAATCAACTATTCCATCGTAAAATGCTTAATCCCCTTGATATTCATGAAATATTTGCCGTTGCAGATTTGGTTACTCTTCCATCTCAACAAGAGGGGAGGGGCCTCCCGATAATAGAATCCGCCGCCTCCGGTGTACCCATTTTCGCATCCCGCTATTATCCAGAGGAGGTCTTTAGCGAAGTGATAGGCGAACATCTTGACGCAGAGTCACGGATCTCACTTATCGAGTTTCCAGCAAATGCAGAATTTGATGAAAGGCATTTACAAACTTTAACCAACCTTTTTTCGGATCCTCACTATTTTGAAGAGGAATTAGAGCATAACATTGAAGTTGTCAAGAAGCGTTTCAGTCATGATGCTCTTAAAGAATCCTTTGACAAAAACATAAAACGCCTGGCTCACAATATCAAACGAGATGCATCAATAACTGATCCGGTGCATCATGCCTTTGCTACTTTTGCTAAGAATACACGTTATGGAAAAAGTTTTAACCAGTTAACGCTTTCAAAAAATCGTGTCTATCTGCCAGGGGTTACTAAGCTTGAGCATATGGTGCTCTTAAAATCGCTTATTGATCCGAGCTTTTTTCGCATGGAAGAAAAGAATCTTTTTGGAAGGATTTTCCAATTTGCCAGCAAAACTATTACCCGTGCCCTAAAAGTAATTGATATTTCTATAAAGGAGCGTTTAAATCTGTATCGTCAATTGGAGTACCTCTTCGAGTATTATAAGGGTGCCCATGAAATGATTGTGGACCATTCATTGAGCTACCGCCATAGACACACAAAAAAGTATCCCTATCGAGGATTGACTGAATGCGAGCTCCGTGGTGTCGTCGCCATGCTTATCCGGGAAGTGTTACCAGATAATTATTATTTACCACCCAGAAAGTCTACCTTTAAAAGTCTCTTCAAGGGATTGGATGACAGTGCCAAATCCTTGGTTGGCAAACATAGAATTGGTATTGACCATTCGAGCATATTAGAAAAACACCTCAAAAAAAAGCGACCTCTGGCATGGTTTCCAGGGGACACATTTATTATGGAAGCGACCATATTTGTTGAATGGACACTGCTTGTTCGATTAGGTTTTGCCTTTAAAGATGTGGTATCAGAGGAGGACCTCGAATCTATTGATCCAAATGTCATTGGGCCGGTGACCCTCTTTATTCGAAAAAAATATTTTGGTGGTTACAATCCCTGTCGTAAGTACGTCTTGGATTGGCTCAAAACTAAGGCCTCTAAAAATATTCAACTATTCTACAAGAAAAAACTGTTTAAAATTGTTGCCACAGATGGCTTAAGTGATGGAACACATTTGGGACAGCTTGGGCCAACAGCAGAAAAAGCTTTGTTTACTATTAAGGACCAAGATGGTTTTGTTGTTTCCGCATCAACGAATAATTTGCTTACCAGCGACCTCCTAGATATTCCACAGTTTCATATTGGGGTGGCCAACAATCCGCTCTTGGCAAACTTCCTTGGTATACCAGAGGGTGAGGGATTTATCCTTTGGGTACCGGCTGGTGTTCGACCTAGCATTGCCTATCCAACTCCGTTGCAATCACCTCAAAAATTTTCTCAGATTCTTTCTAGTGATCTTTTTAAGGAAGCTTGCTCTTTACATGGCCAAAAAAAGGTGCTGGCCCTCATGAGAGAGGACGCTGATACCTATGGCACGCCCCTTGAAGAGTTTTTGCAAACCTTGATTGAAAAAAAAGGCAAGGGCGGTAAAAGTGATCAAAAAGCAGTGGTGCGTTCTAACCACATTGTGGGTTGTCAACCCGATGGTAGCCCTTGGTCTGGAGCCTATGCAATTATTACTGCAGACAAAAAGGGAATGCAACGCAATAAGGTGCACTTCACCAGTGTTACTGCAAAAACGAGTACTGATTCGGTTTTTTCAATTATTAAGCAGTTTAAACGGGGCAATGTGTCCGTTGCCTGGAATGGTGGCTATATTCTCAATCCAGAATTGGTTGGAAAATTAGGACTTTCCGAGGATTATATTGGTTCACCCCTGGGACTGCTTGTTTGTGAAGGAAAAGTTCTTTCTCTTCCCCTGTTTAACAAACCGGCCCTTGCCTTTTCCTCTGACGGTTCACCCTCTATTCGGGAGGCAAATTTACACCAGGGGTTATCCATTGGTCTTACCAGAAAAAAACCTCTGCAATTTTTGCAACACCAAAGGAATAATCCTGGTGAGCCAATCTCCTTTTTTGATCTTCTATATGAGAAGGATACTATTCCTGCTGAGGATCGAATCATCTATCGTTTTTCCGGAAACAAGATTATTGAGGTTATAGAAAATAAAGAGGGAACTGTGCCCTTACTTCCTGTTGGTATCACTGTTTCAATTCAAAAAGGTTTGGAGCCAGTGGGTTGGAAAAAGAATTGCACTGTAGTTTTTAACCTACCTGGATGGGAAGATACTACCAACGCTATTGAGGCGGGACCACGACTTATGCGCAATGGTGCCACTGCAATCGAAATGGAAGCGGGGGGCTGGAACAGGCCCGCATCAATTAAAACACAGGCTGCTCGAATTGACTATATGCATATGCGTGGTCCAAAGATCGGTGTTGGCATTTCTAACTCTAAAGAATTGATTATTGTTGCGGTGAATGGTCGTCTTCGAGAAAGTGTCGGTGCAACCCATGGAGAACTAGCCTCGATATTGGCAGATTTAGGAGCACAAGAGGCAATGGGATTTGATCCTGGTGGGAGCGTGACCCTCGTTGTTAACAATAGACAATTAAACATTTCTCCTTACAACAAGAATTATCTCCATAATCCCTATGCACTTCCGCCGGAACCACGGTTTATTGGTAATGCTATATTAGGATATCAAAAAAGTGGTTAAATTGAAAGTTGAGTATCATCCATACCCCAGCCAGTATGCTCAATTCCTGTGAAAAAGCTTTTTGACATGTATACCGCTTCTCAATAATTTTGTCCTATATTGTGTTGCGGTATAACTGTTTCTAAAAGAGTTTTGTCAAAAATCATGGGACAAAACTTTTGAGAAACAGTATAAAACAGTGCACCATTTAATACCAATGATTCCAACATTACTGTATATTAATAGTAGAATGTATTAGCTGGAAAGATCATAGTAATGAAAATACCATTATCATTTATTTTTATTTTGGGGGTAGTCGGAATGTCACTCTTTAATTGTAATGCTGCACCAGAAAGTGCAATACGGCGTCCTGCAGTGGCCAATCGATTTTATACAGGAGATCCGGCACAACTTAAACATGACATCGAACGCTATTTAGCTAAGGGCACAAAGCTCTCTTCAACTCCACCAATTATATTAAGCCCCCATGCTGGATACATCTTCTCTGGACCGGTCGCGGGTATTGGCTTTGCCACAATTGACAAAAGCGTAAATACGGTCATTCTGATTGGGCCTTCCCACCACAAGTATTTTTCAGGAATATCCATTCCAGCGGTTGATGCCTATGAAACACCCTTGGGTAAAGTCCCCTTAGAGAAAAAGGGTGTTGCCCAATTAAGAAAAAGCCCGGTGGTACATGCCCACAGTGACGCTCATTCAATGGAGCACTGTTTAGAGGTTCAGATACCCTTTTTGCAGGTCCTGCTTAATGATTTTACCATCATTCCTATTATTACTGGTGATATCAAGGATCATGCAGCTATTGCAGAATTGATTTATCCTCTAATTGGTACAAAAACATTGGTGGTTGTCTCTACAGATCTTTCCCATTACCATTCCCATGAGGAAGCAAAAGAGATTGACACTCGTTCGATTGAGGCAATTCTAAATAGCAATACACAAGCGCCACTGGATGCCTGTGGAGAGAATCCAATTCGTGTTGCCATGTATCTGGCAAAGAAGATGCATCTTAAACCCAAGCTGTTGGACGCTCGCACCTCCTTTGAAACAGCGCCACCTCAGTATGCTGATAAGGAACGTGTTGTGGGATACATGTCAATTGTCTACCTTCCAGAAGAGAGTGCCGCAAACCAGGATAGTCATGGCACTTCTAGCCTGTCCGAGAATGATAAGCTCTTTATGCTGAATTTAGCACGGGATGCCCTTAACAAGGCGGTAAAAGGAGAAGCTCCTCCAGAGCCAAAGGAAATTCCTCCTGCAGCATTGGAGGTTTGTGGTTGTTTTGTAACGTTGCATCGTGCTGACAATGGAAATCTTCGTGGGTGTATAGGAAATATTGAAGGAGTAAAACCGCTTTATCAAGGGATAATTGATAATGCAAAGAATGCTGCCTTTAATGATCCACGTTTTCCTAAGGTTACAGAAGAGGAGTTAGCATCGATCCGCATGGAGGTTTCGGTCTTGACAAAACCGATGCCCTTCACCTACAAATCAAGGGAAGAGCTGTTGCAGAATATCACCCCAGGCAGGGATGGAATCATTCTTTCCAAGGGAATGCATATGTCTACCTTTTTACCACAGGTTTGGGAACAGCTTCCTGATAAGGTTGAATTTTTAGAGCATTTGGCTATTAAAGCTCGACTAGATAGGGGAGACTGGCAAAGCGCGGAATATAAAAAGTATCAAGCGATCCATTTTGCTGAGAAATAGGCTCAAACCACTTCCCTTATTTGCTTCGGGTTTTGCCTCACCTTTAATTCAGTGTCTGCTATTACGAGAATTTCTTGCTACAATCTCAAATAACGAGATCATCCTGGGAATATTCTTTGCCGTTTGGCTTTTATTTAGTGGATTGGGTAGCTATGTAGGCAATCGCTTTGGACCATACAACATTCGACGATTTGTACTCTTGTTTTGTATTGCCTCCATCGGTGGACTTTACAGTATAAGACTCTCTCCCGCGCTCTTTGATCCCGGTGTTACAATCGCACCGCTCATGCTTGTTTTACTTTTTATGGTAGCTGTGTTTGGAGTAAGCTTTTTAACAGGGTACATCTTTGGCATTACCTCACGACATTACACTCCTAAGCGTTTTCCAATTTATCTCTACGAAAATTTTGGATCGCTACTTGGCGCAGTGTTGGCCTATTGGTTAACGATCCTGGAGGCGGCAAATATCCTCTTTCTTTTGTGTGCTTGCTGGGCTCTTCTACTTTGCTATTTGCTTTTCTATTGGAATCGATCAGCGCGCTACTATCTTCAGGTCGGCCTCCTGTTGTGTGCTGCTATTATTGGTACATTTGTCCTAAATGCTCAAGATTTTGTTACTGCCTCAATTAAGTATGCTGGCCCAGTAAAAAAGATCATCTATTCTCGGGAAGGTGAAATTGGGTTTATAGCGGAAAATAGGGACACCACACTTTTATTAAATAATGTATTGTACCGATCCTCCTTGGATAAACAATGGATTGAGCAGGCAATTCACATTCCCGCTGCTCAACGAGAACATCTGTCACGGGTGTTGGTGGTGTTCAATCGTGGTCATGCACAGGAGTTGACTAAATATCCCCATGTTGCCACAGAGTATATTGAAACCTTGCCCCATTTTGTTGATAGAAGAAGCACTATCGTTGCACCGGAACAATTTGCCGCAGAGTTTACCTATGATATTATCTATTGTGGTGCTTCATTACCCCACACTATTGCTTCAAGCAGGTTTTATACCAAGACCTTCTTTAAGAAGATGAAAGAGTTGCTCACTTCACAGGGGGTGTTGACTTTTACACTTCCCTTTACAGAAAGCTACATGCCTCCCAAGGAAGAGAGGGTGTACAACACCTTAGGTGCTACCATGAAGGCGGTGTTTCCTAGGGTCCTTGTTTTTCCTGGAAATGGTGTTACTACATTTATGGGATCCAATTATCCATTACATATCCCTGATACAATAGCCATAGAGAATGATTTTGTAAACTCCCAAATACTACCGGCGATTACTGAGGAAAAGATTAAACAGGCCAATACATTTAGTGACAAAGCTCCCTGTAACACAAAAATGCGACCAATAATTCTCCTTTTTGCCCTCCAACATTGGATGAAGGTCTATGGCTATTCCACCCTAATTTTTATTGGCTTGATGGCTTTAGTTTTTATACTGTGGTTATGGTTATTACCCAAAAAAAACACCCTGTTATCGGTTTTTTCAAGTGGATTGGTGACCGGGGTTTTCTCTGTTGGCGTAATTGTACTCTATCAGGGTAACTACGGAAGTCTCTATGCAGAGATAACTTTACTCCTTGTTGCTTTGAATGCTGGGTTTGTTGCTGGGTCATTTTGTAAAGCATTTCCCCACTCTGATCTTTGGATAGCCCTTTTCTGCGTTGCTGTACTCTCAGGATTAGCCTATTATTCTTCACCACCAAAAATCTTATTTCTTCTTTGTAATGGGGGAATTGGTTTTTTAAGTGCTGCACAATTTGTTACACGAACAAAGGTCTCCTATGCATTGCTCAATAGTGCAGATCTCGTTGGGGGGGTCTTTGGTATGGCTTTGAGTGCTACGATAATACTACCGATGGCTGGTATTATTCCTGCATGTGTTGGTATGTTTGTAATAAAGATAGTCGTTGGCCTTATTGTACAACTTGCTGGACAAAGGGTTAGCCATTCTTCATGAGCACCGGTTGACCTGTTGCCTCAACCACATCACGCCAAAGACTCTCCTCTGGGTCAACTCTATTTTTTCTAGACACCGCAGGTCCTATGGGAATATGGACAAAACGGTTGTGAATCAAACTGATGAGCATGCCAGTTTTTCCTGCCATAGCAGCATGAACTGCATTTGCACCAAGGCGTGCACAATAGAGTGAATCATTGGGATTGGCCGGAGCACTGCGAATGATATAGCTCGGGTCGATATAGCGAATTGTGCTATCAATATTTTTACTTTTAAGGTGTTTTGTAATAGCATCTTTAAGAAAGAGACCAATATCACCCAATTTTTTGTTACCCGATGCATCGACTTCGTTATTCTTTTTTAAGAGGTTCTGGCCTGCGCCCTCAGCAACTAAAATGACTGCATGATGCCGATCACAGAGACGTTGCTCAAGATGTTTGAGAAGACCATTTTCTCCTTGTAAATCAAAGGGGACCTCGGGGATGAGTACATAATTGACATCGTTCATGGCCAAGGCGGTATGAGCTGCAATAAAGCCTGACTCCCGTCCCATGACCTTGACAATACCCACGCCATTAACTGCATCGCGAGCTTCTACATGGGCTCCTGAAACAACCCCGACAGCACTGGACACAGCAGTTTCAAATCCAAAGGATTTTTGAATAAAGCTTAGGTCATTGTCTATAGTCTTTGGTATTCCTACAACTGAGAGCTTAAAATTTCTTTTTTGGGCTTCCTCTGTAATAGCACATGCTCCCCGTTGAGTGCCATCACCACCAATGGTAAAGAGAATATTGATGTTCATCCTCTCCAAAGCGTCAACAATATCTTCGGTTCGGTCGCCATAGCCTCGGGAGGAGCCCAAGATAGTCCCACCTTGACGGTGAATGTCAACGACAATCTCCGGTGTCAACTGCATACAGGGAAAACTGAATTCAGGAAGAAATCCTCGATAGCCATATTTTATCCCATAGATCCACTTAACCCCATAGCGATACCATAGACACATGACTAATGAGCGAATAACGTCATTCAATCCAGGACAAAGACCACCGCAGGTAACTATGGCAGCTCGTGCTTTTGCAGGATCAAAATAGATATGCTCTCGTGGACCGGCTCGCTCCAACAATCTCTGCTTGTCAAGCGACAAAGACTGTTTGTTACCAGTAACAGCAATATCATATAGTATATGTTGATCATCGGTCACATAGTTTGCAATATAATCGTCTTCCTCTTTAGAGAGTGATATGGGAGAGGGGACCGTGCATTTTCCCAGGGTATCTATGGCAAAATTGAGTTTTTCCTTTTTCATAGTCTTAACAAACTTCCTACATAGAGGTCAAAAGAGTTACAAAAATTAAGTATACAATAAAACATATATTGAGCACAATTTTGTCCAAAGAGTAAATTACGATTCGAGGCGATAGAATAGCAAAACAGGAAAGGATGAGCTCTCAATAAAAGAAGGAGCATGCTGCTATAAGCATGCTCCAAATTTTTTGGCGTATATTGATTATTTTTCTATACCCAAAAGTTCCATCTCAAAGATCAGCATAGCATTGGGACCGATTTTGCCACCGGCACCCCGTTCTCCATAGCCAAGCTTGGAAGGAATATAGGCTTTATATTTTGCACCAACTTGCATAAGCTGCAATGCTTCTGTCCATCCAGGAATAACCTGAGTAACACCAAATGTTGTGGGTTCTCCTCGTTTATAGGAGCTGTCAAACTCGGTACCATCCAAGAGAGTACCCTTGTAGTGTACTTTTACCCGGTCTGTGGCGGTGGGTGTATCACCAGAACCTTTGGTGATCACCTCATACTGCAGACCACTCTCTGTGGTGATAATACCCTCTTTTTCCTTATTCTTTGCAAGAAATTCCTCTTCCTCCTTGGCATTAGTGCCGGCAGACTCTTTTTGCTTCTCTCTATGCTTTTCCTGAATCTCGGTGAAGACCTTTTGACGAATCTCTGCAGCCTCAGATTCAGCCAGTTGAATACCTTCACCAGCAATAAAATGACGTATTCCCTGGGAAAGGGCATCAAGATCAAGTTCTGTATCAGAGGCTAGTTGTTTTAGTGAGTTTCCTATGTCAAGTCCAATAGCATAGCTAAACTTGGTTTGCTCATCAGAGAGGTCTACTTTTTTGTTACCAGAACTGGTTGTTGTTGAGCAGGAAAAATGTATCATGATTAATCCAAAGAGAACGAGCAGAGTGATACTTTTTTTCATGTAAAATCCTTTGTAAAGTGCAGATTTGTTTTATGAATTATTTATACAATTTCTGAAAGGGTTATTTCAAAATTGAGATCTTCGCCAGCCAAAGGATGATTTGCATCCAATACTACCTCGGTCTCAAGGATGGCGCTCACCGAAACCACAACTGGTGTACCATTCTCATCTTGTACCTCTAACCGTTGTCCGGTTTTTGGTTCAAACCCTTCAGGAAAGGCGCTTTTTGCAACAGGAAAGGTTTTTGCATCATCATAGGGACCGTAGGCTTTATCAACAGGAATTAATACTGTCTTTGATTCACCAATCGTCATGTCGACAATAGCTTCCTCAAATCCGGGTATAACCTCTCCTTGTCCAATGGTAAATTGTAATAGATTATCATCTTTAGATTTGTCAAAGATTGTCCCGTCCTTTAGTTTTCCTACATAGGAAACCTTTACTGTATCACCATTTTGAGCTTTACTCATGGCGTATCCTTTCATTTAAAGAATAATTATATATTAACTACTGTCTGTCGAAACTAAATTGCATTAACAAATGCTGGGAGCAGCTGATGCAATTGCCTGCCTATCAATAATGGGTTTGGAAAAAATGAAGTGAAATCACTCAATCAATAAGGTCGTTGTGAACAGGTAGTAACAATGATTGGGTCTGTGAATGCAAAGAGCAACAATATTATAACCAAATCCATTTGGTACAGTTCTTACGCTTACCTCTAAAGATTCATTTCCTGCTGCTTTGGCCGCAAAATATTAATGAACCATTAAAGATCACCTTAAGATAATTGATGCACGGTATGGGCATTGAAAATATTATTCTAAATATCTTAGTTGAATGGGAACAAAGCTAAAAGTCCTGCCTAAATAGGTAATAATAGGAAAAAATGCCCGAACTCTGGATAAATCGAACAACCTGATTTCTTTGGTTATTTTAGATATGGTTTTGAGTAAGATGTTCAAATCTTATGGTATTCAACGAGTTATACTGTGGTTAGGTAAGGTGGTATGGTTATTGCAAAATAGATAAGCAAGAACCCGGAAAGTAGGTATATTATGAGAAAAAAATATACTAAAGAGGATTTAAAACAGATTATTGCAGATTATCATCATAAGAAACTGCAGCAACTGTTCAAAGGTAGACCGGAACGCGATAGGGTAATTGATCAAGAAGATATGCTCAATTTGCGCATAGCTTTGAATACCTGTCACAGTTTGGAAGAGTTTATTGCAGTAATGTAGTTTTACCTTCTCTTTATGTACGAATGGTTGCAGAAAACTTTTCTGCCAGCAGGTGCTCTTTGTCCAAATTAATTATAGATACTCCCATTGTATGGGCTTGCTGATAATCAATAGTACTATCTGTAATAGCAATACGTACCAATCACTCAGATCCTCAGTATAGGTTTATCAAGCAAAAGAGCATCATGTCACTGGTGCTCTTTTTCCTTTTTTAGAGGCTATTCAAAGTAGTTCTTATAATCTGTGCTTGTAGAGACATCGGTGTGATTATATATTATAATTCTTATAATTATAATAGCATTCTCACATTTCTCAAGGGGAATTAGATGAAACGTAAGTTATTGCTTTCCATTATTATAACTTCACTACTTCTTGGATGTGCCGTCTACAAACAGATAAAACCAAAACCGGAGTTAGCCTCAGGAGAGGCCGGCTACATTGAGCTTAAGGATGATAAAAAGCACTTTGAGCTAAAGGCTGATAACAAGTATTTCATCACCTTCCCCCCCCCTCAGGAGGATAACTTTTATCTGGTTCTTAAAATTAAGAATAAGGATAAACTCACCTCTTTTCTTACTGACGAGCTGGTTAAAAAGAAGAAGGCCGGTAAAAAGATAGCCGATGAAACCTTTGACCAAGCAGCTATGAGTGTTTTTCCGGTAAAAAAAGGAACCCCCTTTTACTATTGGATTATTGATAATGTTCGTGGAGATGTAGATCTTCAGGTGGAGTACCGATATACTCCTCAGTGGCGCTTTAAGTTTGAGAATAAACATGCTGGATTCAAGAGTACCTTTAAAAGTAACCTCGTTGATCGAACCATCTTTAAGACTCTGGGAACATCCTTCCATTTTGAGCGGTTCAATTTTGCCATGGCAATTGATAGTGTTAAAAGGCACACTGCTGAACTAAACAAGGTGCTCAAGGAGCTTTTAGCCATTGAATCAATTTTTCCAGCTAATATTGTAAATTCTCGGGATAAAGCCTATTTGGATTATAAGAATCTCAAGGGTGCCTTGGAAGAGGAGATTCTTTTTCAGACAAGATATTTGGCAACCCTCTCCTTTTTTAAGATAGCTGTTGAAACAATGAATAACACAGCAGTATTTCTTGATAAAGTCGGTGAATGCATTCCCTACTTTGAGAAAAAGGATGAGCTCCCAGTAAATGTAGTTAAGGAGAGCCAGGATGTCTTAAAAAAACGATTGGATGAGATTGTTCCCTTTTATGATCAAAGGCTCTCAGGTAAAGATGATGCCAAACCCTTTGATCAAAAGTTGTATCGCTTAGAGGGATTCAGGTTAGTGGGGAAGCTCTATAAAACAGCTGGTTTGTCAACACCGCAAAATTTTAAGAACCTTGAAAAGTTTATCAATGGTTTTGATAAAAAAAGTAATGCCCTTGCAAAGGCTATGAAGGTTTTAAATAAGATTCGTGAGGTGGTAAGAAAATTGGATAATATGCCTTCAGACGACTTTTTTACTGAGGCTGTAAAAAGAACTGCCAAGGTGAAAAGCGATTTACCTGCCAGTTTGAGTGAAGAGTATGGTATGTATAGCAGCTTTCTTTGTGCTAAAGCACTCCGTGATGAAATTGCCCGAGCTACAGCAGAGGTTGATAATCTTTTGGCTCAATATCGTCAGGCCGAATCATTGGTACCTCGAATCAATGGCTACAAAGCTCAGAATGACTATCATGGTATGCTTACCATACTAACCCAAAACATGAGTTTAGATTTTTTAATTGATAAATATCGAGCAATTGACAAGCTCTCCGTTGAGCAGCAGGCTGCTAAATGTCGCGAAGATTTGACCAGCTATCGTTGGTGGGGAGCGGAACAGGGTTTAAGTAAACTCTTTAGTGATAACACCTTTATTGACCCTGCCAAGATATTCCCCATGAAGGAGAGAATCGTTCGCGACTTAGAGGACTCTCTTTACATTATGGTTGATAGAGTATCCCGATATCGAGTGAATAAATTTCTAGAGGAGAATGTGGATACACTGGAAAATATCGATTCTCTGTATACTGACTCGGTGTTCTTGCCTGCCCATGATATCAAATTCTCAACAGGATCAAAGAGTGAACTTATTCAACGTAAAGAGAACCTTGTGGCTCATTTGGCAAAAATGAAGGAGAATGAGTTTCCTAAAAAGGCGGTTAAACTACTCTATGAGAAGTTTGTTAAGAACCCCAATGCCCGTGGCGTAGCTATGGCCCGAGCCATTGTAAGGCATGGCGAGCACTACTCCGGTGAAGATAAAAAGACGAAACGTCGAATTGCTGAGTGCAATCCCTGGTTATCCAAATGGATTGTTAAGCCAAAACAGTATCGTCGGGTTTTTGCTATTCCCATCACCGACAATAAGCGTGGGGTAAACACCTATGTGGTACGGTTTAACATACGTATTCCCACTGAGGCAAAGTTTCCCGTCTACGATGTCAATATCAAACTTCCCAAAGCGCTCGCCAAAAATGCTGCCACAGAGCAGTGGTATTCTCAAATTACCCTCAATAAAAAACCTTTGAAAAATGAGGGACGCTTCAGTATATCCGCCCCAACCGCAGCCAATGACTACGAGTGTCAAATCACTCCCATGCGTGTAGAAAAGGATAAGAATAATATTTTAGATATTCGATTCAAGCATAAGTCATATAAAATATTTACCCTGAGTGTCATGGCTCAAAAACCACTTATCAAGAAACACTAACCCAACAGGAGCATCTGATGAAAAAAGTAATCCTTATCCTTATCATTCTCCTCCTTGTACTCTCCGGTGGAGGGGTTTACTATTTCGTGTTTATGAAAAACTTGACTGATAAGATTGTGCTACCCTATATTGCTCACCAAAAACCGAAGATCGATCCCCATATTCCCAGTACGGTTCCCATTGCAGATAAGCTAGACGAGGTGGTTTTTGATGGTCTGTTTAATGTTTCGGCGAATCCCAGCGGCATCGTTTATGAAGATGGCTTGGGAGAGCTTATGGGTATTAACGAAAAGAATATTGTGTCGGTTCGACTTAAGCCAAATAGCAAGTGGCATACAAGCTTTGCTGCTTCAATGGAAAAGGATGAGATTACTGTCACGGAAAAAAGTGCTGTGCTCTTTGCTGCGCAGGATTTGAAGTTTACCCTGCGAAGAATTCAAAAATTAGGTAGTCTGTCACCTGATTATATTCTAGTATCTCAGGCTATTGAGGACTTCGATTTTTCCGGACCCGATGAAAATGATGAAATCCACTTTAAATTTCGCGATGATCGTGAATGGATTGAGACTGATGTTAAGGAGGTGCTCTCCTTTAAAATTCTTCCAGCAAATTCAGAATTAAACGCACCTATGTATAAAGACGGCACTGGCCCCTACCTCTGGGTTGGTGAAGATGAAGACCGGATGATCCACTTTTACAAAAATATTGCTGGCCGTGCCAGGCTAACCAATGTAAAGCTCAAACCCTTTATTGACAATAGTACCTATACCACCGAAATTAAAAACAAAAATATTAATACCCTTTTAAGTACTCCCTTTGGCAGTATTTCACCCATACTTGGTGATTCAAGAAAATTCTTTCATAAATCGAGTATTGCAACCTGTTTTTTCGCACTCTTTCATAATGTGGAACGCCTCTCCTTAGAGCAGCGCCAAGCTTTAAGAAGCCTTATTAAAAATGAGACTGTGGTAGAACGGTTCTTTAAAATTCGGACTGAACAGCAGCGTCATATTTCTGATTACAAAGGCAACCATGACAACTACGCCGATTACTTAAATTTTAGTGTCTTTCCCTCTACCTCTTATTATGTGGATGAAGAGGTGGTAATTCCTCTTAAACATCATGAGGAACCAGATCTTTCGGTACTTCCTGATACGGTCCGTATCCAAACATGCTTAAATTTTGGTTTTCGCGAGGAGTTGTCTGAGTTGGTTGAGATCATGAATGACCCTTCCGTATTTGGTGGAAAAATCAAGGTCAGTGCTGTTAAGAATTCCGAGATTCGCAAGGGTAACTATGATGCCGTACTCGTTGCCATAAGTGGATACCGGAGTAACTTCCTTTTTGACCTCTATAATATTTTCCTACGAGAGCCCGATTTTGCCCTCTATAAAACAAATCTTGTCACAAAGGTTAATAGGCGTGGTGAACAGGTGATTGACAATCGCTCCTTTACAGGCAATAGAAACTTCTTCCGGTTGGATCTTAACCGCGCTAATGATGAGTATGAGGATGCTAGCCAGTTGTTGGAATATATCTATGGTTTTATGTCAACCCGTGAAATCGGTGATAAGCAGGCCTATGCACAGTATATTGACGAATTGGATCAAAAGCTTGCCTTGGGTACATGGCTCTTTTCACTTCCCTCTCTGGCCTATTTTAGGACACAATTTGATGATGAAAGTATTGACCTCTATGGTGTAGCATCACAATTGTCAACAATCGAAAAATGGCGTGAAGTAATTAAAAACTAAGGATTTGAAACAGGCAGATGTCACTATTTGTTAATCCTCTCCTAAAGGGGAGGGTAATTCTGGTAACACATTAGTGTGACCCTGAACGCCCGACAATACCATGAGAAAAATAATTATATTAGGCATACTCGTTTGTGTTATAAGAGGATCATCTATTGCGCAGGAGCGAGGTGCCTTTATTATTCTTAAAAAACCACAGGTCTATTCACTCTTTAATCGCTATGAGCAACCCTTAAGTAACGACGAAAAAAGGCTGTTCGTTTTTAACACACCACTTAGGATTGTTCACAAAAAGACGCTCTTGGGTGATGGTATTTCACCTGCTTTACAGGGTGCACTCATGGATAAATCTTTTTTTCTATTACTTGATGAAAAAGGTCGACTGGTAGGGGATGAGAAAAGAACCTATTGCAGGCAATTTTCAAATTGTCGTATTATCAGAGATACTATGCAGGTTGTTAAAAAAAATGCAGTCCGGCTATATACACGGTATCCTTCTCAGGGGAAAATGTTGTCGATTCAGAAAGGTGAATCCGTGGTTCCTATCTTTAAATATAAAAACAGCTATTTTGTATATTATTATAAAAAAGGTAAGATCATTTACGGATGGTATACGCCGACTCAGAGAGCTGCCTGGAAAACAGTAACCTCCATTGAGCAAGAGGACTACACACTCTCCGAGGAGTTGTTACAGAAAATTCGTCGGCAAATAGAAGAGACCAATAAATTGTATGATCAATATTTTTCTCACTTTACTGGTACCACTGGTTTACAAAAGAGTGTCCCTCAGTGGCAGGTGTCAGTACTGGATAATTCTCTCCGCTGTTCACTGTCAAAACCATATAATTCCAGTGGTCAGTTAGAATCCAGTTCACAATATTTAGTACAGTCTTTGGAGAATATTGTTCTGGGTAAGCCCTTTTCTGTTTCCAATAGGGGCGGGGTTATCCTCATCGAGCCCAAAAGGAGCAATCGGTAAGTCATGAAACAGATTTTGCAGACAGGATATGAAACTGTATGAAAGCGAAGCTTTTAGAGCATGTCCTCGGTATTATCCTTGTCAGTGTTTTGCTCATTGGTGGTTTTTATATTGTGAGTTCCTATAATAGGCAAAATGAGAAAGAGAGTTTCAATGAAATTGCTCCATATGTAAACATCGATTTTATCAACTATAGTGATCCCTTTCATAAGGCCCTTTTAGGGGATGTCATGAATATCTATTTTCCTGGGAAAGAGGATGAGAATCAGGGACGGGTACAATCTATCCTTCAACACATGGAACAGAACTTTACTGAAACACTTAAGGACTCACATCTTAAACAGGGACTTACAGGAAGTAAAGTTATGCAAATATTGGGTATGTATGGCACCTTTATATTTGTCTATCTTTTGGTGCTCACCCTTACCTTTTATGGCGTTCAAACCTTGGGTGCATGGCAATTTGTCCGTAAAAAACGAAAAAGTGAATCAGTGTATAAAAAAGGAAAAAAATCAATTGTCACATGGGTGTCCTTTCCTATTAAGCTATTGATAAAAGGGGTGTGTTATTTAATACTCTTTTCACCAGCCTATGTTATTGCCTATTCTATCCGGACCGAATTTAATACGGACACTCTGTTTTTCATGATTTTATTAGCGGTGCTCTCCAATGGCCTTCTTATAACCTATACCAACAAATTTTATACCTTTTTAGTTTCTGAAAGTAGAAAGGGATACGTAGAGACAGCCCGAGCAAAAAACCTCTTTAGTAGTTATGCTAACCATAAACCAGAAGGCATATCACTTGGTGAAATTGTGCACCCTATCAAACGATTCCATGGCCATGTGTTTGGCCACATATTTAAGAATGCTCAAGTACAATATCTGCAGACAATCAAGGAGCAAGCTTCCTTTCTTATTACTGGTTTAATTATCATTGAGATGGCCTTAAACATCCATGGGCATCTTAGCTACGAATTATTACAGCAGATTCTTTATAAAAATTATGAAGTGGTCATATTGATCGTATTGGGAATATTTTACGTGGTAAAGTTGACGGAAATTGGAACCGATTATCTTGCGCACCGGGTAGCCTTAGCCTTTGAGAATCGACGACAATAGTATGCTAAAAAAGAAAGATCAACTCTGGTTTATAGTCTGGGTCGCTGTGGTTTTAATCGTGGGCATCTGGGATATACTCTTTCTTAACAAACCAGCTTTAAGAAAAGTGGTGACCGGTTTTGGTAACACGGTCATCATCTCTTTACTGGTGGTGATGATCACTCTGATACAGGGATGGTGTATTACACTTTGTCTTAACACCCTTCAGGGTGCCAAAAATAAATCGGGGTATCTCTTTCTTACCTTTCTTTTAAATTTAGTCCGCTCAATTCCCCAAATAGTTGGTGTGCTGATAGGATATATTGCGGTAACCTTTCTTATTGTAAAGGGAACCATATCCACGAATCTCGTCATTTTCCCGCTCCTTGCCTTTATCATGAGTACCTTTATCTTTTTAGAAATGGTTGACCTCATGCGAGAGCGAATCGACCATTATAAGAAACTTGATTTTTATCATGCCATGCTCGTGTGTGGTATTTCTGAAGGAAGGATAATCAATTTCGATATCCTTTGGAAAAACAGTCGAATACATATCTTTAACAAACTCATCTCGACCTTTGGGGTCGCCGTATTTCTCCAGTGTAGTGTTGACTTTATAATATCGGTTGGCCTGTCCACTGATGTGAGTGCGGTAAACCTACCCATCACCTTGGGAAGCTTATTAGCAAAGATCGATAGCAAGCAGGATATATTGGCAATTGGTCATACCTTAACCAATCCCGGCTATATCGGACATATCTTTTTTGAGCATCTTCAAGGGGTCACGGTTGCCTTTTTGCTCGTTGTTACACTCCTCTGTATCTTTAAAATCTCCAATGGGTATTCAGAAAGGCATCGCTTATGACCGAGAAGAGCTTTTCTGTAGATATTCGAGCCCAGGACCGACCAATTGTATCAATTGATCGCTTTGGGTACCATGATGGGGAAGTCACCTTTCTCTTTGGTGAGTCCGGAATCGGTAAGTCGCTTTTGTCAAAAGCAGTCTACGGTATTTTGGATCAAGATGCATTGGCTATCATCGTAGATAGGCAACCCTATGGAAAGCATTGCGCAAAGGCATGGACAAAGGAAATTCAACAGAATAGTTTTTTTGTTTTTCAGGAGCCCTCTTCACATCTCAACCCCTTAATGAAGATTTCCCATCAAATGACCGAAGGTTCCCTTGCAGAAAAGAAGTTTGATACAGAGATCCTGCAATACCTTTGGCAGACAAAAGATGATGCGCATATACGCTCTATTATTGACATATTCCCGAAACCCTATCGACCCAGTGGGGGC
Organism: Chitinivibrionales bacterium; assembly: GCA_028278335.1. Taxonomy (GTDB): domain Bacteria; phylum Fibrobacterota; class Chitinivibrionia; order Chitinivibrionales; family JANQEN01; genus JANQEN01. The sequence continues at coordinate 25,744 of JANQEN010000139.1, read as the reverse complement.
GAGAAACAACGGGTTCTTTTAGCCATGGCGTTCAAAAAAATCAGTTTTCTTTTAGAACAGTCTAAAAAAGCTGGAGCAAACTTCTTTGTCTTTGACGAACCAACCGGTAGTCTTGATGACAACTACCGAAATCTCTTTTTAAAGCTTCTCTTTACAGCCTTTGAACGGCAACCCTTCACGGTCATGATTATTACTCATGACTATTCGATTATCAGCGAGATTTACAAAAGCTACCGTCATCTTCTTGACAAGGTTCACTTTAAGGAACTCTCCCGTAAAAAGGAACATCAGGTTGTCCTTAATGACTTTTCTACAAAAGAGTACCTACACTGGCTCTATGAAACCGGTCAACGAGAAGTGGCCCAAACAACCTCTAAACAGGTGCTGAAGGTTAAATCGTCGTTTTCCATATTTGATCGTTCCCTTCAAATCCATCGTGATCGAGGACGTACCATGCCCGTTGATCTAGAGATACGGCAGGGAGAAATGGTCTACTTAAAAGCTCCCAGTGGTATAGGTAAGACCACCTTGGCAAAAATCATTATGGGTCTCTATAGACCACAGAAATTTTCAATGGACTTAGATAAATACAGTATAGACGAAAACACACCGCGGTCATTTTGGTATACCAAGCTTTGGGGAAAAAAGACTGGGATGGTGTTTCAACATGCTGATGAGGCACTTAACCTTCAGGCTAAGGTTAAAGAAACGTTTAAAGGATTGCCCATTAAAGGTATGAAGGATTCATCCAAAATTAAAAAACGACTTCAAGAGCTTTTTGATGGAGAGCTCTCTGATTCTTTTATAAACAAGAGGGTCGCCTTTTTAAGCGGTGGGCAAAAGCAGCGTTTGAATCTATTACGAACACTTGTTATGAATACCGATCTTACCATCCTTGATGAACCGCTCAATGGGCTCGATTTTGTTAGTATTAAAAAGGTCTTGGCACTTTTAGAGGAGAAAAGAAAACAGGGAAGTGCCTTTTTGATTATATCGCACAATGAAGAAATCTTTGATACATTAATTAATACTGATCAGGTATACTATTTATCACAAGTCAAATAACTTATGCAAGTAGGTGCATTGTAGTTGGTGCTATATTCAGGCATAGAATCCTTTAGCCTGACAAGGCCTCAGAAGACAACAGAAGCTTGCGCAATGTATATTGTAATTGGTTTGATTTTTAATGGAACCGGCAGATAATCTTATTATTTTAGCAAAAAAAACGTGCTTATTAAGCACTGAGCAATGTATCAGAGACACCCTGCGGCACTAGCAGTGATTTGGCAATTCCCATGAAAGCAGGTATGAACTACCTGGGATTATAACTCAGGTTAGAAACCTATTACTGTAAGAGGGAGTGTTGTATGCAGATCAATAAAGATGCGATTGATGAAATGACATTAGCTTTGATGTACTTGGTTATGTGGAAAGAGCGTCAGATGGGAACAAGAGCCTGGAAAGGATTTGATTGGGACACCATGAATCGTCTTTACGAAAAGGGGTATATTGGGAATCCCAAAGGTAAAGCAAAATCAGTCTATGTTACTGAAGAAGGGTCTAAACAGGCACAGGAGCTTTTTGAAAAGCATTTTCACGTACATGAATCGAACATCGCTTCTGAGTAACGATGCAGGATACTCGCTATTGAGCTATTGTTTTGAGCATAAATGGTTCCCGATTTTTGTGATGCCAGGTTTGGGTAAAAAGGGAAGAACTATTTGCGCATACTATGAATATAATAGATAATTTATAAGAACTACCCCTAGGGAGAAATGGTGCCCTTGAATTTAGAATTTGGGAGGATTACATGATTAAGATGAGTAAAAGGAAATCTTATTGGAAAGCTGTTGGTTCACTGGTTTTGCTTATGATTTCTCTTATGACTGTAGAGAGCTCTGCTAGTCAACAAAAAGAGGAAATTGAGTCATATTTTTCCGAAATGATAGAAAGCTTTGAAAGAATTTCAAAGGGGCAGGCACTGCAAAAGACCAGGTTAACAGGAATGGATCGTTACTTTGTGTCAACACTAAAGCAGCATCAGTCAATGTATTCTTTATTGCAAACAAATTCTAAGGGAGTAATAATTAGTGAGGTCATTCGAGGAAAAACACCGGAAAGAAACTTTAGAAAGATCAGTGACCAACGGTGGTTCCAAGCAGTAAAGGAGAAGAGAGAAAATTACTTTGGTATAGTCAAGATTCAGGAAACTGGGCGGTATTATCTATTCTGGTGTAGACCGGTTATTAAAAAACGGAAGTATTTTGTTGGTGCCATGGTTGCAAAAATTGACCTTTGGGATTCATTTCATGAAATTGCCTCAAAATCAAGCGAGCCTTTTTTAATTAAACTTGGTAAAAAAAGCTTTTACTCCAACCATTGGAATAATGTGTCAGAATTCGAACGACTCTCTTTGGATATACCCGGTGTAAAGCGAATCACCCTTTATGTACCAAAGGGTGCACCTGCACCAGAACAGCCAGTTAGTCAACCAGACACACAAGTGACTGCTGCTGCAGAACGACCAAAAACGACTCCTCAAAAAAAAGCTGTCGCCAGTAATGTTACCGAAAAAAAGAACACAGAAAAAGATGAGAAGACATCTCCCTTTGCCTCTCCCCGAATGGTTAAGGCCTTTATTTTCTTTAGTATCTTTGTGATGGTAGTTTTCATCATAGTCACAGCTTCCTATATATCACGACTTCGCCAGCGCGCCCTCATGCGAAAAATTGAAGAGGGTGATTTTGTCAGCGATGATTAGCGCTAATAGAACTTTGACCTGTGAAAGAATCTGGAATTAGGACCATTTCTCATATGTGTTTAGCCTGTGCTAAGCAAAGGTACGCGGCGTATTAAATCTCATACTTTATTAGAACGTTGCATGTTGCATTGAAATAATCTATGAATAAAATAAATGCCCATCTCTGTTTAATCCTATGTTGCTTCTTCATTGCTCGTCTCTTTGCTGCTCCCGAAGTATCTATTGATGTGTCCTATAGCAAAGAGCACTACACTCAGGGTGACACCATTATTCTGGCGCTCCAATGTCAGCTCCCTGAAGCCTTTCATTTATATAGTAATCCCCTAGGACCGGGAATTGGGAAACCCTTGAAGCTGCAAGTCTCCACAAATCGGGGAGTTGAATGGTGGGAAGCACGAAAAAGTCCGGCTAAAAAATTCTATCCCCAAATGGGTGATTGGGTCTGGGCATACGAAAAGAGTGCCACCTTCTTTCTATTAGGTACCATTACTCATAATAATGATTCTGTCATTAAAGATACTCTTGTTTTTGATGCCTTGATTTGTGATAAGGCCTGTGTACCATTTGCAAAAGAAATCCCTCTGTCAATTACGCTCTCTTCAGAGAGTAGTAAGGGAGCTCCCTTTTCATATGATAAGAAAATCAAAAAGCAGTTGCTCACCACAGAGGTGATGACCTTTACAAAGGGTGCTGGAATCGACAATATTTCGATTAGCACCGAAAAGCCGCTATTGGATCTGGGGCAACTGGCTCTTAATCCCGATGAAATTGCATCGCAATGGAATTATACACCCAAGGAGAGCACCTTTCAGTTTAATATTTTATTAGCATTGGTTCTTGCCTTTATTGCTGGTATTATCCTCAATGCTATGCCCTGTGTGCTGCCAGTATTAGGTATTAAAATACTCTCCTTTTCCGAAGGTTCAGAGGGCACAAAGAAACACGCTGTACTAAGAAGTCTTGCCTTTGCAGGAGGTATGGTTTCACTCTTCTTAATATTAGCCTCCTTTGCCGCTTTTGCAGGACTCTCCTGGGGAGAGCAGTTTCAAGAGCCAAAAATGCTCGTTGCAATTATCTCTATTATATTTGTTTTTGCCTTAGGAATGTTCGATGTTTTTATCATATTGGTGCCTAACAAAGTAGCTGAAATAGAGCAAAAGCGGGGTAAAGGAAAGAACTATCTGGATGATTTTATCAAAGGTATGTTCACGACAATTTTGGCCACACCCTGCAGCGGACCTCTTTTAGGAGCAACCCTGGCTTGGACCCTCTTACAATCCCCACTGGTTATTTATATGGTCTTTGGTTCAATTGGTTTAGGCATGGCCTTTCCCTATGTGCTTTTCTCTTCCTCCTCGCGATTGATGAAGCTTATTCCTAAGCCTGGGGCATGGATGGCTGATTTTAAACACCTCATGGGATTTTTGCTCTTTGGATTTGCCATCTACCTGATGATGGGTCTACCCAAGGATATGGTTCTTCCCACCATTATCCTCTGTACGGTTCTTGCTTTTTCGGTGATGCTCTATGGACGATTCGCACCCTTTGGTTCTACTATACAAAAGAGGTTGATCACTGGCTTGATTATGCTTTGTATTGCAGGAGTGGGTATTCATGCCAGTTTTAATATACTCTACCCACTATTATCAGCTGAGCATGGTTCTGGTGACAAGAAATCTGCTGCATTATGGCAAGAATTCTCTGTAGATAAATTACAGCAAGCCCATGAAGCAAAGAGATCCGTGGTGATTGATTTTACTGCTAATTGGTGTATGAATTGTCAATTCAATAAGGTGACAGCTTATCACACTAGGGAGGTTTCGGCGCTCTTGAAAAAGAAGAATATTGTAGCGCTCAAGGCAGACCTTACAAAGGAGAACACCATTGCTGAATCGTTACTTCACCATCTTGGCTCCCGCAGTGTGCCCTTCTTTGCAATATTTCCAGGAAATGACCACAGGAATCCTATTATTTTAAGAGATATTGTTAGAAAAAAGAGGTTAGTGAATATCTTGTCACAGATTGAATAGAGCTAGAAGAGCCATTCAAACTCTCTGTTACAATCCTTTTGAGAAACAGTATAACACCGGTGTTTTCTGACAGAAAACAGAAACTGCATTTTTAGAAGAGTTCCTTGAAATATCCTATTAAATATTTAGGTATAATTTAAATAACGGTATGAATTACACTTAAATTATAGGAGGTTATCATGGCTCTTTTCCGTAATGTAAGAAGCGGTATACTCGTTGCATCCCTTATGCTTGCCTGTGTCAATCAAGTACTGGCCTATTCTAAACTATATGTACATGATCCCCATGGTTCCTGGCGCCAATATATGGCGACTATAGAAGAGGTAACCATGAGTGTCAAACCAAAGGGATTGTTTAGTGAAGTAGGATGCTATCTTACCATTTCAGAACGGGGTAATACCTATTATGGTCGGGATGGTGACAGTCTTGAGGTTGTGTCAGAGTTTGAACTACCTAAGGGTGCTGTAGTGACAGATTTGTGGCTTTGGGTGGGTGACGATATTATGCAGGGAATTATTATGGATAAATGGACTGCACAAAATATTTACAATGGTATAATTGCCCAGAAAAAAGATCCTTCAATCATATATAAAAAGAGTGAAACTCGCTATGAGTTGAGAATTTACCCTTTATTGGAGAAGGGTATTAGACGGATAAAACTAACCTATCTTTTGCCCAATACTATTGTGGGAAATGATATTGTGGTACCTCTTCCTGGATTTGACTTTCTAAAAAAGTCAAGAACGCTTCCTAGTAAACTAAAACTTATTGTAAAACCCTATGGACAGTTTCCAATACCAGAAGTAGATAATCATCCACCTATTAGTGGTGAACTTCGAGAGGATCCTCTCTATGGGAAATATTGGGGACTTAATGTTGCCTGTAGTGCGGCGAAAAGTTTGCCACAGTTGACCTATCGGAATGTCCTTGCTAAAGGCTATTTCTTTGCTATTCACACAACTTCAACGCAGGAATCCTTTTTTCAGATGGCAGCTAAACCAACATTAGGTAAGGATCTCATAATAGGTCGAAAACAACTCTATGTTGTTGATTACGATAACACTAAGACAACGATAGATAAAAAATCACTTCTAACTTCATTAAGTCAAACAATTCAAAGCTGCTTAGGACCAAAGGAATCCTTTAATGTTCTCTTTTCTGGCATTAATCCGCAACTACTCAATCCAACCTTTGTTTCTGCGAATGATGAGGCTACTCTCCGCCGACTTTCATTAAGTGTTGACCTTGTCCAGGACTACTCTAATTTACCAACAGCCTTTTCTCACATTCAGAATGAACTTAAAAAGGATCCGACTATTAAAGAGGTGATCTTAATAACGAGTAATACTCAGTTTAGTGTTGCTGAGCGAGCAAATGCCTTAATTAAGGATATTGAAAACAATATTCCCCCTGTTGTGAAAATTCATTGTATTGAACTCTGTGATAGAAAATATGCTTCACAATATTTTAACAATCGTTGGTGGTATAATAGTGAATATCTTTATATCAATCTAACAAGAAAGTATAGTGGGAGTTATGTTACCTATCAAAATTATCTTTCACAGGGAGTTGCATCACTTTTTAAAGAGTGTATTAACACGACTGGCCACCCCTTAACTGACTTTTCCATGCGCGTAGACATGGCTCAAGGGTGGACTTATGGGACTTACGCACTAAACCCTGTTAAAGAGATCCTTTATAACAGTGATATTATCACCCAATTTGGAAAATGTAATGGTACCGGTGATATTAGTTTGCAAACATTTTATAAATTGGATGGCACCTTTAATAAGGATACTCTCACCATCCCCTTTGGAAACCTTGATAATTGTGATACAACACTACGACAGTTTTGGTATGGGTTCTATATTAGTGAATTGGAACGTAAACCTGTTTCAAACCATGTTGTAAACGAGGTGATTAGCGTAAGTACCAAGAACCGTGTTCTTTCGAAATACACCTCTTTTCTCTGCTTAGAACCGAATGATACCATAGTTGCTTGTGAAAATTGTTTTGATGAACAGGGTCTTAATACACCTATTAATCTAGCACGAAATATGAGTCCATTAAAAGCCTTTGTTGCTCAAGTAAAAGCACACCAAGTTGTGATTACCTATTCACTGCCTAAAGGTAGTATTGCAAATAGGGGAGCTATAGAAATCTATAATATGCGAGGGCAAGTGATAAGGCGAATTTCACTACAGAGCCTTGGACAAAAGGGTAGAATTATTTGGGATAGAAAGGACTTCCGTGGGAATCCAGTTTCTCTTGGTACCTATATTATGAAAATCAATTATGGAAATTACAATCAGGTTATGAAGCTTAATCTCATCTAATATTTGGCCAGAATAGTAAGTAAGGCCTTGGAATGGTGGTGCGACTTCATCCAACAATCGGATGGAGTCGTTTTTTTTGTAGATCTACTCTAAAATCTCCCCACGAATCGTAATGGTGACCGTGACAATTTTTTCTGTCATTTGGTCGTAGAGTAGATAGAGTTTTAACCATCGAGTTACTAATGAACTGTGGGTTGGTAAGGTGTCCAGAGTTGCCTCAAAGAGAAGCTTTTTATCCTGATTGCTTTTTCTTACTGGAGTAAGAGTGATCTTTTTAGAGAGAGTGGGGGCCTTTTTGTATACAGTCATCTCCTTTTTAGCCCATCGAGAAAGAGATCGAACCAAAGGTGGAGTAATCTTTGATGCTGTCCAATCCTTGATACTTTCCCAATTGTGTAGAGCAGCTTTTAGGTCCTTTGCATATACATCCTTTCCTGTATCAGCCAATGTCCAGCTATCAACCTCAGCAATAAAATCCATCTCTGGAATAAAACTAATACCAACCGGATTTTCATCTTTTTCAGATCCAGTTTTATCAGGAGCTTTGGTGGGTGCTGCCAATAAAAGAGACACCAAGAGGAACATTAAAAAAGCGATCATATTGTTTTTCATAAAAACACTCCTTTTTCTCAAAATATATCAACAAAAGCATAGGGATTATTTATTTCTTGTACACTTTTTAGACATCTCCATTTTAAAATAGTTCCCATTAATGTGCAAATATTTTCCCCTTTAATTGAATAGCATAGCTACAAAATGGTGATAATCGGTAAATATACCTTAATAGAGACATAATTTTATGTAGGAAAATGAGAAATCCCCAATAACTCTTTGGATTTTCAATTGGCATATCCTTTGCATCATATTATTAATGGATATAAAAACAATGTAATGGGAAAACAACATGACACTATTACACTCTTTTTTAATCAGCAGCAATCTTCTACTTTACGCACTCATTTTTTGGGTTGTAGCAAATTAGTATTTCTCTAATGATCTACTAAACCACCCTTATTACTTCTTCAAAAACTCCCTTGCGGATTTCCTTTCCAAAAAGTGCTCGAACCTCGGCGTGATATTCTCCGGGTATAAGATCCTCAGGTACAATAAACCCAGATCATGCAATAGGAATTAGCGCAGAAATATACTACGACTTTGACCGGGTGTACGCTTGGGAAGTAGCCTGTAATCCTATGCTCCTTAAGACGTTCAGGCTTTTCGGCTATATCTCCTTGTAGATATGCCCTTCAAAACCTTCACGTCTTACTAAATCATACCCTTGCACTTCTGCATCTACCCCTACTGTGTCATCTGGGTTAAAATATGACTTGATGTTTGGAATATCATAACTTATTTCTGAATGGAGAGCAGAGAGAATCCTTTCAATTCTTAGATGTCATTGCTCAATAAATGAAATAGGCAAATTTGTTATATGTGAACAATCCTAAAAAGTCATCACCATTAAATCTGCAAGTATGGGGTATATAAAATGGTTAAATCGATTAAATTGTTATTGATAATATCAGCCATTAGTTTTGGAGAAAGTAACATAGTATCTCAGGAAAACCAGAATTGGGTGATGGTAAGTGCTACAAAAGTAACTATCGAATATGATTCAACTGAAGATGAGTTTGAAGAGGAGAAAATAGATAATATTCTTGTTGTTAATACGGCAACAAAGGAGATATTAAAGCTTAATACAACATTATTTGAGCACAACGACTCTATAATTGATACCTTTGTAGTCCTCGGTGATGAAATAAAAAACACTCAAAATGAGTATTGGAAACCCGGTATCTCGAAGATAAAGAGTATAGTTCATGCTGTTGACACCACTTCCCAAAAGGAATGGATTACATTTAAAGCAGATCAAGATATTATTGAGTATGATGTTGATGATAATGATTTTGATACTGATGATATAGAATCCATTTTGTTTTTTAATACTCGAACCTGCACGGTAATCAGGATTTTTTCAGATGATGAAGAAATAAGAGATATCATTGAAGATAAAATTGATTCTACCACTGATAAATGTGGAAGTATTGTAGATGTTACCTATGAAAGCAATGTAAAAAGTATAAGGTTGTTTACAAACACATGTCCTCCGGTCCTTTTAAATGCAAAAAAAGAATTTCATCTAAACGAATATAATGAGCAAAAATGGTTTAGAAATGGGGGCATTGGAATGATAATTGGGGGCTCAATTCTTACAACTTTTGCGATAATATGGTCAAGTAGGCATAGAAATGATGACGTCGATCCTCTAGGCTGGCATATAATCGGTGGGATTGGGTTGACAGTTGCGGGAACTGTGATAACCAATATTGGAGCACGCAGAGCTTTAGATCATTTAGATGAATATCGACGAATAAAATAACGGGATGAGCAGAACTGAAAAGCTTGAACTCAGTCCAACTTTAAATCCTGATTTTACAATGCCATTGTTTCAAAAGGTGTGTAGAGTTATTTTGAACTGAACAAATATCTATCAGAATATGTCGATAACGAGAAGGAGCACAATTTGAATCAGGGTATACTTTATTCACTGATAACGCTTATTATTTGGGGATTCTGGGGAGTCTTTGGGAAATTAGCGAGTCGTACACTTACGGCAAGAGAGATGATTCCCTATATTGTTATTGGTAATTTTGTTGCACTCCTGCTTCTGCTTCCCTTACTGAAGGGACGGATTTCTACACTCAACTTTGGAAAACCAGAACTCTTTGCAATAATTTCCAGCATCGCCTATTTAATTGGTGGAGTCTTCTTTTGGATCTCCCTGACAAAGGGTAACGTAGTACAGGTTGTCCTGATCTCAGCCATGTATCCGGTCATCACCATCGGCTATTCATTGCTTTTTTTAGGTGAAGAGATGACCCTTCGTCACGGCCTTGGAATCGTAATCTCCATGGTCGGCATCCTGATGATTTCTCTGTGACTCAATGTTTTTAAAGATATAAAAAAATGCTTTCAATAGCTAACTGCTTTAGATTAAATAAATCCAAATGTGAATATATGTTGTATGCAATTATATTGCTGCAAATCATCAATTGTGGGAACTCTGAAAACACTACAAAATTACCCAAAAACAATTTTAATTCCTAATTGTTTATTAAAGAATTAAAATCGAAACAAAAAAATGAAGACATAATTCAATATTTACTTGAGAATAAATTTTATTGTAATAATGAGTTTTATGGATTTGATCGGGATACTTCAAATAAATCGTTGGAAAATCAAAAGGGATTACTAAATAGATGTATGAGGACCCAAGAGTTTTCTGAAAGATATAATCCAAAAAGTGACTTAATGGAAATAATTTAGTATGAAAAGGATTGCAACGTTAAAGGAAACTATAAACTAAGTTTCTTTAGGATTTTTAAGAAAAAGAGTTCATTTAAAGTAGATACCAGTAAAATTTATAGAGGTGCTAATCTTGATCATTTGTTTCTTGTTTATGACTCGCGCAATTGATTTAAGCTCTCAATATTGGGTAATAAAAAATCATGTTGAAAAAGAAGGCAAAAAAACCTCACTTCACCCTCTTATACTCCCGCACATTATCATACCACTTAAAAGTAACCATTCCCTTTGAGTTTGTCTCATCGGTAAACCACAGCTCTAAGGGAAGGCCTTTGCCAACATAGAAGGATTTGTTGTCTGCAGCCAGAAGGGTCTGATTTACCCCCCAAAGATCTCTCATGACAAGTTTTCCCTGTTTGAAGCGAATGGTTATATCGGGAAAGTCTTTTGTAGTGCAGGTGTAAGAGCCGGCAAAGGGCTTGAGTGACTTTTCATCCAATGTGATAGCTGGTTTTTTAAAAATATGTTGAAGCCCCTTTACATATCCCTCAAAGATACTTGAGGCGTGGCCACTACCCTGAACTTCGTCATATTTGACCTGTAAGCCTTCAATATTTTTAGCAATAATGCCTTTGGTGTATTCTTCAAAGGGTGCAAAGGTTTCATAGACTCCCCAACTGACATACAGGCGAGCATTACATTTTTTACTTTTAAGGAGGTCCGGCCATTTGTTAGCGACATGATTATCCCAATTAAGAGCAGGACTAAGGCTAATATAGCCATCAAAGAGGTTTGGTTCATGAAAGAGTGAATAGAGAGTAAAAATACCACCATAGGAGGTTCCCAAAAGCATTTTTGTGCCAGTTGTTCTATACCGTTTTTCAACCTCTGGAATCAATTCATTTTTAATGAAGGCTAAATAAGCTGCTGCACCGCCGCTATTGGGCTCCTGCTTGGTTTGTGTTGGAGTGAAATCATAGGTACGTAGGGAGTGATAATTGGGGTCTTCACCTGCCCAGCTAAGCCCAACAACTATGGCATCGGGAATATCCGAATCTGTATACATACAGTTGCGCATGGAATACATCATAGGGAAGTGCCATTGCGCATCAGTAAGGTAGATCACCGGATGCTTTGAGGAGTTGTTGGATTTGTAATTCCAAGGAAGTTGGACATAAATCCGGTAGGCTCTTTTATTCTCTTTGCCAGTAAGATCAAAATACTCTGTTTGATTCAGCCAATAAGCACTATTATCATAGATTGTATTATCTTTGGGTTGAGTACTTGTCTTCTCCGATGCTACAATGACCGATACAATACAGAGAATTAACATCATTGACTTCATAACATTACCTCTTCTTGACAGAGTTTAAAAGTATGTGACAATGTAATATACAAATTCTTTACATAAAGTATCAACTAATTGACTATTGAAAATTTAACCACCTGCTGAGCCATTGCTGCTTTCAATTGAATCAAATAGATTCCAGCAGCAAGCTCTGAGGCATCCCAGCGGATTGTATGGTCTCCAGCAGAGTCGAACTTGTTGCTAATCTGCTTAATTAGTTTGCCCTCTACTGTGTAAAGGTTGATGTCAGTTGCACCCTTTGTATCAAGATGGTACTGTAGCTTTAGGTTTTTGCTATGAACGTTGCTGCGCACCCTTAGATTAAGTTTATTCTTAGTAGATTGACCAAAGGTATTATTAATTGCAATTGGGCCATCAATGGCCTTGACCGATACAGCATCAAACCAGATTGTGGTTGGCTTGTTTTTACCCATCATAAAGGAGAGACGGGCGCATTCTGAATGGGGGGCTACATGTTCAAAGGAATAGTCTTGTGGTTCAGTACCAATATCAACATTCCAGATTTTATAGAATTCCCACTCTGTATCAAAGTTGGGGTCCTGTCCAGCGTGAAAATGGGTATGGAGAGGATCTACATGATTATCCATAAAATAAAGCTTTATGCTAATTGGCTCCTTGGCCACAGCTTTAAAGGAGATATGATATTTTTGATCCTTTTGCACATTAAAGCTCTGAAATAATTGCACTTTCCAATCAGCCGGTTTTTCAGTTATCTCATTCTTCCAATACTGGTTTGTCTGGTCATTGAGTTTATAGTCCGGTAGAATTGTTGAATTTTTACCTGAGAGCTTTCCAGTTGTGTCAATCAATAGTTCATCGGGTCCGGGTTTTGCACCACCATCCTGGGTTCCCATCCATTTCCAATCCAGAGCAAGACTTGTTGCTGGGTAGTTAAACTCACCATCCCAAATGAGCTCATAGGTTTCATCAAGGTCTACTTCCAGTTCATTTGACTTAGGACTCTCGTTGCCTGCCCTATCCATGGCAGTAATCGTAACCTTGGCCGTTTTGCCTTGATAAAGATCTTGCACCGGATACCATGTTTCACAAATGTAATCCCAGAGTTTTCCATCTTTGTAAATAGTATAATGGGCAAGACCAGATTCTCCTACGTCAGTGACACCATCCCATTTTAATAATTTTCCATCCCGTTTTAGATTAGAGACCTTTGGTGGTGCTGTATCATCATCATAATTAAAGTAGGAGCGGGTTTCCTTTTCATTGGTAGCGTGCAGATACTCCGGTGCTTTGAGTTCAGTAAAAAATTGATCCTTCACAGAACCGGGCATCTGTAAACGGGCATCACCCCAGGGAAACATGCCATTGCCACCGACCATATCTTGAATATCCCAATCCCAGTTGATATAGCACATCTGCTTAATGGTTGGTCGATCAGCAATCATCTTAAAATACATGCCATAAAAGAGATCCCAATCACCGTAATTTACCTGATTGACGCGGTTTGGTGAGGCTTCACCAATCATGACCGGTTTTTTTAGAGAGTCTGCTGCATTAACCATACGGAGCATGGTGGAATGAGCACCACCGGCAATATCACTGCTAAATACATTAAATCCCATCCAGTCAATCCACTCATTTCCCGGATAATATTCCATTATATATTGATCTCCGGAGAGACTTACATTCCAAACACAGGCAACTTCCACACCGGCGTCCTTTATCTTCTTTACAATTGCCTTCCACACCTGGATAAACTCCTCTGGTTTGTAGGGAGTAAGCCAGGGGTCACCGGGGAAATTGTTGAACTCATATCCCACACGTAAGAACACCGGCATGCCAAGATACTTGAGTCCCTTTATATAGTTATCTACCTCATCGTCCTGTTCACCGCTAATATACTGTTGCCACAAATAGAACACATTCATACCAACTTGGGGAATTACATAATAGCCCTGTCTGTGATACTTGAGTAGCTCCTGTTTTAGCTCTAAGGACCATCGTTCATTACAGTGCCAGGTTCCAGCATAGTCCATAAAGAGGTTTGGTTTTTGATCAGGAGGAGCAATATTCCAGTAGTTTTCAAATCCATCAAAACCAGTAACACCACCCTGACCTGCTCCATGCCAGATTTTCCCTTTTAATTCTAACAGTGCTCCGGTTTCAACGCGCTCTTCCATTGCCCTGGACAGGCAAACAGTACATACCAATATCACAATCGTGCAATAAAGCAACTTAGGGTATCCTTGCATATCATAATCCTTTATATATACAAGCTGATATATAATTTCGCCCGACTATGGTCTCTAAAAGATAATATATATAAAAATCACGCTGCTTTTGAACATTTATTTAAGGATTTAACGATGATAGGAGCCAGTGTAGTGTTGAAAAAATGTACTATCAAAGAATATATCTGATTGAGTGTTATGGCCATTGGTAGGATGCTTGTTTGTGTTTTATACTGTTTCTCAAAAGTTTTGTCCCATGATTTTTGACAAAACTCTTATAGAAACAGTTATGCCGCAACACAACAGAGGGCATAATTATTGAGAAGCGGTATAACTATTAGAAACAATATGTATGTCCAAATAGTTTTCCCTTTAAGATTATTCTAATAATTAGCAAATTTGATTATGGCATGTGCAAAATTATGTCACATAAAAAAAATGATTACGATACTCCTTTAATTTAAATTGCTGCATATCTGTAAAAAGCGCAAATAGATGCCTGCGTGTTATCGAACACAGTGGTCAGAATATTCGTCAAATTGTGAATATTTAGGTTTTTGATATAAAAAGTGAAAAAAATTAAGTCTCTTTGAAAAATTTTTACTATATTAGTGAGTAATCTGAGTTTTACATCTAACTTATCTCCTATATATTTGGCGTTGGGATCAGGAGCTCACATTTTATTAGCTGAAAAGGTAATAATTAATGGATTCATGTCCCCACCTAAGATGCTGTTTTATCTTCCCTATGGATTGCTCAATGGCTATTAGGCTCATTCTATTCTATCAATATCAACAATGTATATACAACTGGTTCCAAAGGCATGCCGCGTAAAGGAAAAGTGAGGATTTAGATGAAAAAAACACATGTTACAAAGATTAAATCTGTGTATAACCAAATCAAATTGATTACAGCAGGCTGTTTAATTATGCTAGTTGGATCAACAGGTGTGCTAGCCGACGGTTTACCCGGTGAGTATTATGTGACTCAACGATGGCGAGACTTTTTTGCTGGTCATTCTCCTGCAACTAACCCAGCCTTTATGACTGAAGAGAATTATCTGTCCCTGCGATTGGCAATAAGCCCCACATTGCAGAATACCTTTACCTTGATGGAGATGGGTATCATCAAACCGATTGGTTTTTATCATTCACTTGGATTTACTTACCTTGGGCTTAATGCAACCGAAGATCTAGAGATGTCCCACTATGATTATGGGAATGATGAAATCGTGTATGATAATAAATTTATCAATGATAATCAGAGTCTTTATAGTATTTCCTATGCAGTTAATCCATTCGGTCGAATAAGTTTTGGGCTAAACACCAATATTTATCACAAATCAAATTTTGATTCTTCCATCACCGGTGCCAGTATTGACTTTGCCATGAGTTTACGGCTACTTCATCATCCCATATTAGGTGAGCATCTCTTTGGTATTAATTTACAAAATATACTATCTCCTAATTTTCAGTTTTCCAATTGGACCAACGAAGCTGCCAATATGAAAATATCATGGCTTGCCAAAATATTGGAAAAGCGTATTGAATTTGGGATAGATCTTGATATCAAAGATTTCATTTCGCAAACAGAAGATTTCGCCCATGGTGCGGTAACTGGCGATTCTCCAAAAGAGGTTGAGTTTGATTTTAATGCTCGGTTGGGTGTTTGGCTTCTTAATGTTATGAATATTTATGTGCAAGCAGGCTCAGGCTACTTTGGAGTCTGCCCTGGAATGAACGTTCCCTCATTAAATAATGGCAGGGATTTACAGATAGCCTATCAGTTCATGTCTGTTGTTGATGATATTAGAGAAAACACATCCCATACCTTTTATTTTCGCGGAGACTTTGGAAAGCACCGAGAGGAGATCTATGCGCGAAGAATGGCCAAACAGGCTTCTTTGGGACCCACGGTATTGTATAACAAGGCGCGGAAACTGTATTCCGAAGGCAAGAGTTGGGAAGCCTTCTTTCTCTTTGGTAAAATATTGGTGGAGTACCCCGATTTTTTCAAAAACGATTGGGTGCAATTGCATATGGGATTATGTCAGGAAAACCTAGACATGCGTAAGAGTGCTACAGAGAACTTTGCTAAAACTAAAAAGGACTTCCCCCGAAGTAAAGTAGCTTCCTATGCAGACTTTGGATTGTTGCGAATTAACTACCGAGATAATAATCGTCTGGGAGTTGTGAACCAATTTGCTAAGTTAAACACCTCCTCAACACCGGATTCACTTAAATGGCATGCCCACTATTATATGGCCCAACAGCATATGAGAGACAAAAAATTGAATAAGGCAATTTCCTTGCTGAGTAAAATACCGGCGGAACATCCTGAATATGCCTTTGCCCAGTTCTCTTTGGCTACTTCACAAGTATCAAAAGGTAACATTGGTTTAGCTATGAATACCTTGGAAAATATTATCCAATACACACCAAAAACCAAGGAAGCACAGGAGATTGTCAACCGGGCGTTAACCTTTATTGGATATATACTTTTTGAGGGAATTGATCCGGTTGATCAATCACTACAGCAGGCTGTTGCCGCATTAAGAAAGGTGCCTGTCACTAGTTACTACTATGTTGATGCGCAGCTTGGCCTTGCTTGGGCAGCCCTTAAGGCAAGTCAATGGGCAGATTGTCAGCAATCCTGTAATGAGATTGTCCGCGTCAGCAAGAATAAAGCTTTGACATCAGAGGCACTCTTGCTTAAAGGGTATGTTGATATGGTTAACAAACGGTATGCCGAAGCATTGACATCTATGAACCAGGCAAGTAATCTTATTGCCCAAGCAAAAGCACCTTCTGTGCAAGAAAAAGAGGCCGCCACAGTAGCCTATGGCAGTGACCGGGTAGCCTATGATGATATTGCGGTCGTGATGAATGACCTTGGCTATTCAGGACAATCTTCCTTTATTATTTCAAAAATAGATAGCCTTTCAACGCCACAACAACAGGTTGAAAAGAGCATTAAGGGCTATCATACCTATATAGATGAGTTTCATAGAGCCAGTTTCTTTGCCAAGCCCATTAGTAAACTAAGAGAAGATATCGACTATGCTCTTGCTAAGGCGGAGAAATTTGCCGGTGAAGGTAAATCAATTAAAATCAAGGATAGCGCTGGAGAGCAAATTGATAAAATTGACGATCAGATGGAGAAACTGAAGAAAGAGCTGGAAAATTTGGAAGGTAAGAATAAATAGGGAAGATGTTGAAATCATGAAAATAAGAATAATTGCACTTTTCCTAATTTTGCTCTATTTGATCAGTAGCGCTGAATTACCAAAGTTTAAAGATGCAGGACTCATTAATGCTGCGGGGACTCCAATAAAGTATTGGTGCCCCGCTCCCTGGGTAGGTGATTGGAATGGTGATGGTAAAAAGGACCTTATCATTGGCGTGTTTATTAAGAATAGCCCCAATGTCTTTTTATATCTCAATATCGGTACAAACTCGGCACCGGAGTTTGCGGCAAAGCAAAATCTAAAAGCAGGAGGACAGGATATATACCTCCACTCTGGTTGATGTATTGGAGCGAATAACCCTCAGGTTGAGGATATTAATGGCGATGGATTTAAAGATTTGATTATGGGAGACCGGGATGGCCATGTTACCTTTTTCGCAGGCAATTCCGATGGGACTTTAAAAACAGGGGAAAGAATAGCAGCCAGCGCTGGTGTTATAAAAACGAGTAACTCTTCACCGGTTATCACCGATTGGAACGAGGATGGTTTATTTGATTTACTTCTGGGTAGTGAGTCAGCAAGCGAAGGGATTCGGGTGTATTTGAACAACGGTTCAAAGACCGCATTTAAATTTACCAATTACACAAAATTGCAGGCCAATGGCAGTGATATTGGTTTGGGAAGATGTCAAATTGAAGTGGTTGATTTAAATGGTGATGGGAAAAAGGACCTTATAGCCGGCCATATCGGAGGTGATTTTAAATATTATAAAAATATCGGGACCAATAGCAGTCCAGCTTTTAACAACCCAACTCTTTTAGAAAAAACAGATGGTTCACCTATTAAGGCTGGTTTAGATACACGAGGAACCTTAGTTGACTGGAACGAAGATGGTGTCTTGGATTTAGTTTGGAGTGAATATGTTACTGACTCAAAGCTCTATCTTTACCTTGGAGAAAAGGGTAGCTCTGTGCAAAAGGGTATTCGTATATCAAAGTCTTCAAACATTAAAAGTATGACTCTCTTTAGAAATAGAATCGCACTATCATTAGAAAAACCTTTTATGCAGAGCATCACAGTTGTGGTAACCTCTGCCTTGGGAAGGACGCATACGTTAAGCAATAGTGTAAAAGTTGATGCACAACATTTTTTGTTTGAATGTGAAAATGCACAATTTAGTCCCGGTGTCTATATCGTGCAGATTATGCTTCAGAGCGGTGAGCAGTTTTACGGAAAAGTTGTATTACAGGGCAATCGTCAAATTAACAATTGAGAAAAGGTATAGAAATGTCAAGAAGTAACGTCATTAAAAATTGGTTTCAAGCAAGAAAATTTGCACTAGTAAGGTTTCCCTATTGTTTGTGGTTTCTTTTTATTATGTTGGTTTCCATTTCTGGACAGGCTCAAAAAAATTGGCAGATTGCTACAAATCAGGCGCAATGGTCTCCTCGCTATTCCTTCAGTGCCTTAGTATTCAAAGATAAGATGTGGGTAATTGGCGGTGTCACTGCTGATGATGTCAGACAAACCGATGTGTGGAACTCAACTGATGGAGCAACATGGACCTTGGCAGCCGACACCGTATCGTTGCTGAAAAGGTTGGGCTTTACTATTATACCGTTTAAGGGTGCGCTCTACCTTCTTGGTGGAGCCATATTTGAGACCTTTGGGGATGTCTGGAGATCAGAAAATGGTGCCCATTGGACTCAAGTAACCGACTCAACTGGCTGGTGGCGTCAATTTCACAGTGCAATTGTTCATAATAATAAGATGTGGATTTTGGGTGGGTACAATGAAAATGGTAAGAAATGTAATGATGTGTGGTACTCATCCGATGGTATCACTTGGAAGCAGGCGACCGGCGCTGCTGGTTGGAGCGCGCGCATTTATCATACTAGTGTTTCTTATGATAATAAAATCTGGGTGATAGGCGGCGGGTTTAATGAAAAAGATTCCTGGTATTCCGTTGATGGAAAAAGCTGGATCCTGGCAACAAATAATAATTTACCTCAAAATATTTACCTGTACAATGTGGCAACCTATGCAAATAAGATGTGGTTTACTGGCGGTCAATGGAATTCAAGTTTTTATAATACAGTCTATCATTCAATCGATGGTATTCATTGGGTTAACGAGTACTCCGGTTCATGGCAGGCACGATCTTTTCATGGGGCACTGGAATATAAAAAAAAGTTGTGGATTATGGGTGGTAAAGGCAGTTCTGTACCCCTTAACGATGTGTGGTACTTAAATGGTCCCATCAGTATACAAAATCCCCCTATAAATAGGTCAATAAACTATACTAATATCACCATAGAATCCATAACCCAACAACGCAATAGAAGAACTGTGCAAGTTAACTACGCCTTGGCTAAGCGCTTACCAATTAGGATTTCTCTCTTTTCGATAACCGGACGCACTATTACAACTCTCTGTAATGGCACCAAAGAGAAGGGGCGCCACACCGTGCAATGGGATTGTTGCGACACCAAGGGGAGGCCAGTGCCAAAGGGGTACTATATAATGCACCTTTTCACTCCAGAGGATAGAGTAGTAAAAAAAATGATTGTACTCTAATGTAAATAAATCAAAGGATAGATTAATGAAAACGTTGTCGTACATAATTATACCTATGCTGTTTTTCTATGGAATGGTGTGTTGTAAAGAGGTTTGCAAATTCGCTTACAAGGGATATCCTGAAGATTTCAATGATAGTATCATGACGGTACCCTCAGAAATGGTGGCCCTCTCCGATTATTTGTACGCAGGAACTTCAGGAGATACCATTTGTGACACCTGCAATAGAACCGCCATATTTTTTGTTATAGACAACTCAGGAAGTATGAATGGTCGCTCTGGTATGGATAAAAACGGCAACCGCTTTCGCGTGACCAGGGATCTTATTGATCTGATTCTTAAAAAATCCCCTGATTCAGAAGTGGGGGTGGTAGTTTTTAATACTAATCTCCTCTTTGATCCCGCCCATGACACCATATTTAAACAAATACCAGAAGAGGGCACTGGAAGATATATTCCCTTATTGCGCCTAAGAAAGGATTATGATGGTCGAAAGGGACATGAGATTCTCAAGCACTATCTTCAAGTTGACTCAGTCTACAATCCAGGGCGTCCACCCTTTACCGCTCCCTATTATACGATTGATTTAAAGTATAAACCAACCTGGACACCAGCAAATGGGACCAATATTAATAATGGCTTCTATTCTGCCAGAGACGGGGTGAAACCATCGACCATTGATAAAAAGAATCATTACGTTATTTTCTTTTCTGATGGGAAAGCCACAGAGCCAAGAGATCCACCGGAAGAAAAACTTAAGTATGTAAAGGGTGAACAGATCCCAACCACCTATACAATATTTTTTGACAAAGCGGGGGATACTCTTCCGCAACAACTTGTTGACATGACAAGAAATATTCAGAATAATGGCTACTCTACAACAAATCCGGAGAGTAAAATTTGGCCCTTTAGAAATTCAACCTATGATACTCTGATGGCCTTCCTCATGAAAAATGTCATGAGTCAGATCTTAAAAACCACCGGTTTAACTCCCACAGAAATGTCGGTTAACAGTGGCCAGGTCATGAAAAACTGGGACTCAACAGCCTTTACTTTTCCCTCACTCTTTCCTTTGGAAGGCGTTACTACTGGATTTACTTTTTATAATAAATATCATGTGAAACGGGACACTTTGGATGATTCTGGTAATGTGCACACCATTGAATATGACACATCTACCAACACCAACTTTACCGTGCGCATTGATCCCTTTGCAAACCCCTTGGATACAGCAAAGTTTGATGTACGCTGCTGGGATCGTGATATCGGTTTTTTCTACAATGGTGCCCAGCAACAGGCCCTAGGTGAAACCATGAACCCCATGGAGGTACGCTTTACCTATGATGGTGGCACTGCGCAATATGATTACACAAAGGTGAGTATAGAACTCATTACCACGATTGGCCAAAAACAGGATAGGGAAGTCTTTGTGCTGAGTAAAAGTGGGGCCTTTTTTAGCAAAGAATTTAGTCATGAAATGATAAATAATAAAGATCCAGAGCCCAATAATGGTACTTTACAGTATCGTCTGGATGATACGGTTGTGGCAATCTTTCGCAACAATGAAAATCCAAAGCTTACCTTAGATACACTGCGATACAAAATACCAACCTCCTTTACCGGTTATGTAAACCTGGATAAAGCCTTTTACTACGATGTAAATGCCGATGGCTATGTTGATAGTATCTTTTGTCATCTATCTACTGATATTATTGGTGGGTTGACTGATGAGCATATCGATGAGATTGTGGATAAATCATTAGTGTTGCCCTCTTTTAGAGGTTTTACCATTAATGATTATAAACGTGATAGCAATAACGTATATCTTGTTGTCAATGAAGAGCTGGGGCATACTCCCTTTACGTATATCACCGATGATGATATCATTACTACTAAAGAAATGTTTCTTAAGGCCGGTGGTAAGATTGCTGCAAAATCTATTACACCTATTGACAAAGTCGCACCGTTGATTCACTGGGATGAACGAAGCGCTCTTGCGATCCTACAGATGGATAGCACAATAGCCGATACGTTGCAGGTTACTTTTTCCGAACCAGTGAAGTATGTGAGTGCTTCCATACCCTTCTATTTTTTGTCACGAGATAATAATACCAATTATACAGCGACACTTCAGGCTCTGTCACAGCCATCAAAAAGCACCATGTGCTTTGTCATAGAATCGTACTCTCAAAGTGACATAACAATTCAGGAGGGAGACTCTATCTGGATTCATGAAGGTGATCATGTGGGAGACCTCTGTAAAGATGCATCGGGCAATACCGTGTCAAATTTTCAGAATAATAAAAGTAACACTAAAAGAAAAGTCTATGTTGACAAACGGCTTCTTCCCTTTACCCTCATTCCAAAGGCGGTCTCTCCGGTCTCCTTAGCCCACATTGCCAGTGAAACGTATATCATCCCAGAACAGTATATAAAGCTATTTCAAGAGCAACAACTCTTCAACGATCTGAACCTTGCTCAACAGAACAATGGAAAATATACCGGTATGATTATCAATGTAGTACCGGACAATGTGGATAATGTATTTGAAGCATTCCAAGCTTCTGGCACTATTACCATACTAGACCCAATAGGAAATACTATTATTAAAGACAAGCCTATGGCATGGGACGATTCAAAGAAACGCCTTATATTTGTCTGGAACCTTAAGAATAGCAATAGTCGCATTGTTGGATCTGGTATGTATCTCTGCCTCTTTGACATTCAGGAAACAACCGCAGAACCTGATAATTCAGGCTATGCACAGAAGATGAAGTTGATGGTCGGGGTGAAATAGCACTTCGCAAGAAATATTGGCAATGATTCAGATGCTTTTGCTTGCAGTTGTTTCCAAAAATATTTCCTTATGTTATCTCTCCAAGGACTACTTGATCATGCAAACTGTGCTATTTCATGTCTGATTTAGATCGTCGGGGTGCTGCCCGACAGCAGCCATACTTTCTTTGCTTGTGCAAAGAAAGTATGCAAAGAAACACACCCCGCAATCGCCCTTTTCGCCTCAGGTTCAGGCCCTCGTTGAACTCGGCTTCGCCTCAAACAGCAACTCGTGCTATACTGAACCATTCGGCGGGGCGATTGAAGGGGATTAAAATCATGAAAGAAGGGGGTGTGTTGAAAATTGCTTAATCATTGAGTTGGAATTACTATGTAACTCATTAAGTATTCTGAAGCATGAAGTATAATAAATAGGAATGTGTATAACTCATTACAATTAAATAAAATATAAAATTGAATCAGCTTTTTAATCGTAATCAAATAAAATTTACTACATTTTGTAGTATTCGTGATATATTTATGGTAGGTAGAAATAACTAATATCTCAAGTAATTAAATACCCTTTTGAATAAAACAGCAATGGATATATATCAGTACGAAAATTATCGCCACTTTCTAAAAGATCTCTACGAAAGAGAGAAGGAAAATGCCTCTTTTTCATGTAGAAAATTTGCCTTAAAGGCGGGGTTTTCTAACCCTAATTTTATAAATGATGTGATTAAGGGAAAAAGAAAGCTTAGTGCTGATGCTGTTGAAAAGGTTATTGCCGTATTTTCTCTTTTGTCACACGAGGCTGAATTTTTTAGAGTATTAGTCCAGTATGCTCATGCTAAGAAGCTTGAAGAGAAAGATCGTTTATATAAAACTATTATCTACCGGCGATCCCGCAGCTCTTTTGTAAAGATAAATCCGGCTTTAAGCAAATACTACCAGGATTACCGCTACTCTTTAATTAGAAATGCCATTATGGTGTTGGAGTACACCGGTGATCCCACTCAGATTGCTCAATTTCTTATCCCTAAAATCCCTGCCACTGTGATAAAAAAGCTAGTTAATGATTTGCTTGCGTGGAACATTATTGGGATTGGAGAGGACAATAAGTATTATGCAACTGACAAATTTATTGAACCCTCGCCAAAACTGACCGCCCAATTAAAACAGGCGCATAAGGAGTGGCTTAAGCAGGCCCAGGAGGCTTTAATGTCAATGCCTGCTGACGAGCGACATATATCATCCATGCTTATGAGCGTTAGTGAAAATCTTCGTGAAGAGATTAATAAAAAGATTGAGGAGTTCAGAAATGAGATATGGGAAATGGTTAAAAACGATTCCCATAATCCAGACTGTATAATGCTTTTGAACACTCAATTTTTGCCAAAATCAAAAAAAAGAAAAGATCTATGAGATACTTCCTTTTAAGTGTAGTTGTTTTCTTTGTTTGTACGCTGTGTATGTGTTCCATCGGTGATGTGGCTGGCGGTGGTGGTGATGATTTCCCCAATCCCAGTGCTGTCATTATTGGAAAAGCTGTGTCTAGTACCGGTGTTCCCGCTTCCTCTGTAGAGGTCACCTTAATACGGGCTAAGCACAATCCAGTCTATGATGGAGAAATTCCCGACTCCTTAATTGATACAACCGATGACCTGGGCGCTTACCTATTGCCGGTTCCCGATACGCTACAGCGGTATAATATTGAGGCAAAGGATATTTTGTCTGGTAGTCGTTTCTTTATAAAACAAATTGTCATATCAGGAGATACAACCAATGCCTCAGAGGGTGTACTGAAAGATCCCGGTGTTGTAAAGGCGCTACTACCGGACTCCCTTTCTGTTCCTGGGGGGTATGTTTATGTTGAAGGAACACAACGTTTCTTAAGCACAGAGAGTAGGGGTGTACCTGCAGATAGCACGATTAGTATCATCTTCGATTCTTTACCGCAGGCGATTTTTAATACAATTTACTATACCAATACTCAGATTCCCTCGATGCAAGTATCTGTTACTGAATCCTTTGAGGTGATTCCCAATGACACTGTGTTGGTTGGTGATTCAGTGGTCTGGGTAAATTATTCACGGGACAATTCTCCTATGCGCCATGATTTTGTTCAAGAGCTCTTTATTGAAGAGAATGGTACCCAGTGGTTTGGGACCTATGGGATCGGTGCAGCCTTATGGTCAAATCAAAGGTGGGCTTATTATACAGTAAACAATACTGGGCTACAGTCGGATAGTGTCAACAGAATATATCAAGATAAAACAGGGAAAATATGGTTTGCTACCCAAAAAGGTGTTACCAGTTTACTACATAATCAAATTGAGCATTTTACAAAAGAGAATTCCCATATGGTGGCCGATACCGTTACTGGTATAGGCAGTGACTCTAATGGGAACATTTGGGTTAGTACGTTACATCATGGAGTTTTTAGATATATTCCCCATGTGTCTTGGACTGGGTATGGCGAAAATCATACGCCACCATTGAAAAATGTCTTTGATGTAACAATTGATATAGGGGATACTGTATGGGCTGCCACAGATAGGGGAGTTGTAAAATTTAAAGATAGCAGTATTACTGTTTTTGATAAGACCAATTCTGATTTAGTTTCAGACAGTGTGCTTTGGGTACATATTGATAAAAAGGGGAATAAGTGGTTTGGGCAATTACATGGTGTCATGCTCCTTTCTGTTGATCAAACGACATGGACCTATTTTGATGCCTCATCAAGCCCAATTCTTAAGGGGGTTTGTAATGACATTGATGAAGATGATGCTGGAAATATCTATATTGCCTCTGATGAGGGTTTGACCTGCTATACTGGAACGAAATGGATAGATTATTCAGGACATCGCTATTCCTTCTTAAACAACAAAGAGATTAAATCCGTAGCTCTGGATACCACCGATATTATATGGCTTGGTACTAAATCTTCAGGGGCGTTCATGTTTGAGCTGTGAAAATGTTATTTCAGTATTCTGCTCATATCATTATTTTAGCACAAAAACAATATCCATCATTGTACATCACACATGAAATAATACACAAACCAATGTTTTTTTTGACCTGTTGTTGATTAACTTCTATTATACCCTTGGTATTATACTGTTTCTCAAAAGTTTTGTCCCATGATTTTTGACAAAACTCTTATAGAAACAGTTATACCGCAACACAATATAGGACAAGATTATTGAGAAGC
>JANQEN010000129.1 GCA_028278335.1 Chitinivibrionales bacterium | reverse complement strand
ACCATAACGGTGCCGAACTCAACCGCCGGATGCGGAAAACCGCATGTCCGGTGGTGTGGGAGGGGGCGGTAAGAAGCCCGCCCTCCACCCGATCCAAATCATTTTTTTAAAATATTATGATCAAATCTTGAATTATCGGAAAATGAAATGAGGGCAACCCCCAAACTTAATCCTTTATAATAATTACAGCAAAATATTATTAACCTAAATCAAAATAGGTATTATTTTAAAAGCATTAAACTAATCAGATTTTTTTAATTCACAAAGGTTATCCCATGAAAAATCTTGTTCTTTTGCTCCTCCTGGTTATTGTTGTTGCTATCTATTTTGCTTGCATGAGAAAAAAAACAGTTAACCCCTTTTTAATGGAGTTTGATACACCCTTTGGTACTCCTCCCTTTGATAAGATTAAAAAGGAGCACTATTTACCGGCAATAAAGGAGGGTATTGCTCAGCATAAGCTTGAGATAAGTGCTATAGCCCAATCAAAAGAGGCGCCAAACTTTGCCAACACCATAGAAGCACTTGATAAAAGTGGGCAACTTATTTCTCGAGTAAACAAAGTGCTAGAGGGCATGAATGCAGCTATGACCGATGATACGCTTCAAAAGATAGCGCAAGAGGTTGCGCCGCTTTTATCGGTCCACTCCGATGAAATATTGCTTAACGATACCCTATTCAATCGAATCAAGGTACTCTATGACAAGCGTGAAACCATAGATTTACAAAAGGAGCAACAGCGCCTTTTAGAGAAGTTCTACAAAGATTTTGTTCGTGGTGGTGCAGAGCTTGCAGATGATAAAAAGGCTCAGCTCAAGAAGATCAACAAAGAACTCTCTGTACTCCAGCTCAAATTTATTGATAATGTCTTAGAGGAGAACAACGGCTTTGAACTTGTTATTGAAAACAAAAAAGACCTGGAGGGACTCCCTGATGATGTGGTTGCCACAGCAGCTCAAATTGCCAAGGATAAAGGGTATGCGGACAAGTGGGTATTCACCCTGCAAAAACCGAGTTTGATCCCCTTTCTGACCTATGCAAAAAATCGTTCACTCCGGGAGAAGATTTACAAGGGCTACATCAATCGGGGTAACAACAATAATGACTTTGATAACAAAGAGCTTTGTGTTAAAATGGCCAATCTACGCATAGAGAAAGCTAAAATTCTGGGATATGAAACCTTTGCCCATTATACCTTGGAGGAGCAGATGGCAAAAACTCCGGAAAAGGTGTACGCTTTGCTCAACAAACTCTGGAAACCGGCTATTGCCAAAGCTAAAGAGGATGCCCAGATTTTTCAATCCATGATTAAGGAGGAGGGTGAGTCCTTTGCCCTAGCCTCATGGGATTGGTGGTACTATGCAGAGAAATTAAAGAAAAGAGAGTATGATCTTGATGAGGCAATGCTGCGTCCCTATTTCAAACTGGAAAATGTTATAGAGGGTGCCTTCACTGTGGTAAACAAACTGTACGGTATCTCCTTTACAGAACGCAATGATATCCCAGTGTATCATAAGGATTGTAAAGTGTTTGAAGTAAAAAATGCCGATGGCTCCCATGTGGGTGTCTTTTACATTGATTACTATGTGCGAGATTCTAAAAATGGTGGTGCCTGGATGGACTCCTTTAGAAAACAATCTAAGGATCACTCCCCTATTATCCATAATGTGTGCAATTTTGCTAAACCCACCGATGAGCAGCCGTCGCTTTTAAGTTTAGAACAGGTAACAACCCTCTATCATGAACTTGGTCATGCCTTGCATGGTTTGCTTTCCAACTGTACCTATGAGTCGCTCTCTGGTACTGATGTTCCCCGTGATTTTGTTGAGCTCCCCTCACAAATCTTGGAGAATTGGGCAACCGAACCTACTGTTCTTGAGCTATATGCAAAGCATTATAAAACTGGGGAAGCCATTCCTCAGGAGCTCATAGAAAAGATCAAAAAATCGAACCGATTTAATCAGGGATTTGCCGCAACAGAATATCTTGCAGCCTCCCTCCTTGATATGGACTGGCACACTATAACAGAAACTGAAGACCGTGATCCCATAGCCTTTGAAAACCAATCCTTTGGACAAATGGGATTGATCCCAGAGATCATTGCTCGGTATAGAAGTCCCTATTTTGCGCACATATTCTCCTATGGCTATTCTGCTGGTTATTATAGTTATATTTGGGCAGAGGTTTTAGATGCGGATGCCTTTTCTCTGTTTCAAGAAAAGGGAATTTTTAATACAGCAACCGCCCAATCCTTTAGAGATAACATTTTAGCCAAAGGTGGCACAGAGGACCCCATGGAACTTTATGTTTCCTTTCGCGGTAGCGAGCCAAAAATCGATGCTTTGCTTAAGAGGAAGGGGTTTAACGAATAATTGCTCTTCCTATAAATTCCTTATATAACCCAGATGAATAATTGGTAGAGTAAGCAAAGCACACCCCCTACTGTAAACTTTTCAGAGATTTTTAATCCCCTTCAATCGCACCGCATAGATATTTGGGGAAACGCGAAGATCTGTTCGAGCCCAAAGGGCGAGTTATCGAGCGGCCAAATATCTATGTGATAAGGGCGATTGGGGGTGTGTTTCTTTGCAAACTTTCTTTGCACAAGCAAAGAAAGTTTGGCTGATGTCGGGCAGTGTCCCGACGATCTTAATGCATATTGAGGATAACTTTATCCTACCATTTACGAATCCCTAAATAGATATTAATTCTGGGATGATACTCAGTTTTGTAAAGTCTTAGTGAATTATAGTAGGATGATAGAATCCCACCATAGAGCTCGGTTGATTTTGTCATGGCAAGGAGCAGCTCTCCTACAAGATCTGTGCGATAATATCGATAGGTATCGTTATTAAGATCCCGCCGCAGATAGAATTGACCGGAGGGTTTTATGGAGAATCTTCCCATAACAAATGAGGCTTGCAATCTATAGGCCTGGCGGGGGAAATAAGAGCCAGAGACACTCCAGTATCCCGCTTCAAGATAGGACTTGTTTTTAAGAGCCTTCCGATAACTTACCGCATACCATTGCTTTTTCATTTTTGAAGAGAGATCCAATTTTGCTGCAAATTTCATGTATCGTCTTTTTCGAAGTTTAATAGTGGGCCGGATATCAATGATCGTAGCTAAACCCTCGGCCTCATTCCGCAGATATAACTGTTCACTCACACGAAACTGTTCTGCAATAGACCAGGGTAGAAAAATCCTTCCCCGGCCAATGGGGAGAACAAAATCGCCACCAATTCCAAGATAATGCTGTCCAAAATTAAAGGCATCCTCTTCATTAAAATCACTCTTAAGATGGGTGCCCAGGGATAGGTGAAATTTATCGGTTGGATAAAAGGAGATGTCAACACTACTCCAAAGGTCATCATCAATGGAATTATTTGTATTAATTATTGTCACATTGGTATCTCTATTTAGAATATGGGCATAATTGAGACGAAAATAGTGGAGATCACCATGAATTTTCCATTTATCTAAATTAAGATGCAGTCCAATCTCACCAAGACTCAGCGCCCTCTGTTTCATGCTACTTCTGTCTGTGATATAGGGTGGATTTATGGCACTGGAAGCCCCCAACAGATCGTTTGCAAAGCCAGCATAAAACTGGGAAACAAAATCATACACCACACCAAGATACACATTGTTTACAAAGGGAACCGTTCGTTCATCGAGTCGTAAGCTTCTTAGACCCCCATTTGTTTTGTTATGTAATAAAAAGGAAAAGCTACGACTTACCGGAATGGAAATACGAATATCATTTTCAACACTCCACAAGGTTCTGACCACGGTGTTTGAGTCTCGGAGTCCTTCAGCGCGAGACATGATACCACGGGTATCAATATGCACTGTTGCTGTGGTAATGGAAAAAAGAGCAAGTAACGTTAATTGAACAAGAATATTATACTGTCTATAAATTGGCAAACTTACTCCCCTAATAGATTGCGTTTTCTGGGCAGACTTCAACACACTTTCCACACTTTACACATTTGGATAAATCTATAACTGCTTTATTGGCAATGATCCTAATTGCATCGGCTTCACACACTGGAAAACAGTTAGTACATCCGCTGCACTGTTTTGTATCAACCGACAGGGTCGCCTGTTCTGAGGGTGAGGTACAATGCATTAAAGCAAAAATGAGTAACATTGATAGAAGCAAAAGAATTAGATGGTTCTGTTTCATACTACTTTTTTACTCCCTTCTGCCTTACTGCATCAAAGGAGCAGATATAGACACAGGCTTTACAGCCAATACACTTATTAGCATCGATAATCGCTTTCCCTTTAAAGAAGGAAATCGCCTTTGGTGGACATACCAATGAGCATTCAGTGCAGCCAACACATTGCGAAGTAACAATAGAAAATTTTGGTTTTGTTGCACTATAAAGGCCAAAAGAAAGTAAGCCTACTATTAGAATTAAGCCTATTGTTTTTATCATTCTTTAACTGCTACTCCTCTTTTAATTTCCGCTCAATTGCATTAAACTCACAATGAAAAAAGCATTCACCACAGCCAACACACTTATCTGCATCTATAGAGGCACGAATGACATGTTGTGTCTCAATGATCTTGATCGCTTTTTCTGGGCATGGTTCAACACAATCACCGCATCCAGTACAATTCACATAACTCGTTGTGTAAACAAAAGGACCTGGTGCTTTAGTTGCTGTGTCAATACAGTTGCTCATGAATACAAGAAGCATTAAAAGTAAAGCATAGGCACTAGAAACAAATGTTATAGAACTAGGCGTACCAACTTTTTTTCCAATTTTCATTCTTTTACCCAATCCTCAAGATTGCTCTACAGTGTATATAATCTCTTCTGTTCGATTTTGCCTGGTTAAAACCGAACAGTTTAACGTATAAGAGTGGTTTATTGAATTGGTTAATGCTTGGCATTACCCATGTGAGGCATATATCGTTTAAGATATGTTTTTACCTTTTCAATGATTTCTCTCAGCTCAATATAATCCCAACGACAAGCTGAGAGACAATCTCCACAACCAGTACATAAATCTGTGTCAACGTAATATTTCCGTGTGGATGAGTTCCACTTGATTGCTCGCTCGTCACATCTACCGGGACAGCGGTCACAGGCTCGACATTGTCGAATATAGGCGACCTTTTTACCGGGTGTAGTTTCGGTAACATAGTTTGATTGGGGTGATTCCCCATTACTATTGGAAGCCGATACTTTATAATAGTGCTTCGATTTTGGCTCCAACCCCTTATGGGTATAATAGGTCCGTGTGGTTCTTTGCAACTCTGTAAAGGTGCCACTGGAGGTGAGTGAGTGGTAAATTACATACTCATCTGCATCACTTACACTACTGTAACTTAGCTCAATTTCTGTTGATATTTTTGCATTAGCCCTTAGATTGGAGGGGGTATCCGGTGGTTTTTTATCGGTTGTTGCAGAGTCGAAATCAGAGAGATCGGATTCACCACCATCACTAAAGGAGGATACCTTGTAATAATAGGTTGTATTGGGCTGCAAATTACTGTGGGTGAAATTTGTTGAACCCAAGGTATCTACCAGATCATAGGTACCACTTTGACGTGAATTATCATAGAGTATATAGCCAGTTGCACCATTGACTGGATCAAATTCAATTTGGATTTCCGATGCTGATAAAGCAGTTGCCTTTAATCCGGTGGGCACAGCGGGTATGGGCATC
This sequence comes from Chitinivibrionales bacterium, assembly GCA_028278335.1. Lineage (GTDB taxonomy): Bacteria > Fibrobacterota > Chitinivibrionia > Chitinivibrionales > JANQEN01 > JANQEN01. Next base: position 32,615 of record JANQEN010000129.1, on the reverse strand, counting down.
TTTGTAGTAACTTTAACTGCACCCGTCTGTTCAGATTCACCGGACTGCCCTTTTGCAGAAACTTTGTAGAAGTACGAGGTATTTGCCTCTAATCCAGTATCGCTAAACGAGGTATTTGATACAGAATCAAGAAGAGTAAAAGGCCCTCCCTGATCCGAAGATTTAAAGATTTTGTATAGCTGTGCTCCAGAAACGCTATTCCAATCAAGGGAAAGTGCTGATGAAGAGAGCGCCTTTCCAGAAAGCCCTGTTGGTACCTTAATGACTATCCACGTTCTGACTGAGGCAGCTGAGGATCGTGGTGATTCACCAGCAGCATTTTCAGCGGTAACTTTATAATAGTACTCTGTATCCTCCTGCAAACCGGAGTCCTTGTACATGGTGTCGACCAAGCTCTGGATTTTGGTAAACGTACCCGAAGAGGATCTACTTCTATAGACATTGTAATTTGAAGTATTGGCGGTTTTGCTCCAATCTACTAGTGCAGCATAGGGTGACAAAGCCCTTGCAGCAACATTATTTGGTGTCTTGGGTTTCTCAACTGGTTTTTCCTTAGTGGTAGCAGAGACGACCTTTGAAAAGCCTGAGGTTCCCTCTCTATTTTTTGATTTAATCTTATAGTAATAGGTTGTTTTCTCTTTTAAACCGGTGCTAATAAAGGAGTGAGTTAAAGAAGCACTGTCCAAGGAAAAATTATTAGTCTGATCCAATGATTTGTAAATTTCGAAAGCTTCTGCATAGACGACACTATCCCAGATAATGCTGATACTCTTATCTGAGAGCGCTTCGGCTTTAAGGTTTTTTGGAATGCCAGGAGCAGGCACTTTGGTTTTTCCGGTTACCTTCTCTGATTTGAGTGATTCACCTTTGCTATTGTAGGCAGATACTGCGTAGGAATAGGTAGTATTCGGCGTGAGGTCATTGTCAACAAAGGTTAGCTGATCAGTGGAGTCAATTTTATCAACAGGAATACCATCCCCTGTTTTACGATACAAATAGTATTTGGAAGCCTTTGTTGATTTATCCCATTGGAGGCTAACTGATTTTTCTGCAATATTACTAATGGTAAGGTTTTCCGGTTTGTCTGGTGGTTCCGTATATCCCGGTGTTGTAATAGCTTCATAGGATGAAGGTTTTGATTCGCCAGTTCCGTTATAGGCAGAAACTGCATAGAGGTAGGTCTTTTCCGGAAGGATATTGGAATCTTTAAATTTAGTACCACTTTGATCACCAATCATCGCACTATTCCCAGAGGAACCTATTTTTTTAAACACCTTATACTTTTTTGCATGTTCACTTAAATCCCAACTAATTGCAACAGCTGCATTCGAATCAACAAGGGTAAGTGAAATATTTTCTGGTGCTTTAGGTACTGGTCCATCATAAATATTCAATGAAATAACAAGGGTGGTATCCTTATCAGGAGTCTCAATAGTAACATTTTTTAAATATTTTAGTTTTGTATCAACATATGCTTTAACATCTAAAGCACTTTTACTATCATCCTCTTTACACTTGGGTATGCGACAGACAATCCTATTGGTATTTAACTCTTTTAGGATAGTAATAGTATCAAAATCATCACTACTGATATGAACTTGAGCAATCTCAGCATCATCAGCATTGTTTAGTTCAAGTTCAAGCTTAATGGTGTTATCATTTATCTCATCATAATTGGGATACAATGCACAGGATAAGAATAAACCTAATAACAGCAGACTAAAATATGCACAGAAAACTCTTAAATATACAACCCCTCTTTTCATCCAGTCTCTCCTCAGAAGCCCATTATTTTTTCTTAAAAGAGTATGCAAATGCTATAGCTACTTTTAATATACGCAAAAAGTAGTAGGATGTGTAATCCGTAGAATATCAAAGTGTTCGCAATATTTTTAATAAAATATTTGGCAAGTACTATACTATTTATAATAATAATCAATGTTCATATTTGCCAAAATTTTATTTCGTATACATTAAAGTAGGTCATAATTTTCTCTATCCGTGTATGTATATTTTTAACGACATCAACAATTTCACAGTGAGTTGTTTCGATTTTACGCAATGGTTTTATTTTTTAGTAATTTTTTCGATAACAATTGGTTTTTGAAAGCCATTTTATTTTTTGCGAAAAAAATGATGACTATTATCACTTTCCCATCACTTTATCCTGATACTATATTATTACGACTCAGTCACTTTTTGAGTAATAACCTACTCAATCTTAACCACTAACATTTCCGGGAGTTGTAATGGAAGCTATCGGTAACGTCTTAAATGCCATTAATTCCGTTATTTGGGGTTTTCCCAAGGAATTTCCACTCATGCTGATATTGCTTATTGGCACGGGTATCTTTATCTCTTTTCGACTTGGATGGATCCAGCTTCGAAAAGTGAAACATGCTATAGATATTACACGGGGCAAATATGATGACCCTTCACACAAAGGTGATATCTCTCATTTCCAGGCGCTTTCCACAGCTCTTTCCGCAACAGTGGGAATTGGAAATATTGCCGGTGTTGCCACTGCAATTCATTATGGTGGACCAGGTGCTCTCTTCTGGATGTGGCTTACAGGAATTTTGGGGACCTCACTTAAATACACTGAGTGCACATTAGCCATGCACTATCGAAAACTCAATCCCGATGGATCTGTTTCTGGTGGCCCCATGTACTACATTGAAAAGGCCCTTGGATGGAAATGGTTGGCTATTGCCTTTGCTTGTGCTGCATCAATTTGCGCCCTTGCAACAGGAAATGCAGTTCAGGCCAATACAGTGGCAGATATGCTTAACTCTGACTTTAATATCAGTGTATACCTCACCGGTGGTGTGGCTACTCTTGTAGTTGCCGTTGTGATTCTTGGTGGTATTAAACGTATTGGTAGAGTCACCTCCATACTTTCACCAGCCATGACAGTACTCTATGTGGCAGGAACACTTGCAGTTATTCTTATGAATATTGATAAAATTCCCGGTGCCATAGCAGAAATAATCACCGGTGCCTTTTCACCAAAGGGCGCAACCGCAGGATTTGCTGGGGCAACCTTCATGCACTGTTTAGTATGGGGAATCAAACGGGGACTCTTTTCCAATGAAGCTGGCCAAGGATCTGCGCCAATTGCCCATTCCGCTGCAAAAACAGATGAGCCTGTCCGTGAGGGAACCGTTGCTCTTTTAGAGCCATACATTGACACCTTGACAATTTGCACACTCACCGGACTGACCATTGTTATTACTGGTGCCTGGGATGCTGTTGATGCAACCGGAAAAGCCCTTGCTTTAAATGGTGCTCCCCTCACCTCCTATGCCTTTGAAAAAGGTCTTACCTTTATGGGAGGCTATGGTGGCTATATTGTAACAGCAGCAGTGCTTCTCTTTGCCATTTCCACCATGATCTCCTGGTCTTACTATGGTGACCGTTCGATTCAATATCTCATTGGCGACAAGGCGGTAATGCCCTATCGTTTACTCTTCTGTGTTATGATCTTCTGGGGAGCAACTAACCGCTTAGAAGTTGTCTGGACCTTTGGTGATATCGGATTGGGGGTAATGACCATTCCCAACCTCATTTCCATTATAGCTCTATCCGGTGTTATTGTGAAGATGACGAAAGATTATTATTCAAAGGAGCATAAAGTATTTAAGTAAAATTAATATCTCTTGTTTTATAAAAGCTTTACGGGGGGTAAATCCCCCCGCCACAAGCTTCCCTCAATCTTTTTAACTACTTGCAACCCCAAGACCAGTTTCACCTTTTCGGTGAACCAGCTCTTGAGGGCAAGTAGATAACAAAAGCTCTCAGGTGATCTTGCGGGCTCCCCCATTGTTATTTTACTGTTTAAAAATTGCTTTCCCAGTAGTTCGTATCGTATTTCTAATCAATGGGAAAAGGCCTTGCAGGCACCTTAGTCCATATCTCACAGAGAAAACCTATCTTTACACAGTATAAAAATACAAACACCATGTTCTTATATATTTTTTAAAAAATGATTTTCTGGAAACATTGAAACAGTGCCAAAATAACCTTTTTTTTCCTGCTATCTATTTGGTCTATGCACCCAAGGATATTCTTAAAAAGATGCTTACAACTGGAACGTTCATGATTAAAGGTCATGAACAGAAACAATATGACTAGGTATTTTCAAAGGGCTCTACATGCACCACCACGTCATATACTTTATCGCACTGGGCAATCAATTGTTCTCGAACAATCTCAGCAATAGTATGCCCCTGGAGCACAGTAAGCATAGGATCAACCAACACATGCAAATCAACAAAAACCTGAGGACCCACTTTTCGAGTCCTTACTTTATGTACCTCCTGGACATCAGTAATTGAGGCAACAATCTTTTTAATTTTCTCACGACTTGATTCTGAGACTCCCTGGTCGGTTAACTCAGCAAGAGCAGGTCGAATAATGTCCCAGGAGACTTTAAGAATAAAGAGGGCAATAATAACTGCACCAATTTGATCGACAAACGCCAATGAAGGATTAATAGCTGAAACTATTACCGCAACCAATGCAGGCACAGAGCTTAAGGCATCTGATCGGTGATGCCAGGCATTGGCAATCACTGCGGAAGAATTCACCTTCTTACCTTCAGATATAGTCCAATGATACAAAAGCTCCTTAAAAATGATTGAAACAAGTGGTCCCCAAAGGGCTATCCATGTGGTCTGTTGAAATTGGTCCTTGCTCACGTCGGTTACTGCTTTGTACCCTAAACCAAGTGCTACTCCTGCCAAAAGAAGTCCTATGGCAACGGTGACCAATGCTTCAATACGTCGATGGCCATAGGGATGGTCCTCATCAGGGGGAGCTGACCAGAACTTCACCCCAAATATAACGGCAAAGTCTGTTGACATGTCAGACAAACTATGTACTGCGTCGGCAACCACCGCCTGGCTTTTACCAACAATGCCAACGGTGAACTTCACCACTGCCAGCAGGAGATTGATACCAACCCCAACCCAGGTGACCTGTCGAATTCTTTTTATTTCATCGGAGTGATTCATAGTATTTCTCTTATTTTAAATAGTGTCACGATACTAACCTAAAATAATTGAACAATTTAAAAAGTAAATAATAAGGAATTAATTATTTTCAGATTATGCATACAATTCTCCACCCCATTTTCAATAAGGAGTTGCTATGTCAACATGGCACTGTAGTTTGTGTTCCTATCCCTATGATGAAGCGAATGAATCAGAAAAATGGCAGGACCTTGCTGATTCCTGGGTTTGTCCAGTTTGTGGTTCAGGAAAAGAGCAATTTGTTGTAGCTTCAGACACAGAAAAAACAAAAACACCACCAGTTACTGAAGTGTCAACTGAAACAGGTACCTACGTGTGTAATCTCTGCTCCTTCACCTTTGATGAAGCAACTGAACCAGTAGCATGGAATGATTTACCAGATGATTGGGCATGCCCCGTGTGCGGATCTTCTAAAGAGGCATTTACAAAAAAGGAAGTTGCCGATGCGACACCACAGCCACAAAAGGTTACCTCAGCCCTTTCTGATGACTATCTTGCAGAGTGGCGCAGAAACTCAGACAACTTTGAAATCCATATGGCAGATATCCATACCATAGCAATGAAGGCCAAATCTGTACAAGAACCAATGCGGACTCAGGTTCCCACCTTTTCCTGGGATGAAATCCTAGTCAAGGGTGCACAGCTATTCAAAATCCCCTTAAACAAAAGTCAACCGGTGGCAACACAGACCGTAATCGGACCAAAAGCATCCAAGCCAATGATAATTGACACACCAATTATCGTCTCCCACATGTCATTTGGTGCTCTGTCGAAGAATGCCAAGGTCGCCTTGTCTAAGGGAAGTGCCTTAGCAAAAACAGCAATCTGCTCAGGTGAGGGTGGTATCATTCCCGAATCCTTAGAGCACTCTTATAAATACATCTTTGAGTATGTTCCCAATAAATATAGTGTGACCGACAGTTATTTACAACAGGTTGATGCCATTGAAATAAAAATTGGACAGTCTGCAAAACCAGGTATGGGTGGACATCTACCCGGTCATAAGGTAACCAGAGAAATTGCTAAAATACGCGGTTTCCGCGAAGGTGCAGATATTACCTCACCCTCGCATTTTCCTGACATTCGCTCTCAAGAGGACTTAAACAACACAGTATCTATGTTAAGAGAACGAAGTGGTGGAAAGCCAATCGGTATTAAACTTGCTGCGGGAAACCTTGCAAAAGATATTGCCATTGCACTCAATGCTGAAGCTGATTTCATTACTGTAGATGGAAGAGCTGGGGGAACCGGTTCTGCACCGAAGGTCGTTAAAGCTGCTACCTCTATCCCAACTATCTTTGCCTTGGCAAAGGCGAGACAAATCTTAGATGAGCAAGGTGCTTCTGAGGTTACCCTTTTAATTACCGGCGGATTCCGCTCATCCTCGGATATGGCAAAGGCCCTAGCCATGGGTGCAGACGCTATTGCCCTTGCTACTGCTTCAATGATGGCCATGGGTTGTCAGCAATATCGAATTTGCGATACGGGGAAATGCCCAGTGGGTATTGCCACGCACGATCCAGCCCTAACAGCCCGTCTTGATATTGACAAATCTGCAGAGCGGGTAGGAAACTTTTTTAACGTGTGCACTGAGGAGCTTAAAGATTTTGCGCGATTGACTGGCAATGAAGCTGTTTCCGCCCTCTCTATTGAGGATATATGTACGACGAATTCAGAAATTTCCAATAATACTACTATTGATCACGTATAAACACCATTAACCTTTTGGAGGTATACTATGTCAAGTATGGACAATCTTCAAGAAGCCTTTGCTGGAGAAAGTCAAGCAAATCGCAAATATCTAGCCTTTGCAAAGAAAGCTGAGGAAGATGGATTTCCCCAAGTAGCAAAACTCTTTCGCGCTGCAGCTGAAGCAGAAACTGTTCATGCTCATGCCCATTTACGGGTCATGGGTGGCATTAAAGCTACTGCAGAGAATCTCGCAGAAGCAATCGAGGGTGAGGGATTTGAATTTAAGGATATGTATCCTAAAATGCTCGCCACAGCTCAGGAAGAGGGAATGAAACCGGCAGAATTCTCCTTTAAAAATGCCTTGGCTGTTGAAGAGATTCACCATGGCCTATACTCCAAGGCTTTAGAAGCGGTAAAGGCAGGAAATGATCTACCGGCAACCACTATTTTGGTCTGCCCGGTATGCGGTAACACGGTTGAGGGCAGTGCCCCTGAAACGTGCCCTATTTGTAATGTGCCGGGAAGTAAATTTTCCAGCATAGACTAATACCAACTAAAACGATTTAGGTAATACAAAAGAGGCACAATCAGTTTAGTTGTGCCTCTTTTATACCACATACCAAAGGCAACTTAGCATGAAACACGAATGGCGAAAAAAGGAAAAAACCTTTTATCTCCCTAAAACTGAACCAGAACTAATCACTATCCCGGAATTTAAGTTTTTTACAATCAGTGGTGCAGGAAACCCAAATAGCCCCTTCTTTGCCGAGTATATCGGTGTTCTCTATGCACTCTCCTATGCAGTTAAAATGAGTCCTAAAAAGTGGCTCCAACCGGATGGTTATTTTGAATACACAGTGTATCCCTTGGAAGGTGTTTGGGATATTTCTGATGAGGCAAAGAAAAACTATAATGGCACAATAAACAAAGATGACCTTTTGTTTACTCTCATGATCAGGCAACCGGCATTTGTAAACAACGATTTTGCCCAGGACATGATTGCCTTAACAAAAAAGAAAAAGCCCCATGATTTATTAGATACTGTTCGATTTGAGACAATAAGTGATGGCCCCTGTGTCCAGATGATGCACTTAGGAAGTTATGATAATGAACCAGAAAGTTTTACTCTTATGGAGGAGTTTGCAGCAAACAATAACGTAAGGCGAGTGTCAAAGGTTCACCGAGAGATTTATTTATCGGATGCTCGGAAAGTTGCTCCAGAAAAGCTTAAGACCGTATTACGATTTAAGGTTGACCCGTTATAGTTTAGGCTATTCCAACAACGTAAAGAACTCCTTCTCATTAATATCAACAAAGGGCCCTGGTACTACCGTATTTCCTTCATGATTGCGATCATGATAATCGCTTGTTACCAGAGCAATCTTTGGTACCGGTTCAATGGTTGACTTTGAGGAGAGATAAAGATAAGGAATATCTTCATTGATCACAAAATGACCCCGCAGGCTTTGACTCTTTTTTTCAAAGCCACTCTTTTTAACTGCAGGGAGGTCAATTGTGTCAGGTTCCTTTGAACAAACAAACACATTATTGTCGGAGGTATTCTTTGCTGGATCTAAGAATACTGATTTACCACCATTAACAAAGATATTGTTTTTAACACTGTTGCCTTCACTGGTAAAAAAGACTCCATCAATGCTTCTATCGGAGGCTTTCATGCCGTGTACCACATGACCAGTAACATTGGCCACTAAATTATGATACACATGCTGATTCTTTGAATCATTTAAATAGATACCATTGCCATCAATGTTAAAAATAATGTTGTTATCCACCAGGTTCTCCTCAATTGAGGCTTCCACATAAATGCCACCCTGGATGGTCTGAATATTGTAAATGATATTGCCTGTGGCCCGTGATTTCTTATTGTCAAAGTCGAGCCATAATCCATTGGCGCCCTGAATATCATGGATAACATTATTCTTTACCAGTGTATGTCTGGCAAGAAGGATTTTTATACCACCGCATTCCCAGTGGTTTTCTGCATCCTGCCATCCACAGTGATGTATATGATTACCAATAACAAATCCCTCATGAACAATAAAGCTTCTCATGCCCGCAGTACCGCACTGATACACTTCATTGCCCCGGATGATCATTCCACCAGGGTTTTCGTCAGTTCGCGGCTGAATGTTGAGCGGATCAGGGCTCTTCTCTTCAAAGGCAAAATAGCCAAATTCCAGTCCCGATCCATTATTTTGCCGAATGGTGTTGTTCTCAATTATCCAATGGTGGCCACCCAAGGCAGTGACCGCTCCGGAGCCAGTACGTACTAAGCTATTTGCACAGTGTTCAAAGCAGAGCCCCTGAATCTTGATATAGGAGAGTCCTATCTGCATGGGTTTGACAATATTCTCCTTGGTGCCCACCTCAAAGAGGTCTGTGTTGGGGTCCTTGTTGTCATAGGGATGCATATAAAGGATATTCGTATCATGATCAATAAAAAACGAGCCCTCAACCAGTCGTAGGTCATCATTATTTGCCAACGGGGTAAGCCGCTTCCCATTTTGAAAGATAAGGCCTCTTGTCAATTTCAAAGGTGCCTTATCCTTAATCTGACGAGCCCAGGGCATATCTTCGTGCTCAATCGCCTCGACATTTTTAAGTTTAAAGGGATTATACTGGGGATCAAAAAAGGAGTCCGGTATTTCACAATACCAAATCTTTCTGGACCAGGTGAATATATTCGAATCGTCGGGAAGCTCGTCTGTGAGAACCATTTTCTGTTTCCACTTAACAGAAAAAATATTTGAGCCTTTGACAACCACCCTCTCACCAGGAGCAGCTTCGTAGGAAATCATTCCCTCGGGACCACTTCCAGAATTGACCGGTCGGAATGACTCTCTGTAAATCCCGCTACAAATGACAACCTTTTCGGTTGGTTTTACAATTTTTGCTGCTGTATTAATTGTCTGCAAGGGTAAATCTGCAGTGCCAGGATTCGAATCTGAGCACTGGGGATGGCGACAGTTAACAACAATCTCTTTTGTATACCTTGTTTTATCTTTCCAAATTGTGTATTCCTTCATGATGAGGCATCCTTCATTATTTATATGGATAGAGGGCTATTTTCCAATATTTTATATTATATAAATAAGGTTATATTCTTTAAAGAAAAATCATCTGATTTTTTTCTTATTTGGGAAGGGGCAAGCCCCTTCCCAAATATAATGGCAAAAGTTGGCAATAGATTTGGACGAAGATGTTATTTTCAGTATTCATTCAAAATCATTTTATGGTTTGATACAGGACTCCCTTGAGGGAGTGGCCGAAGGCCGAGGGTGGTACAAAAGGCATTTTCCTTGCCGGGTTTAAGGGCCGGGGAGGCCCTTCCAAATAAGTTTTATATTTTTTATATATACTTGCTAGATTATATTGGTTCCTGTATATTTTACTTTCACTAAATTGGATAATTTTCAAAAGGATTACGTATGCTAAAACATCTCATCAAGACAATAGTTCTCTTTATTCTCCTTTGCGCAGTTAGTCAATTCATAGGCTGTGCAAAACCCACTCCAATAAAAAAAGAACTTCCAATTCTCTACACCTCTATTCTACCTCAGAAAGACTTTGTTGAAAAAATTGCCGGTGATAAATTTTCCGTGCATGCGCTCATTGGTCAAGGGCAGAACCCTCATAATTACTCCCCTACCCCAGAACAGATGGCTAAGCTTTCCAAGGCAAAACTTTTTTTTCGGATTGGTGTAGAGAGTGAAGAGGCTATTGTCCCGAAAATAAAGGAGATAATGCCCGACTTAAAAATTATTGATTTACGAGAGGGTATCAGCTTAAGGACTATGAGTGGAGAGGAGGCTGGCGTCCACGACCATGGCGAGGATCATGGGCATAGCCATGGCCATGGACATGCTGAAGGTAAAGCAAAGAAAAGTGAGCCTGTTGAAATGGATCCACACATATGGTTATCTCCAATGCTCGTGAAAAACATGGCAATTACCATCAAATATGCACTCTCAACGCTTGACTCTGCTAACGAAGCAACCTATCGTGCTAACCTTCATGCATTCACTGCAGCGCTTGACACCTTGGACAAAGAGCTAAGAGCCCTTTTAAATCCCTATGAAGGAACAGACCTCTTTGTATTTCATCCAGCCTTTGGTTACTTTGCCGACAACTATGGCTTAAACCAGGTGGCTGTTGAAATGGGTGGCAAAGAGCCCTCTGCAAAAGAGCTTGCTGCAATAATTGAAGAGGCTAAAATACATCAACCAAAGGTGCTCTTTGTAAATTCACACTTTTCACAAAAAAGTGCCCAGGCACTGGCTGATCAAATTGGCTGTGCTGTTGTACCAATCAATCCCTTACCGCTAGACTATTTAAAGGAGATGCGCGCCTTAGGTGCTGCTATTAAAGCTGGCTTAGGCTCCTAACTCTGGCTATTACTATGACCCCAATTATCTCCTGCACAAATGTTTGCTTCTCCTATGGGCATCATGAAGTTCTTCATGAAATCAACGTTACTGTTGAGCAAAACTCCTTTATTGGGATTGTAGGACCCAATGGAGGTGGTAAAACCACGCTTCTCCGCCTTCTTCTTGGCTTAGAGAAGCCAAACAGAGGAAAAATTTCTCTGTTAGGGCAAGCTCCAGAAAAGGCCCGCAAGTATGCTGGATATGTTCCGCAACATTTACAGTATGATGAGAAATTTCCTGCAACAGTACAAGATATCACCCTCATGAGTCGTTCTGGATTGAGACCCATAGGTCCCTTTGGAAAGAATGACAAAATAAAAGCACACAATGCTCTTTCCCGTGTGGGTATGACTAAATTTATAAAGCGTCCCTTTGCCCAGCTTTCCGGGGGGCAACAACAGCGTGTATTGATCGCTCAAGCACTGGCAGGAGAGCCTAAAATTCTACTCTTTGATGAACCCACAGCAAATATCGATACCGAAGGTGAAGAGGCAATCAACAGCTTACTCCGCTCGTTAGCACAATCCATCACTGTGGTGGTGGTCTCCCATAATGTTAACACAGTTTTAGACTGTGCCAGCCATGTGCTCTGTATTAACCGAACTGCAAGCATGAACGCCCTTGCTGATATGCAGCCAGAGCTTATTGAACGAGCCCGTGGTGGCGGTGTTGCAATCCTTCATCATGAATTGGATTGTCATGTCTTTGACAAACAGGGAGGCGGTGCCTGCCCAACTAATTCAGAGACTCTCAAAAAGTAGGACATTCAATGCAATTCTTCATAGACCTTTCTCGATTCTCCTTTTTACAATATGCTTTAATTGCGGCAGTCTTAGCGTCTACTGCTTCAGGAATTGTTGGCAGCATCATTGTTATTCGTCGATCAACCTATATAGCTGGAGCCATTTCACATTGCGTATTGGGTGGTTTGGGTGTCGCCCGTTTTTTTAATGTTGTCTATGGTATTGACTGGCTAACGCCTATGGTTGGTGCTCTTATAGCTGCGGTTATCGCTGCCTCAATAATTGCCTGGGTAATAGTCTATGCTAAAGAGCGAATTGACTCAATCCTTAGTATCATTTGGGCTATGGGAATGGCTATTGGCATCACCTTCATCATGAAAACCCCTGGCTATAGCCAAGACCTCATGAGTTATCTCTTTGGCAGTATCCTTATGGTTTCCACGTCAGACCTCACCCTTATGCTTATATTGGATGCAATTATCATTGCAGGCACCGTACTGTTTTACAACCGCATTCTTGCACTCTGTTTTAATGAAGAATCAGCAAAAGTATATGGTGTTCCTGTTGGCTTAATCACCTTTATTCTTCACATTTTAATCGCCCTCACCATTGTGTTATTGACCCAAATTGTAGGCGTCGTTTTGGTGATTGCTCTACTCTCAATCCCCGCAGTGACCGCCTCACGCTTAACCGTAAACCTTTCAACAATGATGGTCGTTGCCACCCTTTTATCTCTCATAGCTTCCTTTGGCGGTCTTTACATAAGCTACACACCAGGCCTTCCTGTGGGCGCCACCATTATAGAACTTGCTGGTCTTATTTACTGTATGGTTCTGCTTGGCTTTTTTATCCGTAGAAAACTAAGGTGATTTTTCTTTACATAATAAAACTGATTACTTTTTCATTTGAGATCTTTTCCCGGGGGGCCTGCTGCCCCCCACCACAAGCTACGCGGGTGCTCTGATTAATAAACAACCTAAAAACAATTACCATTCAAAAGTTTACCGACATTTTTTACAAAGATCTTTAAAAAATGATATTATCGTTCTCAATAGTTATGTTTAATTAATTATACCGCTTCTCAATAATCTTATCCTATCTTGTGTTGCGGTATAACTGTTTCTATAAGAGTTTTGTCAAAAATCATGGGACAAAACTTTTGAGAAACAGTATAAGTGTGGAAATTTCAATGTATAAATTTTATTTTGCATCGTAATTACATTAAAAGCCTTGATCAGAGGTTTCTATTTCGAAAAAAATGAATGAGTAAAAAAAATAACGAAACCAATGCAGTGCAGTTGGCTCAGGTGCGCAAATACCACGAGCGCACCAAGCATCGTTACGATCGGTATGCTCCAGGTCCTGGATTTATGGACTGGGCTACACAACCCAATCCATTCCGTACTTTTTCAGGGTCCCCGCAAGTCGCATTGCCGCTTACAGCAGATCGTCTCAGCCATTCATATGCAGATCTGTTTTTGCCGGGCGGAGTATCACCAGAGTCGATCACCCTGGAAACCATTGCAAATCTGTTGGAGCTATCCTTAGGACTTGCTGCCTGGAAGTCTTTTGAAGGTGAGCGCTGGGCACTTCGCTGCAATCCATCCAGTGGAAACTTACATCCTACTGAAGGGTATATCATTGCAGGGCAAGGGATCGATGCATTGGAAGCAGGAGTGTACCATTACCGCAGCCACGACCACTTACTGGAGCAACGATGTCTGGCAGAATTGCCGCTGCGCGGTTTTCTGCTGGGATTAAGTTCAATCCACTGGCGTGAGGCTTGGAAATATGGTGAACGAGCATTTCGCTACTGCCAACTCGATGTTGGCCATGCACTCGGCGCTATCCGTTATGCTGCCTCGCTGCTGGGATGGAAGGTTACCCTGCTTGAACAATGGGCGGATGGTGATGTGGCTCGTCTGTTAGGTCTGGATCGTACAGAGGATTTTAGGCCCAATGAGATAGAAGCACCGGACCTTATGGTGCATGTTGGCCCCACTGGTCAGGATAGTTTCGACATTAGAAAGTTTGCCGAATCTGCTGCTTGCGGAGAGTGGTTTGGAAAGGCGAATGTTTTGAGTCAGCGGCACCGGCATCATTGGGAGGCCATTGACAAGGTACATCATGCAACAGTCAAGCCTCGTACATCCCATAGCGGTTCGGGTCACAACACCACTGCCCCAAGGCTGTCCACTGCCACCAGTAAACTTGGGCGTGATCTGATTTTGCAACGCCGAAGTGCACAGGAATTTGACGGAGTCACGACCATGCAGGCCTCTGAACTTTTCAGAATACTGGATGCCCTGCTGCCACGCACTGACACACCCCCCTTTGATTGTTGGCCGTGGACACCACGGGTTCATCTCCTACTATTTGTGCATCGAGTAATAGGATTAGCTCCCGGACTTTACCTGTTCCTTCGCAATAGTACTGGAACACTGTCGCTGCCGGAGCATATAAGCGAAACAACCATGGAATCTGTGAAAACTGCCCCGTCGCATTTTTCTTTGTTTTTACTGGACACTGGGAACTATGAGCGTGTCGCGAGCACTATCTCCTGTCATCAGGATATTGCAGCTGACTGCGTTGTCAGTTTTGGAATGCTTTCAGAGTTTGACGAACCTCTGAGTGACGGAGCATGGGTTTATCGGCGACTGTTTTGGGAATGCGGGTTAATCGGACAGGCACTGTATCTTGAAGCTGAAGCTGCCGGATTTAGAGGTACTGGAATCGGCTGTTTCTTCGATGATCAGGTGCATAAACTGATTGGTCTTAAGGACACAAGTCTACAGAGTCTCTACCATTTTACTATCGGCAGTCCGAGAACTGATGACCGTTTGCAGACATGGCCTCCCTATGGACATCTTAAACGCTGACCTATATTTTATATCCGAACGGTTGTCTTATGTGAAATGCTTTTGACTAGGTTAAATATTTAGGAGATTTTTATGAATAAAATGAAAGCAGCTGTTTATGAGGATTATGGACCGCCAGAGGTGCTTTATATAAAAGAGGTGAATGTACCAAGGCCAAAGGACAATGAGTTGCTTATTGAAATTAAGGCATCTGCAGTAACAGATAGTGATATTTTTATTAGAGGTTCTAAGCTACCATTTCTAACACTTATACCGTTTAGACTGATGATTGGTGTTTTTAAACCGCGGAAACCAATTATTGGCCTTGTTTTTTCTGGAATTGTAAAGGAAGTAGGAAAAACAATAAAACGATTTTCCCCCGGCGATGAAGTGTATGGAATGACAGGTTTTAATTTGGGAGCCTATACTGAGTACACCTGCATAAAAGAGACAGATTCAGTTAGGGGATGTGTATCCCGTAAACCTAACAATATCTCCTTTGAAGAGGCAACGGCTGCGGCGTATGGCGGTTCATTGGCTCTTCAATATATGGATAGGGGAAATATTAAAAAGGATCAGAATATACTAATTTATGGCGCTTCAGGTACATCAGGAACCATTGCTATACAATATGGTAAATACTTGGGAGCAAATGTAGTCGGTGTTTGTAGTGGTAAAAATATTGATTTTATTAAATCTCTCGGCGCTGATCATGGCATTGATTATACAACAACTGATACCTTTGAAAATAATGCTACATTTGATTTCATCTTGGATTCTGTAGGTCCCTTTAAAACGTCAAATCTTAAAAAAGAGTGTAAAAATGTTCTCACTAAAAAAGGGAAATATGTATCAATTGGTGATGGTTCAATGCAATTAAGTTCAAAACGATTAGATCAAATAACAGAATTGATTGAAGATAATCAAATAAAACCTATTGTGGATAAAACCTATTCTCTGGAAGAGATTGTTGAGGCACATCACTATGTAGAAAAAGGACATAAAAGAGGTGGTGTGGCAATTAAAATAGGCCATTATTAATAAAAGAGAAAAAAAGATAAATACATACCCCCTTTAAATACCCATCGCGCGGGAGCCATGTACAAATTCAATTATACCGCTTCTCAAAAATAATGTCCTATGCGGTGTTGCGGCAAAACTGTTTCTATAAGAGTTTTGTTAAAATCATGGGACAAAACTTTTGAGAAACAGTATATAATACATTTGAAATACTTAATTGAAAATCAAATAACTTAACTTATTATTGATTCTTTCTGTAGCTTCTTCAAATAAAAAAATAGTGATTTGTGATGGATGCCCGGGGGATGAAAGTTCTCCGAATGTTTTTAATAATAACCTCTAACGCTCAGCTAACACAAACCTTATTACCCTATTATCACTCCTACCCCGCATGTTTACAAAATAGACGCCGGCAGAAAACCGGTCAGAAGGAAGAAGCAGGGAGTTTCTGCTGTCAATTGCCGTTGAAAACACATTGCTTCCCTTTGCATCTATTACAGAAAGTGTGTGGAATCTGCCCCTTTCAAATTCCAGGGATACCTGGGACTCCAGTTTTTTCAACACAATAGCTTTATTATCGGTAATGGTTTTATTCCCTCCTGGAACAGTATTAACCTGGTCAAATTCAATCTCGATTTTTGGCCGTTTCAAAGGATCAACGCTGTATTCCGAAGAGAAATAGAACCGATGCGGTGCACCCCACCTGCCAATACTGGGGAAAATAATCAACCCGTAATTCGGGTATGTTCCTTTTATGAAATCTTTAATAATATCTGTAACCGTGTACTCTTCCCACCCCTCATTATCGGGAAGACGGTAGGTCGTTGTTATCCGTGCCGTATCAAAATCACATCCCGCACTGTCCCATGTTTTACCGATTTGATACTGCTCCCAGGTAATTTCATTCTCCTTCCACTCTTTCTGTACCCGGTGTACATAGTATGACATACCGGATTCTTTACCCTCGGTAAAATAGAGACGTAGTTTTGCGGACACAATTTGTTCCGCTACTTCCTTGGAAATGTGTGAAACGTCGAATTTCATAAAACAGGCTTTTGAAACATCATAATACCACTTTGAGACTCTACAAGCCTCCGAGTCGTCATTAAGTCAACCACCATAGTTTACCATCTCCATAGTATCACAATCACCATAATTTGTTGTCAGCACAATAGAATTTGAATAGTGGTAGGATACATACGAATCCGTACACCCGGTATAATTGTCCAGCCCATTTTGCAGCACCAGCGTGTTCTGTGCTGAACAAGGAACTATGAGTGAACCTATCAGGACAACGACAATAGTAAGCGAATACATTCGAGCAGCCATAATTATCCTCCAATTATTAAACACAATACAGATACCCCTTAAAACAGATAAATCTTCCTGTTAACAGACGCCCCCTGCGTTGCAAAGCAAACAAAGTAAATGCCAGCGGGGATAACACTACCGGTATTACCCTTCCCGTCCCAGGCTATCTCACAAGCCCTTTTGCTGTCAGCAGGCAGGTGAAATGATCTAACCTGCTTTCCAAGCGCATTGTAGATGTTGATTGTAACCGGTGAGCCAACATGGTGTAACTTGAATACAAAGCCTCTTTTCACAGGATTCCGATGTATCGACACCGTGTTTGTTAAGGATTCTTTCTTATTTTCGGCATCAATTGCAGTTACATTGTCAGTGTAAAAACTTGCTTTGGTCCGCCAGGTGTCAACATAGGTCGAATTAATCATATCTGTCCACCCAATAAAAGTAATAAGGGACTTTCCATTTATCTCTTCGGTAAACGCCGGGGGAGATTGTTTATAATAGTATACGGGAGGATGAATTTGGTTCTGGCTTATAAAGGAGGGTAACTCAGTAATGCTGCCGGTTGCCGGGTCGACCCTGGTAAACAACAACTTCCTGGGTTGATCCTTATCATATGACATGACAATATACCCCTTACCATTATATTGAGCGGAAGCCAGTGTCTTTTTTGAAGAGATCATCAGCTTTCCTGTTGGATCAAGGAGTGTTCCCGCCGGTGATACCCTTTTGTAATAACTTCTTGACCTGTCACTGTAGCTGATCCAGAAATTTGGTTCAACAAAGGTCACCAGGTTATTTATTCTGTCATTGTAGTCATATCCCAGGTCATTTGTCACAATTTCGATTAACCCGGTATCCAGAACTTCACCTGAGCACGAAACTCGTGCTCCAAAGAAACTGTCAGTTCTTGCAGGCGGTCAACCGCCATTATACTTTGCATGTATGAATGAAACCATATAATTGTCTTTGCCAAAACAGACACGTGGAAAGGTATACACCTTATCATCGGCCAGGACAATTTTATCGGTATCAATCACGGTACCCGACTGGTCGATGCGTTTGCCGACTATCGCTGAATCCGCCCAGACAACAAAGAAATTCGTCCCATCGAAAGCTAGGTCAGGCTCCCTTCCGGTCGGGGATATCTCAAAATCACTCTTGAGTAAAGTGCCGTCCCGTGAAAGTACGGCACCGTGAATACCCTTACTATACACATTATCCCATACGACAAGGCTCGATGACACACCGGCTGCACAGCGCGGCTTTTTCTGGTCGCCCGCGTCATTAGATAAGATGATGCCCTGCGGTGTTAGCAGCCTGCCCTGTTCGTCAATGAGAGAACCAGAGATATCAGTACCGGTTTCCCCCTGCTGGTCCTCCCAAACAGTAAGAAAGGTGTTTCCCCATACTACCGCATGGGGTGATGAGTGATAGTTCACCGACTCCTGCAGAAATACCGCATTTGTTTCAAAACCCGGCTCTGTGGTTACATGTTTTCCAACAAGATTGTCATCCTTTAAATACACAAAATAGTCGCTTAAGGAGTCGCTGCAATGGTTTGCAATAATCCGAATACTGTCCACAGTCGTTACATCTTCGAGAGAATTACCGGATAGGGGAATATCGGCACAGTAGCCCAGACCCATTCCACTCCAGCTGATGACATATTTTTTACCGTTAAACTTAAGATCAAGCAATCTGATCCTGTCACCAGGAAGGGGAACTCCTTCAGGATTTTCAAGGTGCCCCGTTGAACTGACTTTAGAATAAAAAAGTGAATCAATTGACGTCTCCCAGGCAAGGCAGTAGTTTTCACCACTCCAAGCAAGCTTAATATCAGAGATATGCCTATAGGTTTGGGGTACAAAAAGAGCTGGTGGATCAATAATGACACCGGTTTTGCTTACCCTCGCACGATAAATCTCATTTTCATTGTAACTTCCGGCCGATTTTCTCTGTTCCCAGACGATAAAATAGTCCTGCCCATTATAGGCTACTGTTGATTGCCGTACATAAGCGGTTTGAATTTTTATGGAATCAATAACGGAACCGGACGGTGAAATATGAAAGCCATACACCATAGCGCTTTCACCTGCACTGTACTCACCAACAAGAAAATAGTTATCACCGTTAAAAACCATTGAAGAGGGCCAGAAATTCATATTTTTAGAAATGCCGATATCCTGGGGGGCTTGTATAGTCCCATTATTCGTAATAACCATGCTGTAAATGGAAGCAGTGGTTGGGGTCCACCCTTTTGATATAACAAGAAAATCCGTGCCGTCCGAAGCAATACACAACGTTCGGTTATGGGCATTATCAATAAAATTAAACCTGAGGGGAGTAAATGCTTTGCCGTAGCGATCTACCAGGGTGCCATGTAATTTCTGATTTTCACTCCAGACAACAAGGTACTTACTGCCGTTAAACGCTGCCTGTGAATACCCCTGGTTGTAATAGGAGGATATGCCGGAAACAATATTGGTATCGACCAGGAACTCTTCAGACGTAGCGTAGCTGGCAAATAAGCATATACTGATAATGAGTTTTATCAGTGCTTTGCTTTTTGTATTATTCATACAATTCTTCTCCCTAAAAATGTATGGCAGCGATTTCCACAGTGGCTCATTGAGCATCCTCATCATAACAGAACCTATATGATTAATATAGTTGGTTGGTAATAGGCATAAAAATGTGAACCAAAAATTTGTCTATCGTAGCAGGAATAAAATATCTCTTCATGTGCGTTAAATATAAACCGGGTTTGCCTTGCTAAACCTCAGTAAACGGTTTGTTGTTGACATTGTCCTCCTTTTTTCTACCATTTCGAAGGATATTTTTTTTACTGCACATGTAGTCATTGTATTATCTTCTTTATGAGCGGCTGGCTTTCTGAAATGTTAGTATAAGCCTGAATAGTTAACATAGTTTCGTTAACATCACATGGCGGGTTACTGTGAAATTCACTAAATCTTTTTTCTTATTACTTCTGTTTTGGTTTGTATCTACACTCATTGCAGACACCATTGTTTTACAAAACGGGCTTGAAGGTTATGATGGCTGCAATGACTCGTACATCTATGTGAACAGGTCCAGTTCAAATTATGGTTCGCTTGACAGTTTAAGTGCAAAATATGACATGATTTATTATGGGGGTGGCTTTACAATTTATCGAAAGCGGGTCGTTATAAGATTTGACCTTTCAAGTATTCCCGAACATACGGAGATTACTAATGCAACTCTTTCTTTATATGCCTATTCAGATGATTACCCTGAACAAAATAGGCTACGGGATTGCAGCAATAAAAAAAATGATAAAGGTAACGACACTAAGGAATTGTATAAGCTGACTTCGTGTTGGATAGATACTCTGGTAACCTGGAGATCTCCATGGGAAAAAAATGGCGGTGACTTTGTCGAATTTGCTTTAATCGACTCTAACGACAACTCTGAGGTTCAAGTGTGGGAAAACTTTGATGTCACTTCAACAGTTAAATCACATGCTCTCTGCCCTGCTGAAAACTTTGGATTTATTATAAAATTCCGAAGGAGGAGCCGGTGCAATGTCAACTACTACTCTTCTGAACATTCGGATCAGGAAAAAAGGCCAAAGCTGGCTGTTACATTCAAGCAGGACGTTGAGGCTCCTGATGTCAAGGTTAGTTCACCTGCAGAAGGCCAGGTCCTAAAGCAGGGTGATTTTTGCGAAATTGAATGGAATGCCATTGATAATGTCATTGTTGCCTCAAGAGCTATTCATTTCAGTCCTGATGGAAGCACCTGGAGCCTTATTGACAGCACTGCAGGAAACACGGGCGCTTTTCGATGGAAAGTGCCTCTTATTGCTTCAACAAACTGCCGAATAAGAGTAACCGCATTTGATCCTGCAGGAAACGCAGGGCATAATATATCCGGCATTTTCACGATTGAAAAACCTGCAGGAATTAATCCGGAAAGATTCAGCACTATTTTCCCGCGGAATTATAAAGTAATTGTAATCAATGCAAGCGGGAGAACAGTTGCTTCCTTTAAGAATGAAAAGGAAATCGCGGGAGGATTACCGAACGGCGTATATTATATAAAGACCTTTACAAAAAATAGTTCTTTTGTTAAAAAAACTGCGGTAATGAAGTAAATCAGGGAAAAAGAGTAGTTGATCTAACATCCTATTGTATAGTCGTTTTACCAGCTGGTTATGTGGCGAACGTACGCGAAAGCTTACGGACTAATGAAACTTTATTTACTTAAGGTTAATTTATTAACTATAAAATTATTTGTTGTAGTTAGTTTATAATAAAATGTACCAGAGCTTAAATTATTTAAGGTTAAATATCTATTTGCATTTAAAGGAAAGGTGTTCATCGAATAAACAAGCTTCCCATTTAATTTGTATAGATCAATCCTTAAAAAATCTGAATAAGGATATTTTATTAGTAGCTTGTTGGAGTTAAGACATATTTCAAAAGTATAAAAAGATAAAGGCAGTTTTTTAGTATTAAGGTTACCTCTAATAATTCAGTTTTATCTTGAGACTGAGCGAAAAACCATTTGGAGAGGCGCATGAAGGAAAGGAATCAGCTGTGATTCGGCGATTGAATGTAACGAAAACTAATGCATTTTTCAGCCAGTCATAATAGGAAATGATTTTTTTAGAGGATACTTTAATATAGTCCGAAAAAGTATACAACTTACCGGGATTAGTGTTATATGCCCCCATCCCTTTTTTGGTATCTTAATTATGTGACAGAATTGAAATAATAGGTCTTTACATTTAACAAGGGAGACACAATGATCGCACAGGAAGCTTTTCAGCACTTAGAGCCGAAAAAATGGGCAGAAACCTCGGTACTGGAAAAATTAACACTTCTCGAAAAAGTACAAAACAATCTAAAAATCTATGCAAAAGAACTTGGCACTGAGGATGCCAAAATGAAAAATAATTTAATTGGTGAGAATGTTACGAGTGTGCAGGAAGGAATGGGTACCACGGTTATGCCAATGGCTAACACCTTGATGGGAATTCATCATCTCTATGAATCGCTTATGCATGGCGATTTGCCTGAACCTATCAACATAAGAAAATTAACTGAAAAACTGTATGAGGTTGAAGTCTATCCTAGGCACTCAAAGGATAAATTGGCAGCTGGTAAACAAAAAGGATATCTGCATATTGAAGGTGAACCGCGGCAGGTAAACCCATTAGAAAAGCCTGCTGGAATTATCGCTGTGTCCGGAGCCGGTAATTATAGTTCATCTATTGAAATGGCCATGGCTTTATTCCTTGAAAACAAAGCAGTACTGCACAAACCGCATAAACTCAACGAAGCAACCGATAGAATTTGGGAGAAGGTCTTTGAGCCACTCATTGAAGTCAAGGCCCTTGCCTTTTGCGATGCAGACCAGGGCAAAGAGATGGCCACACTGGAAGGTTTACATGCCCTATACTTTACCGGTTCTACTGGAGTTGCTCGCGCAATTCAGGACGCTGCATCAGCACCGCTTATATCGGAATGCGGTGGAAACAATCCTTGTATTATTGTTCCCGGAGAACGGGCCTGGACAGATAAAGAGGTGCATCATCATGCCATACAGCTGGCATCCGTAGGAAAACTCAATGGTGGTGCTGTCTGCGGCAGACCACAAACGATTATAACCTCAAAAAACTGGGTGCAGCGCGAACAATTCCTTGCGGCCTTAAGAAAAGCAATCAGGGAAGAAACATTTGCCTGCAGTTCACATTACCCGGGTGTTGAAAAAACAAAGGAGACCTTCTTAGAAAATCAAACATCAGCAGAAATTTTACAGCCAGAGGAAGGAACACAGGCAAAAAGCGATTTTGTTTTGATTCCCGGAATTAGCGAAGATGACTTTGCTGTTACCAATGAAGCGTTTTGTCAGGTTTTCAGCGAAATCGCCTTGGATACCAGTAACAATGTTGATGCATTTCTTACCAAGGCAACTGATTTTTGTAATAATAGATTGCTAGGATCATTGGGCTGCATGATTCTGGTGGATGAGAGCACCTTTGAAAGTAATAACGCGAGGATTCATAAGGCTGTAAAGGAATTGAATTATGGTGGGATAACTGTGAATACAGTACCGCCAAATATCTGGCTGAATGCCTACCTCACGTGGAGTGGTAATAATGAAACAACAGAAAACCTTGTGTCCGGTGTTGGTAATTTTGGCAATGCAATGAATTTTGAAAACGTAGTAAAATCAGTTATCATTGACGATTTCCACTCAACCAGTTTTGAACTCACTAATAGAAAACGGGTGGAGCATATGCTTGAAAATGTTTCCTTCTTTTCTATTGATCAAAGCTGGGGGCATTTTGCTAAGCTCGCAGGACAAATGATGGTGGACACCTTTAAAGGTAAAGATTTTTAACTGTCTTTTATAAAAACCATTAGAGGTGACTATCCATTAAAAAGGAGATAAAAAAGTATTGGAATACACTGCATACGCTATATTAGATTCAGGAAATTAAATGTAATGGAGAGGCTGACATTATGGAAACAATAAGAGCAAAATCTATCAGCGAAATGCACAGCATGCTCGGATTAGAACCACCGAAGCATCCTTTGATCACCCTGTTTAATTGGGAAGACATTAGATTGGATGATTATCCAGAAACAGAAGTGCAGGTATCATTTGAGTTTTATTTGATAAGTCAGAAAACACTTCCCTGTGGCATTGTCAAATACGGTCGGAATACCTATGATTTTAATGAAGGGGTGCTGATGTGTGTTGCGCCAGGGCAGGTTATCTCCGGTTCTGATGATAATGAAGCAGAAGGCTGGGCACTGTTTTTCCATCCAGATCTTATCCGTAAAACTGCACTGGGTAATAAAATGGCCGAGTATTCCTTCTTTTCCTATGATGTTAATGAAGCACTGCATCTCTCGGAAGAGGAAAAAGGTCTGGTCACTGGTATTGTGCACCAGATCCGGGATGAATACTCAAAAAATATCGATGTCTATACACAGGATCTTATTGTGTCACACCTTGAACTATTATTGAACTATACGACTCGGTTTTATGGAAGACAATTTATCACGCGTCGGACTCATTACAGCGATTTTGTATCGAGATTCGAATCTGATCTCTATGCCTATTTCAATTCGGACGAACCGCAATTTAACGGGCTTCCTAAAGTGAAAGATTGTGCAAAACGCCTGGGTATGTCACCAGATTATTTAAGTGATATGTTGAAACAGGAAACAGGGAAAACTGCACAGGAGCAAATTCATTTTGTGTTAATTGACAAAGCAAAAACACAGCTGCTTGGCTCAAACAATACGGTAAGTGAAATTGCCTATTCGCTTGGTTTTGAGTATCCCCAGTATTTTAGTAAGCTCTTTAAGAAAAAAACTGGGATGACACCAGCAGAGTTTAGGAACAACTAAAGGAGCAATACTATGAAATCGAACAAATGGTCATTTAACGACATACCCGATTTAGCTGGCAAAGTCATTATCGTTACCGGCGGTAATACCGGCCTTGGGTATGAAGCAGTGAAATTATTCTCGAAAAGAAATGCGGAAGTCATATTAGCATCACGGATTATCGACCGAGGAAATGCTGCAAAAGAACGGATACAAGCTGAATATCCTCATGCCAATATAACGGTGCAGTCTCTTGATTTGGCAGATTTAAGCTCAATTCATGATTTTGCAGACGGTTATGCGAAGCAATATAAAAAGTTAGACATACTGCTTAACAATGCGGGAATTATGTGGTGTCCCTATGGGAAGACAAAGGATGGATTTGAATCACAAATGGGAATAAACCACCTGGGTCATTTTGCATTGACTGGATTGTTATTATCCTGCTTGAAAAACACCCCGCAATCCCGTGTGGTTACTGTCAGCAGTTTGGGCCACCGGAGTGGGCATATGGATTTTGATAATTTGCTTTTTGAAAAAGGTGGCTATAAACCAACGCAGGCTTATTTTAATTCGAAACTGGCAAACCTGCTGTTTACCTATGAACTGCAGAGGAAATTTGAGCAGCATAATATTGATTGTATAGCTGTAGCAGCGCATCCCGGCGGTTCAGCAACGGATCTATCCCGTCATGTGGAAGGTAAAATCTGGTTTAAATTGCTGTACCCGATTTTCATCCTATTGGCGCAATCTGCATTGATGGGTACCTTGCCGGAAGTAAGAGCAGCAGTAGACTCAAATGTAAAGGGCGGTGAATACTATGGTCCCCGTAGTGTAGGTGAAATGAGAGGTTATCCAGTGCTTGTAGAATCAACTGCTGATTCACATAATGTGGCGGATGCAAAAAAATTATGGGATATCTCTAAGAAGCTTACTAACGTAGAGTATATTCTCAATTAACAAACACGATCTGGGAGATTACAATGGGCAGGAAAAATGTATTGTGGGCAGATGAAAGAACGCTGTCTAAAGATATCAGTGGAAAAGTGTACATCGTAACCGGTGCTAATTCGGGAGTCGGTTTAGAGACTACAAGACAATTGCTTAAACAGGGTGGTCATGTAGTAATGGCTTGCAGAAGAACCAATGCTGCCGAGGAAGTTGCTCAAAGTTTTTCCGGCCTTAAGGGCAGTTATAAAGCAATGCGATTAGACCTTGCAGACCTGAAATCGGTGCGGGAATTTGCAACCGAATTCCTACAGAAATATGATAGACTAGATGGCCTAGCCTGTAATGCCGGGCTCGTAACAATGGGAGGAGGACTGCAACGCACGAAAGATGGACTTGAGACGACCATAGGTGTGAGTTATTTCGGACATTTTCTTCTTACCGAATTGTTGCTTGATTTGTTAAAGAAAAGTGCGCCATCGCGCATGATTATTCTTTCATCTGTTGTTCACGCAGGAAGTAAGAAAAATCGTCATATGGTGCATCTGGAGGACCTGAATTATACTACACGAAAGTTCAATAATTTTGCCGCTTATAGTGAAGCAAAGGTAGCTACGATATTATATGCAATGGAACTGGCCAAACGACTGGAAGGGACTGGTGTGACAACAGCATCAGTGCACCCGGGGTGGGCACGATCGAATTTCGGCAGTGGTGGTAATTTACTGATACGAATGATTATGGCAATTATGAGACCACTAACCGCCTCCATGAGCGACAGCAACGAAGAGGCCGCACAGACATCGCTCCATTGCCTGCTCTCTGATGATGCACCGAAACATTCCGGTGCCTATTTCAGTCAGAGCAGTGTGCTATACAGTGATAAGGTGTGCAAAAACGGTGGATGGCCAATGACATCGCCTAATCCAAATGCCACTGATATGGATACGGCAAAAAAATTGGTTGATGCCAGTTACGATATCGTTGGATTGAAAAAGAATTGATACTGACAGACGATCTAACAGGGTATCAATGTACATGTTTGATATATATATTTCCTTTCACGGAAATGAAAGTTATGTAATTGACTTATGAAATTAAGAACCTGGTGGCAGAGACCGAAACGACTGCGAGACCGTGAAATCCATCGGCGAGTGAGTTTCCTTGAACTTTTTTATGATCTGGTATATGTAGTACTGATCGCAGAATTTGCCCACGCCCTTTCCGGCCATGTAGATCCTGCTCATATGGGAAAATTTGTTTTCATGTTCATACTTGTATGGATTGCCTGGGTAAATGGCACCATGTATCACGAACTACACGGAAACGAAGATCTTCGCACCCGTTTTTTTACCTTCGCTCAGATGTTTACTGTTGCCGGTATGGCTGTGTTTGCGCACAACGCAATAAGTGACGGAGCAACTGGTTTTGCACTCTGTTTTGCAGCATACCAATTAATTTTAACCTGGCTCTGGTGGAGAACAGGAATACACGATCCGGATCATCGGCCCTTATCCAATCCCTATTCTTTCGCGTTCTTACTTTCCACCGCTCTATTTGCCGGCTCTGTTTTTAGTCCGGAGTCATGGCGTTTCCTTATGTGGGGTGCAGCCTGTCTCATATCAATTGTTATCCCCATTCTATTATTAGGATTATCCCATAAGAACCAAGCTGCACAGGAACAATTAAATCGTTCTGCAAAAATCCATGATTCGGCTATTGAACGATTCGGTTTGCTTATGATAATCGTTCTGGGTGAAATTATTGCCAGTGTTGTTCGCGGCGTTACTGGTATTCATCATATAACCGTTGAGGTTGCACTGGGTGCACTACTGGGGATGCTTATTGCCATAGGGCTCTGGTGGATATACTTTGATTTCATTTCTCGCCAGAAACCAAGAGAATCACGAGCAACATCCTTTGGGTGGCTCTACATGCATTTGCCAATTACCTTAGGGGTTGTTGCTGCCGGTGCCGGAATAGTCAACGCCATAGAATACGCTGATTCCATAATACCGGTTTATGGACGGCATTTACTCTCCGGTTCAATTGGATTAACCCTTATCTGCATTTTTTTACTCATGCAAATTCTTCATATCCCTAAGGAGTATAAACACACGTATACCTGGGGAAGCATCATTACCATTGTATCTGGAGTATTTCTGAGTGCTGTTGGGTTCATCTCTATACAAACGGTATTGTTCCTTGCCATTCTTGTAGGAATTTTGCTTGTACCGGTCTTTTTTAGTGCCATGGTATGGATAAAATTATCATTGAAAAAGATGGCGAGTGTCCAGGCGAATAACTAACCACACCCAACGGGTATCACCAACTCAAGGAGGTGAAAATGGAGAAAAGCAACTCAATAGTTGTAAAAACTCAAATGCTTATTCGCAGGCCTGTGGCTCAGGTTTTCGAAGCATTTGTGGATCCGCAAATTACAACAAAGTTCTGGATCACGCTTAGTAGTGGCCGACTTGAGCTAGGTAAAAAAGTGCACTGGGATTGGGAGATGTTCGGTGTTGGGGATGATCTCACTGTAAAAGAGTTTGAAGAAAACAAACGTATATTGGTCGAGTGGGATAATGATCCAACTACAGTTGAATGGCGCTTTGAGTCACGAGAAGATGGTACGACATTAGTAAAAATATCCAATTGGGGGTTCCCTGATAATTGTGATGAGGCGTTGCCTTTGGCTATTGATTCAAAAGGTGGTTATGCAATGGTCCTTGCCGGGCTTAAAGCATGGTTAGAACATGGCATTGAACTTAACTTGGTTCGTGACCAGTTTCCAGAGGGATGTCTAAAATGAATGAAAACAAAACCAAGCCTACAACGGAATCTGTTGAAACGTTTATTGCTAATGTTGAGAATCCCCAAAGACAGGCAGATGCCCGGGTTGCTTTGAAAATATATGAGGAGGTAACCGGGCTTCCACCAGTTATGTGGGGGCCATCAATCATCGGGTTTGGATCGATTCATTATAAGTATGAAAGTGGACGAGAGGGCGATATGCCGGCAGCTGGATTTTCACCTCGTAAAGCAAATATGACTTTTTATGCAGGAGACAAATTCGAAGGTGCAGAAACACTTTATGCTAGTTTGGGAAAGTACAAGAAATCGGTCGCCTGTCTCTATATTAATAAGCTTGATGATGTTGATCTTGAGGTGCTACGGGAGATTATCAACCAAGATTATGCCAAATCAACTCAATCCTAACAATTAATTAGAAACGAAAGCACAGTTTTAACTCATCCTGCAACAGCCAATATTAAATACCAGTTCATGCCAAAACAAACCACGCGGATGTCACGACTGATAACAAACCTTAACGAATGCGTGTGGTACTCCCCCTGCACAATGCATAAACCCAGATTATGCAATAGGAATTAGCGCAGAAGCACACCACGACTTTGACCGGATGTACGCTTGGGAAGTAGCCTGTAATCCTATGCCCATTAAGACTTTCAGGCTTTTTGGCCATATCACCTTGTAGATATGCCCTTCAAAGCCTTCAAGTCTTACTAAATCATAATCTTGCACTTCTGCATTTACTCCTACTGCATAGTCTGGGTTAAAAATACATTCTCTATTTTAAGTAAATGATACATGGAGCGAAAAATCAGGGGGGGTAGCCAGAGATCCAGTTGAGTATGCCAATATAACAAGTTGTATTGCTGCGGGTTGAGCGTTCAGCGAAAACCGCGGGAATATTACTTGTTGTTGTGGGATACTCAGCTTAGCTCTGGTTAGGGGGCACTCCCCCACTTAACTATCTTCAATCTTTAATCTTTTTCCACATCATTATTTAAATCTTGTTTAAAATCTCTCCGCATCGAATACAACATATTCAAATTCCCCTCAAAATGCTTATTCTCTGGTTCACTATTGAGTGCCTTGATAAAATAGTGCTCCGTAGAATCAAAGATTCTATCGACCCGCGAGCCATAATACATTTGCATGTAGAGCATACCAATATG
Organism: Chitinivibrionales bacterium; assembly: GCA_028278335.1. Taxonomy (GTDB): domain Bacteria; phylum Fibrobacterota; class Chitinivibrionia; order Chitinivibrionales; family JANQEN01; genus JANQEN01. The sequence continues at coordinate 3,194 of JANQEN010000129.1, read as the reverse complement.
GGTATATATATGACCACGCTCCTCTGAGTGCTTCTCCTTTTGGAACTGAGACTTGTACAACTCTTCCATTAAGGCCAGAAGGTTTTTCTGCGTATTCATCACCTCCATGACTGGAATTGGTTTCTGTTTTGTATAGATCTTTTTTCCCTCATAGGGGTAGGATCCATGGGCCAAAACAATAAAGCATGCCCACAATAGTGCGCAGAGAAGCAAGAAGATTATGGGCTTATGAATAATGCTTTTAATCATCGCGGCATATACTCCACTACATAGGTATCGGGATTACCTCTGGAATAAACAACGGTAAATAGATTAGGATAACTTCTAAAAAGCGGGTAGAGATAGCGGATGGATGTATGGGTCCAATAGAAGTTGTCACAGAGGATATAGCGAACTTTGTTGGTGCTTAGTATAGAGAGCATTTTTTGTGTATCATGGGTAAAGGGATAGGTGATGCCCTTTCGTTGAGAACGGAGATAGCACAACTCGGCCTTTCTACTCATGACTATTGACTCTTTTGGTGTGTTTGTACGAATCCAATCTGCACAGGCATAGAAGTTTTTCCAATCCTGAGACTGCTTTCTGTTGCGTGTTACCAATCTCTGTTGGTGGGCTAAATTACCAATAATCAGAAGTATGACAATTCCCCAGGATATAAGACATTTCTGTTTAGAGGGAGTTGTTATTGTAAGATTCCCTAGGTGTGCAATGCTCTTTATAAAGGTGCCCTTTTTAACAGATAGGAGATATAGTACGCTATCAACTCCTACCAGAAAAGTAATAAATAGAAAGGGAACAACACTCGCTAAAAAGCGTGCGCTTGACCACTGCTCTTGCCAGAGGAGCAGTATCCCAAAGTAACAGAGTAGATAGATACTCACTACTCGTAAAGGTGTTGTTGCCAGGCGAACAATGCCGACAATCGTAAGTAACGACACCATTGACGATATGATAATTCGAACATATACTGGGTAGGCGTAGAGAAAAGGCCAGAGAACATTACCAATAAGAAATCCACCATACTTTTTTGCATTAGTAACTATGCGAAGGGTCATCTCCCCCAGGGATACCAGACCCATTTCAGGGTTATAACTGGAGCGTTGAAATAGCTGTAATATATAGGGACTCTCCCAGGATGTCATGCTTCGAAAAAGAACTATTGATATAACCAATAAAATGATGTGTCCAAAAACATACTTGTACTGTCTTGACAGGAGTGTAATTACAATAAATGATAGGCTAAAGGCAACACCAATGCTTTTACAATGAATAGGCAAGATTGAAAGAGTCAGAGTACATAAATAAAGTAGTAAGTTTCTAGGATTCTCAATGCTTTTTTGATATACGAGAAGAGCTGCAAGCACAGAAAGGCACAGAGGGATTTCACTCATAATAATACTGCTATACTCTAAAAAGAGTGAGGAGTTGACATTCAAAAGAAGGAGCGGAAAAAGGAGGTAGCTAAATATATCCTTTGTCAGGTAGAACAGGAATAGAGTGCAAAGGATACTAAAGAGGCTCACCATAATTTTTGCAGTAAGGGGTGTGTTAAAAAAGAGCTGTCCCATGGCGATGAGTGCAGGAAAGAGTATGGGGTATTGCGATTCCTTAGGTTCCTCTGGTACATGTATTTGACGATACCCCTTCATTTGGGAGAGAGATTTTCCCAGTATGTAATACTTGGCATTATCACCGTTTGTGGAAAGAGTTGGATTAAACTGCCAAGCAAGAAGGATAAATTGTAGTAGAAGGATTCCCTTGAGAATAAAGAGCTGCGTAACGAGAGGCTTCTTCTCCTGTAGCTTTTGCGGTGGTGGTTCTGTTGTTTTCTTTTTTCTTTTTCTCACGGATATTAAAATAAATTATAGCAACTTTTAGGGAGTTTTTTAGGTGGGGGCAGATGCCCCCTCGCTGCAAAGAATTATCCTCCCTACTCATAAAGCTGTAACGTAAAAAGGGTATCCGCTAAACGCGAATCCCCTTTTTTCTAACACCTTTTACTCGCATTGCGGTAATTCTTTTTCGCTACCCCCACTGAGTTTATGCTTAATGTTAGTTAAACAGTAAGCTGCACTATTTATGATTGTTAAGAATTGATTATCATACAAACCCTAATAATTTTTTATACAACAAGCGCTAGCATAAGCATTGTGCTTTGTTATCCTATTTTAACTTTCGACTATCTTTTAATCTTTTGGGTTAGGGATGTGCAAGGTGCGGAGCAGTGTTTTGGCGAAGCCAAAATACCGAAGCGAACGCGGAGCCTGGAGCAGCCCGACCCGAATGTAATGAGGGGAACCCCCATATTTTTTGCACAAACAAAAGGTGACGATAAAAAAAAGATTAAATAAGACTATTAATGATTTACCACTTCTGATTAGAAAGAGTGAAGTAAAACGTCGTTCCTTCTCCTTCTTTACTCTCAAACCAAATTCGCCCACCATGAGCTTCGACAACACCCTTTACAATAGACAGACCCAATCCAGTGCCGCTAATACCGGACACATTATCTCCCCGCTTGAACTTTTGGAAGATGTCCGCCTGTGCGCCCTCTGGAATACCCATACCATTATCTTTAACAATAATCATCAGATCATCATTTTTACCCTTTTTATAATCAATGGTGATTTTTGGATCTGGGTTATTAATACCAATGTAGTTGATGGCATTACCCACAAGATTCATAAAGACCTTGGTTATACCCTTTTGATCGATAATCCAAGGCCTCTGTTTGACATTATTAACCAAGGTGACATTTTTAGATGAGGCTGCCAGTTTAAGCTTTCTAAAGACTGAATTAATAAGCTCCTCTAAATCTATCTCCTCATAATCCAATGCCTGGGCACCTGCGTCAAGCTTTGCACAAGAAAGTAGATCCTGGAGCATCTCCTGCATATATTGAATGGAATCATTAAAGAGTACCATGGCCTCTTTACCATCCTCATCCAACTTACAAACCACCTCATTGCCAAAAAGCGTGTTAATCGTTTTCATGGTGGCCAGAGGTTTCTTTAGGTCATGGGTTACTGCATTGGTAAAGTCCAGGATTTCTCGGTTTTTCTCTTTTAGCTTTTGTTGATACTCTTTAAGGGCAGTGATGTCACGGATCGTTCCATAAATAACCCGTTGCCCCTTCCATTTTATTTGAGCCGCAGAGATCAATGCCCAGAACACACTCCCATCTTTGCGAAGAC
>JANQEN010000125.1 GCA_028278335.1 Chitinivibrionales bacterium | reverse complement strand
ATTCTTAGATATGGTTTTGGGAAGCCCTTTAATTTGGACCGTTGTCCTTATTCTGTTTTGGGTGTTTATGATTCGCCAGATGCAGGGAGGACAGAAGGGAATTTTTTCCTTTGGCAAGAGTCGCGCTAAGTTGCATAATCTGGATCGCCCAAAGAATAATTTTTCCGATGTGGCCGGTGTTGAAGAGGCCAAAGCTGAACTTGAAGAGATTATTGAGTTTTTAAAGGACTCCAAAAAGTTTAAACGTCTGGGCGGTAAAATTCCAAAAGGAGTACTTCTTCTTGGCCCCCCTGGAACAGGAAAAACATTGTTGGCCCGCGCTGTTGCTGGTGAAGCCGGTGTCCCCTTTCTCTCTATGAGTGGATCTGATTTTGTTGAGATGTTTGTTGGCGTTGGCGCCTCTCGTGTGCGCGATCTCTTTGATACGGCAAAAAAGAATTCTCCCAGCATCATATTCATTGATGAAATTGATGCTGTTGGTCGTCAAAGAGGGGCCGGACTTGGTGGCGGCCATGATGAGCGGGAGCAGACCCTCAACCAGATGCTTGTTGAGATGGATGGTTTTGAGGAGAACTCTGGCGTTATTCTAATCGCTGCAACTAACAGACCCGACGTGCTCGATCCTGCACTTCTTCGTCCCGGTAGATTTGACCGTCAGGTTGTTGTTGATGTACCGGATATTAAAGGGCGTGAGGGTATTCTTAAGGTACATATTAAAAAGATTCCCCTGGCGCCAGATGTCGACTTACGGACTATCGCTCGAGGAACCCCTGGATTTGTTGGAGCAGACCTTGCCAACCTGGTAAACGAAGCTGCTTTGATGGCTGCCCGATTTGGTCAGGAGCATGTAACCATGCTTGATTTTGAAGAGGCAAAGGACAAGGTGCTCATGGGAGCGGAACGAAAGAGCATGGTTCTTTCTAAGGAGGAACGAAAAACAACCGCCTATCATGAGGCTGGTCATGCCATCTGTAACCTTCATTGCCCCGAAGCAGACCCACTGCACAAGGTTACTATTATACCACGGGGCAGGGCACTGGGTGTGACCTTTTCTCTTCCCGGAGAGGACAAGCATAGTCATACAAAGGAGTACATTTTAGATAGAGTATGCATAACCATGGGTGGACGGGTTGCCGAGCAGATGATTTTTAACGTACAAACCACCGGCGCAGCCAATGATATCCAACAAGCTACCGAGCTTGTACGGAAGATGATCTGTGATTTTGGCATGTCCCAATTAGGCCCTTTAAGCTTTGGCAAAAAAGAGGAGCAGATATTTTTAGGTCGTGAAATTGCTCATCATCGAGACTACTCTGACAAAACAGCCGAGGCCATCGATGATCTCATGAAGGAGACCATTGAAGAGCAACTCAAACGGGCTGAAAAAATTCTTACCGACCACCGAGATGAGCTTGATCGCTTGGCCAATGCTCTTTTAGAGCATGAAATGCTTGATGTTGAGGAGATTCAGAAGGTCATTAAGGGTGAGGTTCTGGAGAATGCAAAAAAAACAAGAGCTCTGCCACCCCTTGAAAGAAAAATTCGAGAAAAAGATGCCCAGGATTCAGCAACACTTTCCCAGGAGTCTTTAGATCAGGAGGCCAAGAAATCTGCTGAGCCAAGTGATGCTTCAGAGGAAGCTGCTGTACCTGATGAAACGGTAGAGCCTGAACAGTCAAATCAAGAACCCTCTGATGAGGAACCAAAGTCTGATTCATGATAAAAACCGAAGTGCCCAGGCAAAAAATAGAGCAAATACATCCCTCTTTAGCTATGCTTTCAAAGAGGGATTTTATCATCATGGGTATTGTGAATGTGACCCCAGATTCCTTTTTTGATGGAGGACACCACGCAACCACAACAGCGGCTTTTGATCATGCAAGAATGCTTATTGAGCAGGGCGCGGATGTTTTAGATATTGGGGGTGAGTCCTCTCGACCAGGTGCCAGCCCTGTATCTACAGACGAGGAAAAGAGGCGGATTCTGCCTCTTATCGAGCAACTACGTCAACAGTTCGATATACCCATAAGTGTTGATACAACAAAATCTGAAATAGCTGAGCTGGTTTTGGCCAGTGGTGCAACCTGGATAAACGACATCAGTGCCGGGAGAATGGATGCCAATATGGCATCAACTGTTGCAAAGTATCAATGTCCTATAATCCTCATGCATAGCAGAAAAGATCCTCAAACAATGCAGACGAACCCTCTCTATGATGATGTCGTGCGAGAGGTACAATCTGAGCTACTGGGTCAGGTCGATCTCTTTATAAAAGCAGGAGTTAAAGCAGAGAATATTCTATTGGATCCGGGGATTGGATTTGCAAAGCGTTTTGAGGATAACTGTGCACTTCTGCGACAGCTCGATCAGATTGCCGCATTAGGATATCCCCTTTGTGTTGGGACATCACGAAAATCTTTTATTGGTACGATATTACAAAACGATGTTCAGGATCGACTCTATGGCTCGTTAGGAAGCTTGGCTTTAGCGCATCAAAAAGGCGCTCAGGTGTATCGCGTCCACGATGTTTTGGCCACAAAGGATTTTCTCACCGTCCTTTCTAAGGTTGCATCATCCTGATGGCTAGTTCAACTAAGCTAAAGCAGAAAAAAAAGAGAGGAAAGCATCTTCTTTTGGTGCTAGCTATTCTCATCCTTCTCTTGCTTTTGCTTGTGGGACTTTGGTTTCTTTTTATCCGGCAGGATGCTGTGGAGACTATCGAATCAGCTGATATTATTGTTGATACCATTGTACCACAGCCAGATACACCAAAGGATACGGTAATCAAGGACACAACACCAACGCAGAAAATTATTCCCAAAAAGGTACCGCCAAAAGTTATTGAGAAGAGGGACACTCTTCCTAAGGATACGATTGTTGTAGAACCACCAGATCCCTGTGAAAAGGACACCATTCCTCCATGGGTCTATCCAGATCCTTCAGGAGGACTCCATTATGGCACGGTTTCTCTTTACTTAATTGCCTCGAAATCCTGTGAAATCCAATGGAAATTTGATCATGAGGATTCTTGGAAGCAGTATAATAATGAGAAAATCACCATAGAAAAAACAGTGACACTCTCCTTTAAGGCAAAAGATAGCTGTGATAATCGTATGGATGTTCGCCATGAGCGCTATGAAATAAAGCAACCGGAGTTAAGCAAATTTTGTCCAAAGGGTATGGCACATATCAAAATCGGTACAACTCAGTTTTGCATCGACCGATATGAGTGGCCAAATAAAAAGGATGCACGACCCATGTCGCATATCTCGATTTATCATGCCATGGACTCCTGCTTTACCCGCAAAAAGCGACTCTGTACTTCTGACGAATGGGGTCTTGCCTGTGCAGGCGCATATAGCTGGAAATATCCCTATGGCGATCAGTACGAACCTAAAGCTTGTGCAACCCGTGATTCAACAGTGCTTCCCTCAGGGAAAAAGGCTGAGTGTCGGGGTTATTTTGGTATCTTTGATATGTCTGGCAATCTAGCTGAATGGACCAGTACAAAATCAAAAAAGAATCCGAAATTTTTCAATGTTATGGGAGGTTTTTGGGATAGCGGACCACAGAGTACCTGTTTTAGTCCTCGGTATAGCTATTTTCCCCGAAATCGACATAATCCCGTTGGATTTCGTTGTTGCAAAGATGTAAATAAATAGCAAGAGCTATTCGTAGTAGCAATAGCCCTTTGAATGAAATAAAACAATGCTGTAATTTGAGCGATTAATTATCCCTCTCTTTTATAGGGTGTCAAATAAATAGAGATGGTGCGCCGTAATTGAATAGAAAAAATTCGTAACTTATTTTTATACAATGTAGTTAGCAGTGGTGATGATCCAACATATTAAAAGTGATCCATCGCTTGTCACAACTACGATTTTGGTTGTAGCTCACAGCCATACAAATGTTGTATTATAAAGTATGGCTTTTATCAACACACAGGATTGATCATTTTTGAAAAATATTTTTGAAAAAATTTTGATTTCCTTTTTGGTGATTGGATCTGTTGTTATGGCAACAGATGTCCAGTTGCCTGCCAGTGCGCTACCAGCTACCCAGCCAGCCTTTAGAGATGTTCCGGTTAAAAGTCATATTGTTGAAGAGATGCTTATTTTAGGAGAGGTGCAATCCTCACTCTTTAAAGATACTGTTATTATTGATTTTGAAAAGAGACAGATTACCTTTGTTCAGTTTGATGAGTATAGCAAAACTCCCAGTTATCAATATCATTATAAGGAGTTTGACGAGTATTTTGAAGAGCTACAAAAGGATATTCTAAATTCCCTTTGGCGAGAGTCTCGAAAGGATATGGGAGCAAAGAAAAAGCGAAGAGATTTTTCCAAGCTTGAGCTTGCTTTGCCCATTCATTATCCAGCCTGGGCCAGAAGGATTTTAGGCAAGGAGCCGCCCAAGCTTTCAATAAAGGGTTTTCAATCGTTGATTTTGGGATATGAATCAAGAAAAAGTGATTTAGAATCTGCGGAGTTTGATGAATATCAGGATAGCAAATCCCGGGGATTGAAATTTGATTATGAAAATGAGTTTATCATCCGAGGTAGTGTGGGCCGCCTCCTCAATATTGAGATTAAAGCGGGTAAAAATAAGAACAACATGGATGAGTTCAACTTCAAGGATCAGCTAAAAAAGTTTAAGATCGAGTATAAAGCGGACCCAGACTCGGCCAATCAGTTGGAAGATGAAATCATCCAGGAGGCAACGGTTGGCTACACCAATTTTCAGATGCCAGGCCAGGGACTTGCGGGATTCTCCGGCAGCCATGAAGGACTTTTTGGTATAAAAATTCGATCGCAACTGGGCCCACTTTCCTTGACCACCATTATGAGTCGAGAGAATGTAAGTACTAAAAAGGACACCATTAATCCTTCACAGGATGTGGGAACTCGAACTATTTCTGAACTTGATTATGTCCGAAATGTTTTCTTTTTTCTCGACACCCTCTATTGGCAGAAATATGTGGGGATAACGCAAGAAGCACCGGAGATCATTGACTTTCGAGTGTATAAGTTAGAGCAGTGGCAAAAAGAGGGGGACAACCCCCAGGATTTTGTCTACGCCAGGTTAGAAAACTCAGAGAGTAATGAGGAACATCGCCTTAGGACACTCTATGAGTATGATGAACATTATAAATATGACAAGCGGGATGGGTGGGTACAATTTGTCAATGAGATGCCCGCCGATGATGATGTCATAGCCATTTACTTGCGAACAAAAGAAAATGTCATTTCACGAGGAGACACTACTCCGGTTGGCTTTACTACAAACAATGAGCCAATCATTAAATTATGGATACTAAAAAATCGAAAGAACGCAACAAATAATCCTGCAGATCTGTTAATGTGGCGTAATGTCTACTCCATGGAGAATGCTCGTAAAGAAACCTTCAAACTCAATGTATATCGCAAAGTACCTGATAAGGAGCTCGGTGATGAGCGAAAAAACGCAGACACACTTTTCTCCTTAATTCTTGGTTTAACGAACAATGAGGGGATCCCCCATAAGGGAGATGAATATATCTACGATTTTGATGATGGGTATCTTATCTTTCCTCCCTTTGTTGATAATACACAATCATCACCGCGGTATAGCAATCAGCCCTTTACCAACCCCGCCCTTAACTACAATGCCTCTTTGGGAAAAGAGGACAATGTAAATTCCAAGATCTACTATGATGATAGCCTTTTAGATGCGGAATCGAAGTTTAATATTGTCTCTTCCGGTAGCTCCTCCCAACAGACCCGTATTCAAATCTGCTGGGGTGGTATTATGCCGAATAGCGAAACCTTGACAAATCAAAACGGCGAGAAGCTGGAAAAGGATGTGGATTACTATATCGAATATGAGATCGGTAGTGTGGAGCTTCTTTCAACCAAGGCCAAGTCTGCCCAGAAGATCTATGTGGAGTATCAGCAAGAGTCGCTCTTTATGTTTGAAAGCAAAACCTTTTTGGGAGCCTATGGAAAGCTCGATCTTCCCAATGTGGGTCGTGACTCCTATCTTGCAACAACAATTATGGCTCAGTTTGTCTCCGCCAAGGATAAAATTCCCAAAGTGGGCACCGAGCCCTTTAATCGTTATCTTTTTGACGCCAATGCCCACTTTGATTTTGAACCGGAATGGATGACTAAGCTCATAAACGCTATCCCTCTTATCTCTACCAATAGCACCTCCTCTGCAACAATTGATTTAGAGGTTGCTGGCAGTAGGGTTGTGCCAGATAAGGAGAATAAAGGCGAGGCCTATCTTGATAATTTCCAATCAAGTGAGATCAATACTAATCTTTTTGAGAGTCATCGTTCTTGGTTTAAGGCAAGTCCCTCTGGCCAATGGATCGATGATAATGAATATCTCTACCATCCTCCAGCATGGAGATCATACTGGTATGCACCGGTAACTGGCTTTAAATCAAAACGGTGGGAACTTACGGTTATTGATGATGATAGAGAAAATCCCAATAGAAACGAGGAGGATTTAAGCTCACTTCGCCTTGTTGTTCAACCGCTTCCCGATACAAACTCAACCCTATGGTCCAAGGTGACCAATCCCGGTGACGATTCTGTTTTAGTTAATCCCTGGGCCGGTGTTATGTATCCACTCTCTTCTGCTCATCAACAGGATAGAAGCAAGGATCGCTACTTTGAATTTTGGGTGAAGTGTAAAAAGGGCGTTAATGACAAGGGTGTGCTTTATGTTGATTTTGGGCAGGTTAGTCAAGATCTCTCCCTTGATGGAGGCCCACCGGATGGGTTTAAGGGATCAGAACGTCGAAACACCTACCTTGGCGAGTATAAAAAAGAGTTTGATCTTGGTATTGATGAGCGCCCGGATGATCAAGAGTATTATGTGTTTCCTAATGTCAACACAAGAACCTGGGACACATTGGGCTACAACAACCCACTGCTGGGGGAGTTTAGCTTAGATCCTTCCCGGGATAATTATAGACGATACTACATCGACTCAACCAGTAACTATCCCTTTACCAATGGAACGGAAAATAGTGGTAAGCCGCTCACCTCAGAGCATGTATTGGAAGAAACCGACTTTATTAAAAAAGAACGCTATTATCGTTTGAAAATTGACCTTGCAAACATTGATAAATCACCCCATTTAGATACAGCGGTAATGATTGATTCCTTAACCAACAAATATAATTGGTATGCTATTCGTATTCCCATCACTGATAGTACCATTTTTGATGAGATAGAGAACACACCCAACTGGAAACGGACCGAATTTGTCCGTCTTCTCTGGACCGATTTCAATTTAGCAAAAGGAGAGATGGCAAAGGAGTATCAATTGGAGTTTTCCGGAATGAAATTTACGGGAAACCGCTGGATTGTTGTTCCCACTGGAGACTCTGCAATTGTAAAGATCAACCCCTCCTTATTAGATAGCTACGATGATCGAGGAACTTATATCAGGCCCTGGGGTGTTGACTCTCTTGACAAAGAAAAAAATAAGATAAAGGACATTGCTCTCCGTTTGGAATATGAAAACATTCTATCAGGAGAGGAAGCTCTGATAAAAAGGATCGTCTCAGCCTACCAAAAAATAGACCTCTCCAACTATGAAGACATTCGTTTTTACATACTTGAACGGGACAAGCACATTTGGCGAGACCCAAGTAAAACTGTAGACTTACTAAAAACCTCTGGTGTTCTACCACAGGATCGCATTCACTTTGTTTTTCGTTTTGGACGAAGTGACTCGTGCTACTATGAGTATCGAACCAACTCCTTGGATAATCACTGGGCCCGGGGGCGCGGTGTTCGAATTAACCTTAAACAGCTCTCTGATTTAAAGCTTGCCTATATCGATAAATATGGTGAACGCAGTGGTTCAATTGATACCTCTGTTTCCTTGCCCGATGGCAGCCGCATTCAGGTATACTCTAAAACAAATGACATGCCCCTCTTCTCTGACATCAAGTGGATGGCACTCGGTGTCATGCGGCCCGACGGATCAAATGGACTTGCAGATGGTGAGATCTGGGTGCACGGCCTGCGGGTCAAGGGGCTAAAACCCCTTAAGGGTTGGGCCTTTCGGGCTGATTTAAAAACCCAATGGGCTGACTTCATGGACTTCTCTGCCAACTTTAGTTATGATGACGCCGACTTCCGTCAAATGTCAGAGGATGCGCTTATCCAAAAAGGAGCTGGTCTGTCTGCAGGTATTAATGCTCAGTGGCAGGTCAGCAAATTTTTACCGGAAAAGTGGGGAATAAATATTCCTGTGGGTACTGGTGTTATGGCTTCGCTTGCGAGGCCTAAACAGCGACCGGGCTCAGATATCTCTCTTACAGACGACAATCGCAAAGCAGATGGCTTCTCTGAGATGGCTAAGGATTTTTCCGATCTCATCTTCAATACCGACCTTCAGGACAAGAAAACAAAGGCAGAGCACTACGAAAAGAATTCGGTTAATAAATCCTGGTACACCAGCTATAGTAAAACCGTTGACTCTGAAAATCCCTTTGTCAACCTAACTGCTGACAGAATCACCGCCAATTATAACTACACCAGAGACAGCACAACCGAATTACGGGGCAGGTTGGGCAATGAGCGTGACTCGCTCTCCCGTAAAAATGTGGGCGAAGATCATATTTTAGTCAACTCCTCTCGCACTCATGGTGCATCAGTAAAATATGACCTTACGCCACGGAATCGCCCCAAGTGGACAGAGTGGGCCCCCTTTGAAAAGGTAAAGGCCAAGCGTTTCCCCTCTTCTCTTAAGGACTATAGGCTCCAACTGTTACCAGATCGCCTTAACTTTGATGTCTTTGAAGGCTCATACAAACGTTTCTTTGAGTATGAATCACTCAAGGATATCGAGGACTCCACAGGCTCCTCTGCTCGTAATATAGAAAACCTTGGACTTACCCATGGAATGCAGTTTTCCTACTCACCCATATCCTCTCTTTTAGAGACGGGATTTGATGTGTCAATCAATCGTGATTTTAATGAGATCCTCTCAAAATGGCACAAGAGTGATACCAGGGAATTTATAAGGGAAAAGATTTTTTCTCGCGATGGAACATGGGGGGATTACTATATATTCACCGCTGAAAATAATCGAACGCAGAATGCCAATATCCGACTTGATCCCAGGATATTCGACTGGATTAGCCACACAGCAGAGTATCGTAATCGGTATCAACATAGCCCCAAGACATTGGATGGCAGGTCCGATTATTTAAATTCTAAAGTTAATAGTGAGTTTAATTTTAGCAGCAATTTTCGTATACGCTCGTTGTTCTCCTCTATGAGTGAGGCAACCGAAAAGGCAAAGGGATTGAGTAATGTCTTTGATATTTTGGACAAAGGGTTTGATAAAATTGGTCTCAGTGCAATCAACTTCAACTACAATGCATCGCTCGATTTAAATAATGACTTCTTGGATACAGACTTCTTGAAAAAGAATAAGATAAAAGCGTTTGACTTTTTAAAATATCAGCTCGGAGCTAAGGGAAGAGATTTCAAAGATGTTATTACCGGAAACATTGACGACTACAACACCTTTGGAGGCCCACGTTTTCGCACAAGGAAAGGATACGATTATCGACTCTACAAAAATGATAGTCGGGTGACCCATCAGGATTATAAGGTGAGCACCTCTTTACGGCTTCCGCGCCCTCTTGATATTACACTGAGCCCCTTAAGCCTTGGATGGCGTAATGATTTTCAGCGTACCCACGAAGAGACATTTTTAGATAGCACCCGCGTTTTTCCAGAGTTTCAAATAGGCGCAAGCACCAATATTTTAGAGAAGATTCCTCTTGTTAAACAATTTCTAAACAATCTTGGCCTCAACTCAGCCTACAATTTTTCAAAAACTGAGCGCTATACCTTTGTCAGTAGCTCCGATTTGACCAAACGGAAGGATCTTACCATTGGCCACAGTTTTTCACCCTTGGTAAGCCTTAATGGTCAAATGAAAAAACGTCCCATCAATATTGACTACACCTTCAGCTTTAGTGTTGACTCAACGTCGACCTATGAAGGAGATAACCTAAAGGGCGAGGGTAAGAAGACCCGGTCAAGCCAAAACGACTGGAGTTTCAAGTATGACATTCCTGGAAAAACCGACAGAGAGTTTAAGTTGTTTCGAAACTGGGTTGTGCAGGTAAAGGGTGATATATCCATGGGTATGACGGTAAATTTTAATGCCACACGAGTTCAGGACTATGAGCAGAACAAGGAGTGGGACAATTGGCTTTTTAAAGTGCACCCCCTAGTGACCTATGATTTCACCGATAATATAGATGGAAAAGTAGAGTATATTTACGAAAAAGAGTATGATGGCATCACCGATGAAAAAAAGACATTTAATCGTTTCGCTTTAACCGTAACAATTTATTTTAAATAAATGGCTACTACTAAGAGAATCATTTTATTTAATGCAACATCAACAGAAAAACGGGCAGCTCTTCTAGAAAATGGAAAGCTAGTCGAATTGGTTGTTGAGCGACCAGACCAATATAGGATTCTGGGCAATATTTATCGTGGTCGGGTGACCGCTATTTTACCCGGTATACAATCGGCTTTTATTGACGTTGGATTAGAGCAGGCCGCCTTTCTCCATGTGTCCGATGTTGACCCCACGCTCCTTTTAGATGTGGCAGATAACCGCATTGAGCGCTACACTGATCGCGGTGCTCGCTCAAAGAGAAAGCATTTTGTAAAGGTACCTATTGAGGAGGTCCTCGAAAAGGGTCAAGATGTTTTAGTGCAAATTTTAAAGGAGCCCATTGGTAATAAAAGCCCCAAAGTAACCACACAACTAAGCCTGGCCGGTCGATTTTTAGTGTTGGTGCCGGACTCTGATTTTATTGGTATATCAAAAAAGACCTCTGATCGCATTGAAAAGAAGCGACTAAAGCAGATTATTTCACGATATAAGCCAGAGGGTGTTGGGTTTATCGTACGGACTATTGGACTCAAGGTAACCGAGCAAGATCTTATCCATGAGATGAAGAGTCTTATTGATCAATGGCGAAAGGCCCAGCGGCAAGCACTTTCTGGAAAGGGCCCCAAGCGCATTCTCAAGGAGTGCAGCATTACCACCCAGGTGATTCGAGACCTCTTTTCCGAGGATGTTGCAGAGGTGCATGTTGACAGCAAGGAGGACTATAATGAGATCCTTGCCTATCTAAAGACAGGCTCATCGGAGCTTTGCAAGCGAGTGAAACTCTATAATAAACATCTGCCACTCTTTGACAAGTTTGGTATTGAGCATGATGTTGAGAAGTCTCTTAAAAGGAAAGTATGGATTAGACACGGCGGATACCTCTACTTTGACCATGCAGAGGCACTATTAGCAATAGATGTTAATACCGGTCGAAATGTGGGTAAAAAAGATCTTGAAGAGACCATCTTCGAGACAAACATGGAAGCTGCCCGCGAGATCTGCCGGCAGTTGCGCCTTCGTGATATTGGTGGCCTTATTGTGGTTGACTTTATTGATATGAAAAAGACCGAGAACAAACGGCGCCTAGAAAGGGAGATGCGCTCACTTCTAACTAAGGATTCGACCGCTGTATCCTGCACAGGGCTCTCAAAGTTTGGCCTCATGGAAATTACCCGTAAGCGCGTCCGACCAGGACTGCAGGAGCTCTTTACAGATGTGTGTCATTCTTGTAATGGCCTTGGACGGGTCTTTAATCCAGCCACGGTTACTGGCCGGATTGATCGCTTTTTAAGTCGCACCAATCTGCGACAGGAGTCTAAGAACTTAATTCTTTCAGTCTCACCCTCGGTAGCCTCTTTTATTCAAAAGGACAACAACCATATTCTCATGGAGCTTAACAAATCTCATAAACTCTCCCTTACCATTCAAATTAATGAGAATCTTGATCAGGATGAGTTTGAGCTCTATGATCAAAGAAGCAACCAGGCCATAACAGACAAATACTCCTCCTAACCTTTTCTCCTTTAATGAAGATCACTCCAGAGAGAAAGCAACTCTACGGAATGTACCATTGGCTTATGGATGCCTATGGCCCACAGGGTTGGTGGCCAATTTTAAGCCACCAAGGAAAAAATCCAACCATGACCGGAGATTTTAAAGGATACCATCCGGGTGATTATTCCTACCCACAATCATCGACCCACCAATTTGAGATAGCCCTAGGTGCCATCCTTACCCAGAATACTGCTTGGAGAAATGTGGAAAAGGCCCTTCTTCAGTTGCAATCCGCTCGCTCTCTTTCTGCAAAAAAGATTAAGCAGCTTGACATTAACACCCTAAAACAGCTCATTCGACCAGCGGGATACTATAACCAAAAGGCACAGTACATTAAAAATTATTGTGATTTTTTTTCTTCACTTAAGGGATCTGTGCCAACGAGAGCGTTGTTACTAAGCTGTAAAGGTATTGGCAATGAAACTGCGGATTCAATCCTTTTGTATGCCTATTCCCAACCGGAATTTGTGATTGACACCTATACAAAGCGAATATTTTTTGCTCTGGGTCTCTGCAAACAAGATGAATCATACATGACACTCAAAACCCTCTGTGAACAAAACTTGGATAAGGATGTGCAACTCTACCAAGAGTACCATGCGCTGTTAGTGGAACACGCCAAGCGTTATTACAGCAAAAAACCCTATGGTGTTGATGATCCTTTGCCTGTTCATTGTAAGAAGAAATTGTTATAGAAGCTTCCACTATATATTATGAGCAATAAGATCGTCGGGACTCTGCCCGACAGCAGCCTTACTTGGTCACTTCGTTCTTCTGGGTAAGGAATTAAAAATCCTTCGGATTTTATTCTATTATATTTTTGCCCGGTCTTCTGCAGCGAAGAAAAGTAAGCACTCGGAAGCCAGGGATGGCTGGAGAGCACTGTGCCGAAGGCGCAGCCTGTAAGGTGTTTGCCAGGATGGCAAACATGACAAGACGCC
>JANQEN010000101.1 GCA_028278335.1 Chitinivibrionales bacterium | reverse complement strand
CTTCATAGCTGAAACACCATTAACAGAACTCACCTCAAAAACCATGCTGTCCGTTTTAGGCTGAGCAACTTCACGGAGTTTTACTGAGTAGGTATTGTTGTTTGACCGCGCTAAGAAATAGAAGGGTTCCTCTGCGGACACCTTTTTTATTGCCTCGGAAAACTTCACTCCCAGAGTATCCTTTTTACCAGAAACTTTATAATCAGCAAGAAGGGCACTTTTCTTTTTCCAGTGGATGATCGGCGCGACCCTATCCTGGATAGCAATGCTCTTTGCTTCAACCTGCCCACCAGCGGAGAGGACAACACTCTTGACCGTAAGTTTATCATCGTTAGTCACAAAAGTCTGAGGATCATGGGATTGATCCTCACGCACCTTAAGAAAAAAGCCATTACCGACAACACCGGAGTTTTGAATAGAAAAGCCCCTAAAGCCAGGTAGTTCAAGGGCCTTTTGCACCATTTCTTGTATATGAGCATTAGTCAATCCACCGGATATATTCGTTGATGCTTCAACATAGATGCTATCCACATATCCCTCTGCATCATTGTCGAAATAGCTTGCCTTTTCTACAGTAATCTTACCGCCAAAACTAAAGGGTAGTGTTACCTGTAGTGTATCTAAAGTCAACCTAGGGTTTTCTTCGTTTCGAAAGGTGGCAACAAGATTGTCTCGTGCATAATGCTCAAATGTACCATCACCAATATTTGGATTATCCGCATCTTGTAGTACAGTGAGAGGAAAGGTCCCGGAAAAGATGTTTCCATTTTTGGTGAGTGTTATAGATTCTCGCTCTCGCCCATTATTTGAAGTGTTGGTAAGTTCGATTGTTGCCTTGGTGTACTCATAGCGTGCATCACCGGGATCAAAGGAAAAGCGCACCTCCAAGGGAGTCATGGTCTCATCAAAGGTGGTTACTTGATTGCCGTTATGGTAAAAACTGATGGTCCTGTCCCAACTCTTCACATCCCATTGTGCAGAAGGAAGCGGTGATGCTCCTCCATCAACAATCACGTCAAAATCAGTTTTAATAAGCGTATCACGCTCTATAGTATCACGCACTTCTTCAAGTAGTATGAGGGTATCAGTACCTTCGCGAATTCTGTAAGTGATATCAAAAAGGAAGTCCGTTGAACGCCCAGTCAGAGGAAATAATTTGGGAAAGGTAAATCCTGTAGAGTCCCAATTCTGGACAACCGGCCCACCATTTACTGCCATCTTTTTAGGTGTTTGTGTGTAAAAATGCAAGATATTATTCATAACATTTTTCATAACAAAACTGAGCAAGGTATCTAGGGAGGTGTTGTTAAAGGCCCAGATATCACTCTTAGGGTTGGTCGAGGAGTAGCCATTGGCCTTGACATTGTTGGTGAAATCAACTAATGTTTGCGGAGGTCTGGGATCGTTTGTAAAGAAGATGGTAAAGGTTGTGGGCACATTGCTCCCTTCAACAAAATCATTTGCTGTAAGGGTATCGGGCTTATTTGCCTCACCATCGGAAAAGAAAATTATAAATTGATGTTTTTTTAGATGGGCAGTACTTTTCATGGCATGTTTTGACGCGTTAATACTGCAGTTGATATTGGTTCCGTTTAAGCTCCAGCTATTTTTATAATGTAATCGTCCCCTGGTGTGTTCTAAATAGCTCTGCACTACATCAAATCCCGATTTACCCTGATAGGTTTTATTCATTTGATACAAAGGACAAAATCCACCCTTTTCTCCAGGACAGGCATCATTATAAGGATCATCATCATTTAATGGATCAGCCGGAGGATCCTGTCCACGCCAGTATTCCAATTTACCAGCAAAAATGGCGACACCTATTTCGGCTAATGGGCAAATTCTGTTAAGGGTATCAACCAGTGCACTGGTTACATCATATCGATTACCATTGGGATCCATGCCGGACATACTTCCAGAATGATCTATCACAAACATGATCGAAGGTTGATGGGTTGTATCATTAAAGGCCGAGCTACTGTAAGGAACATATTGATACTCCGAAAGGGCTACCATTTTATCAGGAACCGCCATAGCCGAGTCAATAAAAGTCTCTGGTTTACCCTTAAAGGCAAATTTTGAGACCTCTTCTCCATAAACAAAAATGACCAAAATAGCAAGTAGAACGAAGGACACACTCAATTTTTCAATAAAAGCTTGTGCACGATTTTTCAGTCCACCTCGATACATTTTCTTTCTCCTTAGAACAACATTTGATTATTTTTCAGTCTATATACTATAGGGGTTGAGAGTATCATGTTCCTGTTGGTCCCCACCGCTCGGAGTATTGATATTTTCACCCTATAGTTTTTAAACACTATTTGCGTAATGCTAAGCGCTTGAGTCTTTTGAAATGTGATGCACACAAAACTGCTATCATGAACCCTTACTAAATACTAAAGGGGCTGAGAGTATCATGTTCCTGTTGGTCCCCACCGCTCGGAATTTTGATCTTTTTACAGCTTTAGTACTCGGGTATATACTTTCACCAGTTCATCTGACAACTGTTTTGTTTTTGCACCTCGTTCCTATCTTAAAGATTACTATGTATCCACCACAGGTCTGCGCCATCTGCAACAGAACAACGGTATGAATTTGGATTACTCTCAATGTGCTGTGTCACAATAATGAGCCTAAAAATTTGCCATGCACTGGATAATGAGATAATCCTTTTAATCATTGTATTCTCTTTGGGTTATTATTTTGTGCCATTTTTTCCCATCTTGGCTCCCGCTTTATCCCCTCTCCCCAATTGGGGAGAGGAGTTCTGCGGGTCTAAGGGGGGAATAACCTGAAAAACCATCAGGCATAAAACTATACGCATAGCGTAAAGTTTTAATTACTTTTTAATAAGCACATTAATCGTTTTGGAAAATCCCTTCGTTTCCAATTTACACAAATAAAGACCTGAGGCACACTGCAGGCCTGAGCCGGTTAAAGGAATAGTATGAAAGCCGGCTTTTACTCTTCCATCCACTAGAGTAGCTATCTTTTTTCCTTGAAGATTAAAGAGTGTTATTAAAATGTGCTGTAATCTATTTCCATTTTTAGGTATCTGAAAGTGAATTCTGGAGCCATAGTAGCGAATTCCAAAGGAATGAGGCATACGGTGAGTGATGCCATGGATAATCGGTACTGGTCCACCCACGCGGACATCGTCTATGGCCATATCACTATCAAAATCAGTTCCGGTTACTCCACGGAACCGTAGCTGGATCTGTTTATCTGCATAGGCAGAAAGTGAATGGGTTTTGTAGAGCCACACCGAATCTTGGTGACCGGAGATATGTACAACACCCTCCTGCCAAGCACCATCAGCATGGATATCAACATAAAG
The DNA here is from genome assembly GCA_028278335.1 of Chitinivibrionales bacterium. GTDB lineage: Bacteria > Fibrobacterota > Chitinivibrionia > Chitinivibrionales > JANQEN01 > JANQEN01. The sequence goes on along the minus strand of JANQEN010000101.1, from coordinate 30,283 downwards.
GTCGCCCATTCTGTTGGTATCACTACGCATATGGTACCAAAAACCGAGCTGAAAATCATTGACATTAGGAAGGTCAAGGATTGGTGTTAAGGCAAAAAACTTTTTATTGGGACTGCCATCACCGGATGCTTCAGTATAGATATACTTTCCATTACCGGTGGTACGATCTGCGTTAGGGCCGGTTGTGCCTGAGGGTGTGGGACCACTCAGTACGGTCCAGTTTAGGTCGTCCTCTCCTTCAACCTGCTCCCAATAATTACCAAGTACGCCAGCACCCTCTTCCCAGTGATCAAAATTGACAACCCAGGGAAAGGTTGAAACAACCGGGTTCTTAATTGAAAAAGGAGCTGCACTCTCGACAAAGAGCCACTCTTTGCCAACAGCGGTGATACGGACTGTATAGTCCGCTGCTGCTGCAAGTACATCGGAGACCTTCCACTTATAGGAACCGTCACTCTCGGTGTTGAGGACGATATTTCTGTACATACTCGAGTCTTTACAGAGATCAATATTGACATTGCCAGAAAGATTATCGGTCCAGGTAACTTCGACCTCTGCGCCCTTTTCAACAGTCTCACCACCATTGGGTGCGGTAAGGGTCAAGGTCGACTTGGGCTCTATTGCAAAAGCTTCAAAACTTTCATCAACAATACTGTTATTGTCAATTGAGGTAACACGAATTTTATAATCAGCAGCTGTGGGAAAATCTGTGGGAATATTCCAGGTCCATTTACCGTCACTGGCCTCAGAAGCAGCCAACTCTCGATCGACCGCAGTTCCCTTAAGCAGTTCAATCTTCACATTCCCATCAATATTGTCGTTCCACAGGACATCAAAGGTGCGTCCCTGTTCCCACTTCTCACCACCATTGGGAGAGGTAACCGTAACAAAGGCGGGAACAATCTTACCGCGGATTATGGTTGCCGGATCAGCAAGTATATTAGTTTCATAAATACTCCAGCGAATAAATCCGTTACCGATAATCGAGATAACATCCTCATGAGCATCCTGATTGATTTTGCCAATATGCTTGATATCCTCACCGAAATAGGCATCCCAAAATTCACGGGCCAAAATCTGACTAGGTCCATTGAGGTTTTCCTTGTACCCAATGCCTAAATTGGTATTGAACATGAGTCCCCAGAATCCTTTTCTGTTCTGAGTAGTAAAGCGCTCTGCAATACAATCCTTGGAAAATTGACCAGTAAGACACCCTTGAGAGTAGCCAAAAATGTATTTCTCATTGGTAAATCGAGACTCATCACCATTACGCAATTTCAATCCATAGGAATGGTTCGAGTGACCATAGTGGTGAAAAATGCTATAGGTGGTACCATTAATCTTACTCAGTACATCTGTCTTACCATAGCTTCCATCCTCTTCGTAGATGCCATCAACCGTAAACTCTGAAGCTGCAGCAAAACCCTTTAACGTATCGTATCCATCTTTAATTTGCTGCAGAGAGGCTTTTGAATACTCTGTTATGCCACCCCAGCCAAGTTTTTCACCTAAAAGTAAGGCTTTTCTTAGATAGGCATCATCCTCAGAGACAGTTTCATACTCTTTGATTTTGAAGATCTGGTTAGACATCTCCTTTTCATCTTCAGCAGAGATACGTCCTACATATACTTCAGCCAGAAGGTCTATATCAGCATAATCAAAGCCATCATCAGCCTCACCCCATTGACCGTCATTATCGTAATTATAGTTTCCATCTAAACACATATAATAAAGGTCACTATCGATGTTATCGATATTATCGGGACTGGCATAACAATAGAGTTGACGCAGTGGAATAATTGAAACATCGCCACCTAACAAAACAAATTCGGTCTTCCAATTATTATAGGCGTCAATAATAAATTTTCTTAGTTTTTCCGGATTGTCAACGCCATCATAATTTTTAAGCACCTCTTCGATGGTCATGATTTTGGTTGATAATCCCTGCGATTTACGCAGTTGTTCCAAATCACTAACACTCGGTTTGTTAACAGAATTCTTAATCTTCTCAGAGGTGACCATAACCCACTTAAATTCATCCTGAGGATTACACAATCCTCGAGCAGAAGCGACCTGTACCGCATTGTCTTTGTAGGTACTCAAGAGCTGGCTATTTTCCACATCATCAAGTTCCTGCTCTATTCCAGCAAGTCGTACCCGAATAGCGCTTTTTGCGGCAGAGGGTTTTGTGGTAATCTTTACTGAAATATCGGAGTAATATTGGACCAATCCACTTTTTGGTGAATAGGTCACCGGATAGATTTGTACAAAGGCTACTGAAACACCCCGTTTTCTTTGAACAGTTACCAGTTTATAGCTCACTGTTGGAAAGGCCTTTTCGGAGCTGTAGATAGCTTCACTTGGTACAGCTTGTCGAACCTTTGCACCAGGCATAAGCACAACCGGTGCCGGGCCAAACTCGACAAAATGCTTCCCAACAACAGTAGTAGGTGCTCCTCGAGAAACAGCAACCTGATCAACGGTGTGACCATAGGGTAAAACTACCTTGGCAACAATCGCCGGTAAAACTGGTTCACCCTCTTTGTAAATTGAAACTGCATTTCCGAGCACACAAGATTTTTCAACCTGTCCCTTCACTCGCTGATAGGTACAGGGTGCCAGCTGCGGTTTCGGTGATTTATAGTTGAGTGATATGGTATTATTAGCCCCCCAATTTGTTACCTTAACTAGGATTGGCTTGGCTCCAGGCTTCAGCTGCATAGAACGAGCAGGTTGCCAATCGCTGGCATGCACCACCATCCATGCACAGCAAAGCAATCCCAGTATCATTTTAGCTAATATTTTTTTCATTGTTCCTCCAAAAAATCCACCATGATGGGGATACAAGAATGGCACTGGGGAGCCTTGAATAATCAAGACACCTCAGTGATTCCTGGTTATTTAGAAACGGTAAACCGTCCTTTATTCAATACATTGCCAGTTTCACCCTTTAAGCGATAGAGATAAAGCCCGTTGATATACTTTGCAAGAGAAACCTTACTCTTTTTATCCTTTAGCCCTACCTTTTCCACCAGCTTCCCCTTCATGTCGAATATTTCAACATATTTTGCTCGCCTGCTTGATGCAGTAAAGGTGATGAATTCCGCCGCAGGGTTGGGAAAGAGAGAGAGCTCTGCACCAAATTTGTTCATTTGATTGGTGATAGCAACTGTCTTAGATCCACGAATCCAGAATTTTGCCGAATTCATAGTATTCTCATTTGCAAAATGGATGGGTAGCCATTCTGTTGGAAACTGTGTATAATGAGCACCAATACTATCTTTAATATGGGCTGCTCCGGGCTCTAATAGAGTATCCTTTCTATTCCACAGACAAAACCACTGGTGAGACATAGTGGCCGTATCATATTCACCGGCAACACTCAACCAATATTCTCCCGGTTGTAACTCAATGTTTTGAGCCGTCACATTAACATCAATTGAGTAAACTGTTAAGGTATCAGCAAGGTCTGCATTAAAGGTGAAATCGGTAACTTTGCTCAACTCATCAGGCATGCCCCAACCATCATCTTTATATATGATTACCCGATAGCGATCAGGTTTGCCTTGGTACCAGTAGAGATAGGGTCTGATTGTGTCAACTTTCCAAACCTCATTGGCTGGAACCTTAAAGTCATCGGCAAAACGGCACCCTTTTCCCTCATCATTGGCAAGAAGAATGGTGGAAATTATACCTCGATTATCATTAAATTGATTACGCCAGAGCCATTCTGAGCGATCATCCAACTCTTCAACTTTTGTGGCCACTGCTTCAACAGGTAGCTTATCTGCAGCTGGCACTGACGGAGCTGCAACGCTAGTTATCGAGGTTAAACAAAATACACAGAGTAAAAAAAGTAATAATGATTTAGAAGGCATCGAACCCCTCCTTATTTGGGTTAAAATTAGAGTTACAATTGCACTTAATTTAATTTTTTTCCAGCCAACACTTGCCAATTATTTATAGTTAATCATATTCTATTAATCAACCATTAAGACCTTGACGATCTTATTATAGGCTTTCGAGTGGTTACCTCCATCGATATTGGCTTGAAATGTAATAAAATAAAGGCCTGAAGCTCTGTTACATACCCCGCTCTTATTATAACCCCACGTAACAGAATGATTGCCCTTGCCCAGCTTTTTATTTAAAATTAAAGCAACTTGCCTACCTTTTGCATCATGTACCTTCAGACGCACTCCCATCGGCTGCGGCAGAAAAAACTGCATGCGCATCTGTCCATGCTTGCGCATTGTGTTAGTAAGATTAAATTGTACATGATCGATTGCTTCTCTTATCCCAGTCGTTCCATATTTAAAGGAGTAAAATCCTCCCTGCTTTGAAGCACCCACAGGAGCAGTTCCTACATTGGCTTTTGATAAAAACCAATTATCTTCCGCTTCAAGATAATAATTAATGGTGCCTGACCCCTGTTGGGCAGGAATGGTAGCATCATAGAGATGATTTTCCCTTTCAGTCATGGCTATCGTGTTCCATGATCCTGCTCCTACTTTGTAATGTAACAAAGCTTTTTTTACACCACTTGCATCGGTAATTGTGGAATGTATAATAAAAGGACCAGTCTCTGCTGTTGCTTGCCAAACCGAAGTGTTATCTAAATAGGGAGGTTCATTGTCAGTTTCAACAAATATTTCCATATCATCAATATACCAGTGAGCATAATCTTGAAAAACACCTTTAGATTCAAGATTGGTGCGAAATTTAACCTGCTCACTCAAATAGGGTGTAATCTCATTCACCTGATGTTCCCAGGAGATACTGTCCTGATTACTGAACCGTGGCGAGTTCCAGATCTCATTCCAGGTACTTCCCCCATCCGAAGAGATCTCTACCAGAGCCTTGGTCCAGAAGATATTGTCAAAGTTATACTGGGTCCAGAAGGAGAAGTAGACCTTACTATACCTGGATAGGTCAAGGGTGTTTTTCATAGTGCTATACTCATGACCATCTATCACGTCTCCACTATAAAGTGAGTGGCTTTGAGAGTGGGAAGCATTATTAACGTGGCCCCAGTTTCCATCAGTCTCCCAGAGGATAGCAAAACTATCTTGGGTCCCAGTATATTCAAAATCTTCAACAAATATGCGTTGCGGCTCTGGAGCTGTACCGATTGAAACAGCAAAGGTGATTGTATCTTTAAAGTCCAAAGTGTCAAGCTCGCCATCAGCTTGGAGGACAATACCCAGTGTTGCCACATGTCCCTGAGGTGTCAGAGAATGGGCCGTGATCTTAAATGGATTGTTACTATTGGAGCCCTCTTCTTTTGGTGCCAAATCACCAAAAGAAGCAGCGGCATTACTAACACTTACATAGTTATTTAAGGAAAACAGTGTTGCCGCAGCTTGAAAAGCCTCTGATCCACCTAAATTTTTAACCGTAATTGCAAGGTCAATTGTCTTACCCGGCTCTAAAGAAGCCATGCTCTTCTGAGTAACATAAACCCAGGGTTGGTTCATCGTGGGCGTTGCCTGCAAGGATTTCCACGCATTGAGTCGTCCCCAGCCAAAGGTGTTGTTTGGATAAGGGCCACCAGCAGAGGGTTTGTCCACATTGTCAAGAAGAAGGTTATATACCATCTCATGGGTTAAGTTGATATTTTTCTGATATAGTAACGCTACAGCTCCGCACACATGAGGGGTTGCCATGGAGGTACCATTTAAAGAGCCGTATTCACCACCGGGAATTGCCGAGTTAATACTCACACCAGGAGCGGATATGTTTGGTTTGATATAATTCCAATCATCCCTAAGCCAGAGAGATTTATCATTGTAGGGCTCGGTTTCTACGGTTGGACCCAAAGAGGAAAAAGAGCCTATATTATCATCCTTATCAGTGGCACCAACACCAATAACATGGGGATAATCACCGGGAGAGGTAACTGATGCTGCTCCCTGAGAGCCATTATTACCATTGGCAACTATAGGTAAAATCCCAATTGATCGAAGGGTTAAAAAGGCTTCCCAATAAAACTGTTGATTACCATTACCACAGGCCCAGGAATTGGAGACAGCCTTAATATCGACCTGTTCCTTAAGGTCGGCCATAAACTCTAAGCATTCAATGAGCTGGTTGCTGGAGCCTGATCCTCCACCATTAAGTCCCTTTGCGGCAACATATTTAGCACCAGGAGCAACACCGATATCTTGGGAAAAGGCTCCACTCCCATCACCGCCAAGAATCGAGCCAACGCAGTGGGTGCCATGTTTATTGTCATCATAGGGTGTCTCTGAGGCTGGAAGTCCCGTCGCAACAAACCAATGACCGGCCCATTTCCCCTCTAACGCGGGATGTAGGTAATCCACGCCAGTGTCAACGATCCCAATTATTATACCCTCTCCTGTATACCCATCAGCCCAGCAGGTGGGGGCTTCAACCTTTGTAACACCCCATTCGACATCCTTGGTATACAATGAGTGGAGTGAAGGTTTAGCTGTGACAATTTTAACCGTGCCATTATGAAAAACATGCTTGACATCTGACCGATTTGAAATTTCTGTGATAAGTGCTGGGTGTGCCTTTACAAAAAGCCCATTGATAATCCAAAAGGATTGGGTAACTTCAACAGCAGTACCCTTGGTGTTAAGCCAAGACATCAATGACCGTTGACTTTCTTTGGCTATATTTCTAAATGTTGCCATTTTACTATGTATGGGCGCTCTTTTTGTTGCTCTGTACGGATAGCTAGTATTGAGTACGACAATACAGGATACAAACTCCCCGGGTAAGGTTTTTTCTAACTGCTCCTGCAAGGTAGCAGTCATCCCAGCATTACTGAGTGTAATGAGAAAAAGTGTCATAAGAAATGTAATAATCAGTCGCATAATTTTCTTGCTGGTCTTTTTAGTTTTCACACCTTAGGAAGAGACCACCCCAAGTCCCCCCTCTTAAAGCTAAGAGGGGAAACTGTGGGTGGGAGGAGAGTTAGTATAAGAGGCACACTCCACAAGGGTTGATTGAAAAAAAATCCCCACCAAAAACTCCGTGAAAAATCCCAACTTAATTGACAAAGGGGGGCGTCTGTATAAGTTGTTGTCTAATAGGGCCAGGTGAGGATTTTTTATTTTCATATAGATATCCATCTATCTTTTTTCTTAGCGTAATGTTGGGCCAAAGGCTATAACACCATCTTTAGTTGTACCGATCCAAGTATTTCCAAATTTGTCAAAGGCAATTGAACGAACACCTTTGCCATTTAATACTTTAAATCGAGTACTGGAGTAGTCTAACCACTCCTTGCCATCAAATCGTGTTAGACCAGTCGTTGTCCCAAACCACATTCTTCCTTTTCTATCTTCAGTAACAGTCAAAACAGAGTCAGTAAAAAGGGCGGAATGGTAAGAGTTATAACTGGTAAACATGGAATCATTTGCGTCAATTACAGTTACACCACCTTGACGACCAAACCATTTTTGGTTTTTGCTGTCAATGGTCATGCAATAGATATCGTCGGATATAAATCCGGAATTATTAGCACGGTGGTATCTTTTTGAGTTACCCCTAAAAACTGCAATCATGGAACCTGCCACAAACCAGATACCGTTATCATGTGCATTGTATCGAACCGTGTTTGTATAGTTGGTGGGCATTTTTGTCTTGGTTGTATCAAAGGTTTCCCATGAAGTTCCATCAAACTTTACAAGGCCGGAATCACGGGTACTATGCCATAGGTTATCATCACCATCAACCTCAACATCGGTAAGGAAATTTGTTGGAATATCAGAATCGTCTACTGTATAGGTTAACCAGTTGCTTCCCATAAGCGTAGCAGAGCCTCCCAATGTAGCAAATCGTATCTTACCCGTAGAGATTAACTTAATTGCTAAAACATCGTTTGAAGGAAGATCTGAGTTCCCCCTATGAAAGAGAGTCCAACTATCTAATAGATTACCATTTACCTGTGATATGCGAATATTATCAAGCCGGGCAATCCCCTGATCAGTAGCAAACCAGACTTTGTAGAGTCCCTCAACACATATAGCATTTATTTTGTTAGTCAGTAAATCTGAATTTTCCTTTGTAAATTGAGTGTAAAAGACAAAGCCATCAATTTCTGTTACTTTATTGGAAAAGACATCCACAGTATCGATGAAGGGTTGAGAAGAGGAAGGGTCACCCAATTTTTCAATATATACATTTTCAATGGTGCCTTCAGGAATAGAATCAAATACCACGGAAGAGATCTCATTATCAGACAAGTACTCCTCTGAAAGACTTACCATTCGGGTTGTTCCAAGAATGTATACATAGCGATCAACTGTATCAATGCTCCCTTCCAGATGCGCTACAATAGTTCCAGGCTTTTTAAGAGTTGCCGCAGGCACTTTCACAGTATCATCAATATCTTCAATAGTGACACTCTTATGAAGGAGTCGTGCTCTTGTATGAAGATGCACGGCCTCGACATTAAATTTGCCTTCTTTTAGTATATAAAAGGTATAGAGACCTTTGCTATTAGTCGTATCGATTAAAGAATCCGGAAGTGGACCATCCTCAACAGGATTGTAATCATGGGGGACAAGCATCACCTGAGTCCCTGGTGCAGGAAAATCTCCTTGAAAGTAGACCGTGCCAACCACATTGCCATTGCCAATATCAGAGCCGCTACCACCACTGACACTATTCATGGTGCAACTTACAAACAGCAACGTTCCACAAACAAGTCCAGTTAGGAGAGTTGTTAGCTTATGCATCCTTGCCCTCCTCATCTGCACTTAAACCATTGCTACCTAAAGAAATCTCCTTTGACCGAGGCAAAAGTTGAAACCCGGCAAAACAGACCATCTCTGGATTGTCACACTCACGAGCCATAGAGAGAAGGCGTTTTCTAAATTGATAAATCTCCTTTTTCATCTCCTCAAAGAGCTCCCGAGACACACATAGTGTCGATGAAGAAAAGTTACGATCCTCTTTATCTAGGGTTTCTAAGGCCTCAACGCATTGCTGAATTGTCTTTTTATGGTATTTGGGGACTATTGCAGAGTCCACTTCCGGCTCAGTTGAAATAATCTGCTTAGTAAGTGAGTAGGTGCCATCCTTCTCTTTCGTGATAAAACCATTTTTCACCAAAAAGGCAACTGCACCTTTTGCCTGAGCAGCAGTTACACGAGGAATACAGTTGCGGGCCAACATATTATAGTCCTCTTGAAAATCACAGATCGTGATCAGCTCGCGAATGACTGGATAATACCATTTATCAAAAAACTGCAATTTCTTATCTTCTATTTTATACTCATCATTCACAAAGCGAAAAGTCATAAGCTGCTTGAGATACTTCTCTTTTACCGAGGGTTTCTTCGCATTATTAAATTGAACAAGTATACTAAAGTAACGCTCTTCTTTAGAGGACAATTTAAAATAATTACACAGTTGGGGAATAAAATCAGCAGAGAGATTTCTCTCTCTCTTTATAATTCTTGGAAGGAAGTTATGACTAGAAATACCAACTTCCCGAGAAAATGAGCGATAGGAGTATCCATAACGACTCTTTTTTAGTTGCCCATACATGTCACTAAGATATTCGCGATAATCGAAATAATTGTATATGCTGATTATGTTATTTTTAGTTTTCATGCTAATAGGTAATATACACATTTTTTTTAAAAATAACAAAAAAATTTATACTAAATTTAACTTAGGTGGTTCCATTTTATGTTGCAAAAAGCGTTTAAACTGCGTTATTTGCCATTATTAACTGATTTTATTTAATTTTTTTGGTTCCACCAAAAGGAATAACTAACGCAAATAATTTTAAATCCAAAGTAATTAATTCAGGGAGAGAACAGCATGGATTTATAATATAACCAATAACTAGTGCGCCATCGCAAAGACCTACTTTTTAGTCATCAAAATTTGATGGCTAAAACGTGCTATAAATGAAAATAGAGCTTTATAAACAGACCATAGGAAACTTTTAGCTGTTCACTATAGGAAAAAACCTTTGCCTTGCTCGAAGAGCTGCTGAGAAGGACCGAGAGATTTTCAAGCTCCCATTGGCGCAGGCGATACTTCAACTCCTTTGTGGCAATGATCAATTTAATAATATGATCTTTTTCCTTTTGCCACTTATAGATACGGGTATCCGATTTAATTGACCGCAGGGAAACATCGTAGAGAGACTCGGGAAGGTTACCAACATCAGGAAGAGCTGCACTGGAGTTAAACATAGCACAACTTAAAAAGTAAAAACCTCTAAGAAAACGAGGCAAATAGGAGTCCAAATAAAGACAGCGATCCCATTTTTTATCGGAGAGATCTCTCTCCAATATGTCAAGGGTCGCCGTAAAGGAACGTATTACTTTTTTTAGTTGTTTTGCCTCGAAGTGAGAAAGGTTATGCGCACCAGATTCCGATTCGGCATACTCGAATTTTTCAACATCCTGCCGTTTATTCCTAATGTAAAGATCATTAAACCGACCAATGAGCGAGTATTCACTCCGGCCATTGCTGGATACAGACACCTCACGAAACAACTCAGAGGTTCGGTCGCTTCTTAGACTCAAGGTTAAAAGGGGTACTGTATAGGGAGAGCGTTTTTGAAGGCTATTCGCATACACAAAGGACTGCGTGGCAAATAGAAACATCACAAGGACTATTGCTTTCTGTAACACCGTTTAACGCACCTTATCTAGGTCAATCTGTTCATCTGTTTTGAGATTAAATCGGAGCTGTACAGAATTGGGGCACAGGATAGGTAAAACACCTTCTTACCAACTAATGTATTAAAAAATTATTCTAGTTCAAACAAAATTTCTGACGCCACAGTTCACAACTTCTCACTTTTTAATTATACCACAAAAAAAATAATATTTAAATACTCTTTTACAAAGGAAAAACTGGATCATTATCAAAATTGGAAAAGATTTCCTGAAACAACAAACGGTTACCAAGAAAAACTACAAAGTTTTTTTTGCTTCAATTTATGGGTGCATGCCAATTGTATTTTATCACTCAAGCAGAATTTTCTTTCTACCCTATAATAAAAGGAGACTAATGATGAAGGAGATGCTTAATATTGAAACAATCATAGCAAGCTTAACTGACTTTGCGACCCTTTATGGATTAAAGGTTTTAGCGGCGATCCTTATTCTATTTATTGGAAGAATTGCAGCAAAAATAATCAAAAACCTTATTGCCAAAGTAATGACTCGGGCAAAGGTGGAGCAAACCCTGATCACCTTTATCACGAACCTTATCTATGTGGCAATAACAGCACTCATCATTGTTGCAGCTTTAAGCAAGTTGGGTGTGCAAACAGCCTCTTTTGTTGCAGTGCTCGGTGCTGCCGGTCTTGCGGTTGGCCTCGCCTTGCAGGGCTCTCTATCCAACTTTGCTGCTGGAGTGCTGTTGATTATATTCAAGCCCTTTAAGGTCGGTGATTTTATAAATGGTGGCGGTGGTGATGGCGTTGTCGAAGAGATTAGCATTTTTACAACGACCCTTAAAACCGTAGACAACAAAACCATTATCATCCCCAATGCTAAACTAACCGGTGACAACATTACCAATTATACCGCAAACAAGACAAGGCGCCTTGATTTAACCGCTGGCGTGAGCTACTCTGATGACCTGAGTAAGGTCAAAGAGGTTCTTTATGATATCATAAAAAAGGATGAACGCATTCTTTCAGACCCCGCCCCCTTTGTGGGTGTCTCTGAGTTAGCTGACAACAGCGTCAATTTCACTGTTCGTCCATGGGTTAAAACTACCGAATACTGGGACATCTTTTTTGATCTTCAAGAAACTATAAAGAAACGGTTTGATCAAGAGGGAATTTCAATTCCTTTTCCACAAAGAGATATTCATTTATATAAAGCAGAATAGGAAAATCCCTTACCGGGGAACCCAGACCCTTTCCTTAAAAACAAGAGAAATCTCTTCTGGGATGCATCTTATATCTTTAGACAATGGAGTTGCTGCGACAAAACAGAGATTGGTTATTATACAATAGTATATTGATTCTACCACAAAAAAAGAACGCCTAGAAAACTAGGCGTTCTTTTTTTATAAATGACTGGTATACTTATTTTGTAGACAAATACTCCATGACTGATTTTGAGGCAACCCTACCCTGACCCATGGCAAGAATCACTGTTGCTGCCCCGCTCACGATATCGCCACCAGCAAAGACACCATCCTTGGATGTGGTCATAGTCTCTTCGTTTGCTACAATAGTTCCCCATTTTGATATCTCAATATCAGGAGTTGTATCAGGAATAAGAGGATTGGGTTTGTTGCCAATTGCAATAATCACAACATCGCATTCAATCTCAAACTCACTACCCTCAACAGGGACAGGCCTTCTACGCCCAGAATCATCAGGCTGACCAAGTTCCATGCGAATACATTGAATACCTTTAACAAATCCCTTTTCATTGGCAATAATTTTAATGGGATTGCACAGTAGGTTAAAAATGATACCCTCTTCCTTAGCATGATGAATCTCAGCATTTCGAGCAGGCATCTCAGCCTCACTTCGGCGATACACAATCACTGACTCCTCAGCACCAAGACGCAGGGCTGTGCGAGCAGAATCCATTGCCACATTGCCACCACCAACTGTAACTACCCGTTTTCCACGTATAATTGGTGTATTGGCATCATTTAGATAGGCCTTCATAAGATTACTGCGAGTGAGGTACTCATTTGCTGAATACACACCTATATTATTCTCGCCGGGAATTCGCATAAAAGAGGGAAGCCCAGCACCGGAACCAACAAAAATGGCATCATAGCCACTGCCATTGAGGAGCTCATCAATGGTCTCGGTTCTTCCAACTACAAAGTTTTTAACCACCTTAACGCCAAGCATCTCTAAATACTCGACCTCTTTTTTCACGATCTCCTTGGGAAGACGAAATTCGGGAATACCATACACAAGCACACCCCCGGCTTCATGAAGAGCCTCAAAGATCGTTACCTCACATCCTTCTTTAGCAAGCTCTCCGGCAACAGTGAGACCAGCAGGTCCAGAGCCAACAATCCCCACCTTTTTCCCATTTTTAGGCTTCATTTCGGGAAGAGCAACCTCACCCTTTTCGCGCTCACAATCAGCGGCAAATCGTTCAAGGTTTCCAATAGCAACTGGTTCGCCTTTTTTGCCAAGAATGCATTTAATCTCGCACTGCTCTTCTTGTGGGCAAACCCGTCCACAAATAGCAGGAAGCGAATTGGTCTCTTTGATCTTTCGAGCAGCTTCAACAAACTTACCCTCTGCAACAAGACCTATGAATTCGGGAATCTTCACCTCAACGGGACACCCCTGAACGCACAAAGGCTTTTTGCATTTAAGGCATCGCTTTGCTTCAATTATTGCCTCTTCATCGGAATAACCAAAGGGCACCTCTTTAAAATTGGCATTGCGCACCTGTGGATCTTGCTCTTTCATCTGTATACGAATAAATCGTTCGTTCTTCTTTGATTTTTCTTCCATCCTAAACCCCCTCTAATTTGCAGGTTTCCTTTTCCCGGGCCTGCTGCTCAAATTCGGTGTAACTATTGAGACGCTGTAGCAAAAGATCCCAGTCAATGCCAGAGGCATCAAATTCCGGACCGTCAACACAGCCAAATTTAGTTTCGCCATGAACGGTCACCCGACACCCACCACACATACCAGTACCATCAATCATAATGGGATTTAGAGAGGCATATGTTTTAATCCCTGCCTTAAGGGTTAAATCTGTTGTTACCTTCATCATTATGCCAGGACCTATAACAATTGAGAAGTCGTAGGTATTCCCTTCAGCAATAAGATTATTAAACACATCCGAGACAAACCCGTGATGCCCATGGGACCCATCATCAGTTGCAACGTAGAGCTGGGTGCTCTGGGCTTTCATATCCTCCTCTAAGATGAGGATATCCTTGCTTCGCGCACCAATAATGGTTGTCACCTCGTTACCTGCCTCTTTTAGAGCACACACAATGGGATAGAGCGGCGCAATGCCCACTCCACCTCCAATACAGAGGCATTTGCCAAAGTTTTCAATATGAGTCGGTTTGCCTAGCGGCCCCACCAGGTCAAACATCTCCTCACCCTCATTCAGCTCTGCAAGCATCATGGTCCCTGCTCCAACAACTTGAAATATGATTTCAATCCATCCCTCCGATGCATTCCCATTGGCGATTGTCAAGGGAATTCGCTCAGCATCTTCCGAGGAGCGACAGATAATAAATTGCCCAGCTTTACGTTTTTGAGCAATTTTTGGAGCATCGATCCTGAATCGCACGACTTGCGGGGCAAGCTGTTCCTTTTTTAAAATGGTATTCATGCGTTTCACCTCTATTAATTAAAGTAAAAAAAACTACACCTCAAACCTCTTAATATTAAAGAAGATTGAAAAAATACATCTAAAGCACCCATTTTTCCAAGCCTTTGTCCCCTAAAAAGGCTCGTAGGCAGCATCACATCAATTTTTCATAAATTCAATAGGAGAGCACTATAATTTCTATGAACCTTCTTTAGATTTGCAATGAAATGCTTAAGCAAAACCCAACCACCACAAAGAATTCAAGTATTTTTATTTTAAGCACACCGCCCACACAGATAGCGCATTAAACCCTTGTCTTACAACTCGTTAAACCTAATCAACAACTTTGTTAAAATGATTTAATTGCATATTTGCTTAATTTTTTTAAGCACTTTTTATCTTTTTTTGTTGACAATCCTATTAAATGGTGATATATTATTGAGGAGGATATGTGAAAGTGAATAGACAAAAACATCTTAAACCCAAACCAGGAGGAACTATGAGAACCTCATGTTATCTCTTTGCATTAGCCTTTGCACTCATCACCCTTTCCGGCTGTAATCTTATTGGTCCCAGAGAGCCGGAGTTTAAAGCCCAAGATGGAAGTGCCGGCACAGTAACCGCCGAGCTTTCCGATATGGGAAATGCCACCATGGAGCTCTTTGGTACAACAAAGGGTACCACCGAAGACACGGTCAACATTGATGTAACGGTTATCCCCTGGAAGTTTGATGCAGCCTGTCAAGGATGGATCCGCTCCGCTACTGGAACCTTTCAAGGGGGTAGTGTGAGTCGATACGACACTATCTGGTTTTATGATGCAGCCAATGCGCCGGTTGTTATTCCTACATTAGCATCGGTTGACCATTATCGCCATGTTCGATCTGTCAACGGTACCTACCAAAACAGTTTTGACTATCGCTATGAGATGAATGTCTCTATTGAAAAGGGTGCTACCGACACCATCTTTGTTTTTAATGGCCTGACAAATGGCGCCTTTAATGGCGAGACATTTCGGTCAACCACCATAACCAATGTCAAGCGTCGACTGCAGCGTTTCCCCTTTACCCATCTCTCCTATCCCTTTGAAGGGACACTATTCGCTGATCGTCCCCTAAGAACCATTCTTGTTGAGTTTGGCGGTGACAATCTGGCTAAGGCCACAGTAACCAGAAAAAGTGATAGTAAAGTGTGGGTCATTAGAATTAATATTACTACTGGACGGGAATATTAAAAAATATATATTCCCTTCTATAAAACCTTTGGAGAGCCGGTGGCACAGGTGTCACCGGCACACCGTAACAGAGGGACAAATCATGAACAAAAACACGGACCAGTCAAAAACCGGTAATCGCCGAGAAGCTCTGCGAACCATCTTTCTTGGCGGACTTTTTTTAGCACTCTTTGGAATGGAGACAGCAGCTGGCCCTGTTCGCCGTCGTAGACGGAGACGGGTTCGCCGTAGAGTCAGAAGACGGGTGCGAAGGCGCGTCCGATGGCGTATGATTAAGGGCACTCGTTTTGTGGTTGTCCCTGTTGCAATTACTGTTGGCGATGAACTTATTTTAGAAGATAAAACCATTGCCACTGTTGCTGCAATCTCAGGAAAAAACATAACTCTGATAATCAAGGGAGAACAAAAAGTTGTCCCCCTTGTCTATGAAGATGAAGCAGAAGAGTAAAACAACTCTTTGTCGTGTTAAGGCAAATGGTACACTAGCACAATCTCGACAGGTACATATCTATTCGGACATTTAACATGATCTCTGTATTCGATTACCAAAACTACCGACACTTTTTAGCCGACTTTCTCGCTTATAAAAAGAGTGAGGAGAAGGGCTTTTCTCAGAGAGACATCCTAAAAAAAATGGGGATCACCTCATCTGGTTTTTTAGCTAATGTCCTTTCCGGAAGAAACAACCTTACCACAACACAGGTCGCTTCACTCTGCAGTGTGCTTAAACTAAAAAAAGCTGAGGCTGCCTACTTTGAGACCATGGTACTCTTTACTCAGGCGAAAACCATCGAAGAGAAGAATACCTACTATACCCGTATGGTCAAGCTCCACAAGTCAAAGTTTAAAAGTCTGAAACCAAGCCAGCTCAGTCTTTTTGCCAAGTGGCACTTTGCCGTGATTCGAGAAATTCTCTACTTCTTTGAATTCAGTGGTGATTATAAGGAATTGGCCCGCATGGTTGATCCACAAATCACACCTAAGGAGGCAGAAGAGGCAATCTATGAGCTGGAAAAAATTGGCCTCATTGCAAAAGATGCCTCTGGAATCTATCGGCAAAAACAGGGGATTGTCTCGACCGGAGACGAAGTCCGCTCCTTTCATGTTTCCCGCTTTATATTAGAAACCATGAAGCGGGCTGAACGTGCTCTTGACGAAACACCTTCACAGGAGCGAGACCTCTCGGTGCTCACCCTCAAAGTATCGCAACAAAAAATGAAAGAGATAAAGACCGAAATACAGATGTTTCGGAAAAAGTTATTGCGCATGGTCGAGCAAGACAGCGACCAAAAGCAGGTCTATCAGTGCAACATCAACTTTTTCCCTGCATCAAAGAGGGGGGAGTAAAATGATCATTCAAAAAGGCAATCGCTATTACAGACACCTCGGTATATTTATGCTCCTTGCTTTTTGCTTGGTGACACACAACAACTGTTCGCCGGATATTGCCGATAGCGAAGCTGGGAACCCAGTGATCACGGCTAACGCACTCATAAACATGCCCTCCTCTCTGGCATCTCCTTTGCCACCAAAAACACGAACCGTTGACAAATCAGAGGACATTTATCAATTCATCCGGCATCAAAATCATACGGTAAACTATTTAATCAACGGACCAATCTTTAGCGTGCGCTGGTTGATCAATGCCTATATCAGCAAGCTTCCCTGGAAGATGATAGTGTCCCAAGGTCAATTTGTCAGTGACTCGGGATTCTACCATTTTGAAGCCAGCTATACAGCAAGCGACTCCCTTCCCTACAAGGCTAAGATCGACCACACCCAACCCGGTGCGGAGTGGTCTGTTCAAGCGGCTTTTAATGGTAAGCCCTTTCAACCACAGGGATGGGTTTACTATTATGTAAAGCATACGGCTGAACCCCAAACCGATTCAATCCAGATTCTTATCTCCTTTTCAAAAAAGAATAGTGTTCGTACCTGTGATGTTACTATTGACCAAAAAGTATTGACCACGGTTGGCGATTTTGCCCAGTCATTCATCTACACCCTCTATGAAAACAACGGCGTGGTCCATCTCTCTGCAGCATCCTATCATCCCTTTTTGGATAGCATATTGGTTGATACAGTGGGTCACTGCTATACCTACACAGCCGTTGCCGACACCAATGCCAACCAGGCAGTAGTTAAATTGGGATTACCCCCAGCATCCTATAATGATACAACCCTTATTTTCACTGAATATGGTATTGCAAATCTTTTTGGCCGCTATTTTATCAACTATGAATTAGCTGCATTGGATGATTCGAGCAAAATGATTTTAGCCACCTCCTACAAGGACTCGCTCTCTATTCTGGCGATTTTGACCCTCATGGCTACCAATCCCAATTTTCAGCTCCGCCCGGCTTCAGAGGTCAACACCATGACCGTGGATGATTTAATCTTTTATCTTGCAATAAACAAAAATATTCTTCCGTTACTTAAACCCCAAGAGCGAATAAAGTATATCGCACTGTTGTGGGTATTAAAGCTACGACAGCCGGTGTACTTTTCCCGATTCGGCTATGCGGGCAATGGAGAAACCATACCCCTGGGATTCGAAGTTATTGCAGCCACCCCCTGCAACCGGGGAGTGCATATACCCAGGCAGGTACGGGATTTGGTGATAACACTCCCCTAAGGAAACCAAAGCAGTTATGAAAGTAGTTCAATCATTCATTAAAAATGAGTGACGTTTTCTTTAGACGACACCCTTCCCCAAGAGGCTCAATCACCATAGCACAAATTGACCTCTATGAATTTTTCTAGTCTAAATATCAAAAAATGACATATATTTAAAATGAACAGCTAACATACGATTGACTCTCTGCTACTTTAACCTACCGCACAAACAAATTCGAACGTGGTATCACATGTAATAGAGGTCGTACCAAAGGTATTACCATTTAGACACTATGAAAATACGACTTATTTATCCCCGCTTTAAAAAATTCTTAGAAGATCATCCAGGGTTACGCGAGTCATTACGGGAGTATGTTGTCGGTGATTACACCATGCCTCCCTCTTTGGCATTGCCCATACTTGCCTCGCTCACACCACCGGACGTTGATCTCCACTTAACTGATGACAATATTGGCCAGCCTATCAATTACGACGAGCAGATTGATCTGGTTGCCATCAGTTGCTTCACTCCCCAAGCACAGCGGGCCTATGAGATTGCCGACGAGTACCGCAAACGGGGAACCAAAGTTGTAATGGGGGGAATACACCCCTCCCTTTGCCCCCAGGAGGCCTTAGAACATGCCGATGCCGTGTGCGCTGGTGAAGGAGACTCCCTCTGGCAGACAATCATAGAGGACGCCAAGAATAACACTCTTCAGAGATTGTACGAGCCCAAAATCATTTACAATCTTGCAGATATGCCCATACCCAAGCGTGAAATATTTCCACGAGAGGTATACAAATGGGAGGCCCACCTGGTCTCAACCATGCGTGGTTGTCCGGTGCGCTGTTCCGGTTGCCCCATCCCACCGAAGGAGGGACACCTCTTTCGATTCCGCCCTGTAGACAATATTATTGCTGATATAAAATCGATGCCCTATCGGGAGTTTTATATAACCGATGACACGGTCATGCTTCCTGGCAAAAAGAATCTTAAATTTCTTGATGAGATTATGGAGCAGTCCCAGGACTTGGATGTAAAGATGTTTATTTCATCAACTATGATGATGGTGAGAAACTATGATTTTTACACTCGATTAGCCAAGGGAGGCACCTCCTCTATTTATACGATTTTCGGTTTTGACCGGGTCTCGAAAAATCTTTTCTCCGACAACTGCTCCAGGGAAGAGTGGCAGCAATGCGTCGACCTGGTGCGTATGATTGAGGACAATGGTATCCACTTTTTCGCCTCCTACGGCATTGGTTTTGATGACCAGGACCGAAGAGTTGTTGACCGGATACTCAAATTCTCTAAAGAGGCAAAAATCGACCTGGCGGAATTTTACATTATCACACCCTTCCCAGGCACACCCTTTGGAATTCAAGCTGAGGAGGAAAATCGCCTTCTCCATAGGAATTACTCGGAATGGAACCATGGTAATGTGGTTTTCAAACCGAAAAACTGGACTATTGATGAGCTGAACAGAGACTTTGTTACCCTGTGGAATGAGTTTTATCGGGATATTCAGCCCCAAAGGACTGTACGAAGCTTTGATATGTTAACTACTTAAAAAGTAACAAGCTTACCATCCTTTTCCTATCTAAATATTATAAAGGCTATTTATTATAGTTCTATAAAATAGAGCTATTTATTTGGCTTTTTTCTTAATTTTTCCTATATTAGGGAATAGAGGGCCTTTTGTGCAGAAATAGAGCCAAAAGGCAGAGATATAAAAGGATTTATAACATGGACGTACGACCGGTTCTTACCAATTTTTACCGCTACAATTTTCGGGACCTGCTCCTGAAAAATCAGGCAGAGCAAACCGAGCAGCGACCACCTGCACGGCAGCAGCCACTTTTTGCTAATGTGATCACTACGCGCAGATCGGCCACCTATGCCCGCCCCATGCCACAACCGCCGGCCCCACAGGGTGTTGGAGAGATGAAACATGCAGCCACCGAGGGTGGGAAAACAGAAACTCCCTTTACCAAAGATCCTGCTTTACAGCAGTCTGACCCCAAAGATGATAGCTGGTCCTTAGACACCAAGGTTCGCCAGGAGGTGGATACTACCTATTTTAAACCTCCCCTTTCTGTGCGTCAAAGAATGGAGGACCGGGTTAGAAAATGTAAGAAAGCTGGCCTTCCCTGCCCCTATGCTGATAGAAACTTCAACTGCTCGGCGCTGTTTATTCGATGTGGAGACCGAATTCAGTACGGGCTTCCCGAATCGGTTGAACAAAAAAATATGCCCCACACCTGCCTATATCGACCTAAAAAGAGTGGTGCTCATATTATCATTGCTGATCGCAATAAGGCTATTCGAGACTTTTGCAAAAATGCCATTGAGGTCTTTTACAATTATGACGAAGAAAAGGTCGCGACCGCCGGCTCAGCCCAGGAAGCCTTAGATCTCCTCAACTCCTTTAAATTAGAGGGCAAACGGTGTGGTCTCTTTATCTGTGACACTACCTTGTTGGGATCGGCAGGCTTTGACGTGGTTACCGAACTCTTTGAACGCAACGTAAATACAGACGTAATATTATTAAAGAAAGAACAGGAAGAGTTTCATAAACCCCAGGGATTCAAGGGATGGGAAGAGATCGTCCCCAATAAACGGTTAGTTAAAAAGGTCATCTCCAAACCCTTCCACTCTCAAGATTTCATCGCCTCTTTAAAAGAGATGGATATTAGTCAGTTACTGCAGTCCTAATATTTGTGACACATAAACTATTTGGGCGCCTTCTCGGCATTCGCCTCGAACCGGGCTTGCTCCGGGTTCCGCATTCGCTGCAGTAATTTTTGCTTTGCAAAAATCACCGGCTTCGCCGCCCTATGCATCCCTGGCGCAAAAGATCAAAAGATACCTGAATTCCAAAATTCGAAAAACAAGATTTCAGATTCTTGATTATTAACTTTGACCAGATTTTATCAACTCCATAACTAGATTATCCCACAATAATAAAATTGTTATTTCGAACGATGATAGAGATAAGCCTTGAAAGACATTCAGAATCGACGGTTCAAATGAAGGAATTGAAAATAGGCCTTTCTATGCAGTTGTATTCTTAGGATTAAAAGGACGCGGACAAGCAGCGCCCCTACGAATAAAAGTTTGGAGTTTGAAGTGACTAAAGTGAGCTAAAGTTTGTAAATCTGAAAAGCATTTTAAAGTTATGAAGTGATGGATTTACTGCATCGCTCGCAATGACCAATGCAGCTCATTTACCCATAATCAATCTTTTGATCTTCTGGGTTAGCCAGGAGGAAGGTGGCCGAAGGCCAGTCCGAACGAAGTGAGGACCAACTGGAAGGAGAACCCGACCTATAGGGAGGAAATTGTTCCTGGAGCCACGGCGGCCCGAATGCAATGAGGGGAACCCCCAAATATAAAAACTTTATAATAGTGTTGGAGTTTCCTCATTTGCATTACCAAAAAAAAGCAATTATTTTATACCGGTTTCAGTAAAACTGGGATGTCGTCCAACGGCAGGACTCCAGATTCTGGTTCTGGCTATCGAGGTTCGAATCCTTGCATCCCAGCCAAATTTGAAACCATGCTCTTTGCCATAGAAATAAAACATTTTGCGGAGCTATCGTCTAGTGGTTAGGATAGAGGATTCTCAGTCCTTTGACCGGGGTTCGACTCCCCGTAGCTCTGCCATAAATTTTAGGGACTTCTTCTTTACAGGAGTCCCTTTTTTTATTGAGCCATTTTGGGCATGTACCTTAAACCCAGATTATGCAATAGAAAGTAGCGCAAAAGCACAATCCTATGCCTATTAAAACTTTCAGGCTTTTTGGCCATATCACCTTGCAGATATGCCCTTCAAAGCCTTCAAGTCTTACTAGATCATAATCTTGCACTTCTGCATCTTCTCCTACTGCATAATCTGGGTTAAACAGAGCCACCTGGTCTAGAAACAATGAACACTTGTCTACAAACAGAGCATATCAGATATAAAGCCAATGGGTAATCCATGTACAAACAGTGTTACCTGATCTAGAAACAGAGGGTACCTTATCTACATTCAGTGGCTAACCGATATACAAACAATGGGTGCCCTAAGTACAAACAGGGCCACCTGACCTATAAACAGTGGGTATCTTATCTACATTCAGTGGGTACCTGATATACAAACAATGGTTACCCCATGTACAAACAGAGCCATCTGATATAGAAACAGAGGTCAACCGATCTACATTCAGAGCCCACCTGCTATACAAACAGAGAGGGTTTTGGTATAAACAGGGGCACCTAGGGTACAAACAGCCCCACCTAGTAGTTTTCATACCCTTTGTTATATCATGGCGTTAGGGTGTTTTTGGTTTGTGTTGCTCTATATTGTTTATCTGGGTGGTTGTTTATCAAATTAGAAAGGCTGGTTTTCCAATTTAGTGATTGGATTTGGGATCGACAGTAGGGGTTTGGAAAGTGTGGAGTTTAAAGTGACTAAAGTGAGCTAAAGTTTGAAAAATTGAGGGACATTTTGAGCTTATGAAGTAATGGATCGCGTCGCTGCACTCGCGATGACAGAAAAAGCTAAAGACATTGAAGATCGCCAGTTCGCGCACTGGCAGACGCCTCACCTTTTTTGTCACTACCGTTCTGCTGGGTTAGGTAGTTCAATGCCTGGCGGCATTGTTTCTATTGTAGTTTTTGCCCGGTCTTCAGCAAAAAAAGGTGAGCCAAAAATGCCGCCCCGCAATCGCACTTTATCGCATAGATATTTGGTCGCTTGATAACTCGCCCGTTGGGCTCGAACAGATCTTCGCGTCTCCCCAAATATCTATGCGGTGCGATTGAAGGGGTAAAAAGATCTTTCTATGAAGGTCATATTTAATAAAGAAAAAGGGCGCAGACAAGCGGCGCCCCTGCGGGTGAAAAGAAGTGTGGAGTTTAAGGTGCCTAAAGTGAGCTAAAGTATGAAAATTTAAGAAGTATTTTGAAACTATTAAGTAATGGATTCGCTGGTCAGCCGAAAATGCAGTCGTACCACCGTCTGCTTCGCGGTGCCACGCTACGCTTGCAATGACAAAAACAGTTAGCATTCATAAATCTTTTAATCTTTTGGGTTAGCCAGGTGGAGGGTTTAGTCTGGCCAAAGGCCAGACCGAGGCGGAAGAGCCGAGCCCGGAGCCACGGCGACCCCGCGTTAGCGGGGGAACCCCCAAAATGCTTTTAAAATCTTTCTATTAAATATCCAAGAAGGCGCCCAAATTATTAAACATTTTCCTCATTGCCTCTAAAAATGAAACATATATAATGAGATTAAAAGAACTATATAGATTGAATAATCCCCCAGTTGGTGCTATAATTAATATACTCTCGATACACTTTTGATATTGGCGTCGGCTCTGAAATTCTCCATCACAATTACTTATGAAAGTAGTTATAGGTATTATGCTTCGGACTTTCAGGAAACTACTTTTTACAGCCTCTGCGAACAGAAGCCCTGCATTATGGTGGTTTGCCTTTTTGTTCACCATTTCTTTGATGAGTTATGGACAGGAATTGGCAACCCAAAATAGTGATGCTACGCCTCTTCAGGTTAATTTTTCAGTCCAACAAAACAATAATCCCCCTTTGCTTTTAGCTCAATCATCGCCCACAACACCTTTTAGAACACCCTTCTGGTTAAGTGGTATCACAGAACCAGACAAAAAAGATAAGAACATTATTGTCATCAATCCCAAGGGAGTTAAAAGCCCTGCCCCTACGATTACCATTGGCTCCAGCACTTCTGGTACCATGCGGCAGGTGCCCATTGATGCATTTTTACGATATAACTATACCCAGTGTATCTATCTGCAATCGGAGATAGCAAATGCTGGAAATATCACCCAAATCCAATTTCACTATAACGGAAACAGCGCCTTTACTGATTATGTCACGATCTATATTGGTCATACCTCAAAAAGCTCCTTTTCCAGCACCTCCAATTGGGTATCTACCGGATCCATGACAAACTGCTACTCTGGAAACTATTCGGTATCAACAAGTGCTGGGTGGCACTCTATTACCCTATCATCGGCTTTTAATTATAATAATTCTAACAACCTGGTTGTTGCTGTTGATGCCTCCCGAAGCAGTGGATCGTATGATAATGGTGATTTCTTTTACACGACAAGTCAAGGCTCCAATCGAAGTCTTTATTATGGCAATAGCTCGACCAACCCAAACCCTTCAAGCCCTCCAACTGCGACAGCACGAAGCAGCTACTGCGCAAATATTCGTTTAGTCATCTCCAGTTCTGCCCCGACCATTACCAGCAATCCAGTAGACCATATTGTGGAAGAGGGGGGTACTGCAACCTTTAGCGTAACTGCCTCAGGATCGGGCTTAAGCTATCAGTGGAAAAAGGACAACTCCAACATATCCGGTGCCACAAGCTCCTCCTATACTACACCAGCGTGCCCTGACTCCTACGATGGCTCTGGGTATAAATGTGTGGTCACAAACTCCGGTGGCAGTGTTACCAGTAGTGAGGCTGATCTTACGGTAATTGATACCAGTAATGCCCTGGTCTTTGAGACTGGTACGTCTGTAGGCCAGCATCAGCCAACCGATGCCTACTATGATTACTCCTATACCCAGCAGATTTTTCTCCAGTCAGAGCTGGCTGCTGGGGGATCCATTGACATTGACACCCTCTACTTTGAGTGGAATGGTTATCAGGATACTTCACGGACTATGACCATCTATATGGCTCATACCTCCAAGACAACTTTTTCTGGCACCTCCGATTATGTGGCCTCTGCAGGACTGACCCAAGTCTTTAGCGGCACCTATTCTTTGACAACCGATGTTGGGTGGCATGCAATTGTTTTGGATGATGCCTTTACCTACAATAACTCGGACAACTTGCTCCTGGTGATTGATGACAACTCCAACCATTATGCAGCGAACAGTTGTGAGTTTTACTGCCATAGTGCCGGGGCTGATAGGGGACTCTACTTTTACCAGGACAATAGCAACATTGATCCAGCCTCACCCAGCGCCTCTAACAGTGCGGTTAGTGCCTATCGATCCAATGTACTTTTTAAAAAGGACAATAATGTTAGCTATACCACACCGGTTGCTGGTGCAGGAGATTGCATGGTTTTTGACGGGACCGGTGACTATGTGGCACCCTCTACCTATCTGATAACAAGCTCCACCTGGACCTTGGAGTTTTGGATAAAGCCCAATAGTGTGGATGATGCCGACCGGATTTTTATTCAAGGTAGTGATGCTTACGCCTCACGGCAGCTTATGGCTGTTTGGGACAACGACGATGACCAGATCGAGTTTAAGACCTCCACCACCGGCACCTCCGGCACTGCTGATGTGGCTTCCTCAACAATTACCGATGATGGTAGCACCTGGACCCATGTGGCCTGGACCTCTAATGATGATGTATATGTCAATGGCACAAGCTCTACCGGCTCTTTAGGAAGCAGCAACTATGGCATAGCAGGAAACACCTATGTTGGTTGCCGCGCTGGATCGCAGAACTATTTCAACGGCAGCTTGGACGAAGTGAGACTTTGGGGTGATGTGCGCACCCAAACAGAGATTCAGGATTATATGTATGAGACGATCGACTCCTCCACCTCTGCTGCTGCCACTCTTATACTCTACTACCGCTTTGATGAAGCCTCGGGCACTACTGCTTTAGATCATTCTGATGTGACTCAAAACGGAACCATAACCGGTGCCACCTATGCAACCTCGGAGGCGTGGAAAACCCGCACCACCGATGATGACACACCCTTAACACTCTGTGGTGGGTATGATCCCAATGGTGATGCCATTACCCTGTCTCAGACAGTGGCACCCACTGACGGGACATTACTCTTTGATAACACCAATATCAATGTCATCTATGTGCCGGATATCAATGCCAATAGCGCTGACAACTTTACCTTTCAGATCGACGATGGCTCAGAGACTGATACCTATGCGATGACTGTTACTAATTCCAACGTGAACATTGCACCGGTGGCCGGTGCTGGCAACTATTTGGTCTTTGACGGATCAGACGAGTATGTTATGCTTCCCAGTGGTGATATGGTCAATGGCACCTGGACCTTGGAGTTTTGGGTGAAGCCCAATAGTCCTGATAATCATGAACGGCTCTTTATCCTCGGAGATGATGCGACCACCAACCGTCAGATCATGGCACTCTGGTACAGTGATCACTTGGAGTTTCGCACCTCTACCACTGGTGCTGATGGTACCCCCAATATTGCTACCACCACCATAACTGATGACAACAGCACCTGGACCCATGTGGCCTGGGTCTACAATGGTGCAAGCCATACGGTGTATCGCAATGGTCAGAGTGTGTCTGGTACTGTAGGCGGTGGCACAGTTGGTATTGGTGGAGACAACTACATTGGTTGTCGCAATGGTTCACAGAATTATTGGACCGGTGGCCTTGACGAGATTAGGCTTTGGGACGATGCCCGCACAGAAGCAGAGATCGACACCAATATGTATAAAGCGCTCAATGGTAATGAGGCCAATTTGGTGGGATACTGGCGCTTTGATGAATCCTCCGGTGATGTAGCCTATGACTATGCTGGTGATGATGATCATGGTCTACGGGTTAATATGGAGTCTGGAGACTGGTCAGCCTCGGATGCGTGGAAGTATATGACCACGCCCAAAAATGTTGACACCACCCATGGTGGTGGGTATGATCCTGATGGCGATGCAGTAACACTGACAACGTCATCAGCTCCTTCATCAGGAACCTTGACTTACAACAACACAGTGCGGGCAGTTAATTACGACCCTGCAACTGATGCGACTGGAGTCTATACCTATACCTACCAGATTGCCGATGCCTCACTTAATGACACCTATGATATGTCGGTCACCGTGATTGGAGGCGAGGATTATGACTCCTGGACCTATAATCAAAACCTCTACTTAAACACAACCACCTCCGGGGCCAATGTATCGGAGAATGTGCTCAACTTTCCCCTCTGTGTAAAGCTTGACACTACCAACTTCCGTTTTGGTCAAGCCGAGTCTGATGGCACAGACCTTCGCTTTGCCAAGTCCGATGGCACTCACCTTTCCTTTGAACGAGAGCAGTGGAGCCTCTCCACGAATGATTCTGTGGCAGTATTCTGGGTGCTTTTGGATACAATCTACGGTAACAACAATACTCAGTATATCAAGATGCACTGGGGAAAGAGCGGGGCCACTGATTCGTCGGTATCAAGTGACGTTTTTAAAACAGGCAGCGGCTATGATTTTAAGGCTGTGTGGCATGCCCATGACGCAGCAAACTCCCTATCCGACGCTACCAGTAACAGTCTGACCATGACAGACCAGAGCCCAACTACCGATGCAACCTATCAGGTAAAGGGACTCATAGGGTATGGCGTGCATCTGGATAACAGTAACAGCAATAGGTTCTCCAGCAGTTTTATACTTGATCCCAGCGCCACAGACTGGACTTTAGAAACCTATATCTATTTGGATAGGCTTACCTCTGACAAGGGAGGTAACAATGGTATGTTTTCAAACAAGGATGGTACTGGTGGTACTGGACGGTCCCATTTTTATGTGAATAACGGCACCGACAAAATGACCTCCTGGTCTACAGGAGTTGCCTCCTCTGGTACATTGCTCATGGACGCTTCTAATTGGTATCATGTGGCGTTGGTCCATGACGATGCCTCTAACAATGCACTCTTTTATGTAAATGGAGAACTTGACACAACCATAGGCTCTTTTTCCCCCAGTAGCTCAACCGATGGCGGTTGGGTTATCGGTTCCAACAAGCTGGAGGCAGATCAATATTTTCATGGTATCTTAGATGAAATACGTGTATCAAATGCCATACGAAGCGCCTCCTGGTTCAAACTAAACTACGAAAATCAACGCCTTGCCCAGACCCTAATCGAGTATGAGGACTACACCAGTTGGAACTACTCATCAACCTTTGCCATAAACACAACAAGCTCCGGCGCCGGTGTTACCAGTGACATCACTGACTTTCCCCTGCTCATTCGCTTGGACACCAGTAACTTTGTCTTTACCGACGCCCAGTCCGATGGCTCGGACATACGCTTTTCTCGCAATGGTAAGCATCTTTACTTTGAGACCGAACGGTGGGATAACAGTGGCGAAGAGGCTGAAGTATGGGTGCGCATCGATACCATTTATGGTGATAATGCTTCACAATTCATTACCATGCACTATGGTAAATCAAGCGTGCTTAATCGAAGTAAGGGCGAGCGCGTCTTTGATGTGAGCGAGGGATATCATGGGGTATGGCATCTTGCAGAAAATGGTAACACAACAACTGACGGCTATAAGGATCAAACCTGGGATGAACACCATGGAACAGGAGTAAGCCTTACTACCTCCCATGATATTGATGGTATCATTGGTCGAGCCCACCACTTTGATGGTGGTGGTAGTGGCGATTATATTAATATGGATGCTTCCAGCGAGTTTCTAATCTCCACAAGCTCCAAGATAACCCTCAGTGCATGGATAAATGCCGATTCGATTAATGCCACTGATGGGTACACCCGTATTTTTACCCTGCATAGAGGTGCCACCTCTGGGTCAGGATTGGCTTTGACTTTGGGTTCCTCCGATAATATTCAGTTTTACAATTACGCAACCACCAGCTACACCAACTGGCCAACCACCATATCAACGGCAACCGACTATTATGTTACCCTTACCTATGACGGCACCGACTATAGGATGTACAGGAATGATGCAATTGACGGTTCAGCGGTAACTGCTGACATTACTGCAGGGGGCTCTTATACAGCACGAATATCTGATCTTAATGACAGTCGTCATTTTGCGGGAATGATTGATGAGATGCGTGTCTCCTCTGTTGCTCGCTCTGCTGATTGGATCAAACTCTGCTACATGACGCAGAAGGCGGACCAGAGTGTGGTCACCACCGATGCAGTGGAGCTTCTGCCTCTTACCATTAACCACAACACCAAAACAACCAAGGGTACCAGCGACACCATTGAGGTCTATACCTCGCAGTGGAAGATCATCTTTGATGAGGATGATGGTGGTGGTATCAAATGGCTCTCCAATGAGGCCACTGGCAGTGGCACCAACCAACTCGATGGCTCAACCAACCTTTTCTACCTTAAGGCAGATGACAACACTTCCTGGAATGTAACCGGTGTGCTGACTCTGCTTGACAGTAGCAACCTCTTTGCAACGATCCTCCAGGAGTTTAAGCTGGGTTCCCAACCCTGGGATGTGGAGTATACCATCTACGGTAATGGCAGGATGTATGTAAAGGTCTCTACCGAAGCACTCTGGTCAGCGTATAGTCCAACCGGTGGGGTGAGCTTTAGAGTGCGATCAGACGTGACCAATCGAGGCTACTTCACAGAGACCGCCTCAGCCAGCACCTCAAACTACCTACTCCACTCAGACCAGGCCTCCAGTAGATTCGATATCCTTATGGCTCTCTACGAAGACTGGGCTGTGGCAGATAGCTTTACTTCCACAACAGCCAATGACTGGCTTGGTATTACAGATGGCGGGTATACCCTCTCCTCTGGCAACAAAGAGGTCTGGGAGTTCATGGTCGACTTTGGTCACAAAAAGTGGAACGACACCACCGGCATTGGAAAATATGTTGATGACTATCGCGACATTGACAGCTTAGAGTTTAATCTAGGCAGACCCCGCATGGACCTAGCCTGGGAAGAGCAGCTCATTGGTCACTGGACCTTTGACGAGGGCAGCGCAGGAAGCGCTGATGGTGCTACGGTTGGCGACAGCTCTTTAGGCACCCACACCGGAACCATTGAAGGTGGCACCTGGAGTGATGGCCAGATGAAATATGGCGTGCTCTTTGATGGCAATGATAGTGTGGCCCTGGCTAACAACAGTGACTTTGACTACCCCTATGAGTTTACCATTGCAGCCTGGATAAAAAAGAGCGGTACTGGTGAAAGTGATGATATGGTCTTTGGTAAGTTTAATCCAGGAACTGGTGAGGGGTATAAACTCTACTGTGATGCAGATAAACTTAAAGCAAAAGTATACAACCTCGATCTTGTTGGAGCAACGTCATTAGGAACTGGGTGGCGCCATGTGGCACTGACCAGTAATCAACATGCCGGGTACACAAAGCTCTATGTAGATGGAAAGCCCGACGC
Source organism: Chitinivibrionales bacterium (assembly GCA_028278335.1). Classification (GTDB taxonomy): domain Bacteria; phylum Fibrobacterota; class Chitinivibrionia; order Chitinivibrionales; family JANQEN01; genus JANQEN01. The sequence continues at coordinate 7 of JANQEN010000101.1, read as the reverse complement.
CGTGTAC
>JANQEN010000087.1 GCA_028278335.1 Chitinivibrionales bacterium | reverse complement strand
AATCCGGGAACTTATAAGGTTAAGGCATTCGCGGATTACTATGACAGTTTGGATGAACAGAGTGAAACGAATAACACTGACTCGTTATACATCACGGCTATGGAGCCACCAAAACCGGATATGGTTATTCAATCTTTTACAACAAACAATACCAGTCCGACAATTTATGAAGACACGGTGATCTTTACTGCTGTTATTGCAAACCAAGGACCAGGAGATGCCGATACTTGCAGGCTCGATATAAAGGTGGGAAATGAGTATACACCATTGCAGTTTATTGTTCCACCACTCGATGTGGGTGAAACCTTTATGGTAAAACGGTACAAGATCATGAGTAATCCGGGGACTTATAAGGTTAAGGCGTTTGCGGATTACTATGACAGTCTTGATGAGCAGAGTGAAACAAACAACTTTGACTCATTGTACATTACTGCTGTGGAGCCACCAAAGCCAGATGTCATTATTCACTCTTTTTCCGTAAATAACTCTAATCCAGTAGCCTTTGAAGATACGGTTATCTACTCTGCTGTTATAAAAAATGTGGGCCCTGGAATAGCTGATTCCTGCCGGCTGGCAATTAAAGTAGGAAGTGAAATATCTCCGCTACAATTTATCATACCTCCTTTGGGGCCAGATGAATCTTTTTTAGTAAAAAGGTTTAAGATCTTTACCCACACCGGAACCTTTAAATGCGTTGCCTATGCTGATTATTTAGACTCCTTAGATGAGGTTGATGAGTCCAATAATAATAAAAGTGTAACCGTAACAGTTACAGAGAAATTGAATATTCTTGAAGGATTTTGGGTTGGATACAAATTAAGGGACCCAGAAGTGATTTGGGAAATGAGTTATACTGATGGGCAATTTCAGATGCTATCCACCAGGACCGAGGAGTTTAGCTTTGGCATCTATGAAAGTGATGAGATAAAATCACCACACCTTCTAGATGTTAGAATTGACGAATCATCGGATAGAGCGTTAATAGGTACAATGAACTTAGCTATTTACAAATTAGAGGATAGAGTCTTAACCATCGCCTTTGGGAAACCTGATGGCGATAGACCAACCAGCTTTGATGATCGTGAAGCAACAGTCTGGATTTTACGGCCAAGTCAAAGTGTAAAGCGATAAAATTAGGAAATACAGTGAGGGGATCTTTGAGTAAAGGTCCCCTTTTTATTGTTTTGTAAACAATTAAGTTCACCCCTAATAATTCTATATTTATTGTTGTGGGTGTGGATATGTAGCCAAATACGATCTTTCTCTATGATAAATTTAGTATAACTGAGATGGCTTGCAAGCTTGAAATGAGTACATGCCTATTGTATCATACTCTTTTTCCTTGCAAATTCTTGATTCTCTATTATATTATATACATGTGCATGGCTTTTGTGAACATTTACTAATCACCTTTTCACATTAGGGGAGACGGATATGAAAACAGCAAGAATTTATCTGATCATTTCACTGTGTATATTTATTTCTGCTTTATCATCCTATAGTAGTTTATCGCTCGATAAGGATGAAGTTTCATTTCTTACTCTTCAGGATTTGGAAGCTGGATTTGATATTGAGGCATCAAATGGTAGCTGTTGTGGGGTGAATATTGAATGGCTTGAGTTTCGGAATCCCAATTCACTTTTTGGTGTAGAAGGATTAGATCCCATGCCTTACAGTGTTCAGGGTAATCGGTCTGTGGTATTTAAGATTGTGTTTAAGGGTAAGATCAATGCAGAATATCCTACAGAGCTTAAGGAGGATGTTCTCACGCTCCAAACAAGTGCAGGTGACCTGCCTATCACCATATCATATAAAGAAGGATTGGTTGCAATAAAAAAGGATCAGAGGGGACAAAATCCAAAGCATCTTACCTTACATCACTCCCCCACAGCAATATTTCTTACTTTACACAAAACGGGGATTGTCAATGCAAAGCTTTTCTCTATGCAAGGAAAAAGAATATCTACACTTTTACAGAATAAACAGATGACCCATGATCGCCCCTACTCCATTTCTAAAGATTTGTCTATGCTTTCAAAGGGGCTTTACCTTCTAACTTTTTCAATTAATTATGGTGAGTCAAAAGCACTAGTGCAGAGAAAGATAATTCTGGGTCAGTAGTTGCATGGTTAGCAATATGCATTAGACTGCCCTTTCGTAATTTTTCTATTATCGATAGAAACATATTCTGAATAGAGATCCACCGCTAAACAGGAGTGGATTGGATACACAATAACAGTGTCTCCAACATTCATTGAATTAAAAAGCGTATCATCATGGACTTGAACAACACCATGCTCCTGTGATAGTGAAATAAGCGGTGCATTAGACTCAATTCCCTCCCACGTATTTTGTCCCCATTGTGCACAATATCCATAAACCGTATCGCCATCTTTAGTTGTTAGAGAGTCTTTAGAAAGATGAACCGCTCCACCATATAAAACAATCTGTTTTCGATCTCTGCTTTTACTAATGATTGGACAGGCTACTGTGACCGCAATATCCTCAATGTTACAGGAACCTAATTGCCACTGTGTCAAATCATAGAAAACAAAATTACCAGGACGGATCTCATCAACCTCTTCAAAGGTGTCCACGATACTACAGCAGGGTGTATCACCCAATGAAAGAAGCAAGGAATTGCTTCCTGCATGTGCGCATGCTTTCTTTACTCTATGCAATCTATCAATGGTCTCGTCGTAAATTACTTCAATTGTCTCTCTACTTTTTGCTTTGTAACTATGCCCACTGTGTGTGAGAAGACCAACACATTTCATTTGTGATGACTTAGAGATTGCTAAAGCACACTTTACTATCTCATCTTCTTGATTCCAAGCAATACCAGCACGACCATAGCCAACATCTACTTTAATCCATATATTTAATGGTGCCTTTACCATGGCATCCAGTTTTGTAACTACTGCAAGTGAATCAACAACAATTCCTAGGGTTATTTTTTTTGCGAGTGTGTTTATTTTTTCAATCTCCAAAAGATTACAGGGTATAGCAACAGTGATATCGGTAAATCCATTATCTGCAAAATAGTTCGCCATGTCAAGAGAGGAAACAGTAATGGTGTCAATACCCTGCTCCTTAAACCAGGAACCAATTTCTGCAGATTGATGTGTCTTAAAATGAGGACGAAACAGAACTTGAGAAAAGTCTGCCTTTCTTTTCATTTTTTCTATGTTACGACGTACCTTTTGCTCGTCAATGAGGAGTGTCGGTCTTTTGATATCTAATGCTTCAATAGCGCTATGCTCTTTTTTCATTGGTCAAGTCCTTACATTTTTTATGCAATCTATTTATCCTGTACTCAAGCAATACATTCTGAAAGGATCGCGCAAGTTTTGGATTCTCCTTAAAGTAGAGTAGATGTGATTCACAGGCGCAATTAGAGCATCCAAAACCTACTATATGATCATTGGCTATCTCTTTGAACGAGTGAGCAAGTTGACACTCAAGATCGTCAATTGTTCGGATGGGATAGGCTGCAAGCCATTGACAATGATCTCGTAGGTAATCAATATGCCAGTGAAAATTTTTTCGTAGACGCTGATGCCGCTCTATTCTCTTTGTTAAGTTTTTCTTGGCTGAACCAATATAACAATAATATCCCTTTTTAAATTGAACTCTTCTCTCTTTTCCAATGATGATCTCTTTTCTCTGAGGTAGTTGAAGTAGAATACAATAACACCCTGAATCAACAGCCTCTTGTTTGACTAAAGACCAATGAACGGGAACTCTTTTAACTGGTAGTTGTGGTGTCAGCGACTCACTCCACCCAAGAGTAAGTGGTAGTATGGTTAGGTTTTTGCGGTATTTCAAAAGTGTTTGAGCAAAGTAGAGATCTGTATGATAATCGGGAAGAAAGATTTTTACTGAACTTGACTGAATAATAAATACAACCAGGGATGCATATCCTTGCTTCGAAAGCTTTGCAAGCTCCTCAACATGCCTGCTGCCCCGGGATGTAATTGCATCGGGAAACATGCCAATACCATTGGAAAAGAGTGTACACGACTTTATCTCGCAGAGCACCTCTTTGCCCTTGTGATTAAGAAGAAAGTCAAAGCGGCTCAGCCCCTTTGTCACTTCCCGTTTAATCAATGAATAGCCCTTTAATGCAGATATAAATCCCTGTTGAATAAGATAGGCAAAGAGATCATTGGTAGTATGCGTATTGAGCATAATAACGGTACCAGCAGAAATAACCCCAGCAACACGATAGGGATATTTTGAAGTGGGATTTTGTGCTCGGTGAATAAGCAATGTCACACCAGGGATAAGCAACTCTCCCAGTTTCCCTGAATTAGGCAATGAGGCACCAACCTTTTTTCCCTTTAACCTAAGAGATACCACAAACCGGTTATGACGACAGAGAAATTCTGATTTATAGAGCTTTGGAAAAAAGGATGCTGAGGTTATATTCAAATATTCTTTGTTCACAAAATTTAACCAATGTCGTAATCTAACACGATTTAATGCAATTTCATGTAATATACGTTTCGTTACTTCGACACATCTGTATAGAAATACCGGAGAACTTTTTTATCATATTTAATTTGAACAAATTCTTAGTGGAACAATAGTTGCTTAATTATATTTACTCATTGAATTATCAATGTAATCGAGATAATACCTAAAGAATTATTAACATACAAACTAAAACACCCTATAAAAAAAGGAGAAATTATGAGTGATGTTTGGGAAACCGCTAAAAGTATGGAAAATGAGGGGAAAGAATTTTACGAAAAACTTGCTGCAGAGTCAACTCTTCCAGGTGTTTCGAAAATTTTCTCTTTTTTAGCAAAACAAGAGCAGAAACATTTTGATTATTTCGATCTTCTTAGTAAAGGTGCTCCTGCAGGAGATGCTGCAGATGAAGATCCCATTGCCAAGGTTAAGGCAATCTTTGCAGAAGTTGAAAAACCTGCGGCAGACTTTGTACCAGAGGATGAAACTGTTGGGGCCTATGAAAAGGGGCTTTCCTTGGAAGTAAAAAGCATTGAGTATTATGAAAAAATCCTTAATGGTAGTGATAGTGACTACGCCAAGGTTGCCTTAAAGGCAATTATCGAAGAGGAAGAAAAACATAAAAAGATTCTCTCTGCAATTATTGATTTTGTAAAGAGACCCTTTGAATGGCTGGAAAACGCAGAATTTAATCATTTAGAGACATATTAAACAACATTATTTGTCAATTGCTTGTGGCATTTGGAATAACCCAAATGCCACTTTTTTTCTATTGTTTTACAGGATAAACGTTTTTAAATTCCTTAAGAAGAGTCGATAGTTTTTTTACATTCCCCAAATCGAGGCTCTGTTTAGCTTTCATTGCATGAACTACCATACTATGCAATAGAGTTATCTGTTTTATGTAGATTCCATAGGCCTTTTTGTCTGATTTTTGTATAGGTTTGATCCGTTGGGTCATGAAATATTCTGTGACAATATGTTGAATCTCATTGGCGTGTTCCTCTTTATTATTTACCCAACGGACAATTTGATTGTAATTGGCACTTTTTTCAGAGGAAAGCTTCTCAATTGTGATAATTGACTTTTCAACAGTGCCAATATGCTCTGCTAACAATTGCAATCGGGCAGCATCATCATAAATACCGCAGGGAATCTCACAATGCGATACAATTGACGAAGGGTTTAAGAGAAAAAGAAATAATACGAGTAAATACCGGTTTAGTTTCATAGTATACCTCCTTTTACTGTTACTTTTGCTATGAGTATTACTACTTTTCTTTCATATGTGGATAGGAGACATTGACTGGGGGTACAAAGGTCTCCTTGATTGTCCGGGGTGTTACCCATCTCAGTAAGTTTAGTAGAGAACCAGCTTTATCATTGGTGCCACTGGCGCGACTGCCACCAAAGGGCTGCATACCAACCACTGCTCCGGTTGGTTTATCATTAACATAAAAATTTCCCGCAGCATAGCGAAGTCGTTTATGTGCCATCTCAATGGCATAACGGTCTTTGGCAAAAACTGCTCCGGTTAATCCATAGGGAGATGTAGCATCACAAAGATCCAGGGTATCCTGATACTCAGCATCGGGATAGACAAACACCGTTAAAACAGGCCCAAAAATCTCCTCCTCCATTAACCGCGAGTGAGGATTGGTAGTGCGAAAAATGGTGGGTTTTATAAAGTAACCCTCTTTTTTATCGTAATTTCCTCCTACAATACATTCATGTTCTGTTGAATTGTTTGCGAAATCAATGTATGACACGATTTTGTCAAAGGCCGTTTCATCTATAACCGCAGAGGCAAAATTGCGAAAGTCCTGGGGATCGCCCATGGATAGCTGCTCAACAGTACTTATCAATCGTTCCTTTACTTTTGGCCAGAGAGATTTTGGTATATACGCTCTACTTGCAGCAGAACACTTTTGCCCTTGGTATTCAAAGGCACCACGAACAAGAGCTGCCACAAGGGCATCTATATCTGCAGAGGGATGAGCAACCACGAAATCCTTTCCCCCTGTTTCACCAACAATTCTTGGATAGGAGCGATAGAGATCAATATGCTCACCAACCATTCTCCAAATTTTTTGGAAGGTTGCTGTGGAGCCAGTAAAGTAAATTCCCCCCAAGTGAGAGGAACCAATTATTTCTCTTCCAATGGTTGCACTGGCACCCGGTAGAAAGTTAATCACACCCGGTGGTAATCCTGCTTCAATAAAGAGTTTCATCAAATAGTATCCTGAATAGACTGCTGTTTTTGAGGGTTTCCAAATGACAGTATTTCCCATCATTGCTGGAGCAGAGGGTAGGTTTCCCGCTATAGAGGTAAAATTAAAAGGCGTAATAGCAAAAACAACACCCTCTAAGGGACGCCATTCGAATCGATCCCAAATTCCAAGATTCGAGGTTGGTTGTTCTGCATAAATTCGATCAACAAAATGACTATTAAATCGAAAGAAATCAATAAGCTCACATGCTGCATCGATCTCGGCTTGGAACACGGTTTTGCTCTGCCCAAGCATAGTAGATGCATTGATCTTCATGCGCCAGGGTCCTGAAAGCAGCTCTGCAGCTTTAAGAAATACAGAAACACGCTCTGGCCAGGGCGTAACCGACCACATCTTCCAAGCTTTCGAAGCCTCTTTAATTGCCAATGCAGCCTCTTTGGGACCAGCTTTATGATAGGTTGCTAATACATGGCCGTGGTTATGAGGCATAATCGATTGCTCAGTAATTCCTGTTCGGATCTCTTTTCCTCCAATAATCAAGGGGATCTCGATTTCCCGTGTGGAAAGGTTGTTGAGCATTTCCTTTAAAGCATCTTTTTCTGTGCTTCCCGGTGCGTAATCAAGCACAGGTTCATTTTGAGGGAGGGAGAGTGAAAATTGAGCTTCATCCATAAGGTGCTCCTCTCTATAAGTCGCCAAAATTAATTGCCTTATTAAGCTTTTCAATAACAAGAAATGCAAATAATAGGCCAATTGACTGGATTCATGCAATCCGATTTATTCATTAGAATTATTCTCTGGAAGTCGTAATAGCATATTTCCCCGGTGATTTATCACTTCTACCTGATGATCTATCACTTCTACCTGATGATCTATCATTTCTACCCGATGATTTATCATTTCTACCTGATGATCTATCATTTCTACCCGATGATTTATCATTTCTACCCGATGATTTATCATTTCTACCCGATGATTTGTCGTTTCTACCCGATGATTTATCATTTCTACCCGATGATTTATCATTTCTACCCGATGATTTATCGTTTCTACCCGATGATTTATCGTTTCTACCCGATTGTTCGGTACGTGTCAATAAAAGGGGGCGGAATGACAATAAAAGAAATAAGAAACATTAATGATCGCCAGTTTGCGCACTGGCAGGCACCTCACCTTTATTGTCACTGCCGTTCTGCTGGGTTAGGTAGTTCAATGCCTGATGGCATTGTTTCTATTGTCATTTTTGCCCGGTCTACAGCAAAAAAGGTGAGCCACTCGGAAGCCAGGGAAGGCTGGAGAGCACTGTGCCGAAGGCGCAGCCCATCGGGTGTTTGCCAGGAGGGCAAACATGAATAATGCCACCCCGCAATCGCCCTATTCGCCTCAGGTTCAGACGCTCACTGAACTCGTCTGCTGTGCAGACTCATACAGCACCTCGCGTTTTTCTGAACCATTCGGCGGTGCGATTGAAGGGGGAATAGAAAATCGTATACTGTAGAATAAGAATCTTTCCTTTATCGATAAGTATAAATACTTTTTACTTTATAAATAGCGGGGTAGCTGAAAAGATGTACCGCAGTGTGAGATATTGCTGTTAGAGAAATGGGGATGAGCGTTTAGTGAATACCCATTTCTCGTTACAGCATTACGAGCAGGGAGGTGCAGGTTTGAAGCGAGGGGTGTCAACCCCACCTAAAAAGCTTTTAATCTAAATATCTCAGTTGAATGTGAGGAAACCGGACTAAGTTTTTATTAATTATGCATACAAAAATTTCCAAAAAAATGTATACAAAAACCTGTTGTTTTTGCTAACAAGTTGCAACTCATTTTGTATACAAGTTGCACCCCCACTTGTATACAAATTTCAACCCCTTTTGTATACAATTTAAGAACCAACTTGTAAGCAAAAATAGAAAGAATTTGTATACAAAATTGAGATGATTTTGTTTGCACAATGAAAAGCTACTTGCTTTGAAGAAAGATGTCATTTCTATCTATTTTCTTTTCGAACATGTAGGCGAGTTTAGAAGGCATTAGTAACAAAAATAAGGGTGCAACCCCCTTAAAAAGTGCTCATTATTTCACAAAGTGAACACAAAACTGAGTTTTGTGTTCCTTTTATGAAATAAGGGCTGGAAAACTGAGGAGAAAGAGAAGAGGGGAGGCCGAAGATTATTTGGGGTTTGATGGTTTAATTTTAATGCAAGATTTGGTCGTTCCCCATTGATAGGGGAACACCCATAAAAATTAAAATGCTGTGAAAGCAAAATCTGACTACTTCTTAATTCCTGTACAATAAAAATAGGAGTTCATAAAAAACTCACCACTTTTTCTATCCTTTAAATCTCTTTCCATCATCAAACGAATATGATGGCTATTTTTATGTCCCTTATTGCTCCCCCCATATCGACGGGCAAGGAAAATGGTGAGTGGGTTAAAAAAAGATAAAGGTCCTGTGGCTAACTGGGCATCCCCTATTATAATAGAACCACCGGGTTTCACAGAGGAAAGCAAATTTGTATAGGCAGATTGATAGTCAGGAATAATAGATAACCCCAGTGTACAGATCCCCACATCAAACTGATTTTGATAGCTGGAACCGACCTCTGTTACATCGACTTCTCTGAGCGATATGTTTTTCCAACGTTTTTTTCTGATTTTTTGCTCTGCCTGTTTAAGCATTGTTGGAGAAAAATCTAAGCCAACAATCCGCCCCTCCTCCCCTACTCTTTTAACAATAGGGGAAAAGTCAAGTCCGGTTCCACAGCAAAAGACAATGACCGAATCCCCCATCTTTAGAAAGGACTCCTCTATGGCAATTCTCTTGTAGTTGCCAAAGAAATGAGATATTGGTAAATCGTAATGCCTTGCAGAGACACCAGAATACATCTTTTTAATTTTTTCTGAAGTAATGGTCATGTATAAGGTCCTTTAACTAATGAGAAATGAGCAATGCCAACACACACAGATTACCAATTGTTAAAAGAAAGATGTGTAATAATAGAGTTCGGTAGTCATTTGAAAGTAATATAAAATAAACCTATAACATGATAACAACTATAGTGTTAAGATTGTTAAATTTAACAAACTGTGGTATAATAGAATAGGCTAGTAGAGCATTTATCAGATGTTTACATTGACAAGTGTTGAAGATGAGTAATTTTTTAAGACACCATACGCTTTTAATCCTCTGTGTATTTTTGTGCATCCCCAACTCCTATGGGCAAAGAAAAGCTATTCGATTCCGCCATGTCACCATTGAAGAGGGGCTCTCACAAAATTCAGCAAGTTGTATTACCCAAGATACCATGGGCTTTATGTGGATTGGTACCCAAGCAGGATTAAACAAATACGATGGGTATACCTTTACCATTTACAAGAGCCATACCTATTATACGAGTAACACCTACAACACCAGTAGTATCAGTGAAAATCATATCTTATGCCTTTGTAAAGACAAACAGGGATCTATTTGGATCGGCACAGAAAACGGCTTAAATAAATACAACTACGACCTGGACAATTTTACTCGCTACTTCCATGATCCCAACAATCCAAAAAGTATCTCAGGAAAAAGAGTGTATTCAATTTTTGCAGAAACTGGTAGACTTTGGGTAGGAACCAATAATGGTGCTTGCACCTTTGATCTTACCACCAAATCCTTCACACCAATTCTTAATGATACAACACCCCTGGGTATACTAAACAAAACAACGGTGAAAGATATTATCGTGGATAAGTCGGGGTTAGTTTGGATTGGTACGGCTGACAAGGGTGTTATTTGTTACGATGAAAATCGGGTAACCTTCACCCATTATCAACAGGATGACCAAAATCCGAATTCCCTTAATGACAATGTTATCACAGCAATTTATGAGGGAGCCTATGGCTATATTTGGATTGGCACAGAAAAGGGCGGACTTAATCGATACGATAAAAAAGTGGATGGTTTCAAACATTTTAAGCATGATCCCCAAAATCAAATCTCTATTAGCGACAACCATATTCTGGCAATTCAGCAGGATAATCAGGGAATGCTGTGGATTGGCACAAATAATGGGGGCATCAGTTTTCTAAATCCAAAATCAAATGATTTGGAAATTTATGCAAATAATCCAGAGCGTAATATCAATCTTGGCGATAATAAAATCTATTCAATCTTCAAGGATAATTCTGGTAATATGTGGATCGGCACCGGCAGCCGAGGAGCCGGTATTTACAATCAGGAGGGTAAAAAGTTTTCTCACTATGCCAATGAGTTCAATAATGAAAACAGCCTCAGTGATAATATTGTTTGGGAAATTATAGAGGATCATCGCGGGGATATCTGGATATGCACTGATCGTGGAGGCCTCAATAAACTGGATAGGAAAAATAACCGATTCACTCATTATAAACATGATAAAAATAACCCCACAAGCATCAGCTCTAACATGACCGTTGTTGTGTATGAAGATCGAATGGGACACATCTGGAGCGGTGGTAATGAGGGGCTCAATTGCTTCGATCCCAAGAAAAAAACATTTAAGCACTATAAACACGACCCAAAAAATTCCAATAGTCTTAGTAATAACAAAATCCGATCACTTCATGAAGATGCCCTGGGATATCTCTGGATTGGTACACGGGGTGGTGGTCTTAATCGATTTGATCGACATCGAGATATCTTTACCCACTACAGGCATGATCCATCGGACAGCACCTCCATAAGCAGTGATTTTGTATATCTACTCTATGAGGACCAGTTTAATAATTTTTGGGTCGGTTCCTATGGCAGTGGATTAAACAAATTTTATAAGAAGACTGGGACCTTTAAGCAGTATAGTCCTGACAAAAAAGATGGCAACTGTCTTAACAACAACTACGTTTCATCAGTATACGAGGATAGTTCAGGCATTTTGTGGATTGGTACCATGGGTGGTGGATTAAACCGATTTGATTTACGAAAAGAGACTTTTACCTATTTTACAGAAGAACAGGGGCTCTCGAATAATGAAATCTACTGCATCTTAGGCGATAACAACGGGAACTTATGGCTCAGTACTAATCGAGGTATCTCAAAATTTAATCCTGAGACTGAACATTTTAAAAACTACCGTGTTGAAGATGGACTCACTGATGATGAATTTAATATGTTTGCAGCCTGTCGCTTAACATCTGGGGAAATGATTTTTGGTGGAATAAAAGGATTAAATGTGTTCCATCCTGATAGCATGAGGGACAACCCAATACCCCCATCGGTTCATATTACCAATTTTATGCTCTCCAATAGGATGGTGCCGGTTGGTCAGATGTCCGATGGCCGTACAATCTTGGATAAATCAATTGCCGTTACCAAAGATATTTTCCTCTCTTTTCGTGATAGGGTCATCTCCTTTGAATTTACAGCACTCCACTTTACTGCACCGGAAAAAAATCAATATGCCTATATGATGGAGGGGCTGGAAAAGGATTGGAATTATGTTGGCACTCGTCGTTTTGTCACCTATTCTAATTTACCGCCGGGAAACTATGTATTTAAAGTAAAGGCATCCAATAGTGATGATGTATGGAATGACGAGGGAAAATCCTTAGCTATTCATATTAAGCCGCCAATTTGGCAGACCTGGTGGTTTTATGTACTCTGTGTTTTATCACTCCTATTTGCTCTAAGAATACTATACAAATGGCGCATCAGTGATTTAGAGGAGCGACGAAAAGAGTTGGAATTTCTTGTCCGTGAGAGAACCCAACAGCTAGAGGAAGCCAATGAGGAGCTTAAAAACTTAGCAACAATCGATAAACTCACCGGTCTTTCCAATCGAAGAAAATTCGACGAGTATTACTCCTTAGAGTGGCGAAGGTCTGTACGAGAAGCAAAGGCGCTTACCATTATTATGATTGATGTAGATTACTTTAAGCTCTTCAATGACACCTACGGTCACCAAGCTGGAGATAAATGCCTAAAGAAAATCGCTAAACTGTTGCGAAGAACATCCAATCGAGCTGGGGATATTGTTGCCCGCTATGGTGGTGAAGAGTTTGTTGTAGTACTCTCTGAGGCAAACAAGCAGGTTGCCTATACAGTCTCTTCGGCAATAAAAAAGATGGTAAAAAAACTCAAAATTCAGCATAGTAAATCACCTATAAACAAATATGTAACGGTAAGCATAGGCTGTGCAAGCATTGTCCCCAGTAAATCTATTAAGCCGGCTGACCTTTTAAAGGCAGCTGATGATGCTCTGTATACTTCAAAGGAGGAGGGAAGAAACAGGGTTACCGTGTCCAACATCTCCTTTTTACTTGTCCGTGAGAGCGGTAAATCACAAAGAAGGCAATCGCAGGGCTAGCATCACCAGCTTCGCAGTCCATTCCAATTAAAAATAAAATTTAAATACTTTTCTCTATTTTCTTGACCTAGGTCAAGGAAACATTTTAAAATTCAGTGTATATTTATCAATGTGATAAACAATAAATAAAATTAAAGACTTACCGCAATACATTTCGGGAGGTTACGATGGAAAGAAAGATAATAAAAATTGACGAAGAAGCCTGCACTGGATGTGGACTCTGTATCCCTAACTGCCCAGAGGGAGCCATTCAGATAATTGATGACAAGGCCCGTTTAGTGAGTGACTTGATGTGCGATGGATTAGGTGCCTGTCTCGGTCATTGTCCAGAGGGCGCTATTACCATAGAAGAGCGGGAAGCTGAACCCTATGATGAACGAAAGGTAATGGTAAACATTGTTAAAGCAGGAAAAAATACCATTATTGCTCATCTAAAACACCTTAAGGAGCACAACCAAAAAGAGTTTTATGCCCAGGCAATTGCCTATTTAGAGGAGAATAATATTGAAGTACCCAAGGAAGTTGAAGATGTTTCACAAACTCCTAAGCACAGCGGGTGTCCTGGCTCTCGAACACTCAACTTCGAAAAAGCTAAAGATAACGCCGTAAATCAAGAGGGTGAGCGGCCTTCAGAGCTTGCACATTGGCCAGTACAGATGCATCTCATTTCGCCCAATGCGCCCCATTATCAGAAATCGGATATGGTGCTGGCTGCTGACTGCACTGCCTTTTCTGCGGGCGATTTTCATAAAAACTTTTTAAAAAATAAAAGTTTAGCCATTGCCTGTCCAAAGTTGGATGATGGCAAGGATGTATACAAAGAAAAGCTAAAGGCCCTTATTGATGAAGCATTAATCAACACTCTCACGGTGATAACAATGCAGGTGCCCTGCTGTCACGGTCTTTTAGCTTTAGCTCAGCAAGCAACAGCCGAGAGTGAACGAAAAATTCCTATCAAGCATATCATGCTCAGTTTGCAGGGTGATGTATTACAGGAACAATGGGTATAGTAGAAACACGATTATATAAAATTCATTTTCAAATTTTTTAATTACTTTTTTTGAAAGGAGCTCTTAATGAGCATGTTCTGTTATCAATGTGAACAAGTCGCAAAAGGTGTTGGTTGTGAAACAAGTGGTGTCTGCGGTAAAACCCCTGATGTTGCAGCCCTACAGGATCTTATTGTATACCAACTCAAGGGTATTAGTTATTTCGCAAATGAAGCCCGTAAACAGGGCAACACCGATCGAGAGGTTGACCGCTTTGTGCTTGAGGCTCTCTTTACAACGGTGACCAATGTCAACTTTGACCCTGCACGTTTAGAGTCGATCCTTGACAAGGGACATGACATGAAAAAACGGGCTAAAAGTCTTGCCGGTGACCTTGAAGCATCCCAAATACCTGAGGTTGCGCAGTACTGTATTGATGATGCAAAGGGTAACCTTGTTGAGGCTGCAGCTTCACGGGGAATAAAAGAATCACAGGAAAATGAAGACCTGCGGTCTTTAGAGCAACTTCTTACCTATGGCTTAAAGGGGCTGGCTGCCTATGCTGATCATGCAGCAATTCTTGGCAAAACTGACGATACCATTTTCGCCTTTGTCCATGAAGCATTGGCAGCACTCTGCAAAGAGAATAGTGTTGATGAGTTAGTCGCTCTCAACATGAAATGTGGTGAGGTCAATATTCGTACCATGGAAATCCTTGATGAAGGACACACTGAGCGTTTTGGTCATCCCCAACCCACACCGGTTGCTACAGGTGTAAAAAAGGGACCGGCCATTATTATTAGCGGACATGATTTGCTCGATTTAGAAAATCTGCTTAAACAAACCGAAGGTACTGGTGTTAATGTTTACACCCACGGTGAGATGCTTCCTGCTCATGGCTATCCAGAACTAAAAAAGTATAAGCACCTTGCTGGCAATTTTGGCACTGCGTGGCAGAATCAACAGAAAGAGTTTGATGGGGTGCCTGCAGCAATTCTCTTTACCACCAACTGTATTCAGAAGCCCCGTGAAAGCTATAGTGACAGAGTGTTTACTACAGGTCTAGTTGCCTGGCCAGGATCGAATCATGTGGAAGGTAAAGACTTTAGCGTAGTAATAGAAAAGGCAAAAGCCTTGGAAGGTTTTCCTGAAGACACAACTGGCAAAGAGCTTCTCACCGGTTTTGGCAGAAACGCAGTTCTTGGTGTAGCAGACAAAGTTATTGATGCAGTAAAAGCTGGTGCGATCAAACATTTCTTTTTGGTTGGTGGCTGTGACGGATCAAAGCCAGGAAGAAACTACTACACTGAATTTGTAGAAAAAACACCAAAGGACACGGTTGTTTTAACTCTTGCCTGTGGCAAATACAAATTCAACCATCTTGATCTTGGTGATATTGGTGGCATCCCCCGCCTTCTTGATGTCGGCCAGTGTAATGATGCCTACTCTGCAGTTAAAATCGCCTTGGCGCTTTCCGAAGCTTTTGAGTGTGGTGTCAATGACCTTCCGCTCTCACTGGTACTGTCCTGGTATGAGCAAAAGGCTGTGGTTATTCTTCTTTCTCTGCTCCATTTGGGAATTAAGAATATCCGTATAGGCCCAAGTCTTCCAGCATTTATCTCACCAAATATACTGAATTTTCTTGTAGAGAATTTTAATCTCACTCCCATAAAAACTGCAGAGGAAGACTTGCAGACAATTTTGGGATAACAGATTTTCAAAAAGTTTAATTATCAGAAGGGCTCGTAAGAGCCCTTTTTTATTTTTGTCCCGATTAGGGAAAAGATTATTTTAGTTGTATCCAAGAAAAATGTTATTTATTCAAAATTATTAATGACGGGAATTTATTCAATTATTAGGTGATTGAAATCCTATTCATGCAAAATTTGTTTGTGGGTATGAAATGAAAAAAGAACAATCCTGTTTCTTTATAGCACTGGTGATTAAATATGTAAAAAGCAAGGGGAAGGATACTTCTTTACTCTTTAAAGGAATTGAAGAGTCAAGAAACAAGATGGAGGATCAACATGAATGGATAGATGTTAAAACTACAAACTTGTTTTTAGATAATCTTGATGCTCTTTTTGAATACGAACCTGGAATTATGCAAAAAATTGGGTACGAAGTTTTTATTGAACAAAGCTCATTTTTTCAGCTTCTCTTTTTTAAACTTACTCCAATTTCAATTATACTAAAAAATTTTGAATCATTTTATAAAAAAAACATCTCCAAAGCAATACATGCAAATGCGATTTATCATAGGGAAGGACATATAGAGTTAATCTTTGAACCAAAGGAGAAATCATTATACCATCCAGCGGTATGTGATACATTTAAGGGTAATATTCTTGGCATACTTCATTCAAAAGGTTTTAATGATGCAAAAATAGAAGAACAATCTTGTGTTATTCGTGACAAGGATGCCACAAAATGCCATTATAAAGCAACTTGGAAGCCCCACCCAACAATCTTAAGTAAAATCAAACAGTCCCTAAACTTTCGCTTTCGCGATCAATCAACCATTATCCAAAACATGGAAGAGAGCCATGCTAAGCTGCAAGATCAGTATGATCAAATCAATAAGCTCTTTGACAAGCTTAAATCAAGCGAGAATAGGTTTAGGAGAATCTTTGAAAATATTCAGGATGTCTACTTTGAGTTAGCTTTGGATGGTACTATTCAAGAAATCTCTCCTTCTATTAATTCAATATCAGATTATACAACAAAG
>JANQEN010000079.1 GCA_028278335.1 Chitinivibrionales bacterium | reverse complement strand
CGTAGAATTGAGCCAAGATTACCTGGATCTTGTATTGACTCGAGTAGAGCATAAAAATATTTGTTTTTGTGAACCAGAATGTCGCTAGGTTTAGGGATAGGCACTAGCGCAATAACTCCAATAGGTGTTTTAACTGGAGATATTTCTCGGAATAAGGCGTCGCTTAGTAAAAATACATCTACAGCTTGGCTTTTATTCAGCATTAGTAACTTTTTTATTTCTGTATTTTTGCAACCTGATTCGTTTATGATTAGTCGACTTGATGTACCTAATTTGTCATGATATGAATTTATCAGATGTACTCCATCAAGTATTGTTAGACCACATGCCCTACGTTTTTTTGTTGATCCCTCTAGCTTTACAAGCTGTCTAAAAATTGGGTTCATTCGCGAGGTGATGCATTTCATTTACTATTCCAGATCACATTAAATACAAAAATAACTAAAAATATTTTTCTTTCCCAGTAACTATTACTGTTTAGCAGTGATTCTAAATGGTTCTATTTGGATGGATTTATACATGACTTTTAGGATTTTTATCTTTTTGAATCCTCTTGGTGTATGCAAATTTACTATATCACCTTGTCTCGCTTTGGTGAGCGCTTGCGCCATTGGTGAAATCCAACTTATGTACCCTTTGGCAGTATCAATCTCATCTATACCAACAATGGATATAGTCTTTTTCCTGCCTTCTTGAAAAGAAAAGGTTACTGTGGCTCCAAAGAAGATTTGTGTTTTATCTTCTCTAGGAGTAGTTGGATCAACAATTACTGCCATATCAAGTTGCTTAGTTAGAAAACGAATACGTTTATCGATTTCACGTAAACGTTTTTTTCCATAGATATAGTCGCCATTTTCTGACCGATCGCCATTTCCAGCAGCCCAGGACACTACTGCAGTAACCTCAGGCCGCTCTTTATTCATCAGCCACAAAAATTCTTCTTTTAACCTGGCATAGCCTCCAGGTGTAATGTAGTTTTTACTAGTAGTAGGTAATGGACTATTAGACCTGTTTCCCACACCTGCTAAATTATTTATTTTTTTGGTTTCTTTTGTATGCAGTCTATTCATTTTTGATGAAATAATTTTACGTTTTTTATAAGAATATTCTTAGCAACATAACTATATATGGGTCTTTATCAGCTTAATATTTGTTTAATTCCCTGCGCAGCACCCATTGCTCCAATTTTTGGATTCATTACCACATATACGGGAAAATCTTTCATCATTTTGGAGTAACGGCCCTTTTCGCAAAACAACCTTATAAAGTTACCATCTTTAAGCTTATCAATTATTTTAGGGGCAATTCCACCAGCTATATATACTCCACCATGGCATAGGCCTGCAAGAGCGAGGTTTCCAGAGTATGCGCCATAAATCTCAACAAATAAATCAAGAGATTTTACTGCTATAGGGTGGTTTTTCTTCAGCGCTAAATCAGTTACTGTTGCTGCATTAGTAGTATTTAAATTTGTTTGAACAAGTTCATTATTTTTATTCAAGCCAACCTGTAAGAAATTAAATATATCTACTAGGCCGTTTCCAGATAGCACCCTTTCAATCGATACATGGCCAAATTTCTTTCTCTGATATATAAGGAAATCATCTTGTAGCTCATTAGAAGGAGCAAAATCCATATGCCCTGCTTCAGTTGGAATTGGCAAATAACAATTTTTCCTCCAAGTAAGCCATGCTACGCCCATGCCAGTACCTGCGCCTAATATTACGCGCATCGATTGAGCTTTAGGTTCTCCTGCTTGTAATACTTTCAGATCACTTTCAACAAGAGTTTCAATACTTAATGCTGCAGCTTCAAAATCATTAATAAGTGTTACGATTGGAATTGAGAATTCTTTTGCAATTTTCTTGGCATCAATCTGCCACGGGAGATTGGTAAGGTTTGTATGTTGATCTTTAACAGGCCCGGCTACAGCAAAGCATGCGGCTATTGGATTTTGGTTATTTGTAATAGTTTTAGTCTTGTTTAGGAAATTACAGAGAATTTCTGGAAAATCTTTAAAACTATTACTGCTATATTGATACTCAAGGTGTACTTGGAACTCACTGCCTATAGATTTTCCTAGCCATAGTAAAGTTTTGGTGCCACCAATATCACCACAAATACAAAAATCATTCATGATTAACCTCAAAAATGCGTCGGACTTTATCAATAATACTAAGAAATTTATCTAGACACTAATGTATGAAGGATGAGTAGTTACTTAAATCTACATCTTTAATAAAGCCACATAATTTATTGATACGCTATAATTTTACTTTTTTGATAAATTTGCAATGCTTAAAGTAACTAATTTGGAATGTGTACGTGGTGAAAATAGCTTATTCAAGGATATTAATTTTACCCTTGAGGCCGGTGAGTTATTGCAGGTTAATGGCCCTAATGGCAGCGGTAAAACTAGTTTGTTACGAATATTATGTGGTTTAGCAAAACCAGCTTATGGGGAAATTCAATGGTGTGGAAATTCTATACGTTCTTTAGATGAAGAATATCATAGTGTAATTACTTACCTTGGCCACTTAAATGGAGTAAAGGACAACTTGACCGCGATCGAGAACCTAAGTATTTCATGCGCATTAGCAGGTAACGAAATTGATGAAAACAAAGCGTACGGTGCCTTACAGTATATGGGCTTGGGTGGGCGCGAGGTTTTGCCAGTTAAAGTTTTATCGCAAGGACAACGAAGACGAGTAACATTAGCACGTTTATTGGTGTGTAGCACGGTGCTATGGATACTAGATGAACCATTAGTAGCTCTTGATAGCACAGCTGTAGATCTTGTTCAGAGATTATTGGAACAACATTTAGACCAAGGCGGGATGGTTGTGATGACCACTCATCAGGATATTAAAGTTACTGCTGTTTTAACGAAGCGATTGCAGCTCGTTTAATATGTTTTTATGGGTAATTAAGCGTGATCTTCTTCTGGCAATGCGCCAGAGGGCAGATGTATTAACCACATTATTTTTCTTTGTTATTGTAGTTAGTTTATTCCCTCTTGGTGTGGGACCAGAAATTAATATGCTTCGTGCTATGGCGCCAGGTGTAGTATGGGTTGCTGCCTTACTAGCCTCGATGTTGTCGTTGGAAAGAATGTTTTTTAGTGACTATTTGGATGGCACGTTGGAGCAGATGTTGCTTTCTCCTCAACCCCTTTCATTACTAGTTCTTGGTAAGGCATTGGCTCACTGGCTTGTAACTGGTGTGCCACTAGCTCTAATAGCACCAATACTTGGTGTTCAGTTTGATTTACCGATAGATGCGTTACTAGTGTTAACTGCATCATTATTACTAGGCACACCTGTTTTGAGTCTTATTGGAGCAATTGGTGCAGCTCTTACCTTAGGCTTAAGAGGTGGAGGGGTTTTGGTTTCACTTTTGGTTCTTCCCTTATACATTCCAGTGCTAATTTTTGGTGCAGGCGCTGTAGAGGCAATTTCTGTGGGCTTAGGTGCCAGTGCACATTTATCATTGCTCGGAGCTTTTTTATTGCTTTCACTAGTATTTGCACCGTGGGCAGCGGCTGCGGCATTGCGGATCTCACTAGAGTGAAGAAAGCAATTATTAATTTCAATTTATGAGTTAAAATGGAGGGTTTTAAGACAAATACAAATAATAAGCTTCATTTAAATTAAACCCTTAAAATCTTTATAGCGTATAGCGAAATGGCAATTAACTGGTTCAAATACTCTTCCCCAGCAAGTTTCTATTCACTTGCTGGCAAAATGATCCCATTATTTTCTATTATTTCAATTGTATTGTTTGTATTGGGTCTTTATACCGGATTTTTTGTTGCCCCTACAGACTTTCAGCAGAGTGAGGCTTATCGAATTATATTTATACATGTCCCAGCTGCATGGATGTCTATGTTTCTTTATTTAATTATGGCAGGTTGGGCTGCGATTGGCCTTGCTTTTAATACTAGACTCTCTTCCATGATAGCTACAGCCATTGCGCCTACAGGCGCAATGTTTACATTTCTTGCTTTATGGACAGGAGCGCTTTGGGGCAAACCCATGTGGGGAACATGGTGGGTATGGGACGCCCGACTTACATCAGAATTAATTCTATTATTCCTATATATCGGATTTATGGCATTACAAGCGGCGATAGATGACCCACGTCGAGCTGATAAAGCTGGTGCAGTGATTGCGATTGTAGGTGTAGTAAACATACCGATTATCTATTTTTCGGTAAAATGGTGGAACACTCTACATCAGGGAGCCACTGTTAGTCTTACTCAATCTCCAAAAATGGCAACAACCATGCTTACGGGTATGCTTATTATGTCGCTTGCATGTTGGATGTATTCAATAGCCGTTATATTGATGCGTACACGAACCATCATTCTAGAGCGAGAGCGTAATACTATGTGGGTAAGCGACTTGCAAGGAGCAGCATAGTGAATTGGGCAAGCTGGTCAGATTTCTTTGCCATGGGTGGATATGGGTTTTATGTGTGGGGATCTTATTTGGTATTCCTTCTTTGTATTATTGGAGAAATTGTATTGATTATTCACCGTAGACGAACTTTACATAAACAACTTAGTCTGATTTATAAAGCTACCAAACAAGAGATAAGTAATGAAACCACGCCATAGAAAATTAACAATTATTATTATGAGTGTCGCCGCATTAGGTTTGGCTACAACGCTTGTACTTGATGCATTCCAGAGTAACTTAGTTTTCTTTTTTAGTCCTTCTCAAGTGGCTGCAAATGAAGCACCTAAGGGTAAAAGTTTCCGAATTGGGGGGTTAGTAAAAGAAGGTAGCGTCAAGCGTGAGAGTGACGGAGTAACTGTAAATTTTGTTGTGACAGATACTGCTAAAGTTATCCCTGTTGTTTATACGGGTATTCTTCCCGATTTATTTAAAGAGGGTAAAGGAGTTGTTGCTCAAGGTAAGCTATCTTCTGATGGAATTTTTCGGGCAGATGAGGTACTTGCTAAGCATGACGAAAATTATATGCCGCCAGAAGCTGCTGATGCATTGGAGCAGGCAAAAAAATCACAAAAAACAGTGATGACTGATTAGTCTTGCCATCATTAAGTAAACGTGAGCTTTAAAAGTATTTTAATTTTAACTTTATATCAATATTACATAGCCCATTATGATTCCTGAACTTGGTAATTTTGCTTTAATTCTTGCTCTTCTACTTGCTATTACACAAGTGATCTTACCCATAATTGGTGCGACTCGCGGTATTCCATCCTGGGTTGCGCTTTCACGGCCGGTTGTACACGGACAGTTTGTTTTTGTTGCGATTGCTTTTGGCTGTCTTGCTTATTCATTTATAAATAATGATTTTTCAGTTCTAAATGTTGCTCAAAATTCAAACTCTAAATTGCCTATACACTATAGGTTCGCTGCAACTTGGGGGTCACATGAGGGTTCACTGCTATTGTGGATGTTAATGTTAGCATCATGGTCAGTTGCTGTTAGCGTGTTTAGCCGGCATTTGCCAGATGATATGGTTGCACGGGTATTAGGAGTAATGGGTGTAATTAGCGTAGGTTTCTTGCTGTTCATGCTGTTTACATCGAATCCGTTTGATCGTCTTATTCCCGCAGCTTTTGAAGGAAGTGACCTTAACCCTCTTTTACAAGATCCAGGCATGGTAATTCATCCACCAATGCTTTACATGGGTTATGTCGGATTCTCTGTTGCTTTCGCATTCGCCATTGCCGCATTAATAAGTGGACAGATGGATGCAACATGGGCACGTTGGTCTCGACCCTGGACCACAGTTGCATGGGTTTTTCTAACTATAGGGATAATGCTTGGTAGTTGGTGGGCTTACTATGAATTAGGCTGGGGTGGTTGGTGGTTCTGGGATCCAGTTGAAAACGCATCTTTTATGCCTTGGCTAGTTGGTACTGCGCTTGTTCACTCTTTAGCGGTTTCAGAAAAACGTGGTAGTTTTAAGAGCTGGACCATATTGCTTGCTATTTGTGCTTTTTCTTTAAGTTTGCTTGGAACCTTTCTAGTTCGTTCAGGGGTGCTAACTTCAGTTCATGCTTTTGCAACTGATCCTGAGCGCGGCATATTTATACTAGCTTTCTTAGTTGTTATTATTGGCAGCTCGTTACTTTTATTTGCTTGGCGAGCTCCTAAAATTGGGCTTGGTGGAAGCTTTGAGTTGGTTTCAAGGGAGTCTTTGTTACTTGCAAATAATCTGCTTTTATTGGTGGCGGCTAGTAGTGTTTTACTTGGAACTTTATATCCATTAGTTATGGATGCGTTGGAACTTGGCAAAATATCGGTGGGCCCCCCCTATTTCGAGTCAGTGTTTGTTGCATTAATGACACCTGCAATCTTTCTTATGGGATTGGGTCCATTAGCTCGGTGGAAGCAGGCAAGTTTACCTGAACTAGCGGTACGTTTACGCTGGGCTTTTGGAGTAAGCCTAGCAACAGCTTTATTAATGCCGCTTACTATTGGTGAATGGAAACCAATGGTAAGTTTTGGTTTGTTACTAGCTTTCTGGGTTATTGCTAGTATCTTTGTTAGCTTTTGGCAGCGCATAAAAAGTAGTGGCCATCAGGGGTTGTTTACAAAACTCTCAAAACAAAGTCGTAGTTATTATGGAATGCATTTTGCCCATTTTGGTATAGCCATTTTCATCATTGGTGTAACAATGGTAAATGGTTATGAGACAGAAAAAGATGTACGTATGGATATTGGTGATACAGTTAGTGTAGGAGGTTATACATTTCGTTTTAATGGTTCAGATGTAGCTCCTGGTCCAAATTATCAAGGTATTCGAGGCGATATAGAAGTCTTCCGTAATGGAGAGAGAGTTAATCTTATGCATCCTGAAAAACGAACTTATAATGCGTCGGGTATGGCTATGACTGAGGCTGCAATTGATACAGGTATATTTCGGGATCTGTATGTGGCTCTAGGAGAGCCACTAGGAAATGGGTCATGGATAGTTCGTGTTTATCATAAACCTTTTGTTGACTGGATCTGGTTTGGGTGTTTATTGATGGCGTTTGGTGGTGTTCTGGCAATATCTGATAGGCGTTATCGTATCAAAGTACGAAAACAAACAGAAGATAAGATTGACAAGGAGGATGTCAGTAGCGTCCCATTAGTTACGGAAACTAAAAAGGTATGATACGTTTTTTGTTGCCATTAGTTGCTTTTATTGTTCTAGTTTCTTTTTTACTTGTTGGACTTAACCTTAATCCACGTAAGATTCCATCACCATTGATCGGAAAACCAGCTCCAACTTTTCAATTACAACAGTTACATGATTCAGAAAAAACTCTTACTTCAAAAGACAATTTGGGTAAGGTCTGGTTACTTAATGTATGGGCCTCATGGTGCGCCTCCTGTCGCGAAGAACACCCGTTGCTTGTACAACTTGCTAAGTCTGGTGTGGTTCCAATCTATGGTCTTAACTATAAGGACAAACGTGACTTAGCCTTACAATGGTTAGATCAATTTGGAGACCCATATACACTAAGCATAGTAGACTCAGATGGGAGAGTAGGCATTGATTATGGAGTTTACGGAGTTCCTGAAACCTACGTCATAGACAAGAATGGAGTTATCCAATACAAACAAATTGGCCCAGTAACCGTTGATGTCTTAGAAGAAACAATTTTGCCCCTTGTTAGAGACTTACAGGGATGAATTTAAAATTATCATTTTTTGCATTACTTCTTTGCACCCTAATAGAGCCATCCTTAGGGTGGACAAAAGAGGCGGTGCCTGTGGCCGAGAACCCAGAAATTGAGAAACGCATGATTGCTTTGTCTGAGGATCTACGTTGCTTAGTGTGCCAGAATGAATCTCTAGCTGGTTCGCGTTCTGATTTTGCAAAAGATATTCGTCGTGAAATTCGTGAACAATTAATGGCAAATAAAAGTAATAAAGAAATTACTGATTTCTTAGTAGCACGTTATGGTGATTTTGTACTTTATCGCCCACCTTTAAGAGCTAATACTATGCTGCTTTGGTTTGGACCATTTATTTTTCTTTTAATTGGAGCGGGTGTATTGATTATTTATCTAAGGAAACGTCGAAAACAACTTAATGAAATTTCATTATCTGAAAAGCAGCTTGAAAAAGCTGAGGAAATACTAAAGAAAAGTAACAATGGTGAAAATACATGACATCATTCTGGGTTGTTGCAGGTATTTTTATAGTTGGGGCTTTATTATTTATTCTTCCCACATTGTTGCGAAGCAAAAGTGAGCAACAGAGTGTAGAGCGCGAGACTACAAATATCAGTATTTATCGAGATCAGATATCTGAACTTGATAATGACTTACGAAACGACGTTCTAAATCAAGAGCAATATAATCAAAGCAAGTATGAATTACAGCAGCGTATGATGCAAGATATGTCGGAAGAGAGTTCGACATATGGCACACAAAAAACTAGTGACCGTAGCATCGCCACCTCTGCAGTGATTATTTTGGCAATTCCAATTCTTGCAGTTTCCCTTTATCTTTTGCTCGGAAATACTCAAGCATTAATACCTCAAGCAGCTATTGAGCAACCAACAATTGCGGGTCAGGGAGAAATGCCGGGGGGTCCTGGTCATCCAGATCTAGAAATAGCCTCTATGGTCGATAATCTTGTGGCACGTCTTGAGAAACAGCCAGATGACTTAGAAGGTTGGTTCATGTTAGGGCGCACATACTCCATAATGGGGCGTTTTACAGAGGCAAGTGAGGTATATGCAAAGTTGCTTACATTATCGCCAGATAGCCCAGAAGTACTTGTTAATTATGCTGATGTTTTTGCGATGACACAAGATGGAAGCCTAGCGGGAAAACCTATTGAACTAATCAATAAGGCATTAAGTATTGAACCGAAGAATCCCAAAGCATTGGCTTTAGCAGGTACAGCAAAGTTTGAGGAAGGCAACTTTAAACAGGCTGCAGTTTATTGGGAAGAATTATTAGCATTAATTCCGGCAGACTCCAAGCTGGCACAATCTGTTACTGGAAGTATTGAGAGAGCAAAAACCTTATCTTCAAATGGAAGGGGGGTAACAATTGGTACGGCACAATCTCCAAATTTAGATAATGTGGATACTTCGTCTTCCAAGAGCCAAAAAATAACAAAGAATGTAGAGAAGAAGGCGTTACCAGGTACAGTTTCGGGGGTTGTTAAGATTAGCCCTGCCCTTGCTGCTAAAGCTGCTCCAGAGGACACCCTTTATATTTATGCTCGCGCAAAGGAAGGCCCAAGGATGCCACTTGCAATTGTACGCTTGCAAGCTAAAGATTTACCCGCGCAGTTTTTATTGAAAGATGGAATGGGTATGAATCCTAATATGAAATTGTCTAGTTTTCCTGAGGTTGTCATAAGTGCAAGGGTTACAAAATCTGGGAAAGCGATACCTGCTAAAGGAGACCTGCAAGGTTT
>JANQEN010000261.1 GCA_028278335.1 Chitinivibrionales bacterium | reverse complement strand
ACTCTTTGCTGCAGTAAAAAGTGGCGTCTATTTTAAGTGTTTGCCAAAGGGTGCCTGGAAAAAGTTGGGAAATCTTTCTTATGAACCCACCTGCCTGGCGGTAGATCGGTTTGGATTAATTGAAAGAAGGTACACCGTGTACGCAGGAACTAGTCGGGGAATTTTCTCCTATGAATCTCTTACAGTTCCTATAATAATGCATAAAAGACCAAGCAACACCAAAACTCTTCAGATTATCCCAATTGACAAGAATCGAATAATGGTTAAGTGTAATTCTACTAGGCAGAAGAGTGGTGAAATGACCATTCTAAACTGTTTGGGAAAAACGGTCTTTCAAGGTCTGCTTACCCATAAACACCAGCAAAAAGAGTGGATAGTTAATTTGGAGGAAGAATGTAATCATCGATTGAGTGATGGGGTGTACCTTGTAAAGGTTGCTGTGGGAACGGATATGGCTTCGACAAGAATTATCATTACTCAATAAAAAAGGCCTTAGTAGAAACTAAAGGCCCTTATTATTTACAAAGTAGTAGAATGACTGAGGATTTATTATTTTAGCCAAGGTACGATAAGCGTCTTATTCCCAAAAGCTGTTTTTAATACCAAAATAAATGATCCTGTAGCTAGATCCTTTCGATTCCATTGGAATTGTTGCTGTAATGTGTGGGGTGCCAATCCTTTGGCGATTATATCTATCTTTTTTCCGTGCATGTCAAAAAGTGATACTGTGTAAGCACCTTTAGGTACGGTGACTTGGAATTGCATCCCCTTGCTATAATGATTTGATAGAAGTTTGATCCCTTTTTGTGATAAAGTGCTTTTGCCAAAGTGGTTGATTGCTGTTGGTTGCTCCCGTGGATCTGCTTCAATTGCATCAATACTGGGAGAAGCATTATTGCCGGCATCAATTCTCACCCAGCGAGCTGAGTCAATTGCACCATTTAAATCAAAGGATTTGGTGCCTTGACCTGATCCAAGCTTTATACCTTCATTGTCAATGATTTTATCAACATCATTATGTACGCTTACCGAGTATGACGAATTATTTGTTAGATTAACCGTAAGATCTGTACCTTCGCCATCAGTTACCAGGTACTTGGGGCCAAAGTCAACAATGATAAATCCATCCTCAATGGTAACTCCGCTGTTATTTTTGGGTCCGAGGATTCGCCTGTTTTGTGTAAGAGAGACGGAATTTCCTACACCGATTACATCAACTGACATGGCTGAATATTTAAGAGCCGTATCAGGGGTAAGTGCGACATTGACTTCTGCAAATCCATTGGTATTGGCCTGAACCGATTTGGTTTCCGGTTTAAAGCCATTTGCCATTATCTCAACCTCAAAAGTACCGGAAGGTGACGGTACATATTTGTGGAACGCCCCTGATCGAGGATCGGAAAAGGTAAAGGAGCCTTTGTTTTTTACCTGGACACGAGCATAAACCGGTTCACCAGTTTTTGCATTGGTCAAACGTCCTCGCACTCCTCGGTTCATTTCATCAACCACATCTAAGTAGCGCTCTAAATTCCATTGGGTTAAGCTATCAATTTTGCTGGTGGATGGATAATGGAGACAAAGCTCTGGAAGAAGGGCTATGGTGCCACATTTTCCATAGGAGCAGGAGTAAGCAAGTCCGCCTCCTCGGATGTTGTCAAACCAGGTGTCAGATTTTTTACCCAGAGGGTAGATTTGCTTCATACGATTGTAGGTTGCTCGGTCAAGATTACTGCCGCTGGGTGTATACAAGGCAACTATCCCGCAATGATAATCCATATTTTGATACCATGGTGCCTCGATCATGGAATAGAGGTACGTTTTATTTTCCGGCCACTGATAGGGAAGTGAGCCATCACTATTATTACCTTCAGTTTTATAGCCGTAGGCTCTGTTGGGGTCCTTGTTATTTTCCAATCTCCTACGACCATTTCTGCCACTCACAAAACCATCAATATTAATAATGGGGTGAAATACAAATTCACCACGATCGACAATCGCCTTAATACGTTGACTAGTAGAATACTTTTCAAGAAACTCTTTTATAATTCGCATAACTGTTTCGGTGCCGATCTTTTCATTTCCATGGCATGCTCCATTAAGAAAAAAGCGCTGACGCACCGCAGTGTCTGGCAGCACAGCTATCTTAAATTGGAGAATCGGTCGTTTACGGATACTAAATCCAATTGTATCAAAGGCGGTCATAGTGGGGTACTCTTTACAATAATTGGTCAGGATTTCCACGATATCCTTAAATGAGTACCATGGCTTTCGAGTTCCCGGTATTGAACCATCCTCTATTGTGGGTTGAACTTCTTCAATTCTGTATCCCAGTAACTTCACCTGTTCAATTGCATCGGACGGGATAAATCCCTCTGCCATGCCATTGGTAATAATATCCAATTCTGCTTGGAATCCTAATTTTTGTACAGCCTTAAGATCCTCTACACTTGAAAGATGAATGCGAACATGTTTTTCCACATCCCCTGGATTTGCTGAGAAAACCTGTTGCGGTATTAAAAGTGATAGGACAAATAGGATTGCTATAACGGTTCCTGAAAGTTTCATAATCCCCCCTTGGATTAATTATGTTAACGATAATTAACTCATCTTCTTATATAATGTACACTATTTTGAAAGAATAAACCTAAAAAAAGTGTACATCTCACTCCAAATATCATTATACACTCATAATGAAGCTTCTTATTAAGATAGGTCAGAAAAAAATGCTTTTTGATAAACAATCTACGATTAACGAACTTATTGAAAATGCCGAGCTGGTCACAGGCTATAATAATAACAAAATTGAATACTTAAGGAATTATTTAACTGAACGACAACGAGAGGCCTTTGACCTTATCCCTTTTTTACTGCATGAAGAGCGACCTGGTGTTGATAAAGGGGATTTAGGAGGATGTGCGCTTACTGGTGTCTCTTGTTTCACCTACACCAGTGAATTAAAACAGCTTATTCAGAAGTACTTCCCTCGCTTTATAATCCCACGGGAGCAGAAAAAACGATTTCCTATAAAGTTTTTAGCATTAATGGGTTCTGCTGGAACAGTCGCATTTACTAAAGAGAGCGATATGGACTTCTGGGTTGGGCTCGAGTCCTCACAGAATGAAGAGGATGTCTATGCATTAAAGGAACGATTTTATCATATTGAAACTTGGGCATACGATGTGGCTGGATTAGAGGTCCACTTTTTTATTATTGATTTGCATACAATTCGTGAGGATAATTTTGGCTCTATTGATGAGCAATCCTGTGGCTCCTCCCTGGGAAAACTATTAAAAGAGGAGTTTTATCGCACAGCCATCTTTGTATCTGGAAATTTACCCTACTATTGGATTATGCCACCAGGAATTGATGATCCACAGTATGAGCATAATATCGCTTTGTTGGTAAAAAATCTGACCCCAGATCAACCACAATTCCTGGATCTTGGTAATGTCTATACCATTGATCAAGGGGAATATGTGGGAGCTGCACTGTGGCAACTCTTTAAGGGTTTACATAATCCCTTTAAATCAGTGCTAAAAATGGCTCTTATTGATAGATACTCCTCTGCAAATAAGCGAGCTGTGCCACTCTGTGAGTTTTATAAAAAGGAAGTGCTCAATGCACAACAATCGGATATGGCAGACTCCTACCTCTTTTTAGTTGAGGCTTTACGCACCTACTATAATCATGGAAAAATGCAATCGGTTCGAACACTCATTGAGGAGTGTTTTCTTATTCGCAACCTTCTCTCTATGGAAACTGCAGAGCAGGAGGACAAAGCTCGTACACAACTTTTTTATTATCTTGGGAAGCGTTGGGGCTGGGCACAGGAGCAGATTGATGATTTGGCTCAGTTTAAGGAGTGGAACTTTGCAAAGCGGGATATTCTTAAGAAACGAGTGTTAGAGTTTCTTATTACTACCTATACTCGCATTAGAAGTAGAACAAAGGATCGTACAACACTAATTTCTGATCGAGATCTCACCGTTATTGGAAAGAAGTTAAAGTGTATTTTGGAGTTGAAGGCAAATAAGATTCCCTATGAGTATTCGCTTTTTATGGCGCGCGATGTGGCTTTAATAAAAATAGACACAGAGGATGCTCGCAAAAAGGGAAAAACCTGGCAGATCGCTTTATGGATTAAGGGAGCTAAGAGCGCACATCCACAGATCTTGAGAAGGGTACCTGATCCTATAAGTGCCTGTGTCTGGTGCAGCCTTAACAATTTCTACTCCGGTAAAGAACGAGTAGAAATCGCTGATGAATTTCCTCTCTCTGAGAACGAATTACTTTTATTAATTAAGGAGTGTAATCGATTTTTCTCTCCAATGGAATCTAACTCCTTAGATATTGAAGAGATCCTTGAAGAGGAGTATGTTACACACCTTTATATCATGCCAAATTGGCAAGCACCGCAGTGGACCAGGGGTATTGGCTCACTCTCACTGGTATATCGAAATAATCTTGGAGAGATGTTTTATCGTGTCTACAAAGGCACTCAATGGCAAGGTTGGTTACAAAAGGAGATTTTAGAAGAAACAGTAGGATTGGATCATTTAAATAGACTTGTTTGGGATGTTCATGTATTTCGGGGAAATATGTCATCAACACGGCGGATAAGTAGTATTATCTCCACGTTTGTCACAGAGGCAATAGAAAAGGGGATAATTAAACGCAAGCTTGCCCGATAATTTATTTTTATTCAAACAATAGTATTCTTTGTACATCTCGCTAAAGTACTTTATTGATATGAAAACTAAATTGACCATTGTTCTGATTCTGTTGTCACTCTGTTTTGTTAATTGTGGTTACGTTTCGATGGCCCTAAAAAAATGGGCTGATAATATGAGCCAGCAATCTGCTCCGTCACAGATTCGTGAGAAAAATCTTTCTCCCGAGAAGTGTGCTATTGTTTACGGCCGCCTTGTAGGTGATTCTCTATCTACAAAGCCACTGGTGGTCGCAGCATTTTCCATGCGTTATGGCACATTAGAAATGGTCAATTCCTATCAAATGAATCGACCGAGCTATTTTACACTCTATCTCCCGGAGGGGCAATATCAATTGTTTGTATTTGCCGACTGTAATAATGATAGCCTCTTTACTAATAATGAGTGTGTTGGTCAATATGAAGGCACCAAGATGTTGACAATTGAAGGGCCGGAGAAAGATGTTCCAATAGTTAAAGATGTGCATATTTCCTTCTCCATTGCCAACACCTATTCTTTGGATCTACCCTTTTCTAGAAAAGTAGAGCCCAGTGAAGAACTGGTATTATCTGAATTTTATCCTCCTGGATCGATCCGATCTTTGGATAGTGATCTATTTTCCCATGAAACGGGGCTACTGGGGATGTATAACCCACCGGCATTTTTAGAGCGGGCAAGCCTCTTTTTCTATGCCTTAGAGGAACATGATCGGCGGAAAATTCCTGTTGTGTTTGTTCATGGTATTACCGGTACCTGTCGTGATTGGCAATATATAGTGGAAGGAATTAATAGAGAAAAATTCGAGCCCTGGTTCTTCTATTACCCTTCTGGAGAGGATTTGGATAAGTTGGCTGAAATCTTTTATGAGCTTTTCCTTTCTGGAAACATTGTTAATCTGCGTCGGGGTACTCTGGTTATTTGCGCCCATAGTATGGGGGGGGTTATTGCGCGTGCAGCTATAAACCGATACAGTAAAAACCAAGACTTTTTCTTAAAACAATTTATAACAATTTGTTCTCCTTATGGTGGGAATGAAGGCGCAGCCAGAGGTTCGGAGAAAGCTCCTGTAGTGGTCCCCAGTTGGCGAGATGTAGCAACGGGCAGTGAATTTATTACCCAATTACATAAGACATCTCTACCAAAACATATGAAATTTCACCTGCTTTTTGGGTATCGTCATCCAGAAAAAAAATCCAATGGTGATAATAGTGATGGCACCATTACTATTAAAAGTCAATTAGACCCACGGGCACAAGCTTTGGCTCATGAAGTGCATGGATTCAATGAAACGCATACCAGTATTTTGCAGAGTAAAGAGGTTTTGGATAAGATCAATACTATACTGGATGAGGTAAAGTAGAACAGAATCAATTCTCATTTTTCGGGTTAAATGATAAGGATATTACAATGACAAGGGTTGGCTATTTCCAGTTCGATCCACAATTTGGTAAGGTAGATAAAAATCTTGAAACTGTACTTGGAGCACTCAACAAAGTAGATGTTGATATCATGGTGCTTCCAGAGCTAGCTTTTTCGGGGTATTACTTTACAAATAGAGATGAGCTAGAGTCTCTTGCTGAAAATCCCAAAAGTTCTCAAACTATTGACGCTCTTGTTGGTCTCTGTAAAGAGCGTGACTTCTATATCGTGACTGGTTTTGCAGAGAAATCAGAGGAAAGGGTTTTTAATAGTGCTCTTCTTCTTGGTCCCAAAGGTATCGTTACAACCTATCGTAAAACCCATCTTTTTAATACAGAAAAAAAGGTGTTCGATAAAGGCGATACTGGATTTGTTGTGAGTACTGTTAGAGGAGTGTCGATTGGTATGATGATCTGCTTTGATTGGGTCTTTCCTGAAGCTGCTCGAACACTTGCCCTTAAAGGAGCTGATATTATTTGTCATCCATCAAACTTGGTTTTAGCTTATTGTCAACGAGCCATGCTCACACGATGTATTGAAAACCTGATCTTTGCGGTTACAGCAAATCGATATGGTACAGAAAAACGACCACAGGGTACACTCTCTTTTTCTGGGCAGAGTCAAGTTGTAGCGCCACGAGGAAAACTTTTCCATAGAAGTGCAAAAGATGAGGAAGAGTGCTTTGTATGTGAAATAGATATTGCTCAGGCAAGGGATAAAAAAATTACCCCAAACAATCATCTGTTTTTTGATAGAAGATCTGAGTTTTATGAACTCTCTTAACAACTAACGTTTGACTAGGAAATGCTATGCGGCTAGCAACACTTCTCATTGATGGGATTGAGACAGCAGCTCTGCTTACCAAGGGTGGCTATATCACTATTCAGACAATCAATGTAGAAACTGAGCAACAATGGCCAGAGGATCTATTTGGCCTTATTGAAACTGGTCTATTACTTGAAATTAACTCTTGGTTTAATACTATCAATAATAGTTTATTAACCAAACTTCTAAAAAAGGCAATTCCTCCTCAAGATGCTATCTGTAAACCGCTCTATCGACATCCTCGAAAGATTTGGGGTATTGGTCTAAATTATCATGCCCATGCGCAAGATCTTTCTGAGCAGGCACCAACTCTCGAGCCGGCAAGTTTTATGAAACCAGACACATCGATCATTGGGCCGGGCGATCAGGTAAAAATTCCCAAGCTTTCACACAAAACAACAGCCGAAGCTGAACTGGGAATAATCATTGGTAAGAAATGTAATGACATCTCTCGTGAAAACTGGCTTAGTGTTGTGGCGGGTTTTACTACGATTATCGATATGACTGCCGAGGATATTTTGCGGAGAAATCCCCGTAATTTGACCCAGTCTAAGAGTTTTGATACCTTTTTTAGTTTTGGACCTCAACTAGTTACCCCCGATGAAATAGAGGATCTGTTGTCCCTGAAAGTAACAACCGAGATTAACGGCCGCGTTCATGCATCGAATTGTGTCGCTAACATGACCTTCCCTCCAGATTTTTTAGTTTCCTATCATTCTCAAATTATGACACTGTTGCCCGGTGATATTATCTCGACAGGAACTCCAGGAGCTGTGCCAATAATTCATGGTGACCAAGTGGCTTGTCATATTGATGGATTTACATCACTTGTCAATACGGTGATAGACCTAAAGCAAGACTAACCTCTATCAGTTCCTCACGTTTCTTTTAGATATTACTGTAAAAGGTGAACAAACATCGTTGACGCAATCGGCTTCCCCTTTTTACATAAATGAACATGATAGATACCAGGAGAGAGTGTGTGTCCTATATATACATTTTTTTGTGTGTTATCAAGCATCTGTCTATAGATACGTTGTCCTCGAAAATTAATAATTGATAATTGATAAGACTCTTTTGGGGGGCCCTCGATATTTATACTAATTCGATTGTTTGATATGGATTGAACAGATACATGTGGGTGATTTAAAGATTTGTTACATGGTCGGTATGAAATAGCTCCAGGAGCTTCGTACTCCTCTTCGCAGCTTCCTTCACCAACGGTAACTAAACGACCATGTTCTGGATGTCGCCAGTTTTTATTGTTGCTATCTGTAAAGGAAAAGTAGTAGTACCGACAATCTGATGCAGAAGGTAGGGTGAGTGCATAGGTGCCCTTATTCTTTGAGCCAAATTTCACTGCTAAAGTATGTTCATTTCCATCAAGATTTAGAATTGGAACTTTTGGTTCATTGCCCTGCGGATCACTATAGACACACATAAATTCTGTGTTGTTTCCCGAATGAACAAAATGAGCGCCAGCGCTTATGGGATTGCTATAGTCAGGTGTCCCGCCACCAAAATCCTGAACCCAGAAATAGTACCATCGTATAGGTCCTTTGGCGTAACCACAACCAAGCTCCTTAGAACGTGAGTTCATGATGTTTCGCCTATGACCATCATCACTAGATTTATCTGGAGCGGGTGTGCCGATTGTGTCAATTATGTCAAGAAGCCATTGCCGCATACTGCCAAAGGCGCTTTTGCTCCCGCAGGCGATGTTTTCGGAAATTCGTTGTGATTTTTTGTAATAAGCGGGTACTCTGTTTTGAAATGTCGTTCCATCACTTGAGGTGTGGCTTAGCCCGTGTTTGTTTGCCATGTCAACAGCATGGACTTTTGCGACTCTATTAAGATCAACTTGCCAGTAAAGAGGCTCAACAGGTGGATAGTTTTCTGGGAGTAAAATGGATGAGGCCATAGAATTGTGTGGAACCAGCAAGTTATCCCGATACTGGGTTGGAGAAATTCTACAAGCGTTTGTAAGGACCAGTATCCTTCTCTCCCGCATATTCGGATGTCCCGGGTGGGCTAGTGGCCAATCTCCATAACCACGTTCCGATGCTGCAGAATTAATATAAAATGAAATCACAAAAATAAATAGGAACATTAACGCTCTATAAATCATTCTCAACCCTCTCAATTCATAGTACATTGGGTATAACTGCATCATCCTATAAAATTATATCATTGTTACAATTTCGCTGGTTTAATCTCTATTTTACTATGAGGCAATTTAGAGAGAGCGAATCTATCTGGTAAGTCAATGCTAAAGGAGAATCCTCGATACCATTCTCCCTTGTCATTTCTGTTAAACCATCGTTTTTCTTTGAGGGATTTATGAAAATAGAAGAGCTGTTCATCTCTGTCACAATCATCATGGGGATGAGGCTCTTTAAGCCAATTGATCATTCGAACATATTTCCAAAGCGAAGCTACATCTTCTCGGCTAAAGGAGACTCCAAAACGATAAAGGGCACTACCCCGCAATAATCTACGATCATGTGGTAAACCCAATTGAGAAAAAAGTGGGACATTGGGAATCAAATAGAGGGGTGAAACACCAATACGCACAGGAAGCTTTGCCAGGGCAAGAATATCTAAGAGTGTGTCCTGAGGGGTACTCTGAGGAAGTCCCAGTATTAGAAAGACAAGGGTTGGAATTGTATCACTAACCTGTGCAACTACCTCTTCTATTGTTGATAGTGTAAAGGGACGTTTGTACGATTGTGTTAATTGCTGTTTTGCCGCTACTAAGGAGAGATTTAACTCGATAAATCCTGCTTGTATGAGTCGCTTTGCAAAGGGTTGTATATTACTTGCTGTGATCCCATTCATTGCAGTAAAGAAAAGGCCCTGTTCATGGAAAGATTCTAGGCGATCTAACAGAGCTTCAGAGAATTCTCGTCCATGAAAAAGATTATCATCCTCGAAATTGATCACCATTGTGCCACTGTTTTTTAGATACGTCATTTCTTTTTCTAAGGATCCCAATGAACGTCGCGAATAGGGGCGACTGGCATGTATTGCACAAAATTGACATCTATTGTGGCATCCTCTGCTCAATACGACGCTGGCAGATTTCTTTTTAGCAAAGCTATACCGATTTTCAATTCTGCAGGGAGGCTTATTGGTGAGTGGTATTGTGTGAAGTTCAATTGTTGAATGTGGGCTCTTTTTGTAAAGAAGACCAGGAACTGAGGAAAAGGGACGCTCACCTAAAAAGGCCCTTATAAAGAGAGGAAAGGTATGCTCACCATCACCCAATAGAAAGGCATCGGCCTTACTTTGATGAAATAGTTTCTCAGGTTCTGCTTCAATGGCCCATCCACCAAGAACCACAGTCGTGTTTAACTCATTTTTTATTCGTATAACTAACTCTTCCACATCAGGATGGTATCCTGAAAAGAGTGAAGAAATCGCCACGATATCATATTGCCCTTGATCAACTATTCCAATAATTTTATCAAAGGAGTCCCCAAATCTATAATAGTGGGAGAAAAGAGAAAAGCAAGAGGTGTCTGTGACATACAGTGGAGCCAAATGGTCAAAGCAGGAGGGCCTTTTTTGTCTTTTTTTCCTGCCTGAGGCTGTTGCATCATGGAGATCAACCTGTATCCCCGGTATGGTTTCCAAAGCAGATTGTATATAAAGCAATCCCAGTGGCTCACTTCGAGCTGGAGTAAAATAAAAGTCAAATATTGGTGGTGCTAAGAGTAATATTTTTACCATATTTTTAGAGTTTAACCCAGATTATGTAATAGGAAGTAGCGCAGAAGCACAATCCTATGCTCATTAAGAATTTCAGGCTTTTCGGCCATGTCACCTTGTAGATATGCCCTTCAAAACCTTCAAGTCTTACTAAATCATTATCTTGCACTTCTGCATCTACTCCTACTGCATAATCTGGGTTAAAGGGTAACGCAACAGTGTGCAAATGGCTTAAATTTTGGTATAATAAAATAATTACCGATGAGGATTTATTAATAGAGCAAACAACACTGTTTTGGAATAGACTCAAAGATTATTTTTGAATATTTATGTGTATTTCTATGACGATACTTGTATAGATCCGCAGATTTTAGGAGAAAACTCAACCATTGTTTAATCTGGAATT
The DNA here is from genome assembly GCA_028278335.1 of Chitinivibrionales bacterium. Lineage (GTDB taxonomy): Bacteria > Fibrobacterota > Chitinivibrionia > Chitinivibrionales > JANQEN01 > JANQEN01. Next base: position 34,268 of record JANQEN010000261.1, on the reverse strand, counting down.
ATCGCAACCTAGGAATTGTATGAAAATTATTAAGTTTATTTTAGTTATTTTGGCTATTAATATATCTCTTTTTGCTGACCAAATAATTGAGAGCGCAACACTTTCCTCTGGAATTACAGAGCTCACTTTTTCCCTACCCGATTATTCTGTTAATTCTTCAGCTATCCAGGGTGTCCCTTGTGCAGATATTAAAGCATTGCATGCTTCGTATCTGCGTGAGAAAGGTAAGCCCCGACTGCCTTTTTATGCGAAAAGCATAATAATTCCCCATGATGCTGCAATGGAAATGGAGATTGTTGATCTGCGATATCGAGAAAAGCCCATTGAACGGATAACTCCGTCAAAAGGTCCCCTTAAGAGAAATGTTATACCCAGTACAATCCCATTTAAATTTGGCCATATCTACCAGAAAGACCAATGGTATCCCCTTTCCCCGGTAAAACTATCAAAGCCCTTTATAATGCGTGACTTTAGGGGTATTACTGTTCATTTTTATCCTTTTCAATATAATCCAAAAAAGAAAATAATAAAGATAATCTCTAATATAACCATACGAATTAAACAACGTGGTGTTGGAACAATTAATAGGCTTTCAAGTATACCTCAAGCTTCTGCAGCTTTTTTATCTCTGTATAAAACCCGATTTGCCAACTATTCTCAAAATGAGTCCCTATATCCAGCTGTTGCTGATGGTGACAAAATGATTATAATAAGCCCTGCAAAGTTTTTAACACCGATAAAGGAGCTTTTGGTGTGGAAAAGCCAAAAAGGTATCCATACAACTGCCTTTGAATATCCCACTGAAACTGGAGGTGCTGGTGCAGAGGCTATTAAAGCATTTATCCAGAACCAATACACAACACATAAAATAACCTATGTTTTACTAGTGGGAAATACCACTGACCTGCCTTCGATTCTTATGGATGGGACTATTTCATTTGTGCCAAAAAAGGGGATGTCCGATCCACAATTTGCCCTCTGCGCTGGATCTGATTCCTATCCAGATCTCTTTGTTGGGCGTCTTCCTGCGGATAGTTTGCGCCATGTTGAGGTTATGGTGAAAAAGATTATCACCTATGAAACAAAACCGGACATTGCAGGAACATGGTATAACAGAGCCTGTGGGATAGCCAGTGCGGAGAGTGCCGGAGGACCTTCGGACAAAGAGTGGATGGAGACGTTTCGAACGGATCTTATGGCATATAATTATTCTTTAGTTGATCAAATCTACGCACCCAGTGCTTCAAAAGATTCGGTTACCCTCGTTGTAAATCAGGGACGAAGCTGGATCAACTATATGGGCCATGGTCTTATTAATTCCTGGGTTACCTCGAATTTTACCAATAGTGATGTGGTAGCACTGGCTAATCCAAACATCCTTCCGGTCGTTATTTCTGTTGCCTGTGCTAATGGCCATTTCAATGGCCCGGATCCTTGCTTTGCCGCTGCTTGGATGCAACATGGCAGTATCACCCAAGGGATGGGTTCGATCGTATTCTTAGGGGCTTCCTTAGATATTGACTGGGTCCCACCTCAGCATGCAGCCAAGGAGATGATTGGTCATCTTGTCAATGATAGGTATCTCTCTGTGGGTGGTATTATTTACAATGGCGAAATGAAAATGCTGGAGAACGGCAATGGTGAGGAGTCCTATAACATGTGGAATCTTTTTGGTGATCCCTCTTTACTGGTCTATTCTGATACTCCAACCGTCATGAGTGTGACTGCACCGGATAACCTTGACACCCTCTCAACAAGTATGGGTGTCAATTTTAGAGAAAAAATAGATGGACGCATTTGCTTATATAGTGATAAGCAGGGTATTATTTCATCACAGATTATTATTGATACCAATGCTACAATGCTCACCTACGATGTGTCCCAAGAGCGAGAAATCCTTTTAACTATAACGGCGCGTAATAGAATTCCCTTTCAGAAAACGATCTCAGTGGGTCCAATTGCTATTAACAATTTTTCTAAAAAGGCACCCCTCTCTTTTAACGTTCGACCTCTCTCTCATCGAGGTATATTAGTCACCGGCACACCTTACAAAGAGGGGAGGCTGTCTATGGCACTGTATTCTGTTAAAGGGCAGTTGCTAAAGAAAAAGTCTGTATCGGGATTCACCGGTGTCTATGCTTTTACCTGGAATGAGCATAATACCTTACCCAGTGGTATCTACATTGTCCAATTCAGCTATTTAGGGAATACATTCTCAAAAAGCTTTATGTTACCGTAATTTGAGCATTCAACTGCACTTTGCGTGTACGTTAGAAAGAGCTAACCAGTTAACCGTTTTACTTTAGGTTACACAGAAGGTTACAAAAAAACTAAGGAATTGAATTTTTTTGGCAAAAAATACTATGTATGGTTATATTTATAATAAGATATACGATACAATATGTGTAAAAAATATTTCAACATATTGCGTATTGCGAAAAAAAAAGATTAAAAGATACGAAACAATACAAAAATAACTCAAATAATTGAAGCTGCCGAAAATAACCAGCGAGTGCATAAATTAAAAATATGCAATTAACTAAGAAAAAATATTACATTTTTTACTACTAATTTGAAGGAGAGGAGGCATTCAATGACTAAAAGGATAACGTGGGCTTGGTATGTTTGTTTTGCCCTTATCGTATGTGCCTATCCATTGTTTGCTCAATATTCAGTTGAAGTTGAAGAGACACGTTCTGCAGGAAATGAAACAGTTCTTACCTTCAATCTAGACGATTACACCCTATCTCAAACTGCAGTCAATGATGAGCTGTGTGAATTTGCCTATCTTCCTGATGCTGCCTATCTTGATGAAAAAGGCCTACCTATGATTCCCTATGTCAATAGGAGTATCATAATTCCTAATGATGCACAGATGGCTGTGGAATTGGTAGACATCTCTTTTAAAGAAGTTGCGGTAAAAAAGTATCTTCCCTCTCGAGGTACTATATTACGTAGCCAAAATCCTGCTGCTATTCCCTATAGCTTTGGTTCCCTCTATACGGCCAACACTTGGTATCCAAAGATGAATACAGCCTTGGGTAAACCCTATATTCTTAGAAACTTTAGAGGTATTGTCGTACGGTTTTATCCATTTCAATATAATCCAGCTCTTGGAATTCTTAAAGTTGCAGAGTCAATAAAGGTAGTGGTTAAAAAAGTTGGACCCGGTAGAGAAAACGTATTGGCATCCAAACCTTTTGAAATTGCAGCCTCCTATAACACTTTTTACAAAAACCATTTCATTAATTACCAACAGGTAAAGACTCGTTACGATTTTATTGCTGATGGGGAAGCAATGGCAATTATTGCACCTTCCAAATATAAAGGTGCAATGGAGCCCTTAGCTACTTGGAAAAACCAAAAGGGTATTAAAACTAAGGTCTACGAATATCCCTCAGAAACAGGTGGATCGGGTTCTTCAGCCTTGAAAAACTTTGTCAAACAGAAGTATACCAGTGACAAGATTGCCTACGTTCTTCTTGTAGGTGACGATACAGATATTCAACCACCCAGTGGTGGTGGTGGTCGATCAGATCCCTCACTTACTCAAGTCTCTGGAAGTGACCGCTATCCAGATCTTTTTGTGGGCAGGTTCTGTGCTAACTCTGCAACTAAAGTGCAGAATATGGTAAATAATGCACTCAAATACGAAAAAGAACCGGAACTTAATGGTTCATGGTACCATAAAGCTATAGGACACGCTTCGAGTGAAGGTAATCCTCCGGATTATAGATGGATGGAAGATTTTAGGAAGGTGCTTATGGATTACACCTTTACTGTTGTTGATAAGGTATATCAGGGACAGGGTGGAAGCACCTCACAGGTGATAAATGGTATAAACGAAGGGCGTAGTTGGTTGAATTACATGGGCCACGGTTCCTCTGGCTCCTTTGGTTTTTCTGGAGCCCGGGTTTCCTCCAGTGCCTTCAGATCAATGACCAATACCAACAAATTACCGGTGATCATCTCTGTGGCCTGTAACAATGGCCAATTTAACAGAGATTGCATTGGTGAGATTGCCACGACGCAAAAAAATATCGGCGCTCTTGCCTTTTTGGGCTCCTGGATCAGCCAACCTTGGAAGCCACCACAGCATGGTCAAAAGGAGATGGTTCGATTGATCGCCACGGAGAAATGTATTTCTCTGGGTAGTATTGTTTACAATGGTACCTCAAAAATTTTAGACCAAAGCTCCTCGAGCAGCTATGTAAATACCTTTCTAACCTGGACACTCTTTGGTGACCCCTCCTTAATGATTCATACTGATAAACCCAAGAACCTTAATGCCACCGTACCAGAAGTTGTTGGCACGGGTCAACAGAGTGTGGATGTCTCCTTTGGAGAGAGCATAGACGGACGGGTTTGTATTTACAGTGAAAAGAGCGGTGTCTTAGGCTCTAAGATTGTACTTAAGGGAACTTCAGCCAGCTTATCCGTTAATGTCGATGATGACGAGGAGAAACTCCTCTGCACTATTACTGCACGGAATAAGATGCCCCTTGTTAAAGAGATTGAAGTAAACTCAGGCCCCTATCTCAGAGTTACCGAACCGGTTAATGGTGCTGAATTCTGGGCTGGTGCCAAGGCAAAGGTTACATGGAAAACTGGTGGTGGTGCCAATGTCTCCAATGTCAAATTAGAGTACAGCACTGACAATGGCTCCAGTTATAAGGTGATTGAAAACTCTGTGGCTAATAATAATACCTATGAGTGGAAAGTACCAGATGTCAATGAATCGGATAAGTGCATCGTCAAAGTTTCCGCTACAAACGGAAATCTTATTGGCGAGTCTGGAGTTTTCATCATTAAACAGAAGGCTGCCATTGCACTTAATCCTTCTTCGCTTAGTGCACGAGCTCCCAGTGGTCAGTCAGAGAAAAAGACTGTAAAGATTGAAAATAGGGGTAAAGGAAAATTGACCTACTCTATTGCTGTTGCCGGTGCAGGGCCAAAGATCGTTGTCAATGAACTCTATGTTAGTGTCGATGCTTTTTACGATGGTCTTGAACTCTGGAACAGAGGGACAGATCAGGATATGACCGGTTGGAAAGTGGAATGGAAGGATAATAAAAACACCTCCGGTTCCTATGAATTCAAGAATGGATTTACCTTAAAAGCTGGAAAAACGGTTGTCCTGATGGACCAAGAGAGCAGTGCCAATGATAACACACTCTTTGTCGGTTCTAATATGTACTGGGATCAGGGTGAGACTGAGCTCTCTGTTGCTCTATTAAACCCTGAAGGTAAGGGTGTTGACTTTGTAAAGAGTGTGGGCAATAACGACAATCCTCCGGCCGGAACAAAATGGAGTGGCGCTGGTGTGACCCTTAATCAGAACTACATGTTTAGAAAAGGGAATGGTGATACTGACACCAAAGAGGATTGGACTGGTGGTGCTAATGGATCTCCTAATGCACTTAATCCAAATCAATCCAATTCTGGCACCGGTAACTGGTTAACAGTGAGTCCCAAAGAGGGCAGCGTTGATGGTCTTAAAGATGTTTCGATCACTGTTACCTTTAATGCTGCTGGTTTAAGAGATGGTGATTATAAGGATACTCTGATTATTACCCATAACTCTGCAGATATTAATTCTCCCTCTCGAATACCTTGTACTTTCACTGTTGGTGCAATTCCAATCATTACCAATCATATAACCTTTTCACAATTTGATCTAGGCTACTTTGGAAATCGTCTCGTTTACAAAGTACCGCAAAAAACTCAGAAGAGTAGCCACGTTAAAATTGGCCTCTATAATCTTCAGGGAAAGCTGGTACAAATGTTAGTTGATGGTCAGAAATCCGGTGGTGTGTATACAGTGCAATTCCATGGTGCAAAAGCGGTTGCTGCAGGCATGTACTTGGCAAAAATGGAAGTTGCTGATCTTAAAAAGAGTATTAAAATATTGGTTAAATAGTTAATTTAGTTTTTAAAAAAAAGGCCAGCCTCTCAAAGGAGAGGCTGGCCTTTTGTATTCTTATGCGACCTACCATCCAAAGTAGATTCCCTTTTCGTCCTGGGGATTATTATGCATGTTTTTGTTATGTCTCTCCCAGAAGGCTTGCCACCAATTTTGGGGTTCCTCTTTGTCGCCAATATATTCGGTAGGGCGATTCGTATTTCCACCAACCACAAGACTGCCGACATAATCTGCCTCATCATATACTCTATTGATCTGCTCTGCGATCTCTTTAACATCACCATCAGATACAACACCATTATCGGTCGCCTTATAAAATTGCACGGTTATTCTGATTGGAAAAGCTGGATCACGCTCAATTGAAAGATTGTCAATTTCAGTAAATGGTCCTTCAACCTCGCCATGGCCAATGACTGCATTTTCCACTGAGCTTGCTGGAGCTGATTTTTTACATTTAGGCATGGCGCTTGCCATTTCGCAGTCCTCATACATCCGGCGCATCGGTTTTCTCTGTTTCAAGGGAACTTGAATGAGCATGACCATGTTGAGGCTTGCCTTCTTTTCTGTTGAGGGTTTGCATTGTTTCGTACCACTCTGTTCTTGCTCATAATCACTCAAACGTTGACCAGTCAAACTTGCCCGCTCTCCTTTCTGATTAAAGAAGAGACGTTGTCCCCATGTATAACCTGCCTGAAAGCCATCACGTTTATTATCGATGACCGTTACACTGGTACCTTCACGGGTTGCTAAAATGGTAAGGACTGCTGGGTCACCTTCATAGGATTGATAATTGAACAACACTGGGTTAAAGGTGGCTTCTCCCTTTTTGGGTATAGGTAGAAAGCAGGCTTGAGCGCTCACAAGCATATGAGAGTCTCGCTTTGCTAAAAGTGATTTATTGGCACCCTTCCAGGAATTTGGCTTACTCAGGTATTTTCGCATATTGGCAAGGAAATCTTTTAAGAGGACTTTTCTTAATTTTTTACCCTTTTCATTTCCTACCAAGAGATAAAACTTATCTGAGGCTATATCACCGGTTTTATCGGAGAAGTTGGGAAAGCGAATTACCGGCATGCAGGTCACTGAGGAGTGTCCTCTTTTATCTGTATGCTGAACCTGGATAGTCATATCACTAATATTTGGACCAACTGAAGAAATTTTGTATCGTCCAGTATCTTCCCAAGTGACATTCAGAATTCGCAAACCCTCTTTTTGGACTATTCTTTGGGCTGTTCGATCAGATACCATGGCAGCGGTTTTTTGGATAATCTGTCGATAATTGGTAGAAGTTGTATTACGAGGAGCTATAAAGGCATAGGTCGTATGTATCATTAGGGTGAAGGAAAAAAGGAGCGTTGTCAGTTTCATAGGTGCCTCCTAGGCATAAGGTGATAATTATTTCATGTACACCTATTGGACAGAGGTCAAAAAGAAAAGTTCCCTCAAAATTTTTTTTATTTACCTCATATAATGCAGTAGGAGTAAATATAGAAATGTAAGAATATGATTTGGTTAAGCAATTTTAAAATAGTATGGTAGATTGACTCTTTTTAAAATCAAAATTAAAAGTGTTGAGCACCTCAAGAATGCCTGTGGCATATTTAGAAAATCCCTGCCGTTGTAGATCAAAGGTTTTTATACAATCGATCATCCAGATGGGGACATGGGATGTGTAACATTTTAACTCAAGAATTACATTACACCCCGGAGAAAAATTAGTTGAAAAATCATAGGGATGCATCTGATTTAAATCAGGGATCAGATTGTAGTTTTCTTCCTGCTTGTATCGAAGATCCATATCAAAGGTAACCCGGGCATATTCTTCACAATCAGAGACATAGGCCTTACGGATATATTGGGTTAACACTTTTGGCTCTGCATTATAAATGAGCGCAAGTCTTTGAAAGAGATGTAGATTGTACTCTTCACGAATCGGTTTTTTTTGATCCGATAGATCTTCTGGCTGGTAGAGTGATTGATGCCAGTTTGTTTCATACACCCTTCCTCGATACTTCTTAATCACATCACCCCGTTTTTGCTTAATCTCTAAAAAATAGGGTAGCTTTGGATTGTTCCCATAAGACCGAACACGCATGTTGAACCGCTTCTCAACCCGATTGATCCGGTTTCTTAAAAATAAGTATTCCGGTGTGTCAAAATAGAGATTGTTAACTCGATAAAAGGAGTTCTCTGATAGAGCAGAGTATTTGTCAAGTGAGCAGTATATTGAGACAAAGTTAGAGATAGGATCGATCATTGCAGCGGGTATGATAAATTTTAATTCATATCGCTCCAATGTAGGTGGTGTTATCTGCTCAGTTTTGCTCACTTTTTTATTGGATCCTGATGTGCAGATAAATAGTTACTGTCCGCTTGTGCATAAAGTTGACCAGTAGCATCAATAATTCGGATATAATTCTTCAGTATGTCATACTTAATCTTTTCAATTTTAATATCGTTTCTGATCACACTCTCTTTAATTGATAAGAGCTTAATTGGATCAACTCCCTCCATCTCTAAATACTTTTTAAGAGATGACTCAGCATTCACATCATTTCTACGGGCCAAGAGGAAGGAATATTGAGAAATAAGAATTCTGATATCTTCTGAATCCTTTTCAATTCTGTTCTGTAATTCATTTTTTAGCTCTTTAAAATCCTCTTTTTCAGAAAGGTAGGAGAGCTTCCTCCGGTTAATGTCGTGTCTGTCAACATTGAACAAGGGAATCCTCAGGCCAATATCAAAAAGGTATGCCCGATTAAAATTATAATCCTCCTTAAGATAATCGGGGAGCGAGGCATTGGCGTCCCGTACTTCCTGTTCATCTTTCATGTTATCGTGATCATAGGAGAATTGAAAGAAGTTTATATATTGCCGGCCCTCTGCAGTTTCGAGCTTATATTTTCTTTTAGCCAACTCTAATTGACGTTTACCATATTCAATGTACACATTGTCGGGATCTAAGACGAACTGAGAGCTGTCAATGTGCTCTTTAATCTGATCAATACTTATAAATGAGGTTGTGTCAAAGGAATCAAAAGATTCTGCTGATAGGATATCTTTTATTTTATCTTTCTTGCTGGTAAACTTTCTTTCTCGTTCAATATTATTGAACTTCAACTTTGTAAACTCGTTCTCAATAGTAATTATGTCAACCACATTAAATTTAAGGCTTCCGGTGCTGTTTTTCATCACCGCGATTCTATCTTCGTATAAAATGAGCAACCCTTTGTTTAAAGCAACCATAGCTTGCAAGTACATAAAATCAAGAACAAGGTTATACCGGCTTCGAATGAGTTTTCCCTCTAAAACTGATTTTCGCTGTTTTTGACATTTGAGATTGGCCTTGTAAAGATTCTTGCTTGCTCGCGTTTCACCAAATCCTCTTGGTTCAAAACGCAGAGAATAACGTTGACGATCGAATTCATAAGCACTGTTTCTAATCCTAAACTCTACGTCATCAATAACGGGCATGTTTCCAGAGGATTCTTTTAGAAATGCGATACGATCGTTTTGTGTCTTTATCTTTGAGCTCTTTTCTTCCGCGGTAAGAAATGTACTGACCGATACCGGTGATTGTTGCGCCATACAAAGAGTTGTAATTAATAGCACAGAGGAAACTATTCCTAATTTCACAGATGCTCCTTTCAAAGGTTTAGCTATTCTGTCAATGATTGTGTGATTCCCTGGTTGACAATAGCTGTGATAAGCACCTTCTCACCTAAAAGAAAGCTATTCTCGTTGGGGATTTTAATAATTATTTCACGACCCCATATCTGAATATCTGGCCGTTTTCTTAGGCGGAGAGGGTATTCGACAATCCGGGAACCCACGCCAATCACAACACCCTCCACTTTATTCCTTTTATCAGAGAGAGAGGCTACCATCACTTTTTGATCAACAGAAACTTTATTGTAAACATTTTCGTGAATATATCCCTTAATTGAGGAGGGTGACTTTGTATGAAGCGTGATGATTGGCGCAAAGGGGGAAACCTTTTCTCCCTCCTTAAAGTTCACCGATCCTATTACCCCGCTTATCTGAGCTGACTTGGTTAACTTATATATCTCCTGTTGTAAAAGGATTATCTCTTCCTTCACTTGGGTTGACGACTTGGTAATCGAAAGCTCTCGTTTTAGATTGTCAATTTTTATTTTGATCGGATTATGAGCATCGTCTTTCTTTGCGGTTTTCTGGTTGGGAATACTTTTTAGTTGGGAGGTAAGTTTTTTATTAAGCTCATACTGAGCTTCAAGCTCTTTGATTTGTGCCTTGATTCTATTTGCCTTAGCAGATTGCTGTGATTTTGCTTGGCTTACTTGGTTGGTAAGCTCTTTTATTTTTATCGTCAACTCAGGGCGGTTTAGCTCAATCAGTGTATCACCCTGATTAATGGTTTGACCCTGTTGTACATGAATCTTTTTTATCTCAACAGCATGGTCTGAATTGATGACAATTTCACGGGTTTCTGCAATGCCATAGAAAATGGTTGATTCACCATTTTGCTTTAGGGAAAGTACTATGAGAATGGTGGCAACTAGTGCTAATGTAATATAGAGGACCTTCATTATGTATACCTTATTGTATGGTGAAATTCATTATTAATGTAATTGTTAAAATTATATAGGTATAACAAATCGTAGCTCAAAACTATCATAACTCGACAGTTGTCTCCTGCAATAGGATTGTAATACCAGCAATAGAGTCTACTTTATGCAGCTCCTTTACCAGTGCGTCTTTCTGTTTTTGCTTTTTTAGTTTGATATGATAGGCATAATCGAGACGTTTACCTTGTGATACCTCTCGTAGGGAGATTAGGGCAAAGGTTTTACAATACTCCTTAAGGATATGTTCTAGATCAGTTTTTTCTGTACTATCACTTTCCATATTAAAGCGAAGCATACCGTCAAAGGATCGGGAGTTGCCAAAGGGGGAGTAGTAAAGTATGAACGCCACCAAGCAAAAGGTTATGGTACCAATGACACCAACACTAAAACCATAGACTCCGCAGGCAATACCGCTGGCCAATGCTGCAAACATGAAAATGATATCTCGTGGGTCCTTAAATACAGTTCTAAATCGGATTATTGCTAACGCACCGATCATACCAAGACCTCGGGCAAGGCTATCACCAATTGCCATCATGACCATTGCCGCAACAATTGAGCTGAGTATGAGTGCTTGAAGAAAATTACGAGAATAGGAGAGTCCTCTGTAGGTCTTCTCGTAGGTTATGGCGATAAGAGAGGAAAGGAAAAAAGCGAGGAGTATTGTGTAGACTATCGTAATCAACGTTGCGTTGGTCGAGGTCGTTTGTAACGTCAATAAATCGAGCATAGACTAATCCTATTTCCAATTAACGGGTGAAGGTAAAGGGGCAGGCTGAGCCAATACGTTGACCTGTGGTTGATTGCACATCGATAATGTAGGTGCCCTTTGATATTGTTTGACCCTGCGCTGTTTGCATATTCCAAGTAACGTGCTTAGCATTGAAAGCTAGTTTATTGATAAGCGCGCCCTTCAAATCAAAAATTCTCAGAAAAGCAGGTGCTTTTTTATTAGTTAAGGAGGTCACCAAAAGGGTGTTGCCCTGAGGACTATATCGATAGCGTAGAGAACTTCCAACACCTTTTTGTGTAAAGGGTGTTTTAATGCTGATACTTGGGTCATAGGTAATAGTAAATCCCGAAAAGAATTCCGTGTCCGGTGCGGTCACTGTCGCAAACCCTGCTGAACGATCAATGGTTATGGTATCAAAGACCGTTTTTCCGTTGTAGGTGCCAGAGGGATTAAAGGTTGACTCTTCGGAGAATTCTACCCAAATTATAAATTCACCGTCCCAGACAATTTGATCATAATAGGTGACACAGTCCCACAATCCCGTGACCTCTTTTGTATGATCCGTACGAGGTGGATCTACGGGCAGATAATCATTCTCTCCAGCAGAATAGAGTGTGTAATTTTTAAGTTCATCACCCTCATAAGTGGCAGCAGCAGTTGACAACAGAATGGTTGACAAATACTGATCTGTTTCAAGATCCATAACCCATATGGCCAAAGCATTTTTAGGTGCAAACTGTCCACTATAGGTTTTGGTCGATACAGTAACCTTCAGTCCTTCACTCAATACCACAATACTTAAAAGCATAATGAGCGACACGGTCAATAATAGAGTGTTCTTTTTCATAGCCCCTCCATCCAATAAATACTATTCTTCTCTGTTATTTTCATAGATTGACAACTGCTTTTTAATATTCTCATTTCTTTTTTGAGAAAATGATTTAATTCCCGGAATTACCTGGGTCGAATCCATGATATCCTTTTCTATATTATCTATAAATTCTTGGTAGCTGTAAAGTTTATGCCTATCTGCTTCAACATGAGAAGCAAGCAGCTGCTTATACTGATTAGCACTTTTTGCCACATTCTCATAGGAGCACGGGCCCTCGACCATTTCTTTTATACGATTTAAATAGTCCTCTTTGCAGCGAACATCTGCAACAATCCGTTTAAAGAGTATTTTCCTTCCCATGTTGTGGAGCGAATCAATATCTTGCGATACAGGATCGTCCCAGTTGGGTCTGGTATAGGTACCAAAGGCCATGTTCATATCCCAGGGGACAAAGGAGAATGTTTTTGAAAAAGGATCGTCGTACAGATAAAAGTTACGACCGGAGCAGGCATAACTGTCAAAGTTGGAGAGGACCATATTAAGGGCAAGATAGCTTATGCAACGGTCCATGTTGAGGTAGGTTGCTATGGTATTTCTAAAGAGAGAGTCCGGTGTTTGGTTTAAAGCTTCTAACATGGTTAACAATCCAGTCCAGTCATCCTGAATTTCATTAGTTTTTAAGCTATACAACCGGTCCTTATAATAGGAGATATCTTCACCCCAATACATCATATTGGCCATCTCTGCTTTATAAAGATTGCCGAAATTATTGTTAAAATGGTTGTTTAAAAATCGTCCCTCCACCTGCTCAATTTTTGTGTATAGTCCTATCAGACTATCTGCTGTTGCACTATTACCAATCCATTTAACGTACAGATTGGCAAAGGTTGCCCGCGGTGCTGGCATATAGGATCCGATAATGTCATAGGCAATCTTCTCTCGAATAAAGCTCGGATCTTTATAGCAATTGCTAAAATTGAGTTTGTCAACACCATAGAAGGTGTGATCTTTAAACACATTGAAATCAATTTTAAAGGGCTTTTTGGGAAAGGGGGCTCCATGATAGGAGGAAAAACCTTTGTAACGCACACCAACGCTATCTAATACAGCTTCATCGTTTCCATAAACCAGACGGGCTGGTAAATAGAGGTCTGTATCTGAGACACTATAATATCGAACCAGTGTATCCTGCCAGTGCTTTTCATAAAAGAAGATACGATAGTCATGGACTTTGGTGTCATCAAATAGCTGAGCAGAATAAAAGGACTCTGGCTCATTAGTAAAACTGGTGCATGAAATAAAACATGTCACCAGTACCAGTGAAAGACAGAGGTAATACCGAACCATTCTATGCCAACTTGTATTGTACTGTGATTATTATGCTCAGAAAGCAGCTATAGGTAATTTAAATCTATGCTTTTTATTTTACAACATTAAAGAAGTTACTTGTTGTCCGAGTACCAATATTCGCTTGTACAATATAGGTGCCACAGGCAAGAGAACTGATATCCCATTCCAGTGAGTGTCTCTCAAGCACATTGGAGAATATCTTTTTTCCACTCAAGGTAAAGGCTGATACCTGTGCATGGCGAACAGGTTTACTAAAGGTGATCTTTGCTAATCCCCTCTGTGATTTCGTATCAATAGTAAAGGACAAGGCATCCTTTGATTGGAAGGATTTGCTTTTGATACCTACATTGGGATCTAAATAGGAGTAAGAGTAGCGTCGTGCTTGATTGCAGCGCATACCGGTTATGCTCCAGACTTTTTCACCGGATGGAGCTATCTCATAAATACCGCCATCAGGGTCGCCAATGAGATAATTGCCATTGGGTAACTTTTGAATGCTACCTTCGTGCCTGGATAGTCTTTGGTCTACAGACCAAATTGGTTCTTTAGGGCCAAAGGCCGCACCCGATTCGCGTGGATACACTCCATCACCAAGACCAGGTAAGGTTATTTCAAAGAGTTCGTGTTCATCATTGTGGAAAAAGAGAACATTTTTTCCGCCACCAGGGAGAGGCTCAAAGGTTCGCGGGCATATGGTGTGCACCCAGGCCCCACCATGAAAGCCACTCAAATAATCATTTCCTGAAATACCATAGTTTCTCGCCTGCCCCCAGCGATAGAGGATAGTCCCACCTTTACCATATTTGCCACCAGTACTTCCTGCTGCCTCTTGAGTGGTGGTGCTGTGATCAAGGATAATTATCTCATGAAAGCTTTTTATATCTACAATAAGCTGATCCAAGTCTCTGTTCCAGCTGATGTTGTTTACATGGGTCCACTCACGACCATTACTACCGGGATCCTCAAGCAACTCAGGATGATTGTCAGGATCGGTTGTTTTATGGTCCCAGGAGTTCCACTCCCAAACAATTTCACCAGTTTTAAGACCGGTGGGTTTTATTTCAACCAGTTTGTCAGGACGGGCAGAACCCATTCCAGTGCCCTTTTGATAAACAGAGGCTATAACATTGGGCACTTCCTTTGGATCATCAGTATAGTACATGATCTCCATATTATGGTGCGGGCAGTATTGCGAGCTACTATATTCAAAATCCCAGGCAAGGTCACCATTCCATTTGATTATCTGAAATCGGCCACCATGGAGGACACCACCACTCCAGCCATTAACATCTCGTCCAGAATACAACACACTACTATCACGAAGCAGGTGGGCTGTTGCTGCAGAATTATAGTCACTTTTCCATGTATGAACTAAGTTCTTATCCATATCATAGAGATAGGCGCTTTTTCCACTGGAATAGAAGGTCAGACCCTCATAGGGTTCCTGGGCAAAGAGGACTGTGCAGATACTACCAAGAATGATAACTCTTGTCAGGATCTTGTTAATAAGCCTCATGGCTCCTCCTTTGTGAAGAATTGTTTTCGCTATTCTCCCCCAGCTATTATCCTAAGAATTCTTAGTTATCGCTTATAATCTATTTGTTTGCCATAAATTAAAAAACGACCAGATCTATTAAATATGGCTTCTGTTACTATAGATACAATATAGCAACTTTATAGATGAACTATGTACTAGATTAACAAAAAACTAACTGTATCCACATAATTCTTTTATAAATATAACAATTCCTAATGGCGCTGGCCCAAAAAATATCAAGACAAGCAACAAAGGGGCGAACAAAATAACCTGTAATGCAATGATATATAAGGTAATGCTAATTTTTATTCTATGCGAACAGTAATTATAAAGCGAACAGAATAGCACCATTCATCCTGCTTAATGCATTCTCACTTTGTTATGAACATCTTCTCATGAAGTTAGGTAATAATTTCTGTGCCAAATAGATCGTAAATAAAGCCTTAGGTTGGACAAGCTTCAATGATGGGTTTAGAAAACTTGAGTGTGTAGGGTAGAGAAATGGCCTTGGTACTCTTTGCATCAAAAATTCCCCTATCATGAATCCGTCGCTTTGCCATTATTGACTTGGTGCCTTCAGTCATAGACAGAATAAATGATTGACTCTCCCCAGTATTATAATTGAAATTAAGTGAGGATACATTGATAAAAGTGGTGGTGCCCTTGGGATAGGTGCGTACTGCCATATCAACAGTCGGATCATACTTGAAATAGTGCTGATGACCATTCAACCAAAGATCAACCCGCAGTGTATCCAGTATTCCTGTTGAGCCATTTACCACATAGTCGCCAGCTCGATCAAAATAACTGTGCGATTCCGAACGGGGGCGAACCGTGTTTCTTACCAGTTGATGAGTGCAAACAATAATGTTTTTATCCTGATGTTTTGTGATGGTATTTTTAATCCATTGAAAAGTAAGATTGCCTATTTGTCCTTCACTATCCGGTCCTTCATCGGAGATTAATACCCAGACGACGTTACCATCGATAACTGCATAGGTCCTATTCTTATTGATAAGGGAATAGAAATCCTGCATCCCATCAAATTCATGATTACCAGCAAGCTCATACCACTGCTTTATACTGCTACTGTTTCTTACTGCACAATACTTTTCAAACTCATTGCGCATTCCCCGTTGCACTAAATCACCCAAAGCTAAGGCATAGTCAATAGACTCTGTGCATTTTTCAGCATCTGTAAGAGCATTTTTAAAAACAACGCCATCAACATTAATGTCATTAAAGCCAATATGGATATCTGAGCAGAGTAAGACCGTTCTCTTTATTGGATCTGGCTCAGCGCCAATAGTTGGCGTTGCTAAATAGGCACAGCCATAGAGGTAGGTTGTCCCAAGTCCAAGAAGGCCAGTGCTTTTTTTGAGGAATGTTCTGCGGGAAAGTTTTTTTGACATTATAAAATTGTTATAGTTTTTGTTTTTATAATTTCAGTTTTGTATTGGTTATAGAATTAATATACTAAAAAATCTGATGAATTATGTGATCTTCCATTTTGTTACACTAAAGATGTTGGTTTTTCTGGAACAAAAGGGGGAATCAGCAAGATCACCTGAGTGCATTTGTTATCTGCTTGTCCATGACAGCAGGTTCACCGAAAAGGGGAAACTGATGTCATGGATACAAGCAGTTAAAAGGCATGAGGGAAGCTTGCTGTAGGGGGAATTTCCCCCTGAATATTTGATGTAAAAAGTGATGAAGATTACTTAAACTCTTTTCTTATTTTCTTGACAGTATTGGAGATGGAGTTGGTTATAGGAATGGGTTTATATGCTTTGTACTTATTTCTTATCATCCTTAACTTAGCTGGATCATGCAAAGCACCTTGAATGCTAAGAAAATAATCACGCATTGCATTCAGTGCCGGTTTATTTGCAATAGCACCGTGTCCCGGTATTAGTGTCTCAATCTCGTATGATGTATCAATTGTGTCTAATGCTTTTAGCCAGTTGGCAATATGACAATTTGAGTCTAAGACCATGGGATGAATATTTACCCAAACCAAATCACCGGCAACGAGTACCTTCCTCTTCTCTAAGTAAACAATACAATCAGTTGCAGTATGTGCGTTACCAACATTAATCACGTGCGCAACTTCTTTTCCAAATTGAATGGAGAACTTTTCTCCGGGCTGCAATATCTTATCTGGTCTTTTACTACGGCCAGTGTCAAAATCCCAATGCTTCCAGGAGCAGATACCAGAGATGACAAAGGCTTCAGGATATAGTTTGTTTCCCCGTGCATGGTCCATATGAAAATGGGTGTTTACAATCGTTATATCTGAAGCTGTGATTGCCTTTCGTAAATGCTTGGCCCCTTTAAGATATTTTGTGTCAACAATGAGCACTTTGTCTTCCTCTTCAGCTGATAACACTATTGAATTACAGCCACCACCGGTAAAAATTTTTAAATGATCATCGTAATCGATTGTTTCACCAATAGGGTCTTTAAATGCATTGAGTATATAGAGAACCATTCCAGAGAGTGCGGCTATTATGGAAAGGATTATGTATAAAAGAGAAGACATTATATATCTCCAAAACTATTACAATAGTAAGGTGTGCAGATGTTAAAGTAGCTGTCCAAAGTCTATTCTATACCCATCAGGATCGAGAATGGTAAACATCTTCACATCATTAGGGATCTCAAGAGGGCCATCAAAAATGGGAATACCCTTTTCTTTACATAAGGCGATCTCATTATCGATATTGTCACTTTCAAAGGCCAGGTGCGGGCAAAGCTCTGCTTTGAGGTGCATTGTTTTATCCTCTGGTATTTTAATAAGCTCAATCTCTGCACCATTTAGATCAACATTAACAAAATTGTCTGCTCTTCTATCAACCTTAAGGGTTAGGCCAAGTTTATTAACATAGAAATCAACTGATTTGTCAAGATCCGTCACATAAAGAGCAAAGTGGTGAATTTTCATATGAATGTATCCTTTGTAGTACTTTAATAGTCCTTAATTAAATAACTTTTCAACAAACCCTCTAATTTTTGGAATAAAAAATAGAGAGACTGGCAAGGCAATGGCAAAACCAATAGGAAATGAGTTTAACCATGCCTTTACAAATATGTCAGAGAAGCCTACATTGATTAAGGTCATAAAAAATGACATAAAGAAGGACATGAATAAAGCAACAAGAGTACTGAAAACAAGATTAAAGTATTTGCGATCTAACTTCATTCACTCAATTCCTTCTGCTCTATTTATTTCTCTTCATTTTCTTGTAATTCTTAATCATCTTGCCAAAGGATTTATCCTTTTGGCGCTTTTCATGATAAGACATATCATAATAGTCAGACTCTTTTTTAAGTTTGATAAAGTTTTCGTATCTCTCTTCGTCAATGTCGCCATCCTGCACTGCGGCTATAACGGCACATCCTTTTTCATGAGTATGTGAGCAATCGGCAAAGCGACACTGCTTAGCATAGTGTACAAAATCATCAAAGGTTTGGTCAATTCCCTGATCAACATCAAAGTTGCCAAGTTCACGCATGCCCGGTGTGTCAATGAAAATACTCCCTGATTCAAGACAGACCAATTGGCGCCTTACTGTGGTATGTCTTCCTTTACCATCCTTCTCTCGTACAGTATTGACTTCAAGCAACGATGAACCAAGCAATCGGTTGAGCAACGAGCTTTTACCAACGCCGGATTGTCCCAAGAGGCAGTATGTTTTTTTAGGGACAAGGGTGCTGATAAGTGTGTCAATACCCATCTCTTTGTTGTTGCTGATGAACTGACATTGATCACCTAGGTTAGTCAGGCTCTCCTTTACAGCGTCTAGCTCCTCAGATGTTAAAAGGTCAATTTTACTGATAATTACTAAGGGCTCAATACCATATTCATTAAGCATGACAAGGTATCTGTCTAATAAATTACGATTGATATTGTTAGCAGATTGCACAATCAGTCCAATATCGATATTGGATGCAATAAGCTGAAACTCCACCCGTTTTCCCGACTCTTTACGCTTGAGTATGGTCTTTCTGGGAAGCGTGGCATGTACTATGGCATGAGTATAGTTGTCTAATGCCTGTATGGCCACCCAATCACCAACAGTGGGATAATCTAATGTCTCTTCTGCATCAAAAAGAAATTTCCCTGAGAGTTCGGCTAGCATCTCATGGCTACCATCGGACACCATATAGCTGTTTTTATTGACCTCTATTACTCTTGCCATAGTAAAATCATCGGTAAGCAACTCTGTACTTGCTTCATGAAAGAAGGTGTCATACCCTAACTTTTCAAGTAAGGTGTTGTTCATAGCATGTTCCTGTTTGTGTTTTGTTGTAGATTAAAAATACGATGTATCGCTGGTTTGTGGGGACATGATGGATATTAAAAAATGCTTTTATCTCACGACTTTAACCAGGCTATTGCCTCTTCTCTTGAAGTAAAGAATCGTTGATTACCCTTTCGCGAAATAAGTATAACAAAGGATGCTATAATCTTTGCCACAGGATGAACACCAAAAATTGCAGTTTTATTTACCTTCTCATGTTCATGCATATCCCGAAAGATTTTTCGTGCATCAGAAGTTGGTTGACCAACCTTATTAAGGTCTACCAGAAAATTTACTTTCTCTTCATAGGTGTCTATTAATTCAAGAGTGGCACGGCTTATCTGTTGGGCCGTCTCTTTGTCTGGCTTTCCTCCCATTGTGAAATGAATGATAGTATCATCACCGGTAGTCAAGCTCGACTCGCCAAATTGTAAGGTTTGATGCAATTCCTTGCTCCTTGAAATTTGATAGTACAAACTAGTAGTATTAAAATAGTGATTGGTATCAATCTCTTAAATATTTAATATGTTTAAAATATATTATGATTTTTGAGGTGTTCTTTAAATGATACCCCAGAAGGTCTATTTTTTTTGTCACACTTTGTTTGGTATAGGGGATTATGACATTTACAAAGGTAAACCCTATAATTCTGATTTATACCCAGACTATGCAGTAGGAGTAGATGCAGAAGTGCAAGATTATGATTTAGTAAGACTTGAAGGTTTTGATGGGCTTATTACTGCTTCAGAACATAAAAATGTATAGCACTTAATCACTATTTATGCGTCATGTTTCTTGATATTAATAAAATGCTCTTGATCAGGAAAAAATATGTTTTATTCATTATAGACAATTTAGGTGAAAATAAAGAACAATTTTACTCATTTTAATTTATGACAAATAATATTATTGCGTTGAATCAACTACATACTATTATATATTCTCGAATAATTCATTTTGGAGGTTAAAGCATGGGAAGCTTAGGAGCTTTGGGTATTTTTTTTGCAGGTATGGGTGTTTTTCTTGGTAGTTGTGGTTTGTTTTGGTGGGTATCACTATACAAAAAAGTAAAATTTCCCAAAAATAGATAAAAAAATCATTTAAATATCGAGGTAGCGTTTGTCATAATTAATATATTTCGACTTTGTAGTAATCTTTGTGTGGCATGGTGTTTAGGCCATGAAGAACTCGGTGAATATTGAAATAAAAATTCGGCCGACGCCTTCGAAGGGGACGATATTTGATGTGGAAGTTGGACCTCTTCGAGGTCCGGTTTGTTTTTAGGTGCTCTCTCACCCTAGGTTGCGTTCCTTACCTGGGATGAGTCAAGGTTTTACACCTCCAGGGAAATAATAACGTTATAAATCTATTTTCTCAGTAATAGCATGTCAGAATAAGACCGAACTCCGTCATCAATTGCGATTATATACGTGCCATTAGGTAAGGGTGGTAAATGCCAAAGAGATGATGATACCTTATTACTTTGTTTTTGGATCAACAATCTACCAGAAAGTGAATAGAGGGATATTTGTGCTGATTTTAGATGCGTTGGCAATTCAATAGTCATGCCCCTTTTATGATTTCTTTTAATGGTGATATCATGTTTAAGGGTGTGTCTCCTTTGGGAAATCAATCCTGTTGACATATCACTTCGTAGAGTAAATCGAAGTGTATTATAATTTGACCAATCACGAGGCCCTGAGGAAAACTTCAATTGAAGAAATGAGCCCACATCTCTCAATAGTTTAGTATAATAACAGTGCAGATAATTATACTCACCCTTTATTATTGCAGCATACATTTCAGAACCATCCCATGCCCAGGTGGCAAACCAGACCTTATCGGTAGAAGAAATGCTTTCGCTTGGCCCATTTATTGAATCTTTAGTGTAGCCGGAAAAATTCTCTATAATAGTGGTGTCTGATCCTAATAGGGCTATCTCCTTTATGTAGAATTCACCGGTGTCTGGGGTAAGGGCAAGGCTACGGAAACATACACCAAGGCTCATGCGGCTAATACTATCTCTGTCTAATGACGAAATGTCAATGTAAAAGGATTGCCACTCATTGTTGCTAACAACTATTGTGTCAACACACTCTTTAGAAAGCGTGACCACAACAGTGTCGGAATGAGAGTAAATAGTGATACTACAAACAAACAAGGCCAACACGATTCTTACTATGATAGTTCGCATAGATTTAACTCCTTCTGGTGTTTGATAGGGTATACATACTATATCCACCAGTCAAAATTGAGTCCCTATATTGGAACTGTTACTAAAATGATTAGAGTTCTGTTCGGCCCTTTTTCTTTAATATACTAAAAAGAAATAGAAATAGATATATAAATACACTATTTCAGTGATTTGAACGGTATGATCCTATTGACAGAAAAGTCAATATGAATTGAACCTTTTCGCTTGTGTGGCACTGTTCTATTGAACAGTGCCCATAGGATAAATCTTAATCAGCCTTCCTATTAATCCCCGAAGGGGTATAACCTTGAGTAGCCCCAGGTGACAAAGGAACCTGGGGATTGAAATAAAAACTAAACCATCGTCCTCGAAGAGGGCGAACATTAATGTGCTTCCTATTTGATAATATTGACGTTTAATGATTTTGAGGACCCCCATGGAAAATGTTAAAATTGACATGTGTGTATGTCAAGAAGGTGTTTCTTAAAGTTGGACCTCTTCG
Source organism: Chitinivibrionales bacterium (assembly GCA_028278335.1). Lineage (GTDB taxonomy): Bacteria > Fibrobacterota > Chitinivibrionia > Chitinivibrionales > JANQEN01 > JANQEN01. The sequence goes on along the minus strand of JANQEN010000261.1, from coordinate 12,286 downwards.
AGGCCCGGTTTGTTTTTGGGATCTTTTTACCCCAGGTTGCGTTCCTTGCCTGGGGCTATTCAAGGTTATACCCCTCCGGGGAAATGAAAAACTAAAATCGCAATGGTGACCTGTGAAATTAAACCCTCACATCTTTTGTCTTTAACTTTTTTCTTGTGTCAATGCTAAAGTATAGGGTAATTCCAATACCTATGTGAATTAATGGTAATAGTAATAGTACAAAAACAAACGCATCAACATGAGTACCAAAAAATGAGGATAAAAGAGTGATTAACCAAATGATACCAACACCTATCATTGCAATGTTTGCGAATAGAATCAATCTTGACCTAAGGTGGTAGGTGATTATGATATATATATGAATTAATGCTGCTATAAAACGAAAGATGTTAGAGCTAACAATTGAATCGAAGAAACCTGTTATGGCAAATATGTAAATCAAAGCAATTGCATGGTTTGAGAGTGCTTTGTTTTTTATAGTGAATTTCTTTTCTTTCATATCGATATTTTCACAATTAAAATTTCATTTACTTATGTTCATTACTTGGAAGATTAGATATATCCGGTTTTGGTCTTCGACAAATATAAGGATTGTCGGATTCTGTTGTGATTATTCGCTTGACAAGATCAAAGAAGTCGGCCATGTATACAGTGTCTCTATCCCAGGTTCTTTTTACACATTCGCCACAGTAGATTGAAGCCCTTAATTGGTCTATTTGTTCGATATAGCTTGGATTATAACCATTCTTCTCCCAATCAATTAAAATACTCACCAGTCTATTCCAGTAAGCTGTAGAATCTGGTATACCATAGTGTTCGTTGCCAAAGTAATTGAATATAAAGCAATTGTGCCAAACATCTTTGATAAATTGTGAATCACTTGCAAAATGTCTTCGTTCTTCAATGTCAAATGGCATAAGCATGTGTCCAAAGTCATTGAAAGCGCGGTCGAGCTTATAGATATTTCTCTCAATGGCTTCTCTTTTTTCTGTCGTATCCTTTATAGATAAAGCTCGAAATAGCTTAACATCTGCTTCACGGTAATCAGAATAGGCTTTAGTTAACAGTACATAACTCTCACAGAGCGCTCGCTCTCTTTGGAGATTCAACTCATGTGTCTTTTGTAGCCATTGGATCACGTATCCTACGATTATAATACTCAATGGTATTAAAGCCAACTTCGATATGAACAGCACAGAACTCTTAGGGGTTAGTGGGCCTTTGCAATTGGAACAAAACAAACCTTCACAACTTTTTGTCCCGCACCATTTACAGGTTTTTCCTTGCTTTTTAGGGTCCTTAACTGAATTGTCTGTTGAGATTTCAGCATTTTGGTTATTGTCTTTTTGAGGCATTTTATACTCCTAATGCAAATACTTGGAAATCGAAGGTATACTTGTGCACTAGTGTGGTCGATTTTCCTTTAGCCAAGCAGATGACTGCATTGGTTTACCTTCATGGTGCAAAGTAAAGGTTGACTGATCTATTTTTGACAAGCCTTCCCAATTTGTCACTTTCCATTCGCCATTTTTGAATTCTTTCTTACTCAAGAATTTACCCTTGTCGAAGGTTGCTATAATGAATGGGTTTGATAATGAATCATAGGATGTCCATTCTTCATCCCATTTGCCGTGGTACCATGTTCCTACTCGTTCAAGAGTTATTCCGTCCTCCCTATACGTGCGCTGAGAGCCATGAAAATATCCTAAGGTGTCAAGTTCAACAGTGCTAATTAAGATACTATCTTTAAATGTTTTTTCAACAGAGACCATAACAGAATCAGCATTCAATTCTTGGGTGAGTATTTTATCATAATTGTCAATCACATTCATTCCAATTAGAGTGAATGCTGCAGTACCTGAGAATAGAACCACCATTAAATACGTACCCAAGAGAAAGCTTGTTTTTAGGAATTTAGGTTTTATAGAGAAAATCCGGTTCCATGTGCTTTCCACTATTCCGGCAAAATGTTTTGACGTTTTAAATGCAACTGAAACTTTGGGACTTAATGATTCGCGAATATGGCCGATGAATTCTTCTGTTAATGAAAGGTCGGGTGTGATCTCCAGACCTAAATTTGAGCGCACATATTTTGCTGCCTTCGAAGCATGAAAAGAATGATGAAGGGACAGTAGAATAGTAACTGGTAGAATAAGTAAGAGCCATGCCTCAATTGATATGGCAAGCAAAGCTAGAAGGAGAGAGGTGATAACTTTGAAAATAGCTTCAACAGTGAAGTTTCTGGAGAAAAGAATTGCATCTAAAAATCGACCTCCATCTAAGGGGTACAAGGGGAGTAAATTAAATGCATTTATAAAAACAAACATAGTTGATGCTTGAAAGAGTAAAGTCTCTTTTGTAAAACTGTACCAAATGGCAAGCCCTATCCCAATCAGAATACCAGGAAAAGGGCCAAGTAAAGACACTAATGCTTTTCGAGATTCATATGGTGTTCCCTCTTTCCCAGAAACAGCAGCTCCGACTAAGGGAAGAAAGAACATTTTAACGTCTTTGTATTTAAATGCCTTCATGGCAAGTAGGTGACCAAGCTCATGGATTAAAAGCACAATAATGATGATACCAAGGTCAATTGGTTTCCATTCAAACAACCCGGCTCCTGCAAATATCATTAACGATACTATGAGCAAGATTAGGTTATTACCAATTGAAGATTGCTTTTCTGAAGGTTTACGAATATGTTCCAAAATTTCTTCATTGGTAATACGGCTAACATCAGCAGAGGACTCCGATGATAAAGCATCAGGCTCCAAGGCTTGGCCAACTTCAATGGTCTCAATGTGCTGCTTTAGAAAATTGGCTCTTTCACTGTCCGTCGATTTATCCATATCTCTGTATAGTTCTTTTAGCTCTGAGAGAGTTCGCCCTTCTAAAAACTGCTTATACTCCTTTAAGCTTTGTGGTATTTCATTTTCGCTTTGACTCATGTTGAACCCTTTCTATGGATTTCTTTAAAGACTATCTTTTACTTTGTGATTATGTTTGATTATTGCTTTGTCAACTGTGGAATAAAAACATATTATAAAGCATGCTCTTCAATGATTAGCCATCCACTCATCTAAATATGCTTGGGTAAACTTTCTAGCAAAAAATAATTGAGGAGCAAGTCTTCCTTTTAGTTCTTTATATTTTTGATTATAGAAATTCATTGTTTTAAATCGTTTTTTAAAAAAAGAATCTTCAAAGCTAAATATTGTAAATTGCAAATAGTTTTCGTTTTTCTCTCTCCAATTTCCAATTTGTATTTCAGCAGATTTTTTTGGACATAAAACGAAGATTGCGGTTACCTCTTCATCAAAAATAGATTTACCACCATGTTTAGCAAGTAAATCACTTCGAGCCATATCACACTCTTTGCCAAATTTGAAGTATAGTGTTCCCCAAGAAAAAAGTACGTTTAATTTATTCTTTTTTAATCAATTGACCACTAATCAACAAGTTCTCAAGTTTAGCATTCCAGAATACAAATTGAATTTTGTTAAAGTTTTTAGGTAAATTAAAGGACACTGTACCATCGCCACCACAAATAAAATCTGGGTCATTTGGGCATTCTTTGTTAATTTGATTTGGTCTTAGAGCATCACCATCAATTTCTAATTTAAATATCTGATTGTAATGTAACTTACATCTGTCGGTACCTTTAATGCTAATATTTAATAAATATCCTCCATATCTAATGCTTTTCGATTCATAGACATAACCTGCAGCCGACTGAAAATCACCATTTATGAGAATTGAATTGTTTGTATCTTTAACTGCAATGTTACCCCACTTGTTCCACCCATTTATTGGAAATGTTAAAACAGAATTTTCATCGAAATCGCCTGTATCCTTTGTTTTCTCTGAAACTTTAATTTCATTTTTAATTGTATTTTTTATTTCAATTTTTGTATCACTTTTATTATCTTTTTGACAGTTTAAAGAAATGGATAGCACAGATAAAAAAAGCAAATTCAATAGGTTCTTAAATTGCATAACAGCTCCTTTGATTAGGTAATGATAATAAAGCCGATGAATTCAACTTCATTTTTTAATTTCTCTAAGTTTATAAATTTACTTTCTAAATTAATATTGTAAAATTGTCTGAAATGATTTTTAATTTCAGTAATTATATTTGTACTGGAGTTGTTCCAAAATAACAATAAGTCTGACTTGACTTCTGATAAATTCACTTTATCTCGCAAATCATCAACACTTTTTACTTGAAAACCAATATTTAATTGTCCAAGCCTTTGACTATATTGATTTAGACGATTTAAATCATTATTAAGACTAACTAAATATATCCATTTGTCTGTTGAAGATAGATTGTTTGATAACATTGCGTTATAGGAGTCAACGCTATCCTTTATTTCATTTAAAAATTGACTCATTGCATTAAAATCTAAATTTAATGAAATAATTTTAATTGTTGTTCTTTCATACTCCGGATAAAGCAGTTTAATAATTCTATAGATTTCGATCCATTTTTGTAAATTGAGATCCTTGACTTGTTTTATATAGTCTAGTAGATATTGCATAAACTTGAATTGTTTTTCTTCTCTATATTTTTTTGCATTAAGCTGATAATTTTTATCTTTCAGGTTAGCATGTAGGCTATCAATACTAGTGTTTAATTCTAATATGGTCAGTTGTTTTTTTTGAATTAAGGTTTGCTTATTATTATTAACATATGCAAACACAGCTGCTATCAATGCAGCAACAATTATCGCAAATGTTTGAAAGCATATTTTAATCTTTTCAAATTTTGCTTTATTTAATTCTAATTTGTACTTTTTACACTCTAGTTCGAATTTTTTGTCTTCTTTTTCACACATAATTCAAACAGCCTTAACTTGTTTAATTTCTAAATCTTATCAAAAATCTTAGCACCCTAACACCTATTAAATACATAAATCCTCATATAAAAACAACAGAAAAGAGAGTGTAGTTTTAAAACATCCGCATCTACTGAATAAAAGTAGTGTTGTGTTCTATTTTCTATTAAAGAGACTATGACTATATTAGATGTAATTTTACAGCTTAGAATAAAGCGATATGATTACCTTCTGCAGAGTTGCATCACCAGAATTCATCGCAGAATGAGGAGATGTAAAACTACAACAGTTAATTCCACCGTTTAATCGGGCTCTGCAAACTTGCATCGTCTCATTCAGCCGCTCGATGACTAGATGCAACTTTGCAGACCCTGAAAAAGGCATAAAATTATGAGTTTTTTTTCTGCACTTACAAAAAACGCGTTAAAATTACCCGATGTCAGGTTTACAACTCACACTAAAGCCGTAAAATGAGGTGTTGCAAGTGCTGCAACTAGCAAAATTGCGGCTAAATCAGGCGCTGCAAAACTGCATCTAGTGATTCAGCCGTGAGATGAGCCGCTGCAAAGCTGCAACAGGCATAAAATCAAGGGTCACGGGAGATTTGTAAATATAAGTAGAAAATTGATTTATTGGGTGGGGGAGATCCCCCTCGCCAGAGCTAAGCTAAGTATCCCAAAACAACAAGTAATATTCCCACGGTTTTCACTATTCGCTCAACCCGCTGAAATACAACTTGTTGTAATGGGATACTTAGCCGGATCTCTGGCTACCCCCCAATTTTACTGCTCTATGTGTTTGCAATTATAAATAGAGACTGAATAGCTTGTTACAAAAAGAGACTGGTTGGGGCAGAGCATGCTACACCGTGACACTGTATTGGCATATGACAATTATTTTTGATATTGTTGAAACCTTTATACGGTATGGTCATGATGAATGTAGGGCCTTTATTATTATAGTAGATAAAAGACACAAAAGAATCCCACCCTTGTAGAGAGTGCATATAATGTATCCCCTCCAGGGATAGGCGTTATGGTTTTGTGTTTTAACTACAATAATAAAAGCTCTACAAGCTTTGGTTTGATACTTGTTTGAAGGTTGTTAATAGTCCATTGTCAGAATCAGGATTTGTCGGATGGAAGGAATGGCTGGATATACAGATAATGTGCAGGCTATGCTTTTTAATTGTCCTGTGTATCCTTTTATCGTGACCATCCTGATTCAGACACTTTTTGATAGCTCCATGCAAAGTCGTAGTTTTTTATGTCGCGCTTCCAGCGCTGAATAAGGTTTATTGTCTTCGGCTGCTAAGGGGGGGAGTGGAATAGGTTATGTTTTCTTAACTTTAGCTCACTTTAGGCACTTTGAACTTCCAACTTTTTATATACTTATAAATCCGCTCCCTCACGGTCGGGGCACGGCATGGGTTTTAAACGTATCAAGTGATAGATTGACATCGAGATACTCTCGGAGTGTCAAATTGGTTTTTTATTAAAAAGGGGGAATCCTCAATATCACCTGAGCACTTTTGTTATCTGCTTGCCCTCAGGAGCTGGTTCACCGTATAGGTGAAACAGCTCTTGGGGATGCAAGCAGTTAAAGAGTGTGAGGGAAGATTGAGGTGGGGGGATTTTATCCCCCCGAAAGATTCTAAAAAAGGATCAAAAAATATTGAATTAATTTATTATAAAAAAAAATAAAAAAAAAATACAATAAATAATTTCAGGTATCCGTAATCTATGTAGAACATCATGATAAAGCAAAGAGAAGTTTTTTAGCTATACAATTACGGACTATGTTGTAATAACTAGCGAGGCGCCTTTCTCTTTATTGAAGCATAAGTCTACCAAATGTTTAACTTTTAACATAAGGAGAGACTTATGAGCGAGCAAAAATTATTACCGCTCTTCTCTAGTGTGATCGGCAACAATGAGCGCACCACCATTGCTGACCGTGTGTATGATTACTGCTATCCCATTTTGACAGATGACAAGGATGGTATGATCTTACTAAATAATGTTAAAGTCAATAATGTTGTCCTCCAGGATGCCTTTGCTGGCTTAACAAGAACAAGTCCCTACACCCCAAAGCTAAGGAACGTTGTTTCGGAGCGAACCTTGATGATTACCTTCATCCATAAGATTATTAAGGCTCAAAAGTTCAATGCCCTTGACACAAGAGCTATGGCAGCAGCTAAAACATTGGAGTTGGAATTGCAGCATGCCTTAAGAACGCATCGCATATCAACCTATGCTGGTGGAAGTCGGGCTGTAAAGGAGATTCTTTTGCAGTGTAAAAAGAAGAAGAACCGGGAGTTGATAAAGTATCTGGGTTTGGAAAAGGCAATTGACAGACTAACAGAGTTGCAAACTCAATTCTCTAAAACCTACACGACCAAAGTGGCAACCGAGCACCATAAAAAGGATATCACTATTACTAAGGCCTCTAAAAAGCTCTTTGAAAGCCTGGAGCATTTTTGTGACCACATTGCCATAAATGCACATTTACATAAGGGTATCTATATATCCATGGTAAAGACAATCAACGAGATCATCGAGGATGTGAATACCCTGGCTCGCATGGGTAAAACAAAAAGAAGTGAAACTGATAACCATAATGCAGAGGAGAGGGATGTAACTGACAATGGAACTGAGCAAGCAGCGTAAGCTCTGCACATATTGCTGTGATTCAAAGAGCCCTTCGATAGAAGGGCTCTTTTATTATTATTATATTATTTTGTTAATTATTACAGTCATCGTTGCATACATTGATGTCTGTAACCAAATTCCCTTCTTTGCTCATATACCGATATCTTACTGTTACTCCATTTTTCATAAATAAGCGCAATTGATTATTCCTACATGCGTCTATTTTTAGATTAGGCATTAAAATCGACTTAAATTTAATTGGATCGATTTCCTCTACGGTATAATTGACCAGAGTATAGTTATAACTAAATGTATCTTTGACTACTTTAACATTTTCTAATCGTGTGTCAGCATCAATTGTCATAGGGCATTTCTTATTCACTTCATTAGCTGCTTTTGTGAGTTGATCTACAGACCAAGGCATTAATCCAAAGTAACCTTGGACACCTCCTATGACTAGAATGAAAACGATTATACCAATCCAACAAGCAGAAGATATTGCAATGCATACACCAATTCTCCTACCTCTTGATTGAGTACTATTTCGAGCTGTGGCTATACAACCAAATGCACCTCCTAAACCAATTCCTGTAGGGACAGCACCACCACCGGATAAAACAGGAATAACTCCACAGATGGCAGCAAATATCCATCCAAACTTCGGAACATGTAATTGATCTGAATCTATTACTTTTCCCTGCTTCGTGTACCATTGATCATGAACAACTTCAGCTCCTTTGTAAAGAGTGAGGTGTATTTGTGGCGGAAACCACTTTGCCTGAATTTCAAGTTGATACTCCTGTTGATCAATGATAAAATCGTGAAAAGATTTTCTCCCAAGACACCGTTTTTCAGACACCAGACGACCGTCTACAAATAAGCGTTCTTTACCAAACATTGAATTGTTAAACACCAGTTTACTATTTGCGACTTCGAAATTAATTTTCATAGTGTACTTTTATTTTCCTACAGAAAATGGTGTGCTGTTAACATAGTCTTCATTTGATGAATTTATACTCTTAAAATGCTATTTGGACTATAGTAAAGCAAAAAGAAAAAGAGGCTATTTAATCATAAATCAAAGGTGTAATGAGCATTAGATTACTCGCAATCAGCCTAGAGTAAAGATCGTCGGGACTCAGCCCGACAGCTGAGTTACTTTTCTGCTGCAGCACAGAAAAGTAACCAAAAGAAGCCGCCCCGCAATCGCACTTATCGCATAGATATTTGGCGCTTCGATAACTCGCCCTTTGGGCTCGAACAGATCTTCGCTTATCCCAAATATCTATACGGTGCGATTGAAGGGGAAAAAACCAAAAGCTTGGAGCTCTGTGTTGATGTCCCATCTAAAAACTTATGTTTTTTTGACTGGGTTTTATCTTTTGTGTTAGCCAGGTGGAGGGTTTAGTCTGGCCTTTGGCCAGACCGAGGCGGATGAGCCGAGCCCGGAGCCACGGCGACCCCGCGATAGCGGGGGAACACCCAAAATAATTAAATAAATGAAATTAGTTATTATTTGAGGCTTTAAAAATAAAGCTACAAGTTAAAGTAACCGCAAAACAGACTAAAAAAGAAAAGGGAAAATAGTAAACCCAGTGGGCTTTTACACTCAGTTGCAACCAGAGTGTTGCCGGAATTGACACAAGGCAACCAATAATCCATCCTAAAAAGGTAACTCGCTTAGAGAGCATACCTAAGAGAAAGATCGTAAGAATGGGTGCACCAAAGAGACTGATGAAGGTGGTGTATGCTTTTATCAAGTGGCCGATGGAGGAGGTGATAAAGGCAATGCCAATGGCAGCAATGCCTAAGAGCAGTGTTAACAGGCGTCCTAAAAAGAGTTCCTGCTTTTCAGTTCGATTCTTTTTAGAAAGGGGTTTGATAAAATCAAAGAGAATGACTGTGGCACAGGAGTTAATGCCCGAGTCCATACTTGACATGGCAGCAGCAAAAATCGCGGCAAGCATAATGCCTGTTATACCAGTAGGCAGTGCATGAATTATAAAATAGGGAAACACACTATCACCTTTTATTCCAGAGCCCAGTGCATTGGGAGATTGGGTGTAAAAGGTAAGTAATCCCAGTCCAATAAAGAGAAGCAGGCTAATAACCACAAAGTCGGTAGCTGCATTAAAGTAAATCGCCTTGCGAATACCACGCATAGATCCAATTGACATAAGGCGTTGTACGGTTACTTGGTCTGTGCCATAATCCTGCATCATCTGAAGCAAAAAGGTGATGATAACTACGACGCCGCTCATGGTAAAGAGACTTAAATCCCACTGGACAACAGCCAGATTGCCCTGAGCCTGGGCTGTGGCAAAGATCTGTGCAATACCGCCATCTATTTTAGTGATAAGAGTGAGAGCAACCCAGAAAGCGCCGCCAATCATAATGCAGAATTGGGGTACATCAGTCCAGATAACAGCGGGCAGTCCACCAAGAACAGTATAGAGTGTTGCCAGTGTTCCCAGAATGAGGATCGTGCTCCACAGGGGCATGCCCGTGGCAATGGAGAGGGCCAGAGCTGGTGCATAGATTACTGTACTAAGCCAGCCTAGCCTTGAAAGGAGAAACAGGCCTGAAACAGCAAGACGTGCAGGCTGTCCAAAACGGAGGCGAATATATTCATAGGAAGTAGTAATGCCTGCCTTAATATAAACGGGATAAAAAATGGTTATTAAAAAGGGTACTAATAGGGGAGAGACAAAGGCCACCATAATAAGAGCACAGTTCTCCGAGTATGAGGCTGCAGGAAGTCCAAGATAGGTGACTGCACTGGTAAGGGAGGCATACATGCTCATGCCCACAGCCAACCAGGGCATGGCCCGTCCACCGAGGAAAAAATCCCTACTATTTTTCTGTTTTTGAGCCAGTTTTATGCCGATTATTATGAGCAGTGTCAGGTAACTTATAAGGACTACTATGTCGATTGTTTGCATAATTATGTGCCTGCATCGCGTGAAAATACAAATATTTGTTTCTAACAAAATAATTGAAAAACGTAATTGTAGACCGAAAAATTACGATAAATAAGTATTAATCGTTTCAATGATTTAGCGGGTCTCAGCATATTTATTATGTGTACGTTGCTAATTATTGAAAAGTGGCCTGTAGGGAAAACGTTTTCGTAAACATAACCTAAAATTTTTGTGCACAGACACCAAAAACATATATTAGCACTGTTAGTATAGTAGCACACTCATCTTTCAAAAAGAAGTGTATATGTCATCTATCAAGGAGATCGCTCAGCGAGCTAAGGTTTCTATTGGTACTGTTGACCGAGTGCTGCACAATCGGGGGCGTGTGGCAGAGGAGACCGAGGATCGGGTTCGGCAGATTATCAAAGAGCTCAATTACAAAACAAACATTTTTGCAAGCACCCTAAAGTTAAGGAAGACCTTCACCTTTGGCGTTTTAATGCCCCATGCCTATCAAGACAATGAGTTTTGGCAGTTGCATGTTACCGGGATTGACAAGGCGCAGGAAGAACTTGAAGGGTACAAAGTACAGGTTGTCTATTTTCACTACGATCGGACTTCTGAGCAGGATTTCATAACAGTCGGAAAGCGTGCATTACGGGAGAACCTGGACGGATTGGTTATTGCACCGCTTCTGTCGGAAAAGTCCGAGGAGTTTTTAAAGGAGATTCCTCAATCGCTTCCCTTTGTGTTTATTGACTCAAAGATTGTCGATTCTAATTACATCTCCAGTATTGGCCAGGAACCTTTTCAGAGTGGTGTGGTATCAGCGCGCCTTATGAAGATGCTTCTGCCGCAACATGGTAAGATTGCCATTGTGCGGGTCGTGCCAAAGTACTATTTCATTGAAGAGCGGATTCGGGGATTTCTAACCTATTTACGAGATTATCCTCAGTATTCAGCGGAAGTATTCGACTTGGAGAGCATCAATAACCGTGAGGAGAGCGATCGTCTGATTTCTCTGATGAGTTCCCGCTTTGAAAAAAAATTCAAGGGACTCTATTTAGCAGGTGGTCACCTGGCGCACTTTGCCGATTCCATTGCACAAAAGGACCTCAAGGGCGATGTGCAGATTATTGGCTACGACCTTAACAAGCGAAACAAGGACTACCTTAAGGACGATTCTGCTGCCTTTATAATCAGCCAACGATCGGAAATACAGGGGTACCAAGGGATCTATGCTCTGTACAACTACTGTGTACTAAAACAGACCCCCGAACGTGATGTGCAGTGCCCTATTGATGTCGTTATGAAGGAAAACTGTGATTTTATATAAATTTAGGGTATAAGTGTTTTTTTGGGCGCGCCCTTCGCAATGCTCAGGTCGGGCTGCTCCAGGCTTCGCGTTCACTCCGGTATTTTGGCTGCGCCAAAACACTGCTGTGCACCTTGCACATCCCTCGCGCAAAAGATAAAAGCTTAATTTAATAATACAAAGGGGATTCTGTGGGATTCCCTTTGCTCATTTTTAGTACTGATCTTTGTGCATTCATTTTGATTTTTTCCCCTTCTCTGATAGGAGAAGGGGTTAGGGGATGAGGTTATAATAGCAAATAAATTCTAATTTTGTCTCACTAGGGAGTTGTTGTTAAAAAATATTAAGTGGTAATCTCTGTATTTTAAGCATTTTTAGATATACTGTTTCTTAAAAGTTTTGTCTCATGATTTTTGACAAAACTCTTATAGAAACAGTTATACCGCAACACAACATAGGACATAATTAGTCGATCCTTATAAATATCTTAAGGTATTGAAATAAAATACTCAAGGTCATAAAAAAGCCTGAAAAACATGCAAGGATTTACTAGATTTACTTTAT